>JAFGIY010000212.1 GCA_016929335.1 Acidobacteriota bacterium | reverse complement strand
GGTCGACCCATTGGGCGGGTATGGCGTCCAGGCCGTACACCGCGCCCAGGAGCGCCCCGCAAATGGCTGCGTTGGTATCGGTGTCTCCGCCCCGCATGACCGTATCGACAACGCCCTCTTCAAAGCTCGGGGCATTGAGCAGTTGCCACAGGGCATTTCTGAGCGCGATCAACACCCAGCCCTGTTGCTGGACGTAGTCGGCAGGTGGAGCTTCGGCGGCTCCTTGGATAGCGTCCATGAGAGCCGGGTCGACTGCCAGGTCGGCAGCCCAGTGTTTGATATTCTGGTAGAGCTTCTCGGCTTCGCAGCCCGAGGCAATGGTGCGGGCAATCGCCATGGTGAAAAGCGAGTTCGCCTGAAGGCACACCGGATTAGGATGCGTCAGAGCGGCGTCCTGCCTGGCCCAGTCGCCCACTGTCTCCAATGGTTGGTTGGCCCCGAAAATACCCAAAGGGCTGATCCGCATCATGGCTCCGTTGGCCTGGCTGTCGGGGTTCGGACGGCCCCGCAATCCAGTGGCGATGGTCATACCGCAGTCAAAGGGATCGGAGTCGAGCCAGAATTGATAGGCATGAAGCGCGGCATCGGGATCATAGGCTCCACGCTCTGCCAGCATCCGGGCCAGCAGCAGCGCCATCTCCGAGTCATCGGTTGGCTGACCGGCAATGGTGTTCCATGTGCCGCCATCGGCCAGTTCCCGCACGCCTGCCGGGTAGCTGCGGCGGATCTCCTCCGGCGACTGGAACTCGACCAGGCTGCCAAGAGCGTCACCGGTGAGCTGTCCAAGGAGGCATCCCTGGGCGCGGGTCAAAGCTGTGGAGTTCTGGTCTGAGCACACCGGCATCATGATTCGTCCAATATGACTGTGCGGATAACTCTTTCTATATCTTGAGAGGAAATCCCTCCACGCGCTGATTCGCTTGTGACGATCAACGTGCCGTTTTCACCCTCTCCTTCTTCATGCGGCAGGATGCCGTTGTCTTTATACCAATTGAGCTTCTCTTCCCAGCGCCTACGGTAACTCGGAACATGCAGCATGCCGCAGTGTTCCCAATAAAATGTTCTGCCTGATTCGATATCCTCAACCGTGAAATCGGGATATTTTGTGGCGCTGCCGATGGTCAAAGAATGCTCATACATGTACTCGACCTTCAAGGCGGAAAGTCTGTCAGCGATGATCACTTCAGACTTTGACCGAACCATTTCACCGCGTGCTGTTCTGTGGATCAGATTTTCTTCGAAGAATCGTCCGTCAATATAAATCGGGGATGGCGCTTCAAAAAGATTTGTCAGTCTGCGGGCCGTCTCCGACCTATCGTCTGATGAATACTTGCGCAGATCGCCTCTGGCTCCTTGGTGCAGAATAACCACTCGATTTTTCTGCCGAGTCAGGGCCGTGTAAAGCAGCTCTCTGGAAAGCAGTCGACACGGATTTGGCAGAACCAGAATGACGGTGCCAAACTCGCTGCCCTGAGACTTATGCACGGTGAGCGCATAAGCCAGCTCCAGCACCGGATTTGCTTCTTCTCCGAAATCCTTAGCCGTGAAGTCATATTTGAAGTTCGGCTGTGAGGAGAATTCAACCTCGAGTTTCCAACGCAGATCTGGCAGACCCTTTTTCCAAAAAAAACCGACGGCCATCCCAATCTCGCCGTTTGCAATGTATGGATTGTCCTTTTCCGGATAGACCTTCCGGTGGCGGTTCCATGGCATTTTAGGATCGGTATTCGCCAAGTTGATAACCTTGTCGCCATAGACTATCTCTTCTGGTCCCATCGGCTTGGGGTATTTCCGCCATCTGGCGACTCGGGATGCATCGATTAACTCTTGCCTGAACTGTTTGTGAATTAAACGATTGATGTCGGGAACGCCGTGCGCCCCTGAACGTACGGGTGACAGTATTTGCCAGCCCTCGGACTGTTCGGCTGAACCGAAGTTAAAAAATCGCATCCCATTCCAGTCTTTCCCGCCCAAGGACTCGTCAAACTTCAGAATGTCATCCGGGCCTTCAAGACCAAGTTCATCAACGAGAACGGAGACCAGATTCTCCCTGAGTTCATCCGAGGAATCCCACTGAACAAAGCGCACATGCTTGCTCTCTCCGGATTTGACGACTTTGTCGAAAACATCGTCCTCACCCGGAGCAATCGGCGATCCGCTGAACCATTCAGCGAGCTGCAAATCTTCGCGTTCTTTACCGGCCTGTCGTCTGCGAATGGTGAGCTCGGCGTATCCAGGGGCGACTCGTGGAAATTTTTCCATAATCCCGTCGGGAGCGAGATGCTTGATCACATCAACAAACGGACGGCCTGCGCCAATCGGGGGAAGCTGTCTGGGATCGCCAATCAGAATCAAACGATGAACACCCTTGAGTGCCTGAATAAGTGCAGCCAACATCTCCTCAGTCAGCATTGAGGCTTCATCGACTATGACTGTTCGAGCCCCGGCCTCGGCAGATTTTTCCGATAACTTGTAGCGACCTGTGGAGCCGTCATAGCGGTCGGGGCTGAGGAACTGAGCGACAGTGAATCCCTTCAATTTGAGGTCGCTGGTGGATTGCTCCATTCGGACACGCGCTTTCCCGGTTGGAGCCAGAAGCAGGATGTCACCTTGCGATATCTGCGGATGAGAACACAGCACCGACAAAAGAGTGGTCTTCCCTGTCCCTGCAGGTCCGATAAGAACGCTGAGCCGGGATTCGGCAAGTTCCTTTAGTGCCGCCGTCTTTTCTTCACGAGCCTTTTCCTCGAGCTCATCGGAACTACCCACACCGTGAACATCAAGATGACTGTCGAGAAGGGTCTTCCAATCGGCCTCGACAACCAATCGCTTGCCTTTGACACGTTTTTGGATGGCGGAGCGAATCACATCACCCATTTCGGCTAAACGGGCAAGCTGCAACGCAGGGCTACCATCTGCCAGAGGCGTTTCAACTATGGTTTCCTCAAACTGGTCCTTTGCGACATTGATCAAATCACCGTCGACTTCGCACCCTGGCTTGATATCCAGGTTCCGAATCGCGAGCACAACCTGGTCCTGGGGCATCAGAGAATTGCCAGCGATAGCCGCATCCTCCAGGGTTTTAACACTGAGGGCACGCACACGGCGGGCGTCTGTGCCCGCGTCCAAAGCGGTTGGCTCAGGCAGAGGGTGTTTCTTCCGGATGGTCTCGTCAGGGAAAACGCCACGGTCAACGGTCCAGACACTTATTGGCGTCGATGTCAGCCTGGTCGTTTCATAAAGCAAGTAGGGATTGGTCAATATGGACAGATCCGAGCAGTCGATATTCGCCTTTTTCCGTTCCTCCTGGACATATATAGTCGTCGCCTGTTCTCTGCTGATTTCAAATCGGCTTATCAGTTTCAGGAGATTGCGGCGCTCTTCGGGAAGACGGCTCCATTTCGTTTGAATGGTCGTCCCGATCCCTTTGGCCAGATCTTTAGGCAGGTGCTTTTGAGGGTCTCGGAGAACTAGATCGACCATGGGCCAAGGATCGACATTCTCTCCGACATTGTCCGAAATCTGTCGAGCGATAAACGTCCCAAGGTCAATGCCAAACGCACAAAGCGCTGACGCGAGCCCTGGGCACGGCCCTCTGGCCGTCCATAACTCTCCGACTCGTTGGTCAATCCAGGTCAGGCACTTTGCCCATGGCCCAGGTAAAACGCCAATAGTTTTCCTGAGAGATTCCGCGCAGGACAGTAAGGAAGCGATTGCTGCATCGTGGGTTACAAGCTGCGAAGCGTGTGAAAATTCAAGAAGCCGGTCATCTGGTGAAAATGCGGCGATAGATGCAGGGTCAAAGTCGGAATTATTAGCAGCCAGTTTTAGAGCCGCATGGTAAGGCAACAAGAAGCCATCTTTGAAATCGGGCCTTATGGAATGCTGCACCATACGCTCCCAAAGCATGGACCGCAGCTTTCCTTTCAGATCCCTGGTCGAGTATTGGTATTCAACTCCTGGGGACACATGCAAAACCCGACCTACGCCGACCAGGATTCTCCTTGCCCCCGCATCTTCGACAAATGGAACTTGCTTGGCGTAAAAAAAACAGAGTGATTCTTCTGGTTTGATGTGGTCGCAAAAACAATCTGACAGGGCCTTTTGGTTCTCTATGGCTTGTATCCACTGTGTGGAGAATCCTAATTCCGGCTCCCGCTGCGGCCGCACATCCAAACCATATGTTTCGCCGAGTTCATCCATCGATTCCCGCAACATCCAAGCGAATGGGACCGCAGGGGCCGAATAGGCGGGATGGCGTAAATCGGTAGGAGAGAAGTGTCCGTGACTCCCCTCGGATGTGTGCTTGTACGGGTGGTTAGCGACCCTCGTGTATTCGAATGGCGACATGAACGCGACCCGCTCAGCCACGCAACAAGGCCATTTCTCTTGAGGCAAGTCCGCAAGCGATTGACCGGCGACCGTTTCCTCGGCGATATCGTTTCTCTCCTGCCCAATCCGTTTGAGCTTGAGGCAAGCCCCGTTAAGGCGTGGATTGGCACAGACTCGTCCATCCCATCCGGAATCGTGCCAAGGCACGCGAATAGATATGTGCTTTTTCGGATACTTCATGATCCCCCCAGAGTCATTCCGCCTCATCCATAATGACCTTCAAATCGTGAAGGTGTGTCTCTACGAAACGGATGCTGGTTTGCTCGTCACCGAGTGATATTGGAATCTCATAATCCTCCGCACTGACAATCTCTTCCCTTAGCTCGGCCATTACCTCGTCGTCGGTTTTTACAAATTCATCGTATTTGGCGGCGCACAGGGGGCAAAGAGCCAGATACTGAGCTTCATGCTCCTTCGGCAG
>JAFGIY010000211.1 GCA_016929335.1 Acidobacteriota bacterium | reverse complement strand
GTCTGGTGCGCAAGGAGGAAACTGCGCCGAAAGTTGTATGGACGGAATCGCAGCGATTGCTGTTGCTGGACACATGGAGACGGCCATCGCGTAAAGAAGGTTTGGACGCCAAGTGGCGGGACGACAGAGACAACGTATTACATTTATAATGCGCTCGGGCAAATGGTAGCCGAATACTCCTCGGCATCTTCCACTGGAAGTGGCATCACCTATCCATTTTCGGATATGCTAGGGAGCGTGCGAACGGTTACTGATGGGAATGGATCTGTAGTAGAGTGCTACGATTACTTACCCTTTGGTCGGATGCTGAGTGTGTCGGATAATGGCCGGAGTGCGGCTGGTTGCTTTCCAGCGGATCCGGATACCGCAGTTGCTAGCAGAATGCCGCAAAAATTCACCGGCAAAGAACGGGATGCCGAAACGGGGCTCGATTACTTCCTCGCCAGATACTACTCAGGAGCGCAAGGTAGATTCCTGAGCCCGGATGAGTTTAAGGGCGGGCCTGACGATGCACTAACTGGGAAAGATATCACTTCCGCTGGTCCGCTCCCATATGCGGATATAAGCAATCCGCAATCCCTGAATAAGTATGCTTATGTCTATAGCAATCCCTTGCGTTACACAGATCCGGATGGGCATCAAGGTGAAGAAGCATTAGTAAAGAAGATGATCGAGGCCCTACGTGCTCCTATATCAAAGGGAAGCGGGCTGGTAAAAGGTGGACTGATTCAAACGGCGGCTGATTATGGGGTACAAAAGTTATTGGGATCAATCTTTGGATATACGCCCCATGCTTTCAAAGGCGGTCTCAGCATGAAAGAGTACGCCACTTTGAATAAAGCGTCTTCTTATGAAAAGGGAGCACACATGTTGGGTGTGGGCCAAGGCAATGCCAAAGGGATTGATGCAGATGATATAGATAATGTTAAAGGCATAAGCCTGAAATCTGCAGCAAACCCTGCGGCCGCCGGGCGAAATGCTTTGGAAGCCTATAAATCGGCTAGCACTCACGGATTTCACGATGTTCAAGTTTACATTGATGCTCCGAGTGTAAGCCCGAGTGATGTGACTGGGCTAACAAAAATTCAAAATACATTAAGTGACGGGACGATTAGCAAAGTCGTGATTTTTACATCAGGAGATCCAGTTGAGTATTTGCCAAAACAGAAATAACCGATGAGGCAAAAAAGCTGCTGAGAACTAAAAATGTCAATTGATCTTGCGATTAGATATAAGCATGCAATCCGCTTAAGTCCACTATTGCCTAAGATTAGAAAGACGCTTTCTGATATTTTGGCAGTTGATGTGCCCAAAATTTTCGTGAAGACGCTTGTTGATGGATCCCCCCAGGATGTTATCACAGATGTTCTTTCTGAAGAATCTGAGTCCTTTTATCAGTTTTCAATTGAAGGCGAGCCGGAAACAGTTTGTGTGAACTGGGTGGATGAGCATGTGAACATATCGATGACTTCGCAGCGGACAAATTTGGAGTATGCTCTTGGGGCTGCAGTTGCGATTGTCCTTGCTGCTGATGCAAAGGAGAATATAGAAGATGATTGGCATTTTTTTGGAAGAGAGGACTTTGTATCGCCCGAAACGTTGTTGACGAGCTTAAGGCTGAGTGGGAACTATAGCAATCATCGCGAGGCAGCTGAGCAACTTAAGCTTGAAGAAAGATTGTAAGTGTACTCAGTGAAAGTTGCCGGGATTCCCGGTTTTTTCTACTGCTCTTTAGTTCCACGGGTGTTCTTCTGAATGAGCATTGATCTTGATAGTCACGGAAGCCTGAATGGAAAATCTTCGATTGGGTGCCTACCAATCGAAGACACAATACCTTGAAGAAAAAGTCGGGTCATTTAGAAGGGTATACGGAGTTGAGACAAAAAAACCGTGTAGCTTGTTGCTGAATACCCCGGCATCCGGTACCGGGTACAACATCCAGGGCAACCGGCAGGCAGGTGTGAATCACACGGGATAGGGTGTCCAGTGCGCCGCTGCTTCCTGCTTTCATATCAAGCGCCCGCAGCCTGTGTTTGTCCGCGAATTGTCCGATTCCAGCGACCTCAAATGGCTGGGGGATCCTTTTCTTGACGTAGGACGTACCCCGTACTAAGATGAAGCCGTGATTCGGTCCTTTCGATCCAAAGATGCTGAATTGATTTTCCAAGGGCTTTCTTCCAGACGATTCAATCGATTGGCTGCTGTCATTGAAAGAAAGCTTTTACAAATCCATGCAGCCACGGCACTCTCCGATATTTCAATTTTTCCAGGCAACCGGCTGGAAGCGTTGAAGGGGAGCCGGTTGGAACAATATAGCATCCGGATTAACGATCAGTATCGCATCTGCTTCGTTTGGAGGGATGGCGATGCTTTTGAAGTTGAGATCGTTGACTATCATTAGGAGGAAAACAAGATGAAAAAGGCAGCCAAATATCGAGATCCGGTGCATCCGGGAGTAATTCTGAAAGCGGATCTACTGGAACCGCTCGGAATGAGTATCAATAATTTGGCAGCGGAACTCCATGTGCCTGCCAACCGATTAGGTCAGATCATAAGCGGGAAACGTGGAATTTCTCCAGACACATCCTTGCGGTTGGCGCGTTATTTTGGGTTCACCCCTGAGTACTGGCTGAATATGCAAGCTCAGTATGATCTTGAAATCATTCGTCGGCAGTCTATGCGACAGATCGAAAAAGAGATCAAACCCCGCGAGGCTGCGTAATAATATCACGGCAATCTTTGATGATCGCGCTGTGAATCGGATTGTCATTTATGGTTACGATTGACGACATATGATTATGACGAGCTGCAGCGCATGTCATTCAAACCCTTTAGCGCAGCGTCCCGCTTTTTTCAGAGATTTCACCGGCAAAGAACGGGATGCCGAGACGGGATTGGATTGCTTTTTGGCAAGGTACTACTCCGGAGCTCTTCGTTACTGCGCCGCACATGACCAACCGATCAATCGGTCGGCATCAATTCATCCGAGAACAACGACACGGGTTTGCATCGTGCCAACCTTTTATTGGATACTCGCCGTGGAAGCTTTTTGCCTTATTCTTAACTCATACCCGCATGATGGTGCAGGAGCACAGCGGCATGAAGAAATATTCGGACATCGGCGGGGCGGCGGGCCTATTCTCACTTTTGCGACTACGGCGTTTACGAGACGTCGGGACGAAGGTATTGCGAGAGACTCTGCCCGGTCCATGCCTGACCGGAGCATTTCCCGGAACCATGGCGCTGCGCACTGTTGCAGGGATCGTCGGATCCGGCCGAATGGTTACGGGGATCTTTCGCAGAAAGCAGGGGGGCTTCAACAAAGGGTCTTGCCTTTTCTGTAGCTTATATGCTACACATTCTCAGTGGACAATTACCCCTACACGATATCCTATTATCTGACAGAGAGTGGCGGGAAACCGTTCAAGGAATGGTTGGATGAACTCAAGGACATCGTTGCACGGCAGAAGATTCGCATCAGGCTCGATAGGGCCCGTCTCGGCAATCTCGGCAAAAATCGTTCCGTGGGAAAGGGAGTCTATGAACTGAAGATCCATTATGGACCGGGATATCGGGTGTATTAAGGTCTGGAAAGGAAAGCAGTAGTCCTGCTTTTGCTGGGCGGGGATAAATCATCCCAGAAGAAAGACATAGCACAATCGAAGCTGTATTGGCAGGACTACAAGAGGAGAAGCAGCAATGAATAGGAAAATCAGCACCTATCAGGAGGACCTTATTGAATCTCTTAAGGATCCACGGGAAGCGGCCGCGTACTTGAATGCTGCAATGGGAGAAGGCGATCGTGAGCTGTTCCTTCTTGCATTGCGGAATGTGGCAGAGGCTCACGGGGGAATGACTGCGCTTTCCCAGAAATCCAAGCTGAATCGGGAAAGCCTTTACAGAATGCTGTCCAGGAAGGGCAACCCGGAAATCAGGAGCATTGTAACCTTGCTGCATGCCATGGGATTGAGACTATCCGTTGAGCCTCAAACGAGAAGGGCAAAGTCGTCAAAGGTGAGGGCGGTAGCCTAGGAATCGCCGGCCTGGCGTCTCGCGTCGTCCACGCCTGGGTGCAGTGTGGATCCGGAGGCCCCGAAATGGAATACGGAAATGCGAGAACAGGCTACGCAATTCCTGAATTAAGGCTATGACTGAACGCTTACTGCTATGATTGATTCCAGATCCAGCTCATCAGCGCAGCGTCTGTCATTTTGGTCTCAGTTCCCCGGCAAAGAACGGGACGCGGAGACGGGGTTGGATTACTTCGGGGCGAGGTACTACTCAGGGGCGCAGGGGAGGTTTATCTCGGTTGATCCGATTGGCATTATGCTGCTTTATCCGCAGATTCATCAAACCGACAATATCCTTGATGCCCGGACAAATATGTCCGATAATATCATGCGATGAAAGGATCGGAACTCCTCAGAAGGTTGCGACGATTTGCTCGACTACATGGAAT
>JAFGIY010000210.1 GCA_016929335.1 Acidobacteriota bacterium | reverse complement strand
TCTAGTCCTGGACTTGGACGTGGACGTGGACGTGGACCGCTTTTTTGGAACCGAAGTCCAGGTTGCATAAGATTGCTCGGAGATCTTAGCTCGTAATTCGCTCTTAATGCTCTTCAACGCTTCCTCACTTCAATTCATTTTCCTCAATTGTTTCTCGTCCTGGACTTAAAAATTGTCCAAGTCCAAGTCGAGGTCGAGGACCTGGTCGAGGTTGAAAAGCATTACCCGGTGGGTCGCTACTTCAGCTGAATCTGCATGCACAGATTCATTGCCGGGACTACTTCTTCGAAAATGGCCATCATGGATTCAATGAGGTCGACTCCGGAGGAATCGCGGACTTCGTCCTCGGTCATCGGATAATAAACTTGAAACCCGGCCCACTCCGCCCGAGGCGCCTGTTCCAGCGTCTTTTTAAGCTTTGCCATGCCCGGGAATTTATTCTTGCGGATTACCACGCTGCTTTCCCAGTTTCCCGCCTCGATCCTGAATCCTTCCCTGTTCACCAGCCGCTTCAATTCCCGCTCCATCGCGCCGGCGGGCTTCAGATTTTTGAGCAGCCGGTGCCAGTCGAAATCCGGTTTCAGCTGAATTTTCGGATAATCAGGCGGCGGCTGTATCATTCCGCGTTCGACGGAGAAGCCGCACTTGAACAGCCGTTCTTCTCCATCGATGGTCAGATAAAACTTGGAGCAACCGAAACTGACGTTTGATGATATCGGCTTGGCGCTCCGGTTGGCGCGCGGCAGGAAGCCGATCCATTGCCAATATACCCCGCGTCCGAATCGCTCCGTGACGAACGGCTCCTGAAAGCGGGCCTCCAGGGCGAGTTTGAGGATACGCGTGATCCTCTGATTCTCATTCAGGTTTCCTACATGAATCCCTTTATCAAAATCCAGGTATTCCGGCTGAAAACCGATGGCGGCCCTCGGAAAAGGCCGTGTCGCTTGCGTTTTAGTGCTCATGGCACGCCTAGGATATCATGAAATATGGCCACGAATTTCACGAATTAAAGAGCCTTCAGACGAGCAATTGCTCGGGAGAATGGGTGCGTTGATCGGAGGCCAGTGTATAGACATATCCATCGAGGAATCGCCACCAACCGTGGAAGATGCGGGATGTCTCGATGCATTGTCCTGTCCATGTATTCCAGGAGGTTTCCTCTTCCCAGGGATCCGGACGGATATGTACGCTGCGGGTATCCCTGCTGAGTCCCTGGCGGAGAGCCTTCAACATGGATTCCTTTGCGCTCCATATCAGATTGTCTGCGAGCGCCTCTTTGCCCGGAACGCTCCGGCAAAAGGCTATTTCTTCGGGAATGAAATAATCTTCGACGAACGGGTCTTTACGATCTTCGACAAATTCGAGATCGCAGCCGATCAACAAGCCTGGAGGACTCACGGCACAAAATCCCTGATCTTTGCTGTGACTGATCGAAAAAGAGACTTCAGCGGGTTTGCCGTTTAGATAAGCTTCGGGAGCACCGTCGGCCGCCGCACGTATTTCGATCGATGAAAACGCAGAACTTCCAGGAGACTGACGGGCGCAGATAGCTCTTTTAGCCGTCCATCGACCCAGCAGCCAATCGTTCCGCCGCTTTGGAAAGCGCATCCCTGCAAGGATGGCGCGCTCTCCTTCGCTGAGCCAGTCGTGGTTTTGCGGCACATCCGTCAGAGTCTGGGTTAGCCAACAAAGCTGGTGAGTCATGGAAAATTCGAGATTCGAGATTCGAGATTAAATTTCGAATCTCGAATCTCGAATCAAGGCCTTATGCCTGCAATCCTTTCTTCAGGGGCTCAAGCAGGTCCGCCTGAATGGGATCAGGAAGACTCATTGTCCTGTAGCCCTGCAGAACAATGTAAATATTGCCTTTGCTGTCGACAATTTTCACATCATAGCTGTCATCGGCATTCGACGTGACGACGGCGAAGAATGCAGCATTCGCTTCCTTTTCCGGAGAAGCCAGGATCCGGAATTCCCGGAGTGCATCCGGCAACCCCAGCCGGGACTGGAATGCCAGGCCTTTCAGGCTGGCGCTCTGGAAACACATTTCGAGGAATCTGGGAGAGACAGCCAGCGGCAGTTCCGCCGGATCATGGTTTGGAGGCAGATTCTGAGCAAATTGCGCAAAAATCCGGTCCTCTTTTCTCCAGGCGCTGTCAATCACCTGATACGCGGGTCCGTGGAAGTATATTTTATAAACCTGAGCTCCGGTTACTTTGGAGCCGTCACTCATTGCAGGAACCAGTTTCTCCTTTGAAACGGCCGGCCTGGTTGAAGTCAATCGGACTCGTCCCGTGAAATGCGTTGTTACTTCCGGTTCCGACTGCCCATGCAATGTGCGCGAGCCCACCAGCCTGCAATCCGCTATGATGTCGTCCGAATCCGCATAGAAATTTGCATGGACCGTGACGGTACGCGGCTGGTGGCGATAGAACTTGAATGGGCTGAGGAAGCGCACATCTTCGACGGCGCCGATGAAACGATCCGGGAACAGCACTTTTGCCGCTTCTGCCATCGCCTCAACGCCCATGACTCCGGGAAGAACCGGAGTCTGATTGATCTGGTGATCAAACAGGAACGGTTGTTTCGCAGGATCGAGCGTCGTTTCGACGGTGAGGCCGTTGTAAAGCCCCATCGCTTTGATTTCTCCGGTCATGATGCCGCGCGCGCGCAGAGCTGCGTTGAGCGGACCGTCGATTCCGGTATCCAATCCGCCCTGCGGATCAAATTCCTGCACCATGATGCCCAGTCTTTGCCCGATTACGACTTCGCCGCGAGTGCCCGTCGTCAGTTCGCGACGAACTATGGGGATTCCGGCTTCCGGCGGCAGCATATCGATGCCCGCCTGTTTCATGATAATCGGGATGGATCCTCTGGCCGCCATACCGATTCCGCTCCAGGCGGTCCAATCGATGGCGATGCCTAAGCTGTTTGGACGGGTGCTCCGGAAATTCGAGATGCATTTGCAGAGCAGGTCGTTTGCAGAGCTGTAATCCGTCTGTCCGGCGTTGCCGAATCGTCCGGCCACCGAACTGAAGACCACGGCGGCGCCGATCGGCTTATTGCCGATGCCGGAGATCAGGTTGAACCATCCATCGCTCTTCACATCAAAGATCAGATCGAATTCCGCCGGCTTCTTATCGGGTATTGTGCGGCTGATTTCCAGACCGGCGGCATGAATCAGCACGTCGATGCGTCCATACCGTTCGGAGATTTCCGACATCACCCGGCTCACCGTCGCATTATCCATCAAATCAACGCTGTGATAATGCGCCGTTCCTCCGCACTTGCGGACGGACTGGATTGCGGCGAGCGCCGCCTGCGAGCGTTCCAGTGCGGCAATTTCTTTATCCACCAGCACCGGCGTCACACGCTCTCCCCGCAGTTTCAGACGCTCGAAGATATCGCGCTTCAACCCTTCCCTGTCCGAATCGAGCCGCGCGATATCGCTGTTGTGCGGATCCGGTTCAGGCGTCAGATCCAGCAGATAGAATGTTCCGCCGGACGCCGCCGCCAGATCCGCCGTGATTGCGGATACGATACTTCCGGCCGCGCCTGTGACGACGAAAACGCTTTCCTTATTGAGCTGCAATCCGGAATCCGCTTCTCCGGCAGGCATCTCTTTAAGGCCAATTGTCCATCGCTGTCCGTCCCTGTAACCGATCTCAACGGCGCCGGGATCGCGCAGAGTTTCTTCTATCAGCAGGTCGGCCAGTGCACTGGTTTTCCGGCTGGGCTCGAAGTCGACAGCCTTGACGGTTGCCTTGGCTTTTTCCCGCTTGAAGGCTTTGGTAAAGCCTGTTACCGCGCCGCCCAATGGATCGGTGGCTCCGGCTGCGTCATATCCATGCAGTCCGCCCAGACGCGTTGCGGAAACCAGGAACGTTCCCGCCTCTCCGATATGCTCATAGAGCGCCTGCATCGTTGCGAACAGCATTTTGGCCCGAATTCTTGTTGCTTCGCGCCATTGAGCGTAGCTCATGGTTGAGACATCGGGCTCGACGTCGAGCGCAGGCAGCCAGTAGACGCCCTGAATCGGCCCTTCGGCTTTCCAGGTATCGAGAAATTTCGAATCCGGCGATCCGTCAATGATGAGCGCCTGGACACCGAGTTTTTCCAATTTGCCGATCAGGGATTTCCCTACTCCGCCTTGATCCGGCATAACGAGGACGCGGCTTCCCTGTTTCAATTCGACTCCCGTAGGCTTGCACTGGGAAAGGGATGGGCGCAGTTGAGGCGCCGGCACCCTTCGCGGGATTGCATTTGCAGCGTCCATACTGCCCGTAATCGCCGCCGGCCCGGCTTTCGCCGGTGTTACTGCCTCAGGTTTGGCGCCGGCCTGGGCCGCGGCTGCCGCAAAACCCTTTTTGAGTTCGGGTTTGCGGTCGTAGACGAACTGAATCGTATGCGCCAGCGTCGGGAAGTCGCGCAGCTTGAGATTATCTTCGCGCGGAATATCGTACGCTGCGCGTATGGCGGCAAACATTTCCGCCTGCTTGACCGTATCGATGCCGAGATCCGCTTCGAGATCAAGATCGAGATCGAGCATATCCGGCGGATAACCTGTCTTCTCCGCGATGATTTTCAAGACCGTATCTCTTACTTCATCACCCTCGACAGCTGCAGCCGGAACTTCGGCGGAAGTCTGCGCCGGAGCCGTTGAAGCCGCTTGAGGCGCCGCAGGAGCGGCAGCCGCGACGGAAGGCTTCAGATCCGGTCTGCGATCGTAGACGAACTTGATTGTATGAGCCAGCGTCGGGAAGTCGCGCAGCTTCAGATTGTCTTCGCGCGGAATATCGTACGCTGCGCGTATGGCAGCGAACATTTCCGCCTGCTTGACCGTATCGATGCCGAGATCCGCTTCGAGATC
>JAFGIY010000209.1 GCA_016929335.1 Acidobacteriota bacterium | reverse complement strand
GCTTCAATGACCAGGGAATACTGGATGTCGATCATCCTTACTCTCCATTTCCCAACCCGGCGGTTTTCAAGATCGCATGACAAGTCCCAGTTGGAACCTCTTTGGCGCCGTGAAAATCGATGCGAATCAAACGCTGGTGCCCCGGCTTGGCATAATAGCGAATTGACCCCTTCTCCTTTATGAGCCGAAATCCATTTTGTTCGAGCAGCCTTACCAATTCGCTGAATTTCATTATATCAGCAGTTTATACGAGTTTTCAAAAACCGAAACAAGCAGCAAATATTCATGTTAATCGTCATGTGGCCGAAGAACGTCTGGCCCAAGGGAGGCAAGCTGCGCGAATCGTCTTACATTGCTACCGGAATTGCCTGCACTGAATTGGATTTATGCAACTGCTATCTCCTGTAATCCCGTTGCTTTAGATGAAATTACCTGAGTAATTGTCCCTAAACGCGCATATGGGAGATGACCGGGCGGCTGATGCAAGGGGAGAGCGGCGTCTATTCGAAGTTGCCCAAATGGGGACATCTTGAGACTAAATCGGGTCTGTCCAAGGTCTGGGATTCCGGAAGTGAAGTGCTCAGGCAGCGTCAATATTCACTATCATTTTCAGACCTGCTTCATCAATAAGTTCCTGAAGTGACAGGCGCACAAATTGCTCCGGACTGCGGCCCAGGATCTTGGCGAAGCGAGCGGCTCGTTCCGGACTTACAACCTTGCGACCTCTCTCAATATCGCAAAGATGCGAAGGGGAGACATCAAGCTTTCGGGCAAAGGCGGTTTGGGACATTTCCTCGCCCAGGCGGATCGACTCTATGAGCCCTCCTAAGGTTAAAGGCCTCCCGGCGACCTGCTCCAGATATTTCATTGTTTTGCTTTTCGTCTTAGTACGCATGCTTTGAAATCTCCTCAACGGAAACAAATTCGATAGAGGTGTTCTTACATACTCGATAAATAGCCCGGTACGATCTGCTCAATCGGATGGATCGCTGTCCCAGTCGGTTTCCAAGCAGAGGTTCATCATGATAGCCGGATATTTTTCGTACCTCTTCGAGTCCGCGCTCCTCAACATCATCTACCCAGGCGGTGAGGTTTTCGACGATGTGACGTGGCACCGTCTGCAACTGCTTCCGCGCTTGCTTGCTCAATTCCACCCGATAAATCATATCGATTCCGATAATACACCTAATGGGTGAATATGTCTATCAAGCCCTTGACACTCTTACACTTTCAAGGGAACGGTTAGGTTGGTCCCAGGAAACGCGCATAGGGGAAGCGTCAAAATCAGGCAAAAACCAGCATTGCGGCCGAGGGTTAACATTTCGCCACGAGTACGCCGGATTACATGCGGGAAGGGCGGGTTTCCGCATTTATCTGTCTCTGGATGCCATCATTCTCATGTGATCCCGCTTCCATTTTTTTATTTTGTCCCGGGAAGGAAAGCATCACAAGGATGCCCTTGAAAAGTTGGGAGTGTGGGGTTTTTAGCATTGAAAAGTCCCGGCGAATCACTATTGGTGTAGGTTTTCTACTCTGCCCCGATAATCAAATCCTGCAGTTTCCGCTTGGGCACGTGATGTATGGACTGCGCATCCCTGTAGTACCTGATGTCTCCGGAAGGACCTATGTCCTCCAGCACCACTTTCTCGGCAGGAACGCCCAGAGCGATCACCAGAAGGATGTCCATGGTTTCCGGGATTTTCAGTTCAGCGCGCAGCCTATCTCGCTGTACATTACCGATAAAACATCCTCCCAGCCCCTTTTCTGCGGCACCCAGCAGAATGTTCTGACCAGCGATGCCGTGGTCACAGAAATAATAATCGGCAATGCCCTTATCGCCCAGGATGACTATGTAGGCGGCAGGCCGCTCCCCTTCGCTGGGTCCGCCCCAATCTTTAAGGTATCCGGCCCAACCCAGACAAGGAAAGATTGCACGGTTTCTCTCCGCCGCAGCAGATAAGAAATATTTTAGTGGCTGGCGGTTGGCCCCGGAAGCGGAAAGCCGGGCCAGATTAACCAGCTCTTTTAGGGTTTCTAAAGAAACCGGCACTTCTTGTTTGAACCTCCGATAACTTCGGTTCTTCGTAACAAGATCCAGCAGCATGTATTCCTCCTTAAGAGGGGATGATATGTTTTGAGAGCCTCTGCCGATTGTAAGTGACAAGGGCTGTTATCAACAGTAATGTTTTGCCAGATTGATTGCTTTCCCGAACACCATATGGACCGCGAACCTGGGAAGAGTGCCAAGGGACAGTATAACCAGGTATCGATTGCCAAAGGAGACGGACATGATTCGATCAATTTTTCCTGAACTCAGTCAAAGGACACTCGGCCTCACAGCCATCGCCCTGATGGTGCTGTCGATGATGGGACAGGCGGGCCCTTCGGTGTTTCCGACCGGGACAACGATTTACGAGCCCGCGGGTGCATGGAACGGCTACACCGTGCTCTCTCTCTTGGGCACGCAGGCGGTGGTGGTCATCGACATGAACGGCAGGACCGTCAAGCAATGGGATGGATTCAGCAACTCATCCGGAGGTCCGGCGCGGGTATTGCCAAACGGCGATGTCATTGCAGCCAGTGGCGCTCGGGCGGGACGGCAGGAGTCGCTGGCACTCATCCAGCGTGATTTCAACGGCAAGGAAATCTGGAGTTTCAATCGCAACCAGGAGATCCAGACCGCCGATGGCCAGAACATCTGGTCGGCGCGCCAGCACCACGATTGGCAACGCGAGGATTTTCCCGCGGGCTATTACTCGCCAGATGCGACGCCCGCCCGCTCCGGCGCCAACACCCTGATTCTGACGCATACCGACCGCCGCATACCCGATATCGCAGACGTGCTGTTGCAGGACGACCGCATCCTCGAGCTGTCGCCGACGGGCGAGATCATCTGGGAGTGGATTGCGGGCGACCATATCGGAGAGATGGGTTTCGATGCGCGGGCACGTGCTTCGATCCGAGGCGCCCGTATCGGTAACCGACGTGCTGCTAATGGACGCGGTGCCGCCGAGGGGAGGGGCGCTGCCGCTGCGGGGGGCCGAGGCGCTGCCGCGCCGGCAGCATTCGACTGGCTGCACATCAATTCCGCGACCTATGTCGGACCGAACCGATGGTTCGACGCCGGCGATAAGCGGTTTGCACCGAACAACATTATCATCAGCTGCCGCGAAGCAAGCCTGCTCGCCATCGTCGCGCGCGACGGTTCGATCGTGTGGCGGCTCGGGCCCAACTTCCTCGAATCCGATGCGATGCGCGCGATAGGCCAGATCATCGGCCAGCATCACGCGCACCTCATCCCCAAGGGTCTTCCCGGCGCGGGCAACCTGCTCGTGTTCGATAACGGGGGCTCAAGCGGCTACGGCGAGCCCAGCGGAATTGCGCCGAACGGCGTCGGCATTTACGCTCGGTCCACTTCGCGCGTCCTGGAGATAGATCCGGTAACGCTGAAGCTTGTCTGGTCGTACATGGCAGGGAACCAGTTCTTCAGCACCAACATCAGCGGCATGCAGCGGCTGCCGAACAGCAACACGCTCATCACCGAAGGCGCCGGCGGACGTGTGTTCGAGGTGACCAGCGATCGCCGGATCGTGTGGGAGTATATAAGCCCCCCGCCGAAGGCCGCGCGCGGCGTAGGCGCAGTGTACCGGGCCTACCGGGTGCCGTACGCGTGGCTGCCGCAGATTCGCCGACCGGAGGAGAAGGCCGTAACGCCGCCTTCAAATGCGGAGTTCAGGGTGCCGTAATCTCTTCGATGCTGTACTGGTCGATCCTTGCCCTTACTAAGGGCCCGCGCAACAATAACTTTACATTTTGTTGACGGCTCTCATCCATAATAATTTCGTTCGAAAGCATTATTGGAACTTT
>JAFGIY010000208.1 GCA_016929335.1 Acidobacteriota bacterium | reverse complement strand
TTATTGGAAATGGAACAGATGGGCGGCAAGATCCGGGACACGGACGACGAATACGTGGGAGCCGAAGGCCGCTATGAAGACAAGTTGATGTTTTCTCCCCGCATGAGCCCCAGCCATGCAACCGAGGTGACTGTCCGCGTCTGGGGAACAACCTTCAAGCCCGCTTTGAAGAAGGAGTGCCAGCGGCTTGGCGTGAAAATTTACGACCGCGTCATGGTTACCAGCCTGCTGACGGAAGGAGGCGTCCAGGGAGCCAGAGTAATCGGGGCCACCGGCTTTAACAACCGCACCGGCGAGTTTATGATCTTCAAGTCAAAGGCTGCCGTTCTGGCTGCCGCCGGCAGCAATTCACTCGGATTCCTGAATACCGAACTGGCCGGTTACAATACCTTCCCCGGCTCCCGGACTAAGACGGGAGACGGCGTGGCCATGGCTTGGAAGGCCGGTGCCGAGCTTACCCTGATGGAAATGACAATGCCGCATGGACTCGGTACCGGGCTCAAGCATACCTGGTACGGCGGCGCCAGCGATGCCAGTTTCGAAAACATCCAACAGGTCGACGCCAACGGGAAAAAACTGCCCTGGCCTTTGCAGGGATGGCCGGACGGCGGCGCTATGAGACCTTCTCCGGAAAACTGGCAAAAAATCATCGACGGTATTAAGGATGGCACCTATGCGCTGCCCTTCTTCGGCGATTTTCCCGCTATGCCCGATGTCGAGCGAAGGGCTACCTGGAAACTGATGCTGGGCGAGGAGTCCACCACAAGAAACATTATCAATTCCTATGAAAGAGCCGGCTTTGATCCGGCCAAACACCTGCTGATGAACTATAATCTGATCGAGGGAACCAGCCCGTCGCACTGGCTGACAGCGGCCGGCGGCGGCCCTGTTGTCGACTGGGACCTGAAATCAACCCTCGACGGTTTATACGTTGCCGGAGAGTCCATGTTTTCCGCCGGCGACCACAGCTACGCCGCTTCAACCGGACGGTATGCCGGCAGAAAAGCCGCTGCCTGCGCCATTCAGACAGGCGAAGGCAAAATATCCCGGGACCAGATTGCTCTGGAAAAGGCCCGCGTCTACGCCCCGATCAATCGCGACGACGGCGTCGACTGGAAAGAACTGCACGCAGGCATTGCCCGCACTCTGCAGTACTGGTGCAGTGAATTCAAAACGGAAACGATGCTCAACATCGGGCTGGATTCCCTGAAAGAAATACAGGAGATTTTTGTGCCCAGGTTGTATGCCCTCGATCCGCACAAACTCATGCGCGGTATCGAAGACCTGAGCCTGCTCACTCATGCGCAAATCGTCATCCATGCATCCCTGGCACGCAAAGCCAGCAGCCGCGCGCTGTTCTTCTTCAGAATCGATTACCCCGACATAGACCCGCCGGAATGGAACAAGTTCGTTACCGTCAAGCTGGAGAACAACAAGGTTAAGACGGGCGGACTGCCTTTGAAGTACTGGGGCGATATGAAGGCGAACTATGAAGCCCACAACAGGGATTACGCCGGAGTCTATAAAGGAAAATAGGGAGAACCGTCATGCCTCGTAAAGAAATTTATGCGTTACCCAATATTATCAGCCCGGCTAATCCGGTGATTTTCAATCCTGATGTCTGCACAGGCTGCAACCACTGCGTGGAAGTCTGCCAGGTGGATGTCTTTATCCCCAATCCGGAGGAAAAAAAACCTCCCGTCATCCTGCACCCGGACGAATGCTGGTACTGCGGCTGCTGCGCTACCGATTGCCCCAACCAGGCGATCACATTTAACTGGCCGATTCAACAGCGGGCTTACTGGAAAGACAAAGCCACCGGGAAGGTCTTCCGGGACAGGCAGTAATTAAGCCCATGAACATGCGGGTCGCGGCTTCAGCCGCGACGCGCAATAAAACGCATGTGTAAGAGACATTTATGCATGATCTTCTGTTTACACCAACATGTCGCAGCTGAAGCCGCCGCCCACATTAATTTCTTGTTTTTGCCGCGGCAGTTGCTAAGCCTGTTGTCGGGTTAGGAATTCCCACACACGAATGCGCCCGTCGCGAAGAGCGGCGATCAACCGATTGCCTTCATCAGAAAAAGCAACACTCACGTAGGCTTCCTCCGGCTCATGGCGCGGACGCGTGATTTCTTTTCCCGAATGAGTGTCCCAGATTATCGGAGGGCCCTCCGCGGCGGTGCCGGCCAGTGCTTTTCCGTTTGGCAAAAAGCTCAGGGAAGTAATGCCCTTCCTGTGCCCCGACATCTGTCTCTGCACTTGCAGACTGCGCGGTTTTTCTCCTGCATCAAGTTCCTCCAGCGATTGCCTCAAGTCGTAAAGCACGATCGATCCGTTGGGGCTGCCGCCGGCCAGTACACTGCCGTCTTGCGAAGCGGCAAGCGTGCTGTGAAAATCAGGAAGATTTATTGTTGTAAGAACTGGATAGGAACCGGCCGCCTTGTGAACTTGCAGCTGACAGCGCCCGGTTTCTCGGTCCGACATGCTGCAGATAAGTTTTTCCCCCTTCTGAGTATAGAGAAGTCCGGACAAGGGAGCGGGCTTTTGATGTATGCGCGGCCGGCCATGCTTCTGGACGAGCGTCTGCAAATTCCAGATTTTCAGAAACCCGTCTTTCCCACAGGTTGTCAGAGTGCCGTTATCAGGAGAAAAGGATAATCCTCCTACCGCACCCTCATGCTTCAATAAAGAAATCTCCGTCTCCTTTTTATCCTCAATACTCCAAAAGTGAACTGCACCGTCAATATGACCGGACGCCAGATAGGCTGCGTCAGGCGAAAAAGCCAAAGCGGTGATCATGCCTTCATTATTACTGCGCCGGAACAGATTACTGAAAAGAACCGCCAGCTGCCTGCGTGTACTGATATCCCAGAGACGTACTGCGCCATTAAATCCGCCGGTAGCGACCAGGGAACCCGATACTGCCATTGCGCAAATCCGGGGAGATTCTCCAAACACCGCTATTTCATGAAGGCCGGTAAGTGATTTGGCATCAGCATTCCTTTTGGAGGACCCTGGCCCTTGCTTCCGGTTTTGTTGAACATATCGGAGTACTTTATCCAAACCGGCCGGGTCGTAGGGGATGACTTCAAAGTAGCGGAGACTTGGCGGAAGTCCGGCAGGTTGCAGTCCGCCAACTGCAATGGTAATCAGGTTCCCGGTCTTTCGACCGGACCTTTTCTCATTAATAAAAAAGCCCCACTCGGCTTCTACCCAGGGAGAAAGGGCATTGTCGACTGAACTTGAAACGACGATCATATGCTCTGCTTCATCCAATGCCCGGTCGATCTGTTTACGATAGTCGGAGATTCCCAGTTCAGGCAGAGATTCCCGGCTGAAAAACACAGGGAGACCGGCTGAGACGAGAAATTGATACACGACCTCGGCGTACGGGTAGTCTGTGTTTCGAGAGCATATGAAGACCAGGCCGGTGGATTCGCTTGTCATCTGCTGTGAGGGCTGTAATTCCAGCGCTACTCCTATGAACATTTATATCCAGGGAAAAATCTTCGACCTGGATTACATCGCGCCATACTAATCGTCGGGCCGCGCCAGGTGGAATAAGCGCCCCTTTTCAGGATGCCTCTTCATCCACGATTTCTCCGCGGTCCCGATGGAATCCTGTAAACATTCAGGAATTCTTATCAATTTTCAAAGGCATTTTAATGCAGATTAAAAGGGAAAATGCGAAGAATTTGCACCTGTCTGCCTTTTCAATCGGCGTGAGCCCCGGGAAAGGGAAATCGAAGGACCTTAGCCCTTATGGGCTTGAACAACCTGGATTCATCTCCAGGGCTCACGAGACTGTCTCAAAACTCGATTCAATTGGGCGTGCCTTGAACCATGTGGGTCGCGGCTTCAGCCGCGACGCGCAATAAAACGCATGTGTAAGAGATATTTATGCCTGATCTTCTGTTTGCACCAACATGTCGCGGCTGAAGCCGCGACCCACATGAATTTCTTGTTTTTGCCGGCGGATGTCTACTCTGTAAGATGTTCCTCTTTGACTCTGGTCGCCAGGGCGAAAAATATGATTATTACGCCGCTGAAGATCATCATATATTTGAGCGACCATTTCGCTACGGCCGCTGCGACGAGGTTGGCGATGCCGATACCTATGTTTCTCGCCATCGAGGTTACCGACAAAACAGTCGCTCTCCTGTCGGAAGGAATGAACTTGTTCATATAGCTTATATAAAGCGGCGTCCGGGAGAGACCGAAACCGGCTGTTGCTACGATCAGGAATACGATCACCCACGCGGAGCCGATCAATCCCAGGCAGATGAATCCTATGCCGGCAGCCAGAGCAGTGGCGACAAGCAGCCGCCGTTTCTGTCCAAGATATTGCTCGAACCGGCTGAAACTCTGCTGGATTACAATTTGGGCAAGACACATCATGGCATGGACAACACCGAAGTAGATGATATCGATGCCTGCGTCTTTCAACAGCATTTGATAGGCCCAGATAATCAGGAAAGCGAAAGAGCTGATCGCCACCATATCCAGCGTGAGAATTTTTAAAATCCGATGATGCGCAAAGAATTCGATGCCCCCTTTTAGTACCCGTGTATACGAGACCTTTGCAGATTTTTCTCCTGCAGGAGGTTCCCGGAGCATGGCAACGATAACGCCCGATATCGCGAAAGGCACGATCATGCCGAGAAGGGGCAGTCTCAATCCGCCGAATTTGGCCAAAACGCCCCCAAGCAGGGCTCCCGTCAATATTCCGGCCATTTTGAAGGATTCCAATTGCGCGAACACTTTCTGGGATTTGGCTTCCTGGCCGATCATTTTCAATGAATCATAGACAAGGGCTTCATTCGCACCGGACTTCAGCGTGAAGGCCACGGCCCAGATTGTCTCCCCGGCCATAAACACATAGAAGTTCGGATAGCTGACATAAACAAGGACAGCCAGGATAGAGACGATACTTCCCATCAGCATCGACGTCTTTCTTCCGAAAAAGTCGGCTACCGTACCCGTGGGAATTTCAAAAGCGAAGACACAGAACATGTACCAGGTGTTTAAAAGCAGCACCCGGGAAAAGCTTATGCCGCCCCAGTCGGTGAAAAACGGGACAAGCACTGCGGCGATGAAGTGCATATTGAAGAATAAAGCGTCGGCATACATCTTCCAGATGTTGGATCCGTACTTGTCCATCGCTGTCCCCAAAAATAAAAAACCCGGGCTTCAGGGGCCCGGGTTTTTCTCTTCCGAAAAAAAGATAATACCTAGGCCGCACCTCCGCTGAGTGAGGTATGAAGGTATTGGCGCATAATTACTGTAAACATTCCGTGCATATAATATCCTTTTGCCTATATCACCATGCTTTGCTGATTTTGTAAAGCGGTCTTTTGCGATATTGTATAGCAGCGCCGGTCCGGCGGAAGGCCGGGACTCGCTACATTTGGAGGGAATGATCATGAAGCACAGCAAGCGCAATCCGGTATTCTGGGAAATGGTTCTCTTGATCGGCTCTATCCCCGTTTTTCGGGGACTATGGATGCTGTGCGACGCCGTCGATTTTCTGAACAGCCACAAGGGAGTCGCGGTGTCGTTCTGTGTCGGAATCCTGCTGTGCGTTGTGGCGCTTTTCGCCCTGAACAGGGACTCCGGCAAATCGGGCGCCGGGCAGGATCAAGCCGGATAGGACCGATGCGGCCACGCCTCATCATGCCGTCTGGTGGATTTCCGGAGTGTTGCTGGTGTGTTGAGGGTATTCATAAATGCACCGGCAGTGGAATATTATTAATCTATCAGATCGAGACTGCGGTCTAACGATGCGAAACGCGGACAATTTAGGATTGGAGGCCATATGCAGATGATGACAACCTATGAATTGCAGCGGCTGGTGAGGCAACAGCATCCACCCTGCGTCTCGATTTATCTGCCGACGCACCGGCATCACCCCGGGACGGAGCAGGATCCCATCCGGTTCAAGAACCTCGTATCGCGGGCGGCTGAGCTGCTTCGTGAAAAGTACCGCAGTCAGGATGTGGAATGGTTCCTGGCTCCGGCAGAGGAACTCGCAACAAAGCAGTTCTGGCAACATCAGGAGGACGGACTGGTTATATTCTGTTGCCCGGGCACGCAAGCGCACTACAAACTGCCGCTGACCGTCCAGGAAGCCGTGGTCGTATCGAACACATTTCATACCAAGCCGATCGTCGGCTATCTCAACAGCAACAGGCACTATTTCGTGCTGTCGCTGTCGAAAAATGACGTGCAGCTGTATGAAGGATCCATGTCCGGACTTGGCCGGATCGAGCTCCAGTCGCTCCCGAAGGAACTGCGGGACGCCATGGGCGAGTTCAAGGCGAGGGCCATTCTCGCGGGCGGCGCCGAGGAGGACAACCTTCCGTCGCCGCCGGGGCAGGATCGTCGCAAGAGAGACAGGAATGGCAAGAGAGAGATCGTGAAGTACTTCCGAGCCATCGACCGGGCACTCCGGCCGATTCTGCGGGACGAACGGGCTCCACTGGTTCTCGCCGGCGTGGGCTACCTGCATCCCCTCTTTCGCGAAGCATGCCGATACCCTTATCTGCTGGACCATGGGATCGAGAGCAGTGTTGCGGCGATGCCATTGGATCGGTTGCGCGAAACGGCCTGGGGCCTGGTCTCCGCCTACGAATCCGATATCGAGACCGCTTTGCTGGAGCAATACGTGCAGGCGCTCAAAACCGGTTGTGCGGGCAATCAGCTGTTGGAAATTGCCAAAGCTGCCGTGCATGGACGCATTCAGGTCCTCCTGCACGAAACGGGCAAGATGATCTGGGGCAGGCTGAATCCGGACACGGGAGCCGTCTCGGTGCATGAACAGCAGGAACAGCGCGATACGGAGGACGCGGACATCATTGATGATCTCTGCGAAATGACGCTTCTCAAAGGTGGAGAGACCTTCGAGATATCCCCCAATGAAACACTCGCCGGCTCGCCGCTGGGTGCAATCTATCGGTATTAGCATGCATTTTTAAAGCCGCGCCGTTTTTGTGCAACTGCGCGTCCATGGAGGCACGAATGGAACAGGATAGCCCGAAAAGGAAGCTGCCGGTGCGGCTGGCATTGTGGGGAACTCTTCTGGTGGCGGCGGCCGCCGCCGGCATCTATGTCGCCGATCAGCTGTTGGTAGCTCCGCAAAGAGACCTGAAGCGGCAGATCGAGGAGCAGAAGCGCGAAATCGCCCGCCTGGAAGAACAGAATGAGCGTCTCGAAACGTATATCAAACTTCTTCGCTTCACGGAACGCAAGGCGCGCATCGAAGTTTTGGATCAGCAACTGAACGAATCGGGCGTTCCTGTGTCCAGGATACGATTCACCGAAATCGACGGCGCCGGCGCCCCCGTCACCGTGGCAAGAGAATTCACTCTGGCCGGACTGGAAGTGTATATCGACACGCTGACCATCCGGTTTGAGGACCATTTTGTGGAGCAGGGAGATCCGCTGAAGGGGCGGGCCCTGATGCTGTTCCGGCGGATCTTTACCAGCCGGATCCGTCCCGAGGAGGGATACGTTCTGGATCGGGACGGATTGCCGCCCGAGGTCTATGCCGAGCAGAAGGCATCCACTGATTTCGAAAGAAACCTTTGGCGCCGCTTCTGGGAACTTGCCAAGGACGAGGACCTTGCAAGAAAAAACGGTGTGCGCGCCATCCACGGCGATGCTCCATACACGCGACTGGAACGCAACAAGGTCTATCATGTAACGCTGCGTTCCACGGGGGAAGTCAGCATCACGCTTGGTTCGACACTCCTCGTGCAGTGACGATACCCACTTTCCGACGGGAATGGCCGGACCGGGCCGCCGCTCCCCAAAATTCTTTTCTTATTAAGGAATGGCTCCGGACAATAGTCTCGGGCGCGATGCTCGTCTTTGAGGCCCCGAAAATAATTACAGGCGGATGCGCTATCTGCTTCCAATCAGAAACCATCTGTTTCGGTATTTGGAATTCTTCGGGGGTGCGTCATATTCTCCGGGCGCAGCAGATCATCCAGGGCTTCCTGTGTAATCCAGCCCTTCTCCATCACAAGATCACGGACACTCCTTCCGCTATCAAGCGCTTCCTTGGCGATTGCCACGGATCGTTCATATCCGATAACGGGGTTTAAGGCGGTCACCAAACCGATGCTGTTCTCCACATAGCTCCGGCATTTTTCACGATTCGCCAGAATGCCGCGAATGCATCGGCTGGTCAAAACCACACACGCATTGCGGAGCATCATGAAGTTTTGAAACAGATTCAGAGCAATAATCGGCTCCATGACATTCAGCTCCAGTTGCCCGGCCTCAGCTGCCATGGTAATAGTGACGTCATTGCCGATGATATCGAAGCAAACCTGGTTGACCACCTCAGGAATAACCGGATTCACTTTCCCCGGCATAATGGACGATCCCGGCTGCATCGGCGGCAAGTGAATCTCCTGCAGACCACAACGAGGTCCCGAAGACAGAAGCCGCAGATCATTGCATATCTTTGACAGTTTTACGGCAATTCGCTTGAGCGTTCCTGACATCTGGACATAAGCGCCGGAATCCTGGGTCGCCTCAACCAGGTTATACGACTTTACAACCGGGATGCCGCTCACCTCCCGCAATTTTATAGTAACCAGGTCGGCATAACCCGGAGGGCTGTTGATGCCCGTGCCGATGGCCGTAGCACCAAGGTTGATTTCCTTCAGAAGATCGCCTGCCTCGCGCAGCCGCTCAATATCTTCGCCTATCATCACTGCATACGCTCCGAACTCCTGTCCGAGCGTCATGGGAACGGCGTCCTGGAGCTGTGTGCGGCCCATTTTGAGAACGTCTGCAAATTCCTGCTCTTTTTCCTCAAGAGCAGTTTTAAGCTCGTTCATCGCGCCGAGAACATCCTTCAACATGAGATTAACTGCAAGCCGGATTGCCGTGGGGTAGGCATCATTTGTGGATTGCGAAAGGTTCACATGATCATTGGGATGAATATGCCGGTAATCGCCCTTCTCATGACCCAGCAACTCGAGCGCACGATTGGCAATAACTTCGTTGATATTCATGTTGGTTGATGTGCCTGCGCCACCCTGTACCATATCAACCACGAACTGATTATTGAGTTTGCCGTCCAATACTTCGTCACACGCCGCTGCGATGGCATCGGCTTTATTTTTATCCAGCACGCCGAGCTCACAGTTGGCCAAAGCGCACGATTTCTTGACATATGCCAGTGCATTCAAGAAATGCTGGAAAGAAGAGAGCTTAATACCTGATATGGGGAAATTTTCTATGGCGCGCAATGTCTGAATGCCATAGTAAGCATGGATTGGCACTTCCCGCACACCCAGCAGATCCTTTTCTCTGCGGATTTTTCCCTTGAGGTAAGAGGTATCATGGCCGGCCATGCGCTCTGCGGCATAGCGGAGACGATCGCTGATGATTTGAGCCACGCGCGCCACAATGCCGTAGAAAATGTCCGGCCGGTCCATTCTGGCCTGATCAATGGCTTGTCTTGAGAATTGTACAACAGTCGCACCTTCCCGCGTGAAGCAGCTCGCGGAATGCGGCAGGTCGTCCAACAGAAATCCTTCCGATAGAACTCCACCTTCTCTGAGAATTGCGAGGCTTGTCTGTTGGCCATGCAAACCGCGTACTATTCTGACCTCCCCCCGCTCCACAACTCCGAACCATTGACGTGGGGTTGATTCATGGAACAGCCAGTCGTTCGGTTCATAATTTTTCCGCTCCGCCAGGCCGGCCAGATAATGCAGCGTCCATTGATCGAATCCCGAAAATATCGGCATATCTCCCAAAAGATTGATGACTTTTTCCATGGACCGCTCCTTGACTGAAAATCAACACCATTCGCGCTTAGGGCCCGCGCAACAATAAGTTTACATTTTGACGCGAGCGCCGGGCGGGCAGATGCAAGGCGCCGCGACGCAGGCAATGCGG
>JAFGIY010000207.1 GCA_016929335.1 Acidobacteriota bacterium | reverse complement strand
CCGCATTGCCTGCGTCGCGGCGCCTTGCATCTGCCCGCCCGGCGCTCGCGTCAAAATGTAAACTTATTGTTGCGCGGGCCCTTAGCCAGAAATTCCAACGCGAAATCGCGTCTTGGGTATTGCGATCATCTTGAATGCTCGCATGATGGTTTTTCTCCATTGCTGATGGCAATTCAGGTGTCTGCCTTGCCCAAATACGGCACCTGCTGAGTTTCATTTGCCAATCAGTTGCTCTCGATATAAAGCTTCTTGGCACAACGCAACAAAGTCTTAGATGAAAATTTAATCCTCCTGCTGCAAAATCAAATCCTGCCTTCAGCGCGCTATCGCTTGGGAGGTATCCCCCTTTTCTGCAAATCCTCCCCGGGTTGCGGACAGGGCGGACAAGACGGATGGCTCATTTGGCCTTCCCCTACACCCACATCCATGACGAGATAGTTCATATCTTCCAATGGCTTGTCATTCTGGACCAAAGTCGCCTGTCCATTATAATCAACAAGCTGAACGTGGCTTAGATCCTGTTGTGCCGATTCATCCATCGCTACCCACAGTCCCGGATTCATGCTCAAGCGGCTGCCTTCCTCGCTCAAGCCATAAGAGGTATAACCGCTCTGCCAGATCGGCGATTCCGCTCCTGTACCTCCGATAAGGGATTGGCTCATTGCCACACCCTCTTGAACCAACCGCGGAATTCGGATGGCGGGGAAAATTGTCGCCAGAAGGCTGGGGCTTGTGGCCTGACCGTCAGCACCAACGCTCCCGCCCATCACCATCGCGGCTATTTTCAGTATTTTCCCCAGCAAGCCGGGATTGCGGTGCTGCATCAATTGCATTCGCACATCGATATTGGGGCTTTCTGTAACAACGGGATCGGGCATACCGCGCTTCTGGCATATATATCCATGTCCAAGTGTTGAAGCTCCCCTTTCGGATACGCCGAACTGCTCGGCATACAACCAGGTCATTGGTTCTCCCTGAATGCGAGCTCTGAATTCAATCGTCAAAGCTCCCTGAGAATTCTTTCCCTGCCATTCCCTTGATGAGGGATGAAAGGCCAGTATCTGGGCATTTAAGTTATAGGCCAGACTGCGCGGGACTGTGGGCTTTAGACTCAAGGGCCCGACAAACTTCCCTGAACCAAGTTCGCCCTGCCAATGAAGCAGACGAAACGACGGAGCGCGCTTTGGTTTTGTGCCCCGAAATGTCACCTTTTTCCCTGCGGCTACTTGCTCTTGAAACTTAATCAGGTCCTCGATTTCCGTTTGTTCTCTTGCCGAGAGGTTGCCGGAATCCAAAAAATAGGGATCAATTTCCTGCAGATTGAATTTATCGGCAATCTCCTGATCCTCCAACGCCGCCATCATCCCTGAGAAAGGAAGAGCAAGTCCTGCCATGGTTGAAGTGGATTTTAGAAAATCGCGACGTTTCATTGTCGCCTCCTTAATATGCTAATTTTGAACAAGAACCGTAATTGAAGCCGCATTCCAATCTCCTTTTGCCGTATCCGGATTTGGTTTTGCCTTCTGATTTTCCGGCAAATTGCGGACAAGACGAATACCGCGTGTGCTCAAATCGCGATGCAATTTCGAGAAAGAGACGAACCTTGCGGCCTCTGAAGAAGAGCTGCTTGATTGTGATGCAAGATCTTTCACATGCTTCCGGATCGCCTCAGCGGTTTCCAGGTCTGAGCTGGCAAAAACCCGGATGGTGTCAATGCCTCCGGGTGGGCTGATATCCCAATTGAAACCGGCTTTATTTCCCGATTCGAGAGAGTCTGGAATCATAAATTGTTCATCTTTCGGAACAAATCCTTGAGGATAAAAATCTTCTTTTTGGTGCTCATTTGGAAACAAGAGGTTCACGCCTCCCTCCTGGTCCACATCCACAATGGTAATGTAAGCATCCTGGCTCACCAGCACCTTTAGCTGGAGACTGTTCCGGTTAGACCTCGGCTCTTCTTCTTTCCGTACGTGAAACCGAGGAGTTTCGAGGTTTGATGTCACTTGAACGCCCCTTTGCGATTTCAGCTTTTCAGTTTTTCGGTCAGTCTGACCCGCTACTTTTAGGTCAACCTTAATTTTTGAACTCGGATTTACCAGAGCAAGGAGCTCGGAGGCAGTAATCGATCGCGCCAGGATCCGAGTCAATCTGTGCGCTGCATCCACGGCATCAGCCAGCTCGAACTGGTCAATAGGCGCAAGACCTTCAGATCCAAATACCTTACAGCTTTTTTCTTCAAAAATGATAATGAAGCGCGCGAATTCCTCAGATCCAACCACTTTCAGAGGAGCAATGAGCTTTTGCAGCGAAACCTGAACAGCATTGCTTATTTCAGAAGAATCCGAAATAAACCGAACAGGCAGACTTATTGATGGGAAGGCGGGTGTGAGGACTATTGCACGGGAGTTCGGAGAAATCCGTGAGTTTTCAGGCTGGCGGTCCGCCAGCGCATCGGCATCTTTAAGTTCAATTACACGGGCTACGGCAATCGCACTGCTTCCGGCGAATTCCTTTTCGCCGGGTGGATAGATAAGCCAAGTCGAATTCTCCCGCGCATCCAAGCTGAGCGCGTTTTTCAGCAAAGCCTTCCCCTCTCCGGCAGGTTCAGCCAGAAGCCAGGGAAGTCTTGCGCCGTCGTCGCTTCCCGAAACATCCGATTGCTCCTGTAAAACGGGAAAAAGAGACTTGTCGAAACGGGATTCCTGCGCTTCCAGCTGAGGCTCCGGCATATCCAGATTGCCGAACTGCGCTCTTATGCGCTCCAGTTCCGATTCCACTCCACGCAAAATCTCTTTAACTGGAGTTTGAGGGGGCGCCGCGCTAAGTGTTTTGCCGAACGCATAGGAGAAAAAACCATGAGACCGCCCTTCTATAGGCCCGTCCAGCGCACGCTGATTTGCAGCCGCGCCGGACATCAATAAATGCCTTTCTGCTATCAGTGGCACAACGGCTCGGGTGCCTGCCGACATTTTCCTATACAGGTCTAGCCTCGTATCTTTCGGTATAGATCTTGTCGATAGCGCAATCGATCTTGTCGCCGTTCCGGCATGGCATGAATCCAAAAGAACAATAATATTGGGCGACTGAAATCTGGTTAAAATTGTTCCCAATTCGTCGTCGGTTATGTCCGCGATATCGTCTGTCCGGCCATCGTGAGGCACGATGGTCTCATCCAGATGATCGCTTTCGTCATTATTCAGGTCTTCCACCTGAGAGCCATGTCCCGAATAATGTAGGTAGATCACGTCTTCGGGTCCGGACTCCTTCTCCAGCTTGTCCAATGCGGAAAGAATCCCCTGTCTTGTTGCATCCTTATCAATGATTTTTCGTATGTTTTTATCCAAAAAACCATATTTCGTGGAGAGCATCTGTGAAATAAACTCAATATCATTAATGGCCCCGCGCAAATCAGGTATTAGAGAAGAACGATAGTCGTTAATGCCGATCAACAACGCCCTCCGGACGCCTGGGGATGCCTTCGCAGGCCCGGGTGACTGATTCGCACACGAGTAGGACGGGATTCGAAAGGCAATTGATGCAAAGAATGCAAGAAGCAAAAATGAAATCCAGCATCTTTTTCCCATTGTTTTATCCTCAATTGTGATGGCATCCATGCCGACATAAAGCCCGATAGCAAATAGCGAAGCCAATATTTACGCCGGGATGTCAAGTCTTCGTATTTGCAGCTATATCGAAAACGCTCCTCCCATTTATAGCGAAGACCGATGGCTACTGATCGGTCTTCTTTTGCTTTATATTCTCCTCAGGCTTGTCACAGTTGAACGGACTCGCCAGGAAATCGCCGGGACGAGAAGCAAGGCCGCTGCGCCCTTCAACGGTAAAACTGCTCCGGGCGCGAAGTGCTGCAGCCGTGCACCGCTCGCGCAATAGCTCCGAGACGTCCAGAGACGGAACCTCGAGATCGGCTACCGTTCCCGTGACCTTGTTGGGAGAATCGATGACGATCTGCCCGTCAAGACCCTTTTCTGAACTTGCATTAATGATGCTGTCTGTGCTCTGTAGAAAGTAGTCGGCAGCCAAATCTATATTCCCGCCATTACCGGCGTTGGCGCGAGCGAGTATGTCGCTGTTGTTGAGTATCAGAAACTGCGGAGCATTTATGTCCATATTGCCGCCATCATCCTCCGGAGTCACACCGTTGGCGGAGGAAGTTAAGGTGCTGTTCTGAAGATATAATTGACCGCCGACATTGATATGGATGTTTCCGCCGGCAGATAGTTGCGAACCTGTTCGGATAAAACTGTCCGTAAGTCTCAATGTGTCCGCTGCGTTGACTAAAAGGGATCCGGCTTTCCCTGTGCCGACACTATTTGCCGAAATTACTCCGGTATTAATTTCGATCTTATCGGCATCCAGCCGTATGTCGCCTCCATTGCCGCTCATGCGGGCCGAGCTGGAAATGCCGGTCCCATATGTCGCCTGACTCCCGTCGATTGAAATCAAATCCGCTTCAGCAAGTATTAATCCGGCATCGCCTTCAGCGAAACTCACAACCTGCATGGAAGCTTCGTTAACCAGAGAGAGTGTCCCTGCCGCTACTGATATCCACCCTGCATCCCCGGTGCTATCCGTGCTTGCGTCGATGATTCCTCTGTTGATCAGGTCGATCCGATCAGCAGTCAGAAAAATACTGCCGCCTTTGCCGCTCCCTTTGACTGAGCTGAAGAAGCCCGTAGAAAAGTTTGTTCCGCCGCCATCAACCAAAATAGCATCTGCCTCAACTGAAATCGTGCCACCGCTGCCATCCCCATAACTGTCAACTCTGATCAATCCCTGTTCTGTGAGCGTAAGAGTTCCGGCATCGACGTATATCAAGCCCGCATCTCCAGTGCCAGAAGTACTTGCGCTAATGCTGCCCTGGTTCGTAATGTCGATATTGTCTGCAGTTAACCAGATGCTTCCGCTCTGACCGCTTCCATGAGTCTCGCTGAAAACGCCTGTATCAGATCCATCGATTGAAATTGAATCCGCCGATACACTAATCAATCCACCGGCGCCGTTGCTCATACTGGTGGCCGCGATAGCAGCCCCGTTTGACAGCGAAAGGCTGTTTGCAGTAATGAATACAGAGCCCGCGTCTCCGGAGCTCCAACTGCTGGTGCTGATATACCCCGTTTCGGTAAGGTTGATGTCGTTTGCCTCCAGCGAAATATAGCCGCTATTACCGCTTCCCCGAGTTTCGCTAAAAAATCCCGTCCAATAAACGCCGCCATTATCAACCAAAATAGAATCAGCCGTCCCCACAATGGATCCGCCGTTACCACTACCTAAGGTATCGGCTCGAATGGAACCGCCGTTGGATAGTGAAAGGATGGAGGCATCAAAAATTATGAAGCCTGAATCTCCGGGCCCCATGGTACCCGCAAATATCATCGAGTCCCTATCCGTGACATCGATACGATTAGCCGTAAGTGAAATGTCTCCGCCTCTGCCAACACCGACGGTAGTGCTGGAAAAACCGGAACCGGAATCAACGGAAATATAATCCGCTATTATATTAATCATTCCACCCTCTCCCTCTCCAGTGCTTACAACCCCTATGAAACTTGCGTTGGATAGCGAAAGAGTTCCTGTATCAATGGATATGTAACCCCCAATCCCATCCCCGGATCCAAGACTGCTGGCACTAATATAGCCTTCGTCATTAAGCCTTATGCTGCCCGCGTTAAGAGCAATACTGCCACCCATAGAGCCGGTATATGTATCCGCAAAAAGACCGGATGCTTGATCCGGATCCGTCGGCGAAGTGCCGGAGATTACAATTGAATTGCCTGCATTGATTGAAATGATGCCGCCCATTCCGGTAGAATCCTGCTTCGTTACGGATTGAATGTTGCCCCCGTTTTCAAGAATAAGGTCGTTTACATTTACCTCAATGGAACCGGCATTCCCCCATCCGAAATATGTAAAGGAATCTATAGAGCTATCATTCAAGATAAGTGCCGGTGAAGATACATAAACCGATCCGGCATCCCCGAAGGCATCAACAGTATCCGTTGAGAAAAAGGATTGACTGTCAGCGGAATCTCCTGTGTTCTCAAGTTTGACATCTGATTCAGCCGAGATCGATATGCTGCCGCCGGTCCCATAAGACCTCGCAGTGCTATAAATGCTGCTGCTTTCGAACGTAACATGGCTTCCCTCGATTATGACATCCCCGCCGTTCCCGAAGTTTGCGCTGACGGAATCGATTTCAGAATTCTGCAGGAGAATTTCAGGTGCGGAGATTTGTATTGCCCCACCGGATCCAAATCCCTGCGTCTCAGAGAGGATAAGAGAGTTCTCGGTCAGCTCAATATTTTCCGTCATGCTGATATCGATCGGTCCCCCGTCCAGAATGCCGGTGGAATTCCAAATAGTGGAATCACTCATAAAAAATTGCCCCCCCCGGATGTAAACAGATCCTGCCGAGAGATCACTCGAAGCGGTCAGATAAGCATCCTCTCTGAACAAAATGGTTCCGAGCCGGGCGAATGATGCCACATTCATGGCACCAGCGTTGTTGAATCCGACTTCGCCGCTGCCTGCCACAGACACAAGATCTATCCGGCCTCCGGCGGCTGCCAAATATCCACCATTTCCAGCAATATCCAATTCACCTCCCACCAGAGCAAGATCCTTGCCTGCGGGCACCGTTAGCTGACTTCCATTAACGCTTATGGGAGAAGGAGCCGATCCCAGGAATCCGAACGCAGAAGGAGACGCTGTTGAGAAAAGAGCGTCCGAACTACTCTCCAGATCTGCCGAAAGAGAACTGCCGTCTTCAAATTTCAAATAATTCGCGGTCGATGCGTAAAAGGAACCCTGTACATCTAGGCTTGCACCCTCTCCGAATACAATTCCATTCGGATTGATCAGCCAAAGGTTCGCATTCGGAACGTCACAACCGAGAGGGCCGTCAATCATCGACAGGCTTCCACCGGTAACGCGCCCGATAATGTTAGCGGTGCTGGGAACGGATGATGTAAAAAGCGCGCTTTCTCCAGGCTTCACATTGAAAAGGCTGAAACTCTGGAATAGATTTGCTCCAACCTGCTTCCCCAGACTGCTGCCAATCACCATGTTGCCCGACAGATCGACCACCGGTCCTACGGAACCGTCTGTTCGCACCTGAGCCATCATGGGGCAGGCGATCAATATTGCGGCAATTAAAAGCATATTTTGTTTGAGTGATTTGTATTTTGGAATTTGCATCCTGACCTCACTCTCATAATGAAAGACAATCGCAAATCGTCCTATCGCCTGGAAATTGGGGCCTTCCCAATTTAGCGATAATCCTGATCCGGCTATCTGCTCTGTTTCAAGACTATTCCTTTACTTGCTTTGAGTCTGGAACAAGCTGGTTTTCACCTCATCAAGGTTCAAGCGAATTACCGGATCGCCTCCCGATTTGGCCAGTGCCGCTTCAAACTCATTCATCGCTTCGAACAGCAAACCGAGACGCCTGTCAATTGCAGCCAAGAGCGCGAGGGATTGGGCGTCTTTCTTCGTTTCAAGACTGTGCTTCAATCGGGTCCGTGCCTGAATCGCCCCGGAATCTAATGCCAAAAACTCGCCGAATCCGTAGACCTCAGATCCCTTTGTTCGCATCGCCGCAACAGTCCAGGAATAGCGTTCTCCGGGAACGATAATGTTCCGGGGCACCGCGACCTCAGTGCCGGCTGTTTCTTTTTCATAAACAGCTTTGCCTGTTTCGCTTTTTATAGTTACGCGGTATCTGGAAGCATGTGGCACTGCTGCGAAAACCAGGATTGTCGATTCAGGCATTGTCGTGTTGCCTGAACGGGGATACACCCATGCGATTGCTGCATCGCCGCGTATCCGGATAGCCCCCGCCCTCAGCCCCGCCTCTGCTCTGGCGGCGATTGGGGAAAAATGCGGCATCGGTGGAAAGGACTTAAGCTTTTTTACCGCTCCCCTATGAATTTCAGGATTGTCATCGAGAAGCGTCACCTCCGCTCCTGCCGATAATTCGTATCGGCTGCCATTCTCAAAAGCCAGGACCAGCCGCGAATTTCGATTTACTTTTACCATAGAACCGGCACAGAGCCATTTGAACAGCTTAAGGGGTTTTGGATTTTCCGACGCAACGAGGACATTTGCCTCTCCCTGAATCTCACTGACTATGGCCACCGCCGGACTCGATTGCCGACTGGATAGATTAGGAGCCAGGAAAAGCACAATCAAAACTGTCAGGAGCGCAGGAATTTTCATAGTGCGCTCGCCTCCGATGATGGAAAAGGCGTGAGCTTTCTCCGTAGAAGCATGGCCGTGCAGAATGCCAGCAATAAAATCGCCATAGGGCCAAAGACAGGCACAATGAGTTTCAGCCACCGAAAAATAACAAAAGCAGCAATTGTGTTAATAAGAATGACACCGGCAAACAGGCAGGCTGCAATCCGTATTCTTTGTATACATAGGGATCCGAACAACACAAGAGAGCACAGGAAGACCACCAGTGCCAGACTGAGGACCACAGGCATTTCGCGGACGCGCCTTCCCGAAAGCAGCGTATCAACAATTAGCGCCTGCAATACCACGCCCGACACTGCTTTGGGGAATCCGAAGGGAGCCGGCACGCGATGATAATCATCACCGCCCGCAAGGTAATCTCCTCCCAGCAACAGCAGACGATGTTCAAAAAACATAGGATCGCTATTGAGCCATCGGCCTATGTCATTCCAGGATATATGTTCTATCTGCCTCCAGTCGGCAGAATAATCGATCCAGAAACCGGCCTTTTTAACGGGGGCTTTTTGAATCACCTCCTTCGGATCCATAAGGGAGTCGGCGGCCATAGCGGGCCAGGAATTCCAATTTATTCCGACAATATCGGGATAATGAACGCGGGCTCGGCGTACAATGCCGTCATTGGATTCTTGAAGGTTTACGAGTCCAAAAAGAGAGCGCACCCGCCTTGAACCGAGCGCAACGGATGTTAGGCCTGTGATGCAGTCGGTTCCGATTATCTCGCCGGATGGGCCTGCAAAAGCTGCAAGCGTTATGCGATCGGCATTTTCAAGCACAAGCCGGGAAAAAGACTGGGAGCGGCTCCATGAATAGGGAAGAATAAAATCAATTGCCACTCCGGCGGCTTGGGCGTCAAAAACACGATGCAAGGTTTCAGATATTTCGTCGGCCTTATTTGCGATCGGGATCTTATCCGATTCCAGTGATCTGTCGTCTATCGTTGTGATAAGAATACGCGGATCGGGGGAACGGCTTTTTGAGAATGCAAAACGGGCGTCTACGGTTTTCCCTTCCAGGTTAGAAACAAAATCCGTAAGAGAAACAAGAAACCATACGACAGCCATCAGCGGAGCCAGGATGCCGGCGACAACCGCGCGCCGCGGAATCTCGCGAGAACGCCAATGCCTGCGCTCCGACTGCAGGCCGGCATTACGGATTAACCGCACAATAGTACGGGCAGTGATTGGGCGTGTCCCGGGATCCTTCTCCAGCGCCATAAGTATGGCCGCTTCTATTTCCGGCGTGATCTCTCTGCAAGATTCGCTTGGTTTCGGAGGCGGATTGGAGACATGCGCCCTCATCATATTCATGGCTGTGCCGGAAAACGGAGGCGCCCCCGCAAGCAGTTCATAGACCATAATCCCGAAAGAATACAAGTCGGAATGCTTGCCGGGTTCCCGACCATTGATCACTTCAGGAGCCATATAGGCGGGAGTTCCCCAAACACCCTGCGGCCCGTCGGGCGTGGCAGCGGTTTCCGACACTTCAGGTCCATCGACAATCGACTTCTTCAACTCTAAAACAGGAATATCGGCCGTTTCTATCTGAGAGCCATGAATCTCGCCACCTTGATAGGCCTCGCGGCGCAAGAGCCTTGCCAAGCCAAAATCTAATATTTTGACTTCCTCTCCGTCCTTTCCGTCATTCTTACAGAGAAAGACATTTTCCGGTTTTAGATCACAATGCAGAACTCCATGCCTATGCGCATAGTCAATACCTTCCGCTGTATGTTCCAGGATCCATAGCATCTCGGAAAATGAGAGCCTGGATGAATCCTTCAGCTTTTGCCGCAGAGTTTCGCCGACAAGATGTTCCATGACCAGATAGGGCAATCCGCTTCCCCGCGGATCAATCCCGTAATCTGTTACATCCACGATGTTGGGATGCTTGAGCTTGCCCATCGCTTTTGCCTCGACACTGAAGCGCCGTGCAAACTCTCGATGATTCGATGGGTATGTGTGAATGAGCTTGAGCGCAAAATGCTTATCCAGACCGACATGACGCACAAGATAAACGGCGCCCATCCCACCTTGTCCCAGCCATTTTTCAATCAAATACTTGCCGTCAATCAGCTTGGTGCCATCAAAGGGCTGGGCAAGTTGGGAGCCGTCGATCGGACATCGAATGGCATTGTCTTCCAGGCATGTTTTGCATTGGTGGCATACCTTCATCGGCGCACCAACCGGGAGCCGGCGATGTCCATCCTGCCGGATCCGGCAAATATGGAATTGGGCTCGCTTTCGGACCGGAAAGAGTCTATGGGAAACATCCGGTTCCAAAGCCGCGAGCCCTTAGCTGTTTTTACCTGTTTATAACCTGTTATCTCATTCGGGCTAACCATAAGAAGTCAGAATGGGAATACGTAATTAACTGCGAAATGCCAGCCTTTGTCTTGAATATCATTCCCCGGATTGGGCACATCTTTGAAAGGATGAGCCCAGTAGACGTCCGCACGCAATCCATTGACCGGACTCCATAGCAGCCCGATCCCGGAGCTGTATATGTCCACTGCTCCCGCGGAAAAGGCGTATCCCGCCTTATCCCAGGATCGCCCATAATCGAAAAACGGCGCAATCCGCAGATTGAGCGGATCGAACCAGCCCTCGGCTTTGCCGTTCCGGCGCACCGGGATTCTCAACTCCATGGATGCGGTCGCTCCGTTGTCACGGACAAATTGATATTCGCGATAGCCACGAACAGTATTAAAACCGCCCATTGACATCTTCTCAACACCAAGCAACGGATCCACGGCAAGCTGAGTCATTCCTCGAAATAAAAGCTCGCTATTGAGTATTTTCACATTCCGTGCGTATTGGATCTGTCCCAGAAAAGCGATGAATCTGCCATCCGGTCCCTCTTCGTTTATCGTTGCATTAAAAAGATCAATGCCGCTTTTAACAGTGCCCCGAAAAGCAATTACCTGGCTTGAGCCTCGTGCTGTCCACTCAATCCCGACATTAGTTACCGTTGTGTCGCTTCTGCCTTCACGGTCTCCGGCTGAAAAGGAAAAAGGTATTCCCAGCAGCGTGCTCTTGCTTTGTTTCTTTTCCACGCCCGCCGAAAACAAAAGGGATTGCTTCGGATTTCGCAGTAATGGGTGCGTCACGAATAATGCTGCTCTATTGGTTTTGCTCCTAATGTCAATTTGATCAAAGGGCTTCTCGATGATTTTTGCATCATCCAGCGAAAATGATGCATGAATCCTCGTATTCTTTGAGTTAATTGGGAAAGAATACGCCAGGGAACCGACGGCGCGACCCTCGGACCAACCTACATCAGCCGACAGGGCATCGCCAAATCCCAGCAGGTTCATGTGCGCTATCGTGAGTGTAGCCTGTTCTCCTCCCGTGCTGGCGGAGCGCCTGTTATCCGCTCCGATAACGACTCGGATCGGTTGGATTGTTTTCAGTGAAACATCGAGTTCCGCGTCCCCGGGTCGGAGGCCCGGCAACAGCCTTGCATTGATGCGCTGTATTAACGGATCCTGCTGCAGCAGTTCAATGGCCTCCTGAATTTCATGTAGTTGAAGCGGTTCAGCCGCCGCTCTTTCGATCCTCTTGCGGATATAGCTTGACCTGAGATGACCGTTGCCTTTCACCTCTATTTTTGAGAGCTTGCCGGATATTGCGCGCATTCTTACAACGCCATCGGCAACCTTCTGGTCGGGAATGACGAATCCGGAATTGACGAAGCCTTTGCGGAAGCAGGTTTCCGAGAGCAGTCTCCGCAGAGCATGCAGTTCCTCGAATGTCACTTCACGGTTCTGAAAAGGCTGGATGCTATCACTTATTTCTTTATCCGTTAAAACCGTGTCTCCCTCAAGCGTGATCTGTTTAATAAAGATGCGGTCGACGGTCGACAATGCATGACCGGCCGGAGTTTCAATAGATGGGAGAACGGGCGTGCGATCGATTGTGACGGGTGAAATGTCTTGCTCATCCGGTTTCTTCTCCTCCGACGGAGCTACTTTGACAGCGCGATCCGGTGGTTTCTGGCCCATTAGCCGGGCCTCTGATGCAAAAATCACCGCAAGAATAAATCCTAAAAGAACTCTTGGATATCGATTCATTTCATTGTCCCCTGCATTCTCGAACCTGACTAGAAGGAGAATCGCTCATCAAAGAAATGGAATCGCCTTTTTGAGCGCTCGAATGAACACATTCCAACCCGATGAAAGATCATAAAATTCTCGGCATCAGGAGCTGACTAATTGTTCAGAACCAGTTGCCGAGGAGTAGAAAAGGAGCCCAATAATAGGGATGACGATAATCCTTTTTTGCCAGCAAGGACTTTTGCGCGTTTTGCAATGCCTCGGCTTTTGTAATTTTTGCATCCTTCAGTTGCCGATAAAACTCCGAGATCAGCATTGCAGTGGACTCGTCGCTAATGGACCATATCGATGCCAATACGCTCCGTGCCCCGGCCTTGATTCCCACTCCCGCAAGTCCCAGTGCGGCGCGGTCGTCTCCGGCCGCGGTTTGACATGCGCTCAGGACCATTAATTCCAGGGGCGCCTCCCTATATCGACGCCTCCCGATGGTATCCTGAAGGCCATCCATTGTGATTTGCCCATCGAAAGTGGCTAAAAATGATTTGCTGTAATCGCTGTCAAAGTGACCGTGAGTGGCAAAATGAACTATTGAATAATCTCCCTCAGACACCTCATTTCCGATGCGCGCGGTTACAAAATTACTATCTTGCATGCGTGTAGTAGCGAAGATCGATTCGATGCTTGCCAACTCTTCAGCAACATTCGGCAAGGGACTGAGGCCTTGCACCGACTGGGTCAGGCCGCCCGCAAGAGTCCGTACATCCTCCCGGGTAATCGGTTGGCTGCTTGTAAGCGATAGCCCTGGAGTCGTGACAATGGAATATTTTTCGATCAAGAAGGATTTGCCATCGTGAAGAGCCGAGAGCGGAATGGTACGCAAAGGGCCGTCAGGAATGAAAACAAGAGTCGTGATCTTATCTCGAACAAGGCTGTCGGCCAGCGGCGCTATCAACAACTTATACAAGCGCTGCGAATACTGCATGAAGTCGTCGCCCCCGGCTAAGGTTTCAATTTCTTGCCGAAATTTTCTGATCAAAGCCGACAGTTCCTGCAATTTCACGGGTACCGAGAACTCTTCTATCCCACCCGGCAGGCTGACGAGCAATTCAGTGCGATCGTCCAGGATTACGGGGTAGATGGAGGCCACATAGGGAGAAAGCTGATCCAGTTGAGTGGATTTCTGGGTTTGAACCACGCAATCATCACGAAAATATTCAGCCACTTCTGCCTGTTTGAGCTGTTCGAGTGTAGTCCGCACTTCGAGCAAATCTCGTTGGGTCGCCTGCCTGTCTTTGCCTGCAGAAGCGCGCTGCAGCAAAATGTCGGCCATTTCCCGGAAAACCGGGCCTACATATCTTTGAAATGACGCACCTGAGCGAGTAAGCTCGGCACGTATGCCTCCCAGGCTTCGAATGGCTTGACGATATAGGGCAATCGCCTGTTCCATATTCCCGCAATTCCGCAAATTTCGAGCTGCCTGCCATTCCCATAAATAGGCAATGTCGTCAGCTGCAGCCTCCTGTGAATAAAAAATCGCCTGACGCGTGTAATGAAGGGCTTCATCACACCGGGCCTCATCTTCGTATAAGCGGCCAATAGAACCGGCCGCATGAGAGAGCAATCGCCGGTTGCCGATGTTGCGTGCAGTGATGAATCCGTTGCGATAGGCTATGTAGGCTTGGACGCGCCATGGCGGCGGCAGCCCGAATCTCCATTGCGACGACCAGTATTGAGATCCAATGGATAGCAGGCAAAGCGCTTTTGCATAGGAGTCCGGCATTGCCATGGCAAGATCGAGACTCTTCATGAGATTATCTTCAAGCCCATTCAGGATTCCCTGTTGGATTAATACCTGCGTCTTGTTGATTCTTGCTGCGCATTGCAGGGTCCCAAGTTTGGCTCCCTGTGCAAGCCCGATGCTTTCCTCGTAGGAACCCAAAGCCGCATCCAAGTTCCCAATCTCGGCTTGGATCGAACCCAGATCATTCAGCACTACGGCTTGGAGATCCCGCCGATTCGCTTCTTTTGCCAGTTTCAGCGCGCGGTTGGAGGCATCGAGAGCTTGCTTCTCTTGTCCCATCCTTCGATAGGCTGTTGACAAGCGATCATAAGTCCGGATGAGTTGTTCCGGATCGCGGACAGAAGCAACAAGTTTTAGAATTTCTTCAAGCGTCTGGATCTCTTTTTCAAGGTTGCCGATACCCTCATATCCCTCAGCCAGCAAAAAGAGGACTCCGGCTTGTTTGCCGATATCGCTCCCCCTCCGGACTTCCGCAAGCAGCTTCGTCAGTGCTGTGATTCCGGTCTCGAATTTACCGTGTCCAAAGGCCGTGCGAGCTTCAGACTCAAGGCTTTCAAAACTCTGAGCGGCAATAACCACTGGATGGCAGGCCAAGAAGAACAGGAGGACACCTCCTCCCAGGGGTAATAAGCTCCGCCTCCAACAAACACTCATGGGCATACCTCCCTGCAAATTAGCATAGGACACATGGGCCGTCAGCGTGCGCGCATAGCTTCTGCCTTAAAATAGAAATTACATACCTGATGCGTTTTTGATATCGTCAGCTGTTTAAATTATTAATGCATCTTTATTTTAAAAGCAACTCATTTAAACACTTACACGCCAACTCTATTCCCATTGCGGCCGGTGCCATAAGCAGATATTCGGGATTGGTGGATGTGGCCTGCTGGCGCCCTTCAACTTCCAGTTTGTGAACTAACCCCTGATTTTCGGATAATCATCCTGCAAAATCAGATTGTTATACATAGGGGCGCCCGGTATTATCCACATAACGCTAAGTATTTCGTTGACACCCACATCTGAACAGAGTTATGTTTAAATCAAATTAATAAAGAATCATTCCGCATTAAATCATAGATTCTATAGGATTTCCTGAGGGTGCCTAAGCGGTGCGAGGCCTTTGATTGCCTTGCGCAAAGCTGTTATGAAATCAGGATAAATGTGAGGCTAATTGCCCATTGTGAAGGCTAGCCAATGACATCGCCGATCATTAACTCCGATTTCCTTTCATGCACTGGCATGAAACGCATGTTATGCCGGGGCCTTGAAAATCCCTCGTTAAAACTGACTCATTAGCTGTGAAAAGGCTATTATCTTGTGATCATTCATCATCGGCAAAAAAATTTATTCTGGCGAAAACCAAAAGCAGTTGCTCCCTGATTGTTATCAATCGGGAAGGCAGCTTAGCGCTGCAAAAGAATAGGAGAAGACCAACGTGAAAACAAAAAAGAAACAATTCATCTGGATAATGGTTCCCATGCTGTTCTCTTTAATGACCATTGAAGCATGGGCCAATAGAACAGTCTACGGAAGAATAACCGACCCCAGTGGCAAAGGAGTAGCCAATTTGTTGGTCAGAGCGTGGGATAGCGACGAGGGTTCAGACGATTTTATGGGAGATGCGTACACCAACTCGAATGGGGATTACTCAATCCGATATAGGGATGGGCATTGGGATCCCGCCCCTCACGGCATAACAAAATGGCGTCCCGATATCTACATTACTGTCATGGTCAGAGTCGGTAACGATTGGGTTCGAACTGCAAAATCGAAAATCCATTCAGATCACCCGCTCCGCGATGATCTCAGAATCAATGAGGGGGTGCCCAGTGCCACGCCTATTCACAGGCTTACAGAATTTAGGCCCGAGTGGCATTCTCTGCCAATTGACAACGACAAGTTTAAAGTATGTGCGGCTCCAACATGCAAGGGGGAGCATGTTGGTTCCATTTTTCGCGAAATTCTTCAATTTGAATGGGCTCTTTGTGGCGGATTTTCCCTAACAGCACTGCGAGACTTTCGAAACGGCAGGAAACCTCCTGAATGGTCGCCCGCTACAAAAGAGCGGGTAATAGAAAACCAGATGAATACCCTTTTGCCCGGCAAATGGCTCAAATTCATTGAATGGCAGGCCAAGCCGACTCTTCCTCCAGATTCCATACATGAAATTTTCAATCCTCACACGATTGGCTACAGTACAGAGGGAGAATGGCCCAAGGTCCGCCAGGCTATAGATGCCGGAGCGCCGATCATTTTGGGGCTGATCCGGGTGCAATCTACGAATCCGAATAAAGCCTCAAACAATCATCAGGTACTTGCCTATGGATACACCTTCAATGATCTTACCAAGCAAGTCACCGTTTATGTTTATGATCCCAACTATCATGCCCAAGCCTCACAGATACGCTTTAATATCGGAATTCCCAATAATCAGATCCGAGCAAGCCAGATTTTGCCCAGCGGAGAGACAAGAAGCCTCCGTGGCTTTTTCGTGATTACTGACGGGAGCGGCCCTCCGAAAACGGCGATCTACCAACCGAGCACAACTCCGGGAACTGCAAGGCCTGCGGCGTTGCTGGCGACTACGCTTGTCAGGCGCGACATATCTGAGGCAGAGCCAATTGTTTACAGAACGGTACCCGCTGCCGGCAGTAAAGAACAGGATCTGGAACAAGGCGCAAAGATTGAGATAGTAGATCCGGAAGAAGCCAGCTTTTATGAGGAAAGCGTCAAGTCTTGGACAAGTGCGGAAGATGAGAAGAGAGCAGAAGCCCGGCTCAAAGAGATTTACGCAGAACTGGAAAAAATAAAGGCAGAATCAAAAATTGGGACTCGAGGGGGCGATTTCGAGCTCGATGCCAAAGCCCAAGAGCGGATGCTAAAGGTAATCTTTCCCCAAAGTCCATAGCAATCAAATATTCCGGAACTCAGTGATATCCTAAGCAGCCAGTGCCACAATTAAAAATTCGAGATGAATAACGGCTGCACGAAGGAAGTCTGCGATTGCCGGTTTCCGAACAGGCTCTATGAGTGCACGTGCGATCTATGCTGTCGGTTGCATGATCTCTTCATGATCGTACGCTTTGATCAGTTTTAAGTCCGGACTGAAAGATGATATCCCAGTCCATCGATTGATCTACCGGCGATGTGACAAAAGCGCGTCTACACGGCAGCTTCATTTCCCCTGCTATGGCCCGCAAAAAGTTCACGCTGGATGAAATAGTGTGCATTGCCACCGAGCAAGCAAGGGGTGAGAAAAGCGAATTGGCCTTTTTCACCTCTATAGGGCCTTTCTCTTTGTTAGTGTTAGGACCGTTGGCAACTGTCGTTCTTTTGCCAACGGCAAACACCGTTCATCCTTTCAGGCGTTCCGGCTTCCTGTGGCGCCAGGATAAACAGCCGTATTTATTTTAATGCCTCTTCTTCGCGTACATATAGCCATCGCTGTATAGATATCTATATAGGGTCCCATCCCACGGAATCCAGCTTTTGGAAAACTCGCGCTTGCAGACAAAGTCATCGCCCTCTGCTACTGTATAAATTTGGTATGCATAACTCAGAGCTGTGCCAACTCCGGGAGCAAAATAATCAATTACGCTTGTTGCCACATTCACGAACAAATCGTGATACCAGGCCGTCCCGTCCCTCTCCCAAATTGCGATTAAGGTGCCGTCCGCATAAGCGCTGTTAAATTGCCAGCTGGCTATGTCACCGACGTAGTACCATTTATTTTCGTCGTTAACTCGTGCCAGATCGCGCTTGTTGTTTCCTGCGGGATTACTGCCGTTCCATTGCAGACATACGGCATAAATTTCAGGATCGCCTTTATACCATGGTTCGTGGTCATTGAATATTTTTAGATTATGCAAATCGATGTAAGAGTTGCCTCCCTTGTGTGGACCTTCACTGCCGGGCACCAAATTCGGGTCTTCCTGTTGAGGAGTATCCGGCGGCAAGTCGGGTGCTATCGAGCGGGACGCTATCTCGGGCAAGGGATCGAGATTATCATGCTCGGATACCGTCACAACCAAAACAGGGATTGCCGGGATTTGCTTGCTGTCTAAGAGGACCCTTCGGCCGTTTTTAGCAGAATATGCTACTATCTGAGTTACTTCGCTCTCATCTTGTGAAGGAGAAAATGCAACCAGCAGATTATCATTGCCCTTCCACAGGTCCCTGTGTTCAGGTACGGGGAAATAGATATCCACATCGTTCGTTCCAAATAATTCGAGATATCTTCTATTGCCAAGTTTTTGTTTGGTTGCCTTTACTTCCTTCAGACGCATAGGGGCTTTGGCATTTGCGGGCATGTCCTTTGCTTTAGTAGCTTTGTCTGCAAACGAGTCCATTCGCAGGATCTTTTCTCTCTTGTTGGATTCTCTAATCTCTTTTCTTAGAAAGTTCCTAAGATGCGGATCAGAAAGTGATTCCGCCATGCCCTTTGCGAGCATCTCAAGATCGGTGTTGACTTCTCTGTGAATCGAGGCGTGTTTCATTCTCGCCTGCCGCAGTCTGTTTGCATTTTCAGAAGCATGTTTATCAGCTTGCATTTGCTCTTGTTTATTGCTCTGTGCAAAAGCAAAGAAAGAGAAAGTGAATGCGAGTGTGATGGTGATTGTTTTCCATTTCATGATATGCCTCCTCTGTCGCCATTGTTATTTGTTAGGCCTTAGGGCCCGCGCAACAATAAGTTTACATTTTGACGCGAGCGCCGGGCGGGCAGATG
>JAFGIY010000206.1 GCA_016929335.1 Acidobacteriota bacterium | reverse complement strand
CCGCATTGCCTGCGTCGCGGCGCCTTGCATCTGCCCGCCCGGCGCTCGCGTCAAAATGTAAACTTATTGTTGCGCGGGCCCTTAGCCGCCGAGCTGTCTCTTAGAAAAAAGCCAGCCACGAATTTTCATGAAAATTCGTGCAATTCGTGGCCGGAGAAAAGACCGGTTGCCTCTGCTAATAAATCTCGTCGCCTTCTTCCCGCGTGTAGAACAGGTTGACGAATGCAGCATCCGATTGATTGGGATCGGATACAAGAAGGCTCATCTCCGCCTGCTTCCGGTCCATAATGGCCTGCTTTTCCAAAGCGGCAAGTTTCTCCGGCACCCCGAATTCTTCCACCATAGCTTTTATTTTTTGAAAGACCTCGGAGCTTCCGTATAGGAGCTCGCCCTCGTAAATGATCTTGCTGGCTATCATATGCGGAAAGGAATCGAAAGCCAGCTGCTGACGGACTTTTGCTATATCTTTCACCAGATAATCGATTTCTTCCTGATAATTCGGATGAACCAGAAGAAAATGCTTCTTTCTCAAAATTGCCTCATCCAGTGCCTTCAGGGCCTCTTTGGGAACGCTGTCATCTGCAATTACGACAATGTCGAGATCCGAACCGCGGACCATTTTGCCGGTACTGATCTCAGGGCGGGGGACGGCATGGGCCATTTCATAAGTAATATCCCCGGCGATAATAAAGCAGATATGTTCCCGCATGGATTCCCACTCGTTAATGGATTGGACGACATCCTCCATTGCTTCTCTGGCCAGCTCTCGCTTGGCTTGGCTGATCTGTCGAATTTCCTGCCTCAACTGCTGCGCTTTTAGCTCGATGGATGCTTTCTGGCTCTCCAGCCCAAGGACGGTATAGGTCAGGAATTCTCTTCGAATGGAAGGCGAAAGTCTTGCGTAACCGTCCACGGCACGGTCCAGCCGCACGAATCGCTTCCCTATACATTCGAAATGCAGCTCCGGAATCTGCCGGCAGAGCTGCCACAGCGGCAGCGCTTCCATATTCGTTTGTTCCAGAAGCTGCCAGCCTGTTTGAGGTCCCTTCTCCCTGACTATGTCTGCTATGTCTTTTGAATTCATATGAAATTCAGTTCGAGAATGTCACAATGATCGAACTGTCCTTTGATAAAGTTGAGTGTCCACTTCCGCAATTCGTGTAGTGCCGGACTTCAGCCCGGACATTATAGTCCACTCCCGGGAAGGAGCTGTTCCAAAAATTCAATTGTCTGCAGGATCGCCGGAAGGCAAATAACATAAAAGTTGAATGCATGGAGGGGTCGGCTGCTGTTATAGAATAGCGATGGAGGAAAAGAACCGTACTGCAATGGTACGGAGCAAAAGGCTCCCGGACGGCAGAGGGGACAATCAACTGAATTCGAAAAGCAGAAGGGATCGCCGGAGACATCAATTTATGAAAGAAGAGGCGGAAAAATTGCGTCTGAAAGTTGCCGATTTGCGGAGGAAGTGCGGGCAGCTTGAAATGAGCGTGAAGGAGATAGAAGGAAGATTCCTGAAAATCTTTCATGCTTCCTCAAACATGATGGCAATCACAGCCCTGAATGAAGGAAGGATTATTGATGTAAATGAAGCCGCCGCAAGTCATGGCGGCTATAAACGGGAAGACCTCATCGGACATTTGCCGAAAGAAAGCAACTTGTCTGTGGATGCCGATCTCCTGAACGTGATGTTGCGCAAACTGAAGCAGGACGGCTGCATCCGCAATCTGCAGACACAGGTGCGAAACAAGGACGGTGCTATCCGGACCATTCTGGTATCTGCGGATCCCATCGTTCTGGACGGAGAACCCTGCGTGCTCAGCGTTTCGGTCGACGTAACCGCCTTGGAAGAAAAATCGGAGGCATTAAGAAAATCGGAAGAAAAATACCGGAGGCTGGTCGAGGATTCGCTGCAGGGTGTGGCGATCATTCAGGACATGCGATATGTCTTCTGCAATACAGCCTTTTCCCGGATGACGGGTTACACCGTCGAGGAGCTTTTGTCTCTTGCTCCGGAGGACATGGGCCGGATGATACATCCTGAAGATCGCAATATCGTCCGGTCTCGATATCAGGATCGGTTGGCCGGGAAGCCGGTTACTCCGTACTATGAATATAGAGGTATTCGCAAAGATGGGACGGAGCTCTGGCTGGAGGTATATGCCACTCTCGGAGAATATAACGGAAAATCCGCCATGCAACTGGTATATCTGGACATTACCGAGCGCAAACAGGCTGAAAAGGCGCTGAGAGAAAGCGAAGAACGGTTCCGGCTGATTGCGGAGACCATTGATGAGGTTTTCTGGATATTCGATCCTGAAAAAGGTGCAATGACATATCTCAGCCCTGTGCACGAACGCATCTGGGGATATCCCAGAGAACCCCTTTACAAAGCCGGGAGCACCATCCTGGATATGATTCATCCGGACGATCGCGAACAGGTGATCTCCTCATTGGCGGCCATTGATGCAGGGCAGTTTTTTAAGCGTGAATATCGGATCATCCGCCCCGACGGTTCCATCCGCTATATTCGGGACCGTGGTTTTCCTGTTAAAGATAAAGAAGGCAAGCTCAGATTTTATGTCGGCGTCGGGCAGGATGTAACGGAATATAGGCTTGCCGAGGAGGCGATCCGGGAATCCAAAGATTATCTGAATCAAATTATCAACTGCATCGGCGATCCCATCTTCGTGAAGGATCGTGAACATAAATTCACGCTGGTCAACAAATCCTTTAGCGCCTACTTCAATGCTTCACAAGAAAAATTGATCGGAGATTCAAGCTTTGGACCAACGCCCGAGGAGCTGGTGAAATCCATATGGGAAGCCGAAGAGGAGGTTTTTGAAACAGGCAGGGAAAGCATAACGGAGGATAATCATAAAGACCGGCGAGGAGCTACCCGCACTCTGATGACCAAGAAATCGCCGCTCACAGGCAGAGGAGGCGATAAGCAAATAATCGGTGTCATGCGGGACATCACCGAGTATAAGCAGCTGGAATCTCAGTTCCTGCAGGCGCAGAAGATGGAAGCGATCGGTATATTGGCGGGAGGCGTTGCGCACGACTTCAATAATCTGCTGAATGTGATTAACGGATACAGTGAGTTGGTTCTGGACGACCTTCCTCAGGACAGCCCGATTCGGAAGGACCTGGAACAGGTCCGGGAAGCCGGGAGACGGGCCGCGTCACTGACGTCCCAGTTGCTGGCTTTTGGCAGAAAACAGATGCTGCTGCCGGAGGTCCTTAATCTCAATACGGTGATTTCTGAGATGAATTCCATGCTTCGCCATATGGTCGGTGAAAACATCGAGCTCACTTTCATTGCTCAACCCGACCTCAGACTCGTGAATGCCGATCCGGGACAAATCCAGCAGATCGTTATGAACCTTGTTGTCAATGCCAGGGACGCCATGCCGCAGGGCGGAAAACTCATAATCGAAACATCCAACGTTGATCTGGACGAGGATTATATACGGCGCCATTCCATGGTTAACGCCGGTCCGTATGTGATGCTGGCAATCACCGATACCGGCCTGGGTATGGATGCCGAAACACAGTCTCACTTGTTTGAACCGTTTTTCACAACCAAACAAAAGGGCAAGGGGACGGGTTTGGGTCTAAGCACCGTCTATGGCATTGTCAAGCAGAGTGACGGCTTTATCTGGGTGTATAGCGAACCGGGAAGGGGGACCGCATTCAAGATATACCTCCCGCAGACAACGATGGCAATGGACGTTCAAGTAAAAAGAGAAAAACCCGAAACTGCTCCCCGAGGATCCGAGACGGTGCTGGTGGTTGAAGATGAAGCTGCAGTAAGAGAGTTGACCGTCCGAATCCTTCGTGAGAGGGGATACCACGTGCTTGAGGCTGCAGACGGACAGGAGGCACTGAAACTGGCTCACGAATATCCGGGTGAAATCGAACTCGTATTAACGGACGTTGTTATGCCGGCGATCAGCGGAACTACACTTGTTGCCCGGTTGTCCGCTGTTCGCCCGAAAATCAAATCGCTTTTCGTATCCGGATACACCGACAACGCAGTCATCCATCACGGCATTCTGGAGCCCAACGCCGCCTTTCTCCAGAAACCCTTCACCATGGAAACCCTGATGCGCAAAATCCGCGAGGTCCTAAGCCAATCCCCGGGGTAAGCGGGGCGAATTTCATGTATTTCGGGGTCGGGGTCGGTATCGGGGTCGGCTTTTAGCCATGGAGCATATCTAATATGCTCGCATTTAATATCATTTCTAATTAGACCCCGATACCGACCCCGACCCCGAAATGGAACTTGGGGAATCGTCGAACTGTCAAATTATCCGGATGCCTTTAAAAAGCTTTGATCGGCTGGAATAAAATGCGTTTATCTTCATAGTTCGTATAGTACAATTGACAGCATAATATCCAAACAGAGCAGTTAACCGACCTGAATCCGGAGGAGCAGATGCGCATAATGAGGCTGCTATGTCCTTTCATTGTCTTTTGTATCTTGAATGGGAACCAGCTTTTTGCCCAGCAGGCGACTATGCTCGAGGGGCGAGCTCTCTACGAAGCTCTTAAAAAATTCGAGCTTCAGGGCAAGGCTTCGGTTTCAAATCTGAAACTGAAGCGGGATCGGGCGGAAATGGCATTTACCGGCGATTTCTACTTTGCGGCGCCGGTAAACGGCCGGGTTCCCGGCGCGGTATTTATCGGCGAGGGCACATTCCGTGCAGAACCGCCTGACAGTGCCTTTGAAAAAGAAAATGTAAGGAGGTTTCTCAGGGCGGAGGTGGTCGAGTCTGATTTCCGGGCGGCGGTATTGCGGTTCAGCGATGACACCTTTGATATCATCGGGAAAGGCAAGGACGCGGGTGCAGCGATTCCCTCGGATGCGCTGAAACTTGCCTCCGAGCTGGAACCGCGCCTGCTCAAGGAAACGGGCATAAATGTTTCCGCAAGATTATTGGTTTCAATGGTCAACAGTGAATCTCCCGGCATATTCCTGGCTCAATTTGATAAGGGTAGCAGGAACCGCTTTACCTATCTGGTGGATCCGCAGACACGCATACCCGGATCCATGTTCGGCATCAATGCAGGTGAAAAGGTAGTATTGTTCAGCTACTCCCAGAACAATTATGAAAACGATCTCTGGATCGTCGCGCCTTCTGAAGAAGATTTTAAAACCGGTCGTGTACTCTTTTCGGACGCCTTTGACATGGTCTCCCCGCTGCACTACAAGATGGGAATCGATCTGCGGCAACCCAGGACGGAGCTTCGGACTCAAATGCGCATCGATTTTGAGTCTTCTATTAATAATCTGAGCGCCTTATCCATGATGGTGAATGAAGATCTGTCGGAGTACGACAACATCCGGCTGAAGGATGCGATGCGCCTAAAATCCGCCGGTTACGGCGGCCAGGATCTGCCCTTTATACAGGAAGACTGGGAAATCGGTCTGACTCTGCTTTTGCCGAAGCCTCTGCAGAAAGGCGAGAAATTCAGCGTAGACCTGGCACTCGACGGAGATTTCATCGATGATCAGAGAGTAATTCAAGAAGGGTATTACCCGCAATCCAATACCTGCTGGTATCCCCGGCATGGATTTCTCACGCGCTCGACCTATGAAATGGTCTTTCGTCATAACAAAAACCATCAGGTCTCGAGCGTCGGCAAGCTGATCCGTGAAAGCGAATGGCCGGATGCCAAAAATGAACGCCTGACCGAGTTCCGGATCGACAAGCCGGTTGCAATGGTTACCTTCGCAGCCGGATCGATCGAGCGGCATACGGAGATGCGCAAGCTGTCGATTGGAGAGGTGCCGATCGAATTTTATTCTCTGCCCGGCACCTTCGCCAGAATTAAGGAGAGCTTTATCCTGGCTGAATTGGGGAACGCTCTGGACTACTTCTGCGTGCTCTTTGGTCGCTATCCTTATGAAAATTTCAAGGCTACCTTTCACCCTTTCCGGTACGGCCAGGGATTCCCGACCCTTCTGCTGATTCCAAACACCGATGAATCCAGGAGGGAAGTGTATGCGTTTATTTCGCATGAAACAGCTCATCAGTGGTGGGGACACATCGTCTCGTGGCGTTCCTATCGCGACCAGTGGCTCAGCGAGGGCTTTGCGGAATATTCCGGAATCCTGTATACGCAGCTGCGCGACAAATCGAATTCTTACAAGGAGCTTATCCGCGACGCGCGATTGACATTAATCGAGCCGCCCATAACGGGAACCGGCGTCGGATCGGGCAAGATTTCCGAAATCGGTCCGCTGATCCTCGGGCGCCGCTTGCGGACGCGGAATACGTTGAACGGCTATAACAACCTGATTTACTACAAGGGAGCATTGGTGCTTCGCATGCTGCATTACCTTTTTTGCGATCCATCGACGGGGAACGGCCAGCCCTTTTACGACATGATGTCGGACTTCGTAAAGAGATTTGAAAACAAGGCCGCCAGCACCGAAGATTTTGCCGATGTTGCAAGCGCTCATTTTGCCAGGACGCCTCTTGCGCGCCATCTTGGTCTGAAGGATCTAAACTGGTTTTTCCGGCAGTGGATCTTTGAAGCAAAGCTGCCGAGCTACAAGATGGAATACCGGCTGGAGCCGGGACAAAACGGTCAGTTCGTTTTCAAAGGGACGGTATTTCAGGAAAATGCCGGCCCGGACTGGTTTATGCCGCTTCCGATAATCTTGTCTTTCCCCGGCAACCAGCAGGCGCGGTCAGTGGTCTATGTCAACGGGGCTCAAACCCCTTTTCAAATGAATTTGCCTATGAAACCGTCTTCCGTTGAACTGGATCCCGACCATTGGATTCTGTCCGAAAAGACCAGCACCAGGAAGCAATGAAGGCGGGGTACAGGCAGACTTCCTTTTTAACCTGGATTCCGAATTTTGATTATTGTCGGCTCATAAAGAAATGAACCGCGGATTTTCACTGATCTCCACGGATTCATCACTTTTGTCAACGCATGGGACAGCGCAGAGCGCTGCACCCTTTTCACCGATCGCCATAGGAAAGCGCAAAGTCTTGCCCTCAAAACCATTTGCAATCAATATTTGCGCTTTCCTATGGCGATCGGTGAAAAGGGTGGCCGGAGGCCCCATGCGTTGACTGGTTACAGCATTCACCATCCGTGGAAATCCGTGAAAATCCGTGGTTCATTCTGTTATTTGCTTTATTCCAGGACAAACGAATGCGTAGACGCGCGGTCTCAAATGCCTCCATCGAAGATAAATGGGGGCTCATTCCGGCTAAATCAACTTCGGGATTCAGGTTTAATTTGGGTTTCGCATTTCCAGTTTCCCGTTCCCGGTTGAGTTCCTGTTCTTGAGGATTGGGATCCAAGGGGAGAAAACGCATGGACGGCAAAGGCGCTAGCTTGCGCACTCCAAGGCCTACGTCCGACAATTAAAGATTCTTGTAGTGGCGTCTGCAAATGTGCAATAAACTATCGGCAAGGTTTCAAAAGAAAGTTCGCCGGCCGACAGAACCGGCAGGACAGCCTGGAGACAGCTGCTGATGGATGATGAAGTGAAGCGTTTACGCAGCGAGGCCGCCGAGTTGGCGAAGAAGCACGAGCAGTTGGAAAGAATCCTTCATCACACCCAGGATCGGTTTCAAAAAATCTTCCACGCGTCCTCAAACATGATGGCCATCACCACCGTTCAAGATGGGCGGATCATTGATCTGAACGAAGCAAGCGCCGGCCTGGGCGGCCATAAGCGTGAAGAACTGATTGGCGCCCTTTCGGCGGAGCACAACTTGTGGGCGGATGCCAAACAAAGAGAGATGGTTGTGCAAACTCTCAGAAAGGAAGGCAGGGTCCACAATTTCGAGGTCGACTTTATTGGAGAAGAGGGAGAAATCCGCAAGGTTCTATTTTCCGCGGATCCGATCGTTGTTGACGGGGAATCCTGTCTGCTTGGCACCTCTGTCGATGTCACCGCGCGTGAGAAGGAAGAAGCCGCCCTGCGCAAATCCGAAGAAAAATACCGGATGCTGGTCGAGAATTCCCTGCTGGGTGTGACGATCTCGCAAGAGGATCGTTTTATATTTTGCAACTCCGCCTTTGCCCTCATCTCAGGATATTCAATCGAAGAGCTGCTCTCTCTCCGGGATGTGAATATGCTTTGCCATCCCGACGACCGGGAATTTATCTACAAACTCCGACGCGCAGGAATGAGCGGAAAGCCGACGCTTCGTGGGGTTGAATGCCGGCTTATCAGGAAGGATGGCGAAGAGCGATGGATTGAAACATACGCCAGCCCTATTGAATACAATGGGAAACCTGCGGCTCAGTGCACTCACAGGGACATTACCGAGCGGAAGCAGACGGAAAATGCCCTGCGGGATAGCGAAGAGCGGTTCCGGTTGATCGCGGAATCGATCGATGAAGTCTTTTGGATTTTTGATCCGGGAAAGCAAGCCATAACCTACGTCAGTCCGATTTATGAGCGGATTTGGGGATCGTCAAGAGACAATTTTTTCGATCTTCAAAATCCCTTGTTGGATCCCATTCATCCCGAGGATCGTGAGCGGGTGCTCGCTTCCATTTCAATGGCGAAAGCCGGGCAGCTCTTACACTACGAACATAGAATTGTCCGTCCCGACGGCGAGATTCGACACATGCGAATCAAAGGCTTTCCTGTTTATGATAAAGGCGGAAAGATCAGGCTTTATATCGGGGTCGGAGAGGATGTAACCGAATCGAAAAGGGCGCAGGCAGCACTCAATGAATCCAGGGAATATCTGAATCAAATAATCAACCATATCGGCGATTCCGTTTTCGTAAAGGATCGCCGGCACCGCTTTGTCCTGGTCAACGAAGCTTTTCGCAGATTCTTCGCCAGTCCAACGGAGAATTATGATGGACAATTGAATTTGGATAGACTGCCCAAGGAATTGGCGGCTTCAATATTGGAGGATGAAGAAAAGGTTTTCCTCACCGGCAAAGAAAGCATAACTGAGGACATTCTCAAAGATTCCAAGGGAAATGTCCACGTCCTGATGACCAGGAAGTCTCTGCTCACCGACAAGAGCGGCAATCAGCAAATAATCGGCGTGCAGCGCGATATCACCGAGTATAAGCAGCTGGAAGCTCAATTAATGCAGGCTCAAAAAATGGAAGCAATCGGCGTTCTGGCCGGAGGCGTTGCACACGATTTCAACAACCTTCTCAACGTCATTAACGGCTATAGCGAATTGATACTGGGCGAGCTTCCTCCCGATGATCCCGTTCGCAAGGATATTGAGCAGATCAAAAATGCCGGGAAACGCGCGGCTGAGCTGACCTCTCAGCTCCTGGCATTCGGCCGCAAGCAGATACTGAAACCGGAGCTGCTGGACCTGAACGATGTTATTGCACGGATGAGTTCCATGCTTCGCCGTCTGATTGCAGAGGATATTGAATTCGTTGTATCGACCAAATCCGACTTAGGGTTGATTCATGCCGATCCGGGGCAGATGCAGCAAATTGTCATGAATCTTGCCATTAATGCCCGGGACGCCATGCCTCTGGGCGGCAAACTCGTCATAGAAACCGCTAATGTCGACCTGGCAGAGCCTTACGCGCAGCGGCGCCAGATGGTTCCGGAGGGTCCTTATGTGATGCTGGCTATAAGCGATAACGGTATCGGCATGGATGAGGCCACCCGGGAGCGTGTCTTTGAGCCTTTTTTTTCCACCAAGCAAAAGGGCAAGGGGACTGGGCTGGGTCTATCCACCGTCTACGGAATCGTCAAGCAAAGCGGCGGTTTTATCTGGGTTTATAGTGAGCCCGGCAGAGGCACTACATTTAAAATCTATTTCCCGAAGGCGGAAGGAGCGCTCGTCGGACGCAAGGAAGAAGAGCTGTTGAAACCCGACTTGCGTGGATCCGAGACAGTGCTTCTGGTAGAAGATGAAATGGCAGTAAAAGAACTGGCGGCTCGCATCCTGCGCGAGCAGGGCTACAACGTATTGGAAGCCTCAAATGGTACGGAAGCGCTGCGAATAGCGCAGGAGTACGCAGGTGAAATACATCTGATTGTGACGGATGTCGTGATGCCCGGATTCAGCGGAAAAGCCCTGGTCAGCCGGCTGGAAAGCGCACGTCCGGATATCAAAGCGCTTTATATATCCGGGTACACAGACGACGCAATTGTTCACCACGGCATCCTGGATTCACATGTCGAGTTTCTGCAAAAACCCTTCACAGGCGGTCGTCTGGTCCGCAAGGTGAGGGAAGTGCTCAATTCATAACCTGGATTCCGAAGTTGGATTATTGTCGGCTCATAAAGAAATGAACCGCGGATTTACACTGATTTCCGCGGATTCATAACTCTTGTCAACGCATGGGACAGCGCAGAGCGCTGCACCATGCGTTGACGGGTTACAGCATTCACCATCCGTGGAAATCCGTGAAAACCCGCGGTTCATTCTGTTATTTGTTTTATTCCAGGACAAACGAGTGCGTAGACACGCGGTCTCAAATGCCTCCGTCGAAGATAAATGGACTCATTCCGACTAAATCAACTTCGGGATTCAGGCTTAAGATGGTGAAGGCTGGAAAGGGATTCCGGCGGCAGCCAAGAATGATGACTGTCGCCGGATTGATGCAGACAGATTATTTTGCCCGCTTGGCAACGAATGTCTCGCCGCCCTGACCGGCTACATCGCGGGTGAATTTGATTTCGTCGCCGGCTATTTTGCCCTTATAGGTAATCTTGAGCTCCATGCCTGTATAATCCAGGTTTTCAACAAAGGAAACATCGTCGCCATTGACGACACCTTCTGTGATCGGCGTCTTGGCCACATTGCCCCCGATGTCCGAAATCGCCGTCCCGGTCAGTTTTGTTCCTTCCATCTTGAATTCAAACACGTATTTTTGCAGACCGACCTGTGAATCGAACTCAGTCGTCCATTTGCCTGTAATATCGGCCGCATAAACACAAACCAGGCCTGCCATAAGCAGAATTGCCAAAATCACGCCCTTGCGCATAAGTATGTTTCTCCTCTCTGTAGGTTGTTTGAAGAGTTTATAACAGAAAAAAGCCACGAATTACACAGAATCTGTTTGTGTAATTCGTGGCTCGAGGTTTTTCAGACAGTAGCCAAAAGCGCCCGCTTTACCAGAGTCCTGGCAATCTGCACTTTGAATTTGCCGGCAGCGAACGGCTTGGCATCTTCAACGGCTGCCGCACCGGCTGCTTCCGCATTGGCTTCATTGATCGGTTTGCCCGCGATGGCGGCTTCTGCTTTTGTCGCGCGGTAAGGTTTGGGTGCGACGGCGTTCAGGGCGATCCGCGCAGCCCCGCCGCCGACCATGACGGCGCAGTTGACGATCGGGAAATCGATCGACTTGCGGATGGCGAACTTCAGAAAAGCGCTCCTCGCACCAGCCGGAAGCGCCGGGATGCGGATTTCGGTAATGACCTCGTCCGCAGCGAGGACGGTATTGCCCGGTTTTTTAACCTCGAAAAAATTCTCCGCATCGACCGTGCGCGCGTTGGTGACGACCTTGGCGTTGAGGGCGATGAGAGCCGGGGCGATATCGCTGGGATGGACGGCGATGCACATGCCGGAGGCGCCGAAGATGGAGTGATAGCGGTTGTCGCCGGTCATGGCAAAGCAGGTGGTTCCGCCCTTGCGGACGCAGTTGAAGCGGTTTTCCGGTTTGCGGAAATACCAGCAGCGGTGCAGCTGGGCGATGTTGCCGCCGATAGTGCCCATGTCGCGGACGTGAGGCGTGGCCACACGGCCGGCGGCTTGAGCCAGCGCGGTGTATTTCTGATTGATGACCGGATTGGCCGCGATATCGGCGAGGCGGGTGGTTGCGCCGATTTTGAGCACGCCTCCTTCTTCCTTGATGAAATCGAGGCCGGGAATGGTCTTGATATTGATCAAGGTCGCGGGGTAGGTGGGAAGAATGTTGTCTTTCAGCGTTCCGATCAGATCAGTGCCACCGGCAATGATGATATTTTTGCCACCGGCGAGGGCGGTTTTGGCCTCCGCCAGGGTTTTCGCGTTCGTATGATTGAATGCTTTCATATCCTCTCCTAATCGTTTCCCGTTTCCGGTTTCCCGTTGGAGCCTGAAGCTTTTTAACGGGAAACGGGAAACCCGAAACGGGAAACGTTTCTATGCCTTTCCGAGGGCTTTGAGAACCTTATCCGGCGTGGCCGGCGGATCGATCCACTTGCCGATTGCATTTTGAATAGCACAAATAACCAGATGGGTATTCGCCAGAGAATGGCTAATACCATTGGAGCCGTAAGCCGCATTTCCGGCGCGCGTTTCCAGAAACTTACTTTCAACGGGGGGCATGTCCAGCATGCCGATCTTCTTGTATTCAAACATGTTCGAGTTGAGCTTTACGCCGGTTTTTTGATCAAAGTAAAAGTCTTCATACAACTGGCATCCGGCGCTGAAGTCCATTACCTGGTCAATCTGGCTCTCGAGGGATGTCAGACGGATAACCTTCCCGGGATCTGCAACCACTCCGAAGCGGAGTATTTCAACCTCGCCGGTTTCCGTGTCGACGGCGACCTCGCACATTGCGATGTTCATGGTATCGAGGTATCTCCCCATGCCGGTGGCCCAGAGAGCCGTTGGCGGCCTGCCCGAGTAGGTTGCGAACAAATGAGCCTGTCCCACGGCTCTTGCGAGAGGAACTGCTTTGCTCGGATCCGATTTGACGTATACATTCCCATCCTTCATATCCAGATCTTCGGGTTTGTAACCCTTTAGCGGACTGGGGGCCTGCTTTTGAGGGGCACCGAAACCGAATCCCATCGGAGCCGGAGGATTTTCCGCATTCTCAATAGCAGCTTCCAATATCCGCTTTTTCAGGATATTAGCGCACTCTTTGGTAACCCAGGCAGAAGCCGTCGTCCCATCGCTGCCGCCGCCTACGGGAGCAAACGGTTCCTTATAGTCGAAATCAATGAAGACATCTTCGTACCTGAGACCAAGTTCCTCGGCAACGACCATTGCATTGCCTTCAACGGCAAAGATGCCGGTGCAACATCCTTGGGTTCCCATACGAACCTTGCCGTTCTTGAGCTCCAGCTTGGAGTTGTAAGACGAGAAGGAGTGCCGGGGACACATCTGATAGCGGAAGCCTGCACCATGCAATCTGCCGTCCGGGAGCTTTTTTGCGCCGGTTGGATGCCAATTCCACTTCATCATCTTCCTGCCGGCTTCCACGCACGCCTCATAGCTGGGAACCGGATTGGGATCCGTATAGTCCGTGGGCCCATGGAGATTCAGCGTGGCAATGTCGATCGGATCCTTCCCCAGCTTTTCCGAAATCAGGTGTATTGCCATCGTAAGCGAATCCCAGTTGAAGGGGCAATGCTGGCCGCTGGTGTACATCTTTCCCCTGTTGCTGTTTACGACTTCCATGACCTGTTTGATGTTCAGGCATCTTGTAGTGAAATAAGGGCCATAGCCCTGGTCGCCCGAAGTGCCGAGAGTCGAGATGGGAGGAACTCCGGCGTCGGCAACGGAGAAATCGTCAATCGCCGTGATCAGACCGTTGTTCTTAAACCCAACCTTCAGATGGCAGAAGCGCTGGTTCATATTAAAGTCGTACATCTCGCTCCGCTTGACCATCATGCGGACCGGTCTGCCGACTCTTTTGGCAAGCAGCGGCGTTATTTCCTGTGTTTTCCGGAAACCCCAATCGCAATACTTGCCGCCCTGGAAAAGGCCTTCCTGCATTATCTTTTCGGGAGGAAGCCCGTACATGCCGCCCACCGCATCTTTCCCCTGGCTGGCACTCCAGACAGCTCCTTCTATACGCAGGCTCTGCTTTTCCGAGTCGTATCGCGGATCGTCATACCAGTAAGCGACCGATGCAGGCGGATTGGGCATGTGGCCGCAGAATGCGGGCATGTTGAAGTCGTATTCAATGATTTGATCCGCTTCCTTGAATCCCGCTTCAATGTCTCCACGGTTCGCAACGGAAAAAGTGACATTGCCTTTGGGAGGTGGATTCTTTTCGCCGCCTCCCATGGAGAAGCCTCCCCCTCCTCCCGTATTCGGCCTTATGAGGGGAGCGTCCGGCTTTCTTCCTTCAAGTATGTCAACTATGTGCGGGCGGACCTCCCATTGCGGATTGAGAGCTATCAATGCTTCATCGCAGAGTTCTTCGGTTTCCGCTACAACGATGACGCCTACCTCCTCATCTTCCATATTGGCAGAATTGCCGATATAGGGACCCGGAGGCGGACCAAATCCCATTCCGCCGCCACGACGGCCGAAATTCTTCAGATCCTCATCTTCCCAGGTAAGAACATCGACTACGCCGGGTATCTTTTTTGCAGCGGCAACATTGACGCTTTTCACAGCCGCATTCGCATGCGGGCTCCGGAGAAACTTCGCGTGAAGCATGCCGGGAAAGACATAGTCCGCGCCGAACTTCGCCATGCCCGTCGCTATCGAGGGGGACAGCTTGCCGGGAAGATTCGGCTTCCCGACGACCTTGAACTCAGGTCTTTGTCCGTTGGCTCCTGCAAGATCAGCCATACTATGCGCCTCCCTTCATAGCCTGCGCCGCTTCCATGATCGCAGTCGGATGCCTCGGATACGTTCCGCAGCAGCAGATGTTGCCGGCGAGCGCCTGTTTGCATTGCTCTTCAGTCGGATTTGGATTCTTTTCCAGAAGCGTTTTGGCCGAAACCATCATTCCCGGAGTGCAGTAGCCGCACTGCATGGCGTCCCATTTGCAGTAGGAATCGATTAAGGGCTTCCATTTCGGATCCGCGGCAATTCCCTCGACTGTCTGGATCGATTTGCCTTCGCATTCCACGGCGAGTGTCGTGCAGGAGAGGACTGCCCTGCCGTCGATGACCACGGTGCAGGACCCGCAGACTCCCCGGTCGCACATCTGCTTGGCGCCGGTCAATCCCAGTTTGAACTGAAGCGTGCGCTGCAGCGTCCAGTGCGGTTCAATGAGAACTTCATAATCTTTCCCGTTCACCTTGAGCCGGGTTGTAACCGGGAGAACATGGCCGGGGTGTGCCGCGGCAAAATGTTCCTTCAACTGGCCGTAGGTGGCGAAATCTTTGCCGTCGATCGGGCACCGGAAATTGGTAAGTGTTGCAGGGGCAACCGGCTCCGCTATTGCCGCTTGCGGCGCAAGCGGTATGCCGGCGCCCAGAGTGCCGCCTGCGACCGCCACTCCGGCGCTCTTGAGGAAGTCTCTGCGATTGAGTCCTCCTACTTCGGTCCTGTTATCGAGTTCATTAGACATAAACAGTCCTCCTTGCTGACTTCTACGTTAGGGGATCCGCGGATATTTCAGACCCGGTAAGAATACGAGTACGATAGCTTTCATCAGCGATAGCTTCATTTGAACCTGGAGAAAATGAAGGCTCATTCCATTTTTTTGGTGGGAAGAGTCTGTCATTAATCCCTAACTTCTTTCAAGCAATTTTTTGGTGTCTTCAGCCACGAATTATCACGAACCAATTCGTGGTGATTCGTGGCTAAACATTTTTGCAACTGTAACCAAGTGACTGCATCAGACGTAGTTGAAAGGTCAGATGAAAGGAAGAAACCATGGATCTCCGGCTGGAATCATTTGTTGCAGGTTTTCCGGAGACAATTTACAATACCGCCCGAGGATGGCACCAAATTTCTTGGCGTCAAATCAGCCCGGAAAAATCCTTCGCGCTTATCAGTTCTTTTTGTTTGCAGTGAAATTGTGTTTGCGGACAATCCAATAAGGAGGAGTTAAATTGAGAAACTGCTTATTAGTTCTGGTATCTATTTTGATCGCCGGTATGGCATTCGCCGCTCCGATTGACGGCAAATGGGTTGGAGAAATCCAGGGTATGGACGGAGCCCCAACCAAGATCAGCTATACGTTCAAAGCCGATGGAGCTACGCTAACCGGTACCACATCAGGTCCGGATGGCAAAGAAGTAGCCATCAAGGACGGGAAAATCGACGGCAACAAAATTTCATTTTCAATCTCGTTCGACATGGGCGGGCAAGAAATGAAGATGGATATGACGGGAGTCCTTTCCGGAGACGACCTGAAGCTGTCGATGGATATGATGGGAACGCCCCTTGAAATTCCTCTCAAGAGGGCTAAGTAGCACAGGATAGTGTCGGCTGCGCAGCGTACAAGCTGCGCAGCCGGCACATCCGGCTCCGCAACGTTATTCCCCCGCTCCCGCCACATTGAATTTTATTTACATACAATTCGTGGAATTCGCGGCTTTCTTGAGGTCAGTCTGCACCCGAGACGTGCAGTTCGTAAATGAAATCGGGGCGGCCATCACCGCGCAGGTCGCTGATGCGAATATAGTAGGTGCCGGTCTGCGTCAGCGCATAACCCGAGATGCGTGAATCCTGGATCAAGCCGGAATCGATATCGTCGTTATAATAAAGGCGGCTGCAGTTAGAGTCGAGCAGTTCGAGGAATGTATCGAGAAAAACATCCGTGCTGCTTGAATCCCCGTAAAGCGTGAGACGCTGCGCATAAGTCTCCAGGACTACTTCCTTGCCTGCCGTCCCCTGGAATGAATATACATCAACGTCTGCATATGGGCTGATGGAAGCGCGGATGACGCCGTTCGAAACGGGAGTTGCGGCACTGCATGTATCATTGCGCCCGAGGCTGTCCGAGCGAACACGAATACTCAGAGGCTTCGTCAGCGTATTGGCTTGATAGGCATAATCACTGAGCCGGATGGTAAAGTCGTAATACGTATTATCGGCGACAACGGGCGGTGTCCCTGAAATTGTACCGTCGGATGATAGAGTCAATCCATCCGGCAACGATCCGCTCGAAACCGACCATGTATAAGGCGTGATGCCTCCGCTTGCCTGCAGGGAGTAGGAATATGCCTTGCTGTTTGCTCCATCCGGGAGCAGCGCCGTCAATATGGACAAGGGTGAAACGGAAGTAATCCTGAACGTCAAGCTGCCGGAGGTCCCGCCTCCGGGCGAAGGATTGAACACTGAGACCGATGCTGTGCCGGTGCTTGCCAGATCGTCGGGCGTTATCTGAGCAGTCAATCTTGTGCTGTTCACATAGGAGGTCGTCCGTGAGGCCCCGCTCCACTGAACAACCGAGCCGGATATGAAATTGGTGCCTGTAACAGTCAGAGTCAGAGGGCGGCTTCCTGCAGGCGCGTTATAGGGAGATATCGAAGCGACCGTCGGCACGGGATTCCGGGTGACGGAGGAAGAGGAGGAAGAAGAGGAAGACTTGCTGCCTCCGCAGCCGGTGATTGCAAGCAAAAGGGTACTGAGACAGCCCACAACTAAAACCCGGAGGGAATGATATGCTTCCGGCTGACGGCTAAAAATATTGCATGACGGTTTTGCATTCAGGTCGATCATTTCAGTGCCATTTAGTGCAAGTTGTAGTTACTGTCATCCTGCTATTGCGCTCCGGTCCGGGTGCGCGGGTCATGGGCCATCCTCCCAGGCATCGTAGCGCGGCGGCGTGCCGAGCAAAATCACGTCCGTATTCGTATTCACCGTCACCCCTGCTCCGACAGTCACGACTGATTTAGCGGAACAGCTGTCGGACGGGGACGACGGATAATTCAGATATTGAAGGCTGCAAGTCCCCGGCATCTTATATTGGAAACCAAAGTAATAGCCGATAGGCCCCACCGCTGAACCTTCTATGAAGGCCATCTCCCCGGTGTTATAGATCGCCTCAACCTCAATCGTGTAATCTCCCGGCGGCAATCCCGGGATGTCGTAAAAACCGATCAGAGCCGGATCCTGCGAACCAAAAAAAATCTCCTCGTCGTACCAGGCGGGCGCCAGGTCATTGCCGGCACTTGCGGTAAAGAGAAAGCCGGAGACGCATGAAACAGCCTTCTTCCTGGGATCTCCAATCGGCCTTGCGATCACGTTGTATCCCTGGGCAGGAGTACTGCCATCCGAAAATACAACACGGCCCTGAATTCGACCCGTAGTGGAGCTGAAATTCAGCGCGGGATATAGCGCCGAAACAGCGGCGATATCATCCGTTATCGGAACCGAGCCCGCTCCCTCGAGAAGGATGGGAAACATCAGGGGCACGCCGGCGAGATCTTCCGCGGGACACGAGCTCTCAGTAAGGCAATTCAGGTTTATCTGGGCATGATCGAGACCAATCAAGTGGCCGATTTCATGCACGAAAACTCCCTTGAATTCTTCGATCGAAACGGAGGCGTGGCTGTAAGAGTCCGGTGTGCCGTCAATGAAGCGGCCATTCATTACTACCCAACCGCGGGCATAGAAGCCCGCATCGTCATTGCTGCAGATGGCTTCTGAAATGCCCAGCGTGGAATTTTTATCCATGCCAAGCGCCTCAATGACACCGCCGTCTACATCATAAACGATCGCATTGGCTGGTTGGGAGGTGTTCCCGCAATTTCTGAGAGTGTTTTGAAATGAAAAAATGTTGTTTGCCGTTACATCATAGCTGAGCTGTCCGGCATTCTGAAACCGGATGTTGGCCGTATTGACGCCTTCCCATGCCTGAAAGGCTTCCGAGATCAGGTCATTCGCCTGCGCATTGGATTGGTTGCCCAGCGAGCCCAGGTCGGTGTAATAGGGAATTGGATTCAGCGACCAGCGGTAGGGTTGACCCGGATGACTCGAGTCGGGCCCGGTCACATAGAGCGGGCCGCCGGCCTGGACAGGCACAATGCCCGCGGTTGATAGAGACAAAAAAATCACCAGGCAAATAGCTTTTATTCGCATGTTCATCTTATTCTCGGTAGTGTTGTCAGGCTTTTCACCAGAGAGACAAATTCGTCCAGTTCAACGGGACCGCGTTCCGTCTCGGTAAGCTTTAATTGACCTGCCGTAAGCTTCTTCCCGGCTTTCCGTGCGGTCTCGTCGACACCCCTGAATAATCCCGCATTGCTGTGTTCGTTCGTCACCGTCGTCCTGCCCCGGGAATCGCTGCTGATGTGGAAGCGGCCTTGTCCGATGCCTATGGGACTGCTCAAACCGTATTGTGACGGCGAAGGGAGAAAGAGAAGCATTTGCTGACCGACGCTGTACACTCTCTTCCCGGCTCTGGGCTTCAGCCCGAAGAGCACTTCGCGAAAGGTATACGTCTTTGCCTTCGTCCCCCGCAGCGATTGATCGACAGTGACCGTTACGGCAACCGTCGGGATATTCGGATATCCGGGCATGGGTTCCTGGACGACTTTGGTAATCCGTCCCTGCATAATGACGTCCGCTCGCTGCGAAAGATATGCCAGATTGACCGGCTGTACCAAAAACTGCGCCGGGAGAGAACCAATGGATAACAGGATTACAAGAGCTGCTGCCTGATAGAGAATATATGCCCGATTGATTTGAAAAATCCGGAAGATTTTTTTTACTCTCATGCTTCCACATCCTTCTCGGCAATTCCGCAGATTGCAGCTTACCAAATGCGTTTGATGCATATCGTGCCGATCCTGTTCAGCGCAAATAGGAGCGGACATTGTAAAATGTTGTAAAGGCTTGCGGGGGTAAACGCTGAATCGGATCAAGCACTTCGGAAAAAGCATATCACACTGGAATTTTGGAGGCTATTGAGCGGGGCGCGTCAGCATACATGACGCAGCAAAAAGCACAATCCGTTGTTGCGTGCAGAAGCGGAGAAGAGCGCGAAAATCAAATATTGTTTTCGCAAAATAAACCCCGCGTACTGGAGTAAAATGCGTTCAGGAGGTGGCTATGTTCCAGGTTAAAGCAACCGTTGTGGGCTTTATGGGGGATGAAGAGAAATACCCGTGCCATTTTCAGCACAAAATCGGCGACCAGTTCATTTATGACGGAGAGAAATATATCGGGCGGATCTGTCCCGGTCTTTCCACCGTGCTGGTTCCCCGGATGATGGATTTCTTTGCCGCCGGCCCGCGGATGGTTCCGTCACCTCAATACTACTATGCATTCTGGTATGCGCCGGTCAGCCGGAGGGATGCAACGAAGAAAATTTATGATGGCATCGGCTTCCGGAATGTTTTGCAGACCGCCGTTGAGCCTCCACGTCACATTGCCAGGCTCCAGCCGAAGAATGCATTCAACTGGCCCCCGGACGGCAAAAGAACCGTCATGCTGGACAGGTCGATTGTTATCTGCGGGGACACGCGCACCTCTCTGATCATGAAGGTCGAAGCCTTCGATCTGGCTGATAAGGGCGACTCGGTTACATACTTCCGGAGAGAAATGTCCATACTGCAAAAGGTTCTGGCGAAACCGGGCATCAGAGTCAACCGGATCCTCGACGAGTATACCAGGGAGCAAATAGAGGGTATTTACCCGGCGCTGAGCCCGATCATGATTCAGATCCTGTCCGAAGAATTGGGGCTGATGGGCTACTTGAGAATATCAAAGGGCAAAGCCACAGTGACGCCAAAAGGCGAAGCAAAGTTGAAGGCCTTCAAGAAGACCTTAACCGGGGAAGAAAGACGAGCCCTCAAAATGTAAGCCGCCTGCCCGAACAAGCGGACGCGCAAGTGCGCAGCTTTCATGTATCGCTGCTGAACAATTGGAAGCGATGCGCCGATTCAAGCAGGAATGATGTGAATTATGTGGGTCGCGGCTTCAGCCGCGACATGTTGGTGCAAATAGAAGATCAGGCATAAATATCCCTTACACATGGGATTAATTGCGCGTCGCGGCTTAAGCCGCGACCCACATGGAAATTTTTGATTATGTGGATTACGTCATCGTCGCCACAGTTTTAAATATGTTGTCGAATTTTGAGACAGCCTCCGAGCTGCCGTGCTCCAAATCAACGAAATGCCATCTATTCTTGCGAAAGGCTGACAGGAGATAAGCGATGCAAAAAAGTTACTGCATATGCCTTGTAATTTTGCTAACCGCTGCCTTCATTCCGGCGGCGCATGCCGAAGATTCGAGTTTCGAAAATCTGGCGAAGACTCCGCCGATGGGCTGGAACTCATGGAACAAGTTTGCCTGCAATGTCAGCGAGGATCTCATCAGGAGTACGGCCGATGCGATGGTTGCGACGGGAATGAAAGAAGCGGGCTACGAATACATCGTCATCGATGATTGCTGGCAGGTATCCCGCGATGAACAGGGAAACATTGTTCCTGATCCCAAGCGCTTTCCGTCGGGAATGAAAGCGCTGGCGGATTACGTCCACTCGAAAGGTTTAAAGTTCGGCCTCTATTCCGACGCGGGCACGGCAACCTGCCAGAAGCGCCCGGGAAGCAAAGGCTTCGAGGAGAAGGACGCTCGGCAATACGCGGCATGGGGCGTCGACTATCTGAAATACGACTGGTGCAACACGGAGGGACAGGATGCGCGGGAAGCATATGTCAAAATGAGCCGCGCGCTGCGGACCGCCGGCCGGCCGATTGTGTTTTCAATCTGTGAGTGGGGCACATCGCAGCCCTGGCTATGGGCGCCCGGTGTCGGCCACCTCTGGCGGACTACGGGAGACATCCAGGACTGCTGGGACTGCAGCCAGCCCTGGGGCGGCATGGGACTTATCCACATCATCGATCTCCAGACCGACCTGCATCCCTATGCCGGACCGGGTCACTGGAACGATCCGGATATGCTTGAAGTAGGCAACGGCAAGATGACAGCGGCTGAATACCGCGCGCACTTCAGCTTCTGGTCTCTACTGGCGGCGCCGCTGATGGCCGGCAATGATCTGCGAAATATGACGCAGGAAACAAAAGATATTCTGACGAACAAAGAGGTCATCGCCGTCGATCAGGATCCGCTGGGCATGCAGGGGCGCAAGGTAGCCGACGGCGGAGCAACCGAGGTCTGGATGAAACCGCTCAGCGGAGCGGCTCGAGCCGTGATCCTGTTCAACCGCGGAAACGTCGCATCGCCGATCACAGTCCTATGGGAACAGATTGGACTGGCGCCGGGAGCGGAGGCGCAGGTGCGCGACCTGTGGGCCGGGAAAGATCTCGGGAGGCTGAAGGGCCGTTTCACGGCAAAAGTCGCGCCGCATGATGTTGTGATGATCCGCATCCAGCCTTAAGCCACGAATTGTCACGAATGATTTCGCGGCTTGCTTTTTTATTTAATTTCGCCGATATCAGGGAACTATGAGAAGACTACTTACGGGAATTGCAGGGTTATTTTTCATTTGCAGCGCCGGCTTTGGCCAGGAAGTCCTGGATCTGTACCCGGACCAGCCGGGTTCGCTGATCTGCTGGAGTGAAACCCGCACAACACCGAGGCCGCTCAGAATTTACTATCTAAAGATTGCTTTAAACACGCCGGATTTGGAAGTCATCACACTTGCAGGCGAGGATCCTGATGGCGAAGGGCCGGCGGAGAGCCAGCTGGCCCAGCCCATGAATATGTTCAGAAAATTTCAGGCGCTGGCAGCCGTTAATGCCAATGCCTATTCCGGTCCATCCGGTGATTTAGCCGGCCTGCCCAATTGGCGGGAAGGCCACCCGGTAAATGTTCACGGACTGGTGGTGTCTCAGAAGAAGATCGTCAGCCCGATTGAGAGCAAACGGACTCCCTTCTGGATCGATGCTCAGCGGAAACCTCATATCTTCGAACCACCCTCTGTGAGCCTGGCGGCAGAAGCCGTATCCGACTGGTTCTCACCGCTAATTGTCGATTCCAAAATTGTCCCGGACCCTTCCGATCAGGCGCTGCATCCGCGAACGGCTCTGGGTTTTGATCATACCGGCGCATGGCTGTTATTCGTGGTTGTGGACGGCCGGCAGCCCGGCTTCAGCGAAGGAGTTTCATTATACGAGCTGGCGCAGGTGCTTCAATCGCAGGGCTGCGCTCAATCCATAAACCTGGATGGCGGAGGCAGCAGCATCATGCTGATCCGGGAACCGGGCAAGGATGTGCGGACCGTCAACAGCCCTTCCGGCAAAGCTCATCGGCCGATACCGGTCATGCTGGGAGTCAGGAAATCGGCGCGATTCTGATTCTCCTCTCGATACATCTGCAAAAAGATTCGTGATAATTCGTGGCTTGGGTTTTGCTCATGAAGTTATTAGATGATGTATTTTATCAGACTGTGAATGAGATATGTTTGCCTATGCCCGGCATCTGCGGTCCGAAATAATCCAACATGGGATTTGCATAGTAAATGCAGGATCATTCTGAAGCTGAAAGGCAAGAACCCTATGCATATAGACTGGCTGAATTAGCCCGGCTGTATCTAAAGCTGGGAACCATCGGATTCGGCGGCCCCGCAGCAACTATTGCGATGATGGAGGACGAAGTTGTCCATCGCCGCCATTGGCTCACACACGAAGAATTCCTGGATCTCCTGGGTGCGACAAACCTCATCCCGGGTCCCAACTCCACGGAAATGGCGATTCATATCGGTCGCCGCCGAGCGGGATGGCTGGGGCTTATTGTGGCCGGAAGCTTTTTTATCCTTCCTGCAACAATCATCGTCGGCATTCTCTCCTGGGCATACGTGGGCTATGGAAGATTGCCGCAGGCCGAAGGTCTCCTCTACGGCGTAAAACCTGTTGTGCTGGCCATTGTTTTGCAGGCCGTGTGGAGGCTCGGGCGGACGGCTCTAAAAACAAAGCTGCTGGTGATAACGGGCATCATCGCCGGGATGCTCAGTTTTCTCGGAGTGAATGAGCTTTTGATTCTGCTGTGTGCCGGAGTTGTTCTGGCCGCATATTCCGCGATGGTTAAAAGGACCAGGAAAGCCGCGAATTCTCTTCGCAGTTTTTGGCCCGGGATCCCCGTCGCAGCGGCGGCAGGAGCGGCGGGAACTGCCGCAGCCGCTCCTTTAGGACTGTGGCCGCTGTTCCTGTTCTTTTTGAAAATCGGATCCGTGCTTTTCGGCAGCGGGTATGTGCTGCTTGTTTTTCTGCGCGCCGATCTGGTAGACCGCTGGCACTGGCTTACCGAGAGCCAGCTTCTGGATGGGATCGCCGTCGGCCAGATCACGGCGGGTCCGGTATTCACGACGGCGACGTTTATCGGCTATCTGCTCTCCGGCATTCCCGGCGCAATTCTGGCTACGATAGGAATATTTCTTCCGGCGTTCCTGTTTGTGGCAGTCAGTGGTCCGCTGATTCCCTGGCTGCGCCGTACGCGGGCGGCCGGCGCTTTCCTTGATGGCGTAAACGCCGCATCCTTGGCTTTAATGGCGGTCGTCATGATTCAACTCGGCCGCTCGGCGTTGGTGGATATTCCTACTCTGGTGATCTGCGCAGCTGCTGCATTTCTGCTCCTTCGATACAGGCTGAACTCCACATGGCTTGTATTGGGAGGGACGACAATCGGAATTCTCGTCTACATGATCGATCCCAATAAATGGCTTCGCTTCTGGTGAGAAACCATCATTCGATCCAATTTATCCCGAAGACCACAACGACAGACAGGCACGGATATCACGGCTTTTTAATGATGATTGCATAGGCAGGCCCTTGACCGCCCATTCGCTGATCTGTGAAATCCGTGCAATCCGTGGCGTTTTTCTCTGACAAATCCAAAAATCTGTTGAAGGCATTGCACTAGAAAAGCCAAACCCGGCCGCCTTGGTGCAACGCTGCACCCGATTGGGGCTTGAATCGTTCGATGCCGAATATCCGCATGCGTTCAGGAGCCATCAGGTAGAGCCTCAGTCCTTCAAGCGGAGAACTCCCTCCCGGATTCGCAGCTGCGGGTGCATCCATTATTTCCCGCCATGCGGAACGCCACAGCGATGGCCGGATGTGGATGGGATCAAATCCATACCACGCAGGATTCAGCCGGAAAAAGTACACATTATTAGCGGCTGCAAGTTTTGCCAGGCCTGCGTTGACCTGCTCGATTGCTTCCAGAACTTCCGCCGGAGTGAGACGACAGGACGGAAATAATATGGATCTAAAGAAAAGGAATTTTGTCTTAGGCAGCCGCCGTATGCTCGCAAGCGGAAGATCGGTAAGAACAATATCGCTTGTAATGCGCCGGAGACGACCGAGTGTTTCCTCAATCCATGCGAGGATTCTTTCTGCCGAATATCCATAAAGAATGTCGTTTCCAACATCGGTAATGAGAGCCCTGGTTGGAACCGGAGGCAGAGATTCCAGCGTCCTCCACAGGCCCGACTCGAGAATGCCCGGAAGGGTGCGAAATGCTATCCTGCTTGAAGAGCCATACGAACGGCCATGCCCTAAGGCAGCCAAAACCTGAACTTCAGGTCCCCAGGCAGAGCGGGATGCAGAAACGATTGTATGAAATCCACGCGTCAAATTGCTGGCGCCCAGTGCGATAATCCTGGCTATATCCGGCATGGTCTTATCTTCAAACGAAAAGGTCCCCCTGCTATGCGATACGGCCATTCGTGCAATTCGTGGCAGGCTTCTGCCTAAAAACCGTACTTTGCGATGACGGATTTTTCTTTTTTGCCGATTACGGCAATGGCTGCATGTTGCGCTGCCAGTTGAAGAGTCAGCCTGGTTCCGGTCAGGCTGTCGCGCAGTTCAATTTTCACATCTTCGTCATTGTCGGAGATCATGATGTACATAACGGCATCTTCCAGGACTGTCGGGTACACCAGTACGCCGGGTGAGAGCTGTGTAATCAACTCAAAGTCCGGCTTCACTCGGGCTTCGGCTGCCGCGTAAGCGTAGAGGATGGCAATGACCTGGGTGTTTTCATTGAACTCCACCGGGTGGGATGCCCAGAAAACACGCCCCTTGCCGTAAGCAATTTCCTTGAACGTCGATCCGTCGCTGAAGCGCAGCCATTCCGCCTGATTCTGCTTCTGTTGATCGAAGGAGAGGTTCAACGGGCGGTCGCCGATCCGGATTGCCGCATTGTGATACACAAGCGATTCCGCCCGTGCCTCTATTTTGAGATCGGCCGCGCGCCTTGCTTTCTGCCAATGCTCATCTCTTTCCACGGGACCGGTAATCAACAGGTTGCCGCCGGCATCGACATATTGCATCAACAGCCGCCAGCCCCGGTCGGTCAGGTTTTGAGGTGAAGGCAGTATGGCGAGCTTCGGATTCCCGAGATCAGGCAGCTGATTCTCGGCAACGGCATACGCCGCAAGCCGATTCTGATATAGAAGAGTGCGCACCGCCTTGCGCTGCGCTTCGAGCTGCATATCATTAATCGGAGAAAACTGCGCCGCCTGAGAAGTTACAATCGCGATGTCCGGCAGCCTGGGATTGACCAGATAAGCGTGCAGGGATTTGGCGAAAGTGGCGTAGTCACGCATGACGGTTGCTTCCTCTTTTTCCGTCCTATCGGTCCGGACGGCGCCAATTGGAGTCTCATTGCTTTCCGTCATGTAGGAGTTGGTATTCCAGAGCCATTCGATGGCGCCGCCGCCCTGAATGAACGAGGCGGCAACCTTTCGTTCCAGAAGCGCAGCTTCGCCTGCGGTTGTCCGCCGTGCGGTCTCGTCGAAATTGAGTTCACGCTGGAGCCCTGTTTCCTGAAGCAACAAAGCCTTCCCCGGCTGCTTAGCCAGAAGCGAATCCCATACGAGGTGGTCGTTCTGCCACCAGGAGTGGTTCGTGGTAAAGTCCACAAGCGCACCCCAGTAAGCGGGCGAGACGCGGTCCTGTATCCCGCCTTCATCCTGCCCTACCGTTATGAGCTGTTCTGACCCGGCATTTCGCACTGCTTCGCTCATGGTCTTTACCCAGTCATTGAACACTTCCTGGGCAAAGACATAATAGTCATATACCTTGACAGGAGGACGCCCCGAGTAAGCGCCGCGCGCGGCAAAATCGATATCCTCGGGTAGCGGCACGGTTCCCTGAACGGAGCTTGCAGGGACGTTCCAGGCCGCCGCGAGCGCAGCCTTATCCTTGTTCCGCTGATTGAGCCATTCATTCCATTTCTGCAGTTCGATGGAATCGCCGTTCGGACGCATAGTCCACAGGCGCTTTGAAATGCTCGGCTCGTTGATAAAATCCCAGATCAGCCACGGGACGTCGGGAAAGCGTTTGACCACGGAGGATATCAGCGTCCGCTGCTTCCGGACCGCCGCAGGATCCAGATACGCATTTTCCCCACCGAATATGTCCGGCAAAAATGCGAAGAAGGTCCACTGAACGGGAAGCTCGTGGCTGCGGGCCGTCATCAGAAAAGCTTCGATCGTTCGCAGCGTGTGCTCATTGGGCACGCCGTTTTCATCGCAAAGCTTGTCCCATCCCGTCCACCAACCGGAGCGCAGCATGTTCAATCCCCGCTCCCGAATCTGACCCATGTCCTGGTCCCACACATAGACATTCGGGTATTGGAAAAAGAGGCGCTGCACCTCGCTCGACATATAAGTGGTTCCGACGATGGCAATCGGCTTGCTGTCCAGCTCGAAATAGTTATTGTTTATTGTAACCGTCGGCCCGGTGCTCAACCATCCTTGATCCCGAATCCAGAAACCGGAGCGGTATTTTGCCCGGACTCTGGCGCCCTCCATCAACTCGGCTTCCACGATATGCATGCCGGAGCCGGTCGGAATCGAGAGAACAACAGGCTGATCCGCAGGCACAGAGGCAGCAGTCTCGGAGCGCTTTGCAGGATTGGCGTCCTGGAATATTGCAATCTTCGCTGTAAGTGCCGTTGACGGGGGCCGCACAGCTTGCCATTCGATGTTCAATTTCACCGGCTCACCGGGCAGGAAAAGCGGATAGATGGGCCGGACGGCAAATTCCTCGGCGCCCTGCAGCGCTCGTTCAGTCAAGACTTTGATTAGGCCTGCGCCGCTTTTTATAAAGCTCTCCGACAGCTCGGCGTTCAGAAAAATCCAGCGCCCGCCGTCAAAACCATTGCGCACATGGTCCATCTCAATTGCCGGCGCGGAAAGCTTGCGTCCGTTTTTAACGCCCCATGCAAATGCCCGGAGATAAGCGTCAATGGAGCCGGCGGCGCCACCGCGCTGATAAAGGCTTTTGGCGCTCAGGCGAATGACCGGGCTGAATGCCCGATTCCAGGAAAATTTCGGCAGCTGCAGTGCAAGCTCCGGATTCGTCTGAAACTCCATGTCTTCGGAGCCGGGCGTTTCCTGATACTGATCGATCATGAGAGACCGGGTAAATCGCGTGCTGTGATCGCGCAAATGCCAACCCGCTTTGTCGTGATAGGCTGAGCGCGTGAACGGTTTGCCTCCGATGACCAGAAGATTTCCTCCACGCTGCAAAAACTGAAGGATATCTTCCCAGGCCTTTTCGGGAAAAGCGGAGCCGTAGGGAAGCACGAGCAAACGACATTCCGGCTCTTTGAGGGAAGCGGCCAGTTCGGACATGGATACAAAACGCCCATCGGGAAAGAAAGCCTGCAGTTGTGATCCGGGAATACTCACCGTGTCGACAGCCGGGAATCCGGCTTGACTGAACACCACGACAGAAGATGCTGCGTAAACGGATTGGGCAAGAATGCCGCACAGAAAAAGTGCTGAAAGAAACAACATCACAATGATCTTTCCATTCATAGCGAACCCGGCCTCAATATAAGAAATGAATTCCTTGTGCGAAATGTGAGCTTTTTTACATCCGCATTCAAGATAATCTCCTCAAGTCGCGAACCGCAAGAAAAACCTGCCTGCACCGCAAATGCCGGGACGAGAGTCATCGGCAGTTACAAAACAGCCTCGAATCCCATAGATTGGGGCGAGTAACAACATACAATGCATCCGTATCTAATTTTAGACATTAGCTGTAGAGAAGTCTGATATCCTTTGAACCGGGATATCCGGAGCCGATCCATATGAAACTGCGTGCCAAACTAATCCTGTCTTTCCTTGGACTTGCAGTGGCGCCTCTGGCAGCCATTACAGTCTATTCCTACCATTCATCTCTTCGGGCTTTGCACACCGCGGCAAAGGAGGAATCGTCCGCAATGGCTTCCGACATGGGCAGCCGAATGGAATCGGTGAGTCGGGACATCAACCGGCAAATCGCCCAGTTCGCGGCGTTCGAGTTCCAGCGTGTGATGGCGATGAACGAGAAGGAACGGAAAGCGGCCATGGAGGCAATGGCGAACCGCTTGAAGATACAGATGGGAGAAAACCTCAATTTGCTGAAATCCGTGCGGTTTACTCCCATGTTTTTCCCGCCGTTTGCTCCGCCTCCGCCGCCTCGGCCTGAAGCGGCAGCGACCGGCAAAACTGCTCGTGAAGAGGTGCAAAGGAGTTTTGAATTCAATTTTACCGGAGGACCCGGCAGTCCCGGCCCTGCATGGCCAAATAGTCCCGCTTCGTCAAATGGCCAAAAACCGCCCATGCCGCCGTTCTCCATGGAACGATTGAATGCCGAAGTGCGCAGCGGCGACGAGCTGGTAGGAAAGGTCAGCGCGGAAATCAGTTCTCAGAGACTTCTTTACCACGTGTTGATGAGAACGCAGCCCCGACAGGGCGAAATCCCCTTTGCCATTGATGCGAACGGCAAAGTGTACGCCACCAATCCGAACGACTTGAATAAGATACAAGCTTTGCCTGTCCAGAAAACGCAGAACGCGAGCAATGCCCGGCAACAGGTGTCGACATTGCAGAACTGGGTTGTCGTAACGCAGAAGGACTCGCATTCCGACCTGACATTCGGCATAGCCCGTCCGATCGGCGACAGGCTGGGAGACCTTCGCCGCACGACGGCGCGCAATATGGCCTACGGATTGGGGATTGTGGCGCTTGCCCTGATCGGAATTGTTCCGCTGTCGAGCAGAATGACCCGAAACCTGACAGTCCTGACAAAAGAAGCGGAAAACCTCGGCCGCGGCGACCTTAATGCCCGCGTGCAGGTTGCCTCAAAAGATGAATTCGGCAAACTTGCCCTGGCGTTCAATCGCATGGCTGCGGAACTCAGCGAAAATCAGAAGCATCTTCTCGAGCAGGAGAGAATGCGCAAAGAACTCGAGATGTGCCGAAAGATTCAGGAGGAACTGCTGCCCCGGACGCCGTTCCGCTCCGGCGCCGTCGAGGTTAAAGGCGTATCCATTCCTGCCCGGGAAGTGGGCGGCGATTTTTTCAATTACTTTCCGATGCCTGACGGAACCATGGCGCTGCTGATAGGCGACGTTTCGGGGAAAGGCCTGCCGGCGGCTCTCCTTATGGCCAACCTGCAGGCCACAATACAAGCGCGCCTTCCACTGGAGCTGGATCTGGTCAAGCTGGCCGAACAACTCGACAGCGAAATCGCCGCGAACAACGCCGAGGCTTACCTGACGCTCTTTATTGCGGTTCTTGATCTGCAATCGCTCAGGCTTCGCTATGTCAATGCCGGGCATAATACCCAGTTCCTGCTGCATAACGACGGATCTCTTGAAAAGCTGAAATCGACAGGACGTCCCATCGGTTTGCTGGCCGGCGGCGGTTTTCAGGAGAAAACGATTTCGCTGAGGAATCAGGATTCTCTTTTCTTCTATACCGATGGATTTGTCGAAACCGTTAATGAAGCCGGCGAAGAATTCGGGATGGAGCGGCTCGAAACGCTCCTCGTTCAGGAACGCAGCCGTGGTCTTGAGGGAATACTCGCCAATCTGGAGGTTGCCGTCAACGCATACCGCGGAGGAGTTGAAGCCGCCGACGACGCCACCATGATGCTCCTGAAAATCGGCAATCTTGCCTAAGGATGCTCTATTAACCGCGGGTTTTCACAGATTCTCACGGATCTTCCACATTATCCGGCTTTGGCCACGATCAAGGTTATGTCGTCGTACTGAGGGAGGTCGCTTTGCCAGTCGCCGACTTTAGACATGACATGTTGCCAGATGTATTCCGGCGTGCGCATATGGGATTGTTTCAATGATTCCAGGAGCTGTCCTTCGCCGAATTCTTCTTCCGCTTTGTTCAAGGCTTCTGTAACGCCGTCTGTGAATATGGCCAGAACGGTTCCGGGCTTCAACTCCACAGATTTGGATTCATAGGCTGCATCCGGGAACAATCCTATGACCATGCCGGTTGCTTCCAGCGCCTGTACTCTTTGTGCATCCAGCAAAATCGGCGGCAGGTGCCCCGCATTGCAGTACCATAATCGTCTGGCTTCCGCATCGTATCGGCTCAGGAACAATGTGGCGTATTTTTCGGGCGGGCTGCTGAGATAGATCTGCCGGTTAAGCTGAGCCATAACATCCGCGAGGTATTCCCCAATGGTTTCCGGATCGGCATGTTTTGTTGCGAGGAGCTGGCTTCGCATTGCGGCCTGAAGATTCGCCATGAGCAGTGCGGCCGAAATGCCTTTGCCGCTGATATCGCCTACGATGATATTGAGATGTGTTTCATCTTCCACGATGAAGTCGTAGTAATCCCCGCTCACGACCCGTGCAGGTTTGCATCCTCCGAAAATGGACATGCCGGGCGGATGGGGAAGCTGTTTGGGAAAAAGCGTCGCCTGGACCTCTCGCGCGATTTCCAGCTCTTTCTCCAGGCGCTTCTTCTCGACTACCTCTTCCAGCAGACGCCCGATCGATCCGCTCATCTGATTGAAAGAGTGCGCCAGCAGGCCAAGCTGGTCGTTGCGCCGCACGGGGATCCTGTGCTGCAGATCGCCTTTCTGAAGAGCGAGGATGCCCTTGTACATATCATGCACGGAGCGGGTGATATGGCGGCTGATGGTGATCCCGATGATCAGCGATATAAGCTCCGCGAATGCGAACATTCCCGCGAGGACGTAAATAGCCTTGAAAATTGCCTGGCTGAGCTCATTACCCAGGCCCAGGAAGCTGCCGATAACTGTGCTTCGCGGGACGCGGAAGGTTGCCATTGCAGCCAGATCGCTCTTTCCGGAGTCAATTAGTTTGCATCTTAACGGGAGAACGCCCCAAATCTTGCTGCGGGGATCGCTCTTTATGTAATCATCCTGCGATTTTACATCCTGGTTAATGCGCTTCTCGGTTGATTCTCTTGCGGAGTCGGTGTTGTTGATCTTGACTTTGAAACCTTCAGGCGAGGCGGTGATACTGGCGTCCTCATTCGCGATGAAGGTGGCGTACAGCGATTTCTCGAGACGGAGTCGGTCCTCGATGGATTTATCGAGGGGCGCGGTGGTTTCGAGATAGAAACCGGCAAGTCCCGGGACCGGCCGGAGGCTGATCATCAGAAGCTTGTCCCCGTCCTTGATGATTCCTTCAAATGATGCGTCTCCGCCCCGCCATGCGTCGCCCGGGTAGGGGGATATTTCCCGGACAATGCCGTGCGGATCATATTTTGAGACAACGGTAAGAGCGCCGTTGGGCGTCCTGCGCGAAAGACGCGCGGCCAGCCTGGGAAACTTGGCGGAATAGCCTTTAAAAATCGGCGATGCCTTTGCTTTCAGCTCATTTGCAGCATCAGCCGATGCAATATGTCCAGCCAGCTCCAGGTTGATTCCCGAGATCATGTGAACATTTTCCTGCAAAGCGGTGCTGAGGTAATGCGCGCCCAGCTGCATAAGCAGCATGTATGAAACCAGAAACCCCAGCAGAAGAATAATGACCAGAGGAATAACTCCTACAAATATGAATGCGCCGATAACGCGGTGACGCACACGCCAGAGGAGCCGTTCTTTCAGATATCGGAAAACGAAGAAAGCGAGATTGACAATTACCACAAGCCCGTAGATTGAGGCTGCAGCAACGAAATAAGAGGGCAGCCATCGGCGGAATAAAAGAGCAAAGACAAAAAATCCCAGTCCGGTCCATTTCCAGGTCTTCCAGAATTTCCGCCGCGGAGTTTCCATCGGCGCCAGCAGCAGTTGTTCCGTCATAGTGAGTGCACAAGTCCAGCCACGAATGAACACGAACTAATTCGTGTTCATTCGTGGCTTAAAATTTGGCCAGGTATCTAACGGCCTTTTCCCCGGCGATCCGGCCGGAGTTGAGCGCGAAGCCGACCAGATGCCCTGTCAGGCGATAGCAGTAGCTTTCCGTTTCCCAGCAGCCGGCGGTCGATCCGGCCGCATATAGTCCGGGAATAGGATTGTCGTTCGCATCCAGCGCTTCCATATGCTCGTTTATCTTTATGCCGCCATATGCGTCACATAAACCCAGATGGGCTTTTACGGCATAGAAAGGAGGAGTTCTCATCGGCAGCAGATAACGCCGGTCCTTTGCGAAAAGGCTGTCGTGTCTATCGTCGCAGGAGGCATTGTATTCATCTATTGTCGCCTTCAATACGGCCGCATCCGCTCCCATCCAGGCTGCGATCCCGTCCCATGAATCGGCAATTATTAAGTCTCCTTTATCCGCCTGCTTCTTCATCTCCCGCTCGAGGCCGGGCAGCGGAGTGGCAGCGGATACCGGCAGCCAGTTCGCACGCGAGGCGGCCCCCGGCCGGATTAGTCCCTGCTTCTCGATTGTGCGCAGGATGCCGGTGTCGAAGAGCGTATAGGTGATGCCGTCCGGCTGCAGGGCGACCGCGTTTCCGAAGGCGAAGAATGCGAGGTTGTATCCTTCGTCGATAAACCTTTCGCCCCTTTTGTTCACCCAGAGCGTTTCGGGTTCCCATGCGAGAAACCACAAGGTTATTCTTATCGGCGATCCGTCAGGCCCCGGCGCGTCCATTTTCATTGTATGAGAATCGGATCTGGGTTTGAGGAAGGGGCCATGGATATTGCATGCGCCCATGCCTGCAGTGGCGGCGCCGATTTCCGTCGCCATGATGATCCCGTCCCCCGTATTGCTGGGCGGGCCGTCATAGGTCATCGTGTCGTGATAGTTGGAGCAATACTTCTTCAGCATCTCCTTGTTATTGCCGTATCCGCCCGTCGTGATAATGACGCTTTTGGCGGCTATGGCGATTTCGCCCTCTCCGGATTCGGCTATAACTCCGCTGATTTTTCCATCCTTATCCCGAAGCAGCTTTTTCCCCGGCGTGCGGGTGAGAATCTGCACTCCGCGTTTCAGGCAATTCTCCCGCAGAGCCTTCATTAATGCGTGCCCATGCCCTTTTACCGAGTGCCGGACCAGCGGCACCTGGTTCGGGTAATACTGGATCATTTCAAAACTCAATCCCATGTTTTCCAGCCAGCCGATTGTTTCGCCCGATTTGTCGATGAAGGCGCGCACTATCCTTGGATTGATTTTTGTCCAGTGTGCCCATTCCATGGCTGCCTTGAACAGCTCATCTTTGGATGCATCAATCCCCAGTCGTTTTTGAACCGGGCTTTCGGCTCCAAAAACGTCATGCGCCATACCGGTGCTGCCGGTCGCCGAGCCCGCCTTTTCCAGGACGATGACGCTCTTGCAGCCATTCTCTGCCGCAGCAGAGGCCGCCGCCAGGCCTGCTCCTCCACCGCCGATAACAACCAGATCCGCCTCAAGATTTTTGGCAGTCATAGAAGCGCTCCTCCCTGAATCGTGGATTCCTGCCGTTGATTGGGCGAGTGTAGCACTCCTGGCCGGCGCTTAGCCACGAATTACACGAATACTCGGGCAGGTTGATCGCTTTGCCGAGAATGCGGCTTGCTCCCTGAGGTGCGTGACAACCTGTTTGAGTTTCCCGGGATATGGGCGGACGTTTCCATAATCTGCTACCATTTATTCATGATGTCGCCCAGATCAGTCGTAGCTCAGGATAAACTGTGGATAATTCCTTCGCCAGAGAGAGTGTCGCGGTCCTGGTTCCGGGATACCACCGTCACTATGGGGAATTCTTTCAGCCTCGCTGTGAAAACGCTTTGGGCTCACAAACTCCGTTCTATCCTTACAATCTTCGGCATAGTCATCGGCATCGCTGCCGTCGTTTTGATCGGCGCCACGCTGGGAGTAGTGCGCGAGATGGCGGTGAAGAGCACGGCGCAGACAATCGGGGCGGACACTTTCATCATTGCCCAGGTCGCATCCGTAGGCAATCTCAGCCGCAAAGAGCTTTCAAACAAGCTGCGCAGGAATCCGGAAATCTACCGGAGAGAAGCGGAGAGGCTGGCGGTGCGTGTAGAGGAGAGCGCGCTTGCCGCTCCTGTATTGGATGCCTTTGCAGATGTCAAGGCCGGCAACAAGCTCTTCAGGGCCGCCTCTGTCACCGGCTCGACGGAAAGCATTCAGACGATCCGCAATATCAGACTCAGCAGCGGCCGTTTCTTTACAGCAGCCGAAAGCCGGCGCTCGGCGAGAGTTGTCATTATCGGCCAGGATGTGGTGGACGAAATTTCGCCGTCGGCCGATCCGCTCGGCAAACGCGTCCGCATTAAAGGCCAATCCTTTCAGGTGATCGGCATTCAGGAGAAGCAGGGATCCAGTTTCGGCTCTTCTCTGGACAGGGTGGTATATATGCCGATTTCAGCCTTTGAGAAAATCTGGGGCACACGCCGGTCCGTTACCGTTTTTTTGCAGCCGAATGATCCCGCTCAGCTTGAGGAGACGCAGGAGGAGTCGCGGATTGCCATGCGCTCCCTGCGCCGCTTGCGGCCAACCGCTCCCGATAATTTTGATCTGCTGGTTCCCGAAGCCGGCCGGGACTTTTTGGCGCGCATTGTCGGCATAATTGCCGTCGCTATTGTTCCGATCAGCTCTGTCGCCCTGATTGTGGCCGGCATTGTGGTAATGAATATGATGCTTGTCTCCGTAACCGAGCGGACCCGTGAGACGGGAATACGCAAGTCGCTGGGTGCGCGCAACCGGGATATTTTCAGCGAAATTTTATTTGAATCCATGATTCTGACCGTTCTCGGCGGAGCCGCCGGGCTCCTGGTTTCCTATTTCGCCGCTTTCGGCTTGAGCCGTTCTTTCGACGCCGTTGTCAGCATATCTCCCTTCTATGCCTTTATGGCCCTTGGCCTGACTGCCGTCATCGGCATAGGTGCGGGCTTTTTCCCCGCTTATCTTGCATCAAGAATGCCTCCGGTTGAGGCGCTCCGGCACGAGACCTGATATGAAACAGATCCACTTCAACCGTGAAAATCTGAGTTTTGCGCTTGCGAACATACTGGCGCACAGATTCCGTTCGCTGCTGACTGTGCTGGGCATTATTGTGGGCATCGTAACGGTTGTGCTCGTGGCGTCCGTGCTGGTAGGAGTTCGACGGAACATTGTCCTGCTGTTTCAGGAATTTGGACCGAACAATATCTTTGCCTACCATCTGAACGGAGATCCCGGCAGTCCCACGATAAATCCTGAGGAGATCACACGCAAGCCGCTCCAGCCGGAGTTCGCCGGAAAGCTAGTTGAAGCCTGCCCGTCGCTGGCCGATGCCGCTGCGCAGATACTGGTGCCTAATATAGTCGAGAATCGAGCCCTGACCGCCAGAAGCGGAAGTTTTGAAAATGAAAACATCCAGGTGCAGGGAGCTACCTGGAATTTTGCGCAGGTCACCAATGCGGAACTTCAGGCGGGACGGGTATACACTTCCGAGGAAGAACGGCGCCGTGCCAAAGTCTGTCTGTTGGGAGCCAATATCAACGATGCCCTCTTCCCGGCCGGAGATGCCGTCGGTCAAAACATAGTAATGGACGGCGCCGTTTATCGTGTGCTGGGGGTCTTTGAAAAACGCAAAGGCGGTTTCATCGGCGAAAACAGGCAGGACAGGGTTGTTATGATTCCCCTTAAAACCATAAAAGCCCGCTATCCCGACGCGGAAACAGTAGTCCTCTATTGCCAGGCCAGGCCGGGATTGCGGGATACGGCTCTGTATGAAGTGGAAGGGGAACTCCGGCGGTTGCGCGGATTGAATTCAAATGAAGAATCGGATTTTACTCTCAGCACTTCGGATTCGATTATCCGGCAACTGGATCGCATTACGTCGCTGGTCCGCATGGGCACTCTGGCGATCTCCGGCCTCGGCCTGCTTGTGGGCGGTGTCGGCGTTATGAATATCATGCTGATGTCGGTGACGCAGCGCACGCGCGAGATCGGCGTACGCAAGGCAATCGGGGCGCGCCGGAGAGACATCATCTGGCAGTTCCTGCTCGAAGCTGCGCTATTGACTACAATCGGTGGAATTCTGGGCGTCTCTATCGCGGGTTTCCTGGGGCTGGTCCTCGCCTATTTCGTGCCGAACCTGCCGGCCGTCCCGCCTGCATGGGCCGTTTTCTCCGGTCTGGGTGTTTCCACTCTCGTCGGCCTTGTCTTCGGAATCTGGCCTGCCGTCAAAGCCGCAACTCTCGATCCCGTCGAATCGCTCCGCTACGAGTAAGCCGGGAAGCCGCGTATGGAACGAATCCGCTATTTCGGCGCCGTCACTTCGAGCTGGCCCCTTCGGGCAAGGTCGATTGCTTCTCCGAGAATGCGGCTCGCTTCCTGGGGCGCGTGAAATCCCATCGAGTTTTCCGAACTGACAAAGTCCACCCGCCACTGCGCGCTGCGCTGAAGCTTTCCGGCCGTTTGCAGTTGAGCGTCTTTCGTCCCCGCTGCCCGCGCGTTTGCGAGGGCATTGATAAGATCGACAACGGCATCCTCAGCGCGTATCAACAGGCTGTGATTGCGTTCCTGAATGATGTCCACCCGCTCTCTGATTTCGCTCTCTGAAAAATGATGGCAGACCTGGCAGGCTTTCGCTACGTTCAGCAGCGGGCTGCGGACCCAGTGATCGCTGATTTTAACGGCCCCTTCTCGCTGGTACGGCATGTGACAATCGGCACAGGCCACTCCGCTGCGCGCATGGATGCCCTGGCTCCACAATTCGAACTCGGGATGCTGCGCCTTGAGCACTTCAGCGCCGCTGTCTGCATGCTTCCAATCGTAAAAACGCTCGCCGTCGGGGAATTTATAGCTGCCGTAATAGGACTCGATCTCCTCGACCTTCAGTCCGTTATTCCAGGGGTAGAAAAGCGTTGCTTTCGAAGCGCAGTAGTACTCGACATGGCATTGGCCGCATACCAGGGAACGCATCTCCTGGCGGGAAGCAAGCAAGTTGGGGTCATACGGCTCCGAGCGGCTGCCGGTCCGCCATTTTTCGATCGACGGCAGGTGCGGCATCGGCGCGCCGGATGCCGCGAGGGCGCGGATGCCCAGGAGAAATGCCGGACGCGTTACGCGAAGCTGCATGGATTTCGGATCGTGGCAGTCCATACAGGCAATTGGCTGATCGACCAGTTTTGTGGCTTCTCCATAGGGCATTGCGCCGACAATTTCAAATCCTTTCAGCATCTGAGCGTAGCCGTTCACGCTGATCACCGGATCATCCAGCGTGCCCGGCGCTCCGCTTTCAAGGCCCTTCTTCCGATATGCGACGACGTTCGATGCATGACACTGCAGGCAGGCTCCGGTCTGGCGGAAAGGCAGTTGAACACGCCTGGTTTCACGCTGATCCGAGAGCATATAGGCATGTCCGCGCCGCGCGCGGTAATCCACGCTGAATGCATAGCCGGAATAAATTATTTTCAGCCGCGGATCCTGCACGAGCTTATCGGTCGCCAGTGTATCCGAACCGCCTCCACCGTATTTCGTTCCGGTCAGTTCGGATGCGCGCTTGTAACTGTCATATTGCCTGGGAAAATTCTTCCCCCACTCCGCGGGATCCACGCTCTGCTCAGTGAGATTGACGATCCTGAAAACGATCTGTTTCGCTTCTTCCTTGCGTGTGGCGATATTCTCGCGGAGCAGCAGGACGGCGACCGCGGCGACGGCAACCAGCAGGATTACCAGTATGGAAAATGGTCTTTTGCTCATATCCGATATCCCCCTCAACGGCTCGGTCCGTGCCCGACACTGTCATGACACCGGACGCAATAAAGCTCTTCATCGTCGATCACCCGGTGCGCGGTGATTTCGCGCACAAAGTCACGATGACAATACAGGCAGTTGGCATTCAGCACGGCGGCATTTCCAGGCTTAATGCGGATCGGCTCATGAAAATTTTGAAGCGTAAAGGCCTTGGAATGGTGATATCCGTTTCCGGCTTTGACGAACCATTTGCCGGCAGGATCGTGAGGTAAATGACAGTCGACGCAAGCGGCGAAAGAATGGTGACCGGCTTTTTGCCAGGAATCAAACTGCTCGCGCATGATGTGACAGTTTACGCATGCCCGGGGATCGTCCGAAAGATAGGAAGTGCCGTGCGCATAAAAAAAAGTGTACCCCCCCGCTCCCAGCAATATCCCCAGCAGTGAACTGAGCAGCATCTTCATGAAGAATTTCTCAGTCTAATCGTCAAAATGAATCAGCCGCGGATTTTTCACGGATCCGCACGGACTCAATCCATCCGGCTCCAATTCATGAACCGATATACAGTATCCGTGCCTTTCCGCGAAAATCCGCAGTCTAAGGTTTATTCCTTCAATAAAGCGGCGAGGGGTTCTTTGACGGCCTCCGCCCAGATTTCATACCCCTTTGTCGACGGATGCAGCGCGTCGCTCATGATGTCCCGCGGAATGTTTCCGTCGGCATCCAGGAACTTCGTTCCGATATCCAGGTAATGAACCCGATCGCCATCGTGAAGCTTTGAGATGATGCGGTTGATTTCGGCGATGGTGGCGCGGACAGGATCATTCGCTGTGCTGCGGGGGAAAATAGCCAGCAGAAGGATTTTCGCTTTTGGAAAATTCTTCTGCATTTGCAGCACGATAGCGCCGATGCCTTCGGCAATTTCCGCGGCCGTATTGCGTCCCGTGTTGTTGGTGCCGATCATCAGCATAACGGCTTTTGGACTGAAGCCCTGTCCTTCACCGTGCTGAAGCCGATACAGGACGCCTTGAGTTGTGTCTCCCGCGATTCCAAAATTTGCGACCTTCATCTGGCCGAAATATTTATCGAGTACCGGCTTGCCTGCCATAACCCCCTCAGCCTGCCGCCAAAAGTCGGTAATCGAATCTCCCATAAACAGAACATCAATGTCTCCCTGCTTCGCTACTTCAAGATTCGCATTGTGCTTGGACTGGAAGAAAGGCAGGAGACTTGGTACAATCGCCGAATTGGGAGGCGGAACCCTCACAGAAATCAGGCCGGGGTATTTCTGATTTATTTCCTTAACCGCGGGATCGGCGGATTCAAGGAAAACTGCCAGGCTGCGCTCGGCAAGTTGAATCTCCTCCGCCGTCGGTCTTGGAATAGCCACGGCAGTTGGTACCGGTGCAGGCTCGGACGGCTGAGGTTGAGCAAAAGTGTTGATTGCAGCAAGGCTGCAGAGAAGCAAGAACAGCAATGATTGACGGAAACGATTCAAAGTGCACCTCCACGTAAATTGAAATAGAGCATTCCACATCCGTTTGTATTACCGCAACGAAATTATAAGGCAGTCGTTAGCCGGCAGTCGTTAGTAAAAACCAATTCCGGCAAAACCCGCCGGCGGTTCTGAAAGGGCCGGGCGGTAAAGCCCAGGGCGTGAGAGACTGTCTCATAATTCGATTCAATCAGGCATGCCTTGAACCATGTGGGTCGCGGCTTCAGCGGCGACATGTTGGTGCAAACAGAAGATCAGTCATAAACACGTCTTACACATGGGATTTATTGCGCGTCGCGGCTTCAGCCGCGACCCAAATGTTCGTGATTGAGGTGGATTTGCACAAGAATGTGGTGCACTCCGGGCTGCGGGATTTTCGAAAAAGGTTATAATACGCAGGACGTTTTTTGCCTGATTAGAGGTTATGTATGAAACGAATGATTTTGGGGAAAACGGGAATTGAAGTTGCGCGGCTGGGATTCGGAGGAATCCCGATTCAGCGCGTGAGCGAAAAGCAGGCTATTGAGGTCGTGCTGCATGCGCTGGAAAAAGGCATCGATTTTATTGATACGTCGAGAGTGTATACCAACAGCGAGACCAGGATCGGCAAGGCGCTCAAGGAGACAGACAAAAAGGCCGCAGTGGCAAGCAAGTCTTTCAACCGTTCGGCGGATGGGATCCGGAAGGATGTGGACGTCAGTCTCAAGGAGCTTCAGCTGGACTATATCGATTTATATCAGTGCCACGGGATCAGCAGTGAAGAAGAATATCGCCTTATTACTTCACCGGAGGGAGCTTTGTCAGGGCTGATCAAAGCTAAAGAGCAGGGATTGATAGGCCATATCGGACTTACCGGACACAGCCTCGATCTGCTGGAGAAGGTGCTGGACGATGGGCTGTTTGAAACCATAATGGTTTGCTTCAGCTTTCTCGAACCTGCTGCCAAAGAGAAAGTAATACCAAAGGCCCGGGAAAATAATGTGGGCATCATCGCAATGAAGCCGTTTTCGGGCGGAGTCATTGAAGCTCCCGAAGCGGCTTTGAAATGGGTCCTGTCCTTTCCTGACGTCCTGGTAATTGCGGGAGTTGAAGACAAACGCCTCATCGATCAGAATTGGAGAGCCTTTCAGGGCAGCTGCGAGTTGACGGATGAGGAGAAGGGTCAGATTGCCGGGATCAGCAAAGAGTTTGAGAGCAGATTCTGCCGCCGCTGCGACTACTGCCTGCCTTGCCCTGCTGAAATTCCCATCCAGTTTGTTTTAGGCAT
>JAFGIY010000205.1 GCA_016929335.1 Acidobacteriota bacterium | reverse complement strand
GGGCTAGTCGAGCGATTACTCTAAACATATTCTCCGTCCTTTGAAGAATTGAACCTTCTTGACCGGCGGTTCCCTATAATCGGCGAGAATCGTTCCCGCTTTTCGTATCACTTGTCGAAGTTTCTTGTAGCGTTTCAAAAATATGTCCAAATCCAGACCATTTGCGGGTTGTAGCGTAGTAGCGGCAAAAACCGGCAATGTCGGATCGACCAATATCTCAAGCTGATGTTGACCCGATTTGTTGCGCTACAGGAACTTCGGAGACAATCTTCATGAGGCGCGCTGCCCAGGCTTCAAGCGCTTCCCGTTTTTCCACATCGTAACTGTGCCGATCGTAGACGGCGGTAATCTCCCTCTCAACGTGATTTAGAATCTTTTTTACCGTTAGGCGTGGAATTCCCATGCCCGTCATCAGGCTGGCAGCAGTGCGCCGGAAATCATGCCCGACGAAATCAATCCTTGTGGCATTCTGGATTCGCTCCAGGGCTTTCTGCGGATTTCTGATATGCGTATCGCCCTTTGGACTTGGGAAAACAAATTTCGAGTAATTCTCGCCGGTTGCTGATTTCATTTCCCTCAGAACCGTCAGCGCCGGCGCAGTCAAGGGTACCCTGTGAGAAAGCCCATTTTTTGTTTTCTCTGCCGGGATCGTCCACCAGCCCGCTTCAGTGTCGAGTTGATCCCATTCCATGCTCATGACCTCGGCACCGCGCTGGGCTGTAAGGAGTCGCAGTTTCATAATGCCAGCAGAAAGCGTTTTTACCTTGAGATGCGAATCGTCGGCATTCTTTTTGTCTGCATCGATGGCATCCCAAATGCATTTGATTTCATCAGCGGTCAAAACTCTGTCGCGCTGGCGCTCTTTTCCGGGCGCGGGTACCAAGTAGACCGGATTGCTTTCGACGATTTCGGAAGTGATCGCCCAGTTGAAGATCTTTCTTAGGAGAGCTCGGGTGCGATTGGCCATGATCGGTGCAGTGATAGCGCATCCAAGCGAAATTTTCAAAGCTGCATCCTGAAAAATGCGGCATCAATCATCCTCAGTCATGGAACATCCGTCAGGCGCCCCAACGCCCATCCGCGAGGACATCCAGTTGACCGAAAGGGTCAGCAAGGCCGGCGAAATTCTCGGAATCAAACTGCTTGATCCCATCACCATCGGCGAACAGGGCAGCTACAGCTTTAGCAACACGGGCCGACTGCCATGACCGGCAGCCGCCAGCTTCGGCTAAGCCGCCTCTGCTAAAGTGTATCCAGCTCCAATTGGAATTTCTTGAACTCTCTTCACCCTCGAGAGGACGGGGTGCCTCACCACCGCTTGAACAAAGCTTGCAAATGCCGGAAATAACATCTAATATTTAGATGCTAAAGGTGATTTATGAAGCGTGTTGAATACAAGCTTAAACAAGCCAGCGCGGTGCTCGGCGTACCTCCCAAGGACCTGCAGAATTTGGTTCAGCTGAACGTTCTTCGGCCTCGTTTCCGTGACAACCTGTATTGGTTTGATGCGAACCTCCTCTTGCAGGCAAAAATTGCATTCTATCTGAAGGATGCGCTTGGAACGTCAAGTGAGTTGCTTGGCAAGTTTACAGAGGCTGTCGCTCGTTGCCTTAAAGCGAGTCGGGCTGCACAACCGCAATATGTTTCACTTCGGTCACGGCCTGCACGAGGGAAAGACGCCATCGAGATTAGAATTCCGCTACGTTCCCTGGCACAGGATATGGAAGAGCAACTCTCGCTGGCTTTGGCTTACCGAGATCTCCCAAGAGGCCGGAAACGCCCGGGATGGAAGAGTGAAATGTTCGAGAGCCTCCAGGCGGCGGCATCCGATCTCAAAAACAACGCCTCGGAAGCGCAGATCCTGAAAACGATCCGCCAATATCGTGCGGAGCGAAACAAACTGCCGGAGATCAGTATTGACCTCCCGAAAGAAAAAACGGCCTAGAGGTGTCGTAGATACTTCCGTGCTCGTCGCCGGCATTGCAGGATTCAAGGGTGCCGACACTGCGACAAAAAGCCCAGTGCCATACTGCTTCGAGATTGGATCGAAGGCGACATCTTCACGTGGCTTGTTACCGACGAAATTCTCTCAGAGTACAAGTCCGTGCTTGCCAGGCTGGGTGTGCGGCGAAATGTGATCGGCGCCCTGATCAACCATCTGCGAGAGGAAGCCGAGGTGATCGAGGTGAGGCGATCGGTTCAGCTATCCCCCGATCCCGGTGACGATCCCTTCTGCAACTGTGCGGAAGAGGGACAAGCCGATTTCATCGTGACGCTCAACCCGAAAGACTTCCCGAAAACACGTCTCACCGCCAAGGTAATTCTTCCCGGTGATGCTATTCCGACAACTGCAAGGAAGCGACCGCGACTGCGGTGAGAAAATCCTGATCTAATGCTGTATTTTGGCGACACTAACGCCAATCCATTGCGTGGTCGCAGCAAAGATACCGACGGAAGTCGACGTCGATGGCGCGATTAGCGGCCGGCCTCGCGGAGGCTGACGGCGGGTTGGGATCGGCAGCCAGCGAGGTCCGCGGCAGTTCCGGATAGATTCCTTAGGCAAGCATCCACTACGCCACCTCGAACATGCTCGTCTCACGGCCTTGCTGGCGAAGCATCTCCCTGCAGAACTGGATCATGCCGCCGCCGTTCCCGCTGTTGAAGTCCTTATGGACATTAGCCGACAGACTGACGTGCATTGAAGCCCGCTGTTCCTGAGTAAACGGCGATCGAACCCACATCTCGTCATCCCGGCTGCGACGCTACTGGTCAACACTCAGAAAAATCTCGATCACCTTCTGCCAACTGGCATGCTATGGGCTTTCCGCAGTTGCTGCGGACTTCAAACCACTTTGCGGGCGGTTGTTTCCAACGAGATTTTGGCGAATCACACTTCCGTTCACGCTTGTCGTACAGCCATTGGCCTTCACAAGCGATATGCTCCACTTCCGTTTGCAGATAGTACGGAGGTCTCCGGGTGGTCGTGCATGAAGTCTCCTGGCGTGCGTGGGGGTCTACGACTATGCAGGGCTTTCGGCATCCTCGCCCTTGCACATGCCTGAATATGTGTTCTTATAAACGGATCAAGCGAGAGTCGGCTTTTTCTCGGCTTCATCAGAAGCTTTCCAGTGTCGCCCATTGCGGATGTCATCCCACAAAAATCGAATACCCTGATTGTCGATCGGGTTAAGCGATAGGATGCGCTCGAATACGGCGCGTGCTTTATCCACGCTGCCAAGACGCCATAAACAAAGCCCATAACCGTGAAGACATCGAAGATAGGGTCGGTTGTAGATATACCCCCAGGGGAGCAGCGCATTGAAATCGCGCCCGAGCGAAAGATCGCCAACGCCTATTCCCACTTCATAATGCGCCATGGCCACTTTCGGCCAATGATCGAAGCAAAGATTTCCCAAATGAGCATGAGCGTCTATGCAGCGCAGGTCGTAGGATAATGTCTTTGTTAATAATTGGCGCGCGCCACTTGGATCGTAGCCGCTTATTTCCGATGCGTCCTGGACGAGATTTCCTTCCGGATCCTCCGCTATACCGGCACCCCATGCAATTTCGTGGAATTTAAAGGCCTTCCGTGGAACCGAAACGAAAAAGTCCCACATCTCCGCATAAGGATCGGGTTTTTCAAATGGTTCGCTCATGGCAGTCAGATCTATAAACCCTTCATCTTCCAAAGGAAGCGGCTCGAGGCCGAGAGCTCTGACGTTCGTCCATAAACGATTTACCGCTCCGCTTGCATAAGCAACGCCGCGCCAAGTCCACCGATTTGTGACTATGGCCTCGATGCACTGTCCTGGAACGGCATGCCATGCATCAACAGAGTTCGTTCGCATGGTGAGAGTCTCGTTGCTTTCCGGGATGTGCACTCTTATCGAAGTTTGATTACATTTCAGAATGTATCCGGCAATCGATTCTTTTTGCAAAGATTTGCCGTCCAAGCTCACTTCCCGTGTGCGGAGCACATGCAGCCGTGCGGTTGTATAGGATTCTCCGGTTTTTTCTTGTCGAGCGCGGATTATTTTTTTGAGATCTTTATTGGCGGTCATGGAAGCTTCCTTGTCGTTAAGCCACACGCCTCCGGCTCCCGCCCGCAGTCATGCAGCACAAAGAAACTTCAATCAGGCCGCTCGGAGGAGAAGGCTCCCCTTTGCCCCTTGCAAGGATCCTGCGGGAGAGGATCAACGGGGTTCGGCGTCGGCGCCGCCGAAGTCAACATTGTGTCAAAGGGTTGTGTGGTGTCAAGAAGGTTTTGCCGGAAGGTGGATCATCAACGCTGCCATGTACGCAAAATATCCATACAATCAAGGGCCAAAGGCAGACGATTACTTCTGCGATGGCGTAAGGTCAAGATACTCGGCCGTCCAGCAAATGCGTCTCTCTCCGAGGAATGGAATTGGCAAAGAGGCGCTATTTCGGTCGACCGCGATGGCGTGGGGCTTCGTTTTGCGGCGGCCAAGCACAATGATCGCATCTTCGCTTTGGTAAATAGTAGGGGAGAAGTTTTTGTACGCACCTCATGCTGCAATGCGTTGTCGTGCGTCATTTCTGGATAGGTAGGTCAGGCAGCTTGTTGTCGGTAGTAATACCGCAGCATCCCGCCCAGTCGTTCACGGCATGCCACGTCACCGGTGATACAGCCCACTTCATTGTCCGCCTGTATCAGCTGGTTGTTGAGTCCTTGATGGTTTCTCTCTCGATGATAATGAGCAAGGAAATCAGCCACAGCATTCTGGAACGATTTCTCTCCGAAGAATATTATGCGTTCTAGGCATTCCTCCTTGATGGATCGCATGAACCTTTCGAGATTCGGACTCAAATTTGGAGAGCGCGGCGGTAATCGGACAGCCGTCACGCCACTTTCTTCCAGAATGACCCGAAACGCCTCCGAGAACTTCGTGTCGCGATCCATCAACAAATACTTTTTCTCTCGAGGAAATCCATCTTCGGCATCGCACGCATTCCTGGCAACCTGGAGCATCCACGGTTCGTCTGGATTGGCAGTACTACAAGCGAAGTGCACCCGCCGGGTTGCCAACTCCATAACAAAAAGCAGGTAGACAGCGATCAATCCACCCTTGGTCCAGACTTCGATCGTCGTGAAATCTACGGAAGCCAGGACATCCCAATGGGCTTGGAGGAAGCTCTTCCATGTCGATTGTCGCTTTCGATCCGGTGCGGGATCGATGCCATGAGCTCTCAGGATGCCAGCGACACAGGTATTTGAGACCAGGTGGCCGAGGTTGGCTAACGCGCCCTGGATGCGATCATAGCCCCAGCCCGGGTTTTCTCGAGCCATGCGCAGCACGAGTTCGATAACCTCAGCCGAAGCGGGTGGACGCCCGATCTTCTTGCGGCGCCCGCTGTAATCCCACTTTGCGGCTGCCAATTGCCGGTGCCAGCGCAGAATCGTATCTGGAGTCACGATCGTGGCCATCTGCTCGAGCATCTTCCGCCCGAGTATCTTGCCTTTCACAGCCAGGAGCCGCCGTTGATCATCGTTGAGCAGGATGCGTTTCTTGCCGAGTTTTTCTCGGAGCACGCGATTCTCGGCCCGAAGGTACTCGATTACTTCCTGCTCTCGATGATTGATCCAGCCAGCGAGGATCAAGAGTAATAGCTGCCAGGGGTGTAGTACGGATTTCATATGACTCCGGATGACTGTGGTTATGGAAAAGCAACAACATCCAGAATCAGCAATGGATTGTCAATCGTAGCTGACAAAGGGATTCTGCAGTGACAGACAAACTCAATTGTTTTGCCTACTTATAGCTCGGCTGAGTTTTTTTACCATACGGGCAAGCTGAAAGATAGCGACGATCATAGGGACTGTTTTCTGATTTGAACGGATGTATATTTCATGATTTAATCCTGCTGCCGTAATATGAGCATCCAAAATGTCCGACATAACCACATCAATGAACTTGAAACCAACCGCTGCTCGCCAGCTCAGCGAGGAAGGAATTATAGTCTTCTGGCGTGACGGGATCCGTCCGGGCAGCCGGCAGGGGCTCGCCTGCATCCTGTCGATGTGTCCCAATCCGGAATGC
>JAFGIY010000204.1 GCA_016929335.1 Acidobacteriota bacterium | reverse complement strand
GTCAAAGAATCAATCTGTGGCAGTTCCACTGCGGGAGATGCATTATGAAAAGTGATCCTTCGAGGTGGACGTCCTCTCTTGTCCCCTCTGTGGTGGAAGGATGAGAGTCTTGTGCGCAATAAACTCGCCGCCTGCGATTCAGAAAATTCTGGCTTGTCTAAAACTCCCTATGAGAGCTCCGCCCATAGCGCCTGCCATTTCGGATGAAGATGAATTCTGCCAATACCAAGATGAATTCTGCCAATACCAATAAGATTAGCAGCTAATCTGCTCTGCACGTAGGGCGTAGCTTTGCCTGCCGCAGGGCAGCAAATCCGCTCTGCACTATGGGGCTATTCAAAATCCCTATTAAAATCCCCAAGTCTTTTGCAAAATTCTCTCATCAGCATGATACTGGGCCCTTAGTTTACAGAATGCCCGTTATCAGAAATAGGGTGGGGAGTCATACTCGGGAGGATTCATAGCAGGCAGGCAGCTTGTCCTTCCTATCCCTCCGCAACTTGTGTTTTGCAGCATCCTCTTGCGGGATCTCCCCGATATCCGCAAGTCTCTGCGCGACGGTGTGATCGTGCGTCAACTGGCGGAGTTGCCCTTCCCGGAACAGGTAGGCGCGCGAATCCCCCACATGCGCGACGAACAGATCCGAGCAAAAACTGTAGGCCACGGCAAGAGCTGTTCCCATGCCTGCTATGGCAGGATCCATTTCAGCCCGCCGGAGCAGTTCCGAATGGATTTTCGTGAAATAGCCATCGATTCTATCCATAAACCTTTGGCCTCCTGTTCGTCGATCCGCCGTCCCCATTTCGCCGTATCGACAATCAGCTTGACCAGCAGGTTGATCGCCATCCGGCTCGCCACTTCTCCCGCCGCGGCCCCGCCCATGCCGTCGGCGACCAGCATTCCATATCCATATTCCGAGAGGCGCTCAGGCATTTGGCCTGCGGGCACATTAGTCATCAGCGGCTCGAAAGAGCGGCCGAGCCGGGCGATGAGGTAGTGATCTTCGTTGTTTTTGCGCACCTTGCCTGGATGCGTCAGGGCTCCGAAGTCAACCTTAACCATGGATTCCAGGCACAGCTTCGTCTGACTTGCGGTTGCGGCAGGAGAACCAATGCCGGGATCCGTCTGTTCTGTATCCATATGGCACCCTCCTGCCTTTAATCTCGAATTTCGAATCTCGAATCTCGAATCATTTCACGGGCACCCTTTGCTTCAGCTCTTCAAACCAGTTCAGGACGACGTTGATTTTGCGCGGTCCATCGGCCGTGGAAACCGGAGTTTCCGGCCCCTTCATCATCAGAAAGCGCTTGCCATCCGGGCTGATGTCCCACGTGTGTGCATCGTTTAGAGACAAACCGACGTATGAACCTTGAAAGAGGATCTCGGGTTTTCCCGGATTGAAGGTGGGCGTTATCTCCACCGGAACCGCCATCACCGCGCTGCCCTGTCGGTAGTAGATCTTGCGCCCATCGGGCGCCCACAGCGGGCAGGTCCCGCGGTTCGTGGAAACCTGCCACCGTCCCTTGCTGATTTCCGGAAAGGGGCGTACATAAATTTCGTTGTTTCCCGACTCGGCTGACATATAGGCCATCCAGCGTCCATCCGGTGAAAACTTCGGCTGAAGCTCTATATATTTTCCCCTCAGCAGCGGACTCCATTTATGATCCCCTTCCATCGGCAGAGAGCCGATATCAAAGCCGCCGCTCGTATAATCTATCGTGATAAGGGTTTTCGCATCTTTTGACCAGGCCCAGGGAAGAATTGAGCGATCCTGTGAATCACCGAGTTTTTCGTCTTCTCCGGTGCCATCGGCCGCTTTCCAATAGATTGCAGCATTACTCCAAGCGCCGGATGCAAAGGCGACCCGTTTACCGTCCAGGCTCCAAAGAGGAGTCATGCTGGCCTCGCCAAAAGTGAGACGCGTGATTGATTCACGTGCAATATCCCAGATCCAGATGTCCGATTTATTGCCGCTGTAGACTGACACCGCTATTTTTGTTCCATCAGGTGATATCCTGGGAGCGCGATAATCATTGGGTGCGGCCGCAAGCGGCTCTTCCTTTCCTTTCTGGTCGACCCATACCAGGTTTCGCTGACCGGGAGTAAGCCCGGCGCTTGCACCTGGTATGTAAACCAGCGTTCCTGAGTCTGAAACAGCATATTGCGGTGCGCCTCCTGCCCTGAAAACACCTTCAACCAGCGGAACCGATCCCCCTGCCAGATCGAGTTTATCGAGATCAAACGGAACGGCGACAAGGTCGTTTCCCAAGCCGTAAACAATATGGCCCGTTGGAAGATATTGAGCAGTGTCTCCTACAAACAATTCTTTGCTCTTCCCCGATTTGAACGAATACACCATTGTTCTGTAAGGCTGGGTTAATATGTTGGTGAACAGCACAGACTGTCCATCCGGGAGTATTTGTGTGTGCAAGAGATTGCCGATCCCTTGTGCTTTAATAAGAGTTTCCGGAGTGCCGCCGTTTGCAGAGACACGGAGATTGCCATAGACAATTGTGTCATCCTCTCTCCAGCTAAACGATCCGAGTGAGGCAACATTCGTCAGGGTGACAGAAGCCCCTCCGCTGACGGCGATCTTCTTCAACTGGTTATCTGTCGTGGACCAAAAGCCGATCCACTTGCCGTCGGGTGAGAAAAAGGATTTCTGCGGATTTGCGCCTGCGCCGGGGATGGGTTTGGCATCCAGTTCATTCATGGCAAGCAGGTACAATCCTTCAGTTGTGCCGTAAACCAGCTGCCTGCCGTCCGGTGAGACCGCAAGAGCCCGCTCATCAAGCGCGCCGAATTGCTGATCCTTCGGCAGTTCATAGGAAAAGCGGGTCACTTGAGGCGGCGCCATGGGCTTCAGTTTCCATACGGCGACTCCTGCAATGATCGCAGTAAGAATGACCGCAGTTGCAACCCACGCCGGCCCCAGCTGCATTTTCTTCCTGGGCTTGATCGCCATGCCCGGCTGAACCAACACGCCGCTGGGATCCGCCAGGACCCGTTGAATGTCTGCCTTCACGTCCGAGATGTCGTGGTATCGATCGCCGGCATCCTTCTTCAGGCAGCGGTTAAGCACTTCCTGCAGCCGCCAGTGCAGGTTGGCGGGAAGAGAAGTCCATTCCGGTTCTGCACGAATGACCGCTGCAAGGATATCGGTAACGTCTTTGCCGGAGAATGCGGCGCGTCCCGTCAGCATCTCGAACAACACGCATCCGAATGCCCAGATGTCGGCTTTCTTATCCACAGATTTGCCGCGTGCCTGCTCCGGCGACATATACGCCGCTGTTCCAAGAATCACGCCTTGCCTTGTGGCGACATTGCTCAGCGTGGGAGAGTTCGAGAGGTTTACTTCCTGATCTCCCGCATAGGCCTTTGCCAGGCCGAAGTCCAGCACTTTGACCTTGCCGTCCGGCGTCACTTTGATGTTGGATGGCTTGAGGTCGCGGTGAATAATGCCCTTCTCGTGCGCGGCTTCGAGGGCTTCGGCGATCTGCAGGGCAAGTTTGAGAATATCCGGGACCGATGCCGGCGAGACGCCGGCGCTCCCAGTGATGACCTCGGAGAGCGTTTGGCCTTCAACCAGTTCGAGGACAAGGAAGTTTGTTCCTTCGAATTCTTCCAGGCCATAAATGGCTGCGATGTTGGGATGATTGAGGGATGCAAGCAGCTTTGCTTCGCGCTGGAACCGGGAAACGCGGTCCGTGTCTTTGGCGAACTCTTCAGGCAACACCTTGATCGCGACATCCCGCCCGAGCTTCTGGTCCTTCGCCTGGTACACTTCGCCCATGCCGCCTTTGCCGATTTGACTGGTGATTTGATAATGGCCGAGTGTCTTGCCGATCATGATAGAATCCTCCACGTCGACAGCCGGTGCAACGTAATGAGAAGCTGTTAGAAGTTGCGCCTATTGTAGCGAAAACAGATGAGCTTTAAAAGGTGTTATCCTAAACCTGCACAGATCAGGATAGACGCAAGTTCCCACCCGCTTCACCAGTACCCGTTTCTTCAGCCTTTTTGCCTTGTAAGAGAATGACAGCTTTCTATGAGATGACACCAGCTTTGATAAATCGGCCGGATTGGATGTCTTTAGGAACGAATTGCGCAGTCTGTCCCCTATTCCCATTTGGCTTTTTGTTTGCCAAGGCATAAAATCTTATGCCTAAGCATAGGAAAACCATGGTTACAGCCAACCAACTGCAAATTTTAGCTGTTCTTGCCGAGCACCCGGATAGGGACTTCTACCTGAGTGAATTGGGTTCGCTTATCGGCAAGCACCCGGGCATTTTCCTAAAGGGCATCAACGCCCTTGAGCGCGAGGGATGGGTAAAGAGCCGTCGCAGAGGCAACCAGCGGCTCTTTCGCGTGAATACACAACATCCGCTCTTGAATGAGATGAGAGCTTTGATCAGAAAGAGTGTCGGGGCAGAAACCCTTCTTAAGACCGTTGTTAATGATATCCCTGAAATTAAAATAGCTCTGATCTATGGCAGCTATGCTAAGGATAGTATGCGCTCTGACTCTGACATCGACCTCATAGTGGTTACGGAAGATCTCAGGATTGAGGATGCCCTGGTTAAAGAACTTGCACGATTGGAGAAGTCTTTACAGAGAGACGTAAACTACAAGATTTACGATCAGAAAAATTTCCATCAACGGCGGAAGAAAAAAGATCCGTTCCTGACGGAAGTGTTGTCGGATAAGCACGTCGTTCTTAAAGGAGCGGCATGAAAGACTGGGGAGAATATTTAAAGAAGGGATTGGTGAAAAAACAGCGCCCGAGTTTTGACCAGATACAGCAACAGATCGTCCGGGCAGAGAAAGACCTCAAGACCTTTGGTCTTGTCTTGGATTCAGATCCTGAGTGGGCTTGTACGATTGCGTATCAGGCCATGCTTCGCATGGGCCGCGCACTCATGTTCTCCTATGGATATCTGCCTGCCGATGGGCAACAGCATAAGACAGTTATTGAGATCACAGGCAAGTTGTTAGGCAAAAATTTCGAATTGCTGATCCAATACTTTGATCGGATGCGACGTAACCGAAATGTCTTCTTTTACGATTCCCTTGATACAAACAACGAAACGCAGGCTAAGAAGGCGCGCGAGACGGCGGTTGCGTTGCTCAAGGTTGTGAAGGCGACGATCCAGAAACAAAATCCACAAAGAGAATTTTTAAAGTCATGAAGCCCGCAGTACCTGAGCCCGGTGGATCCGGAAGATATTCGAGGCCGACCCATTGCTGTGGACTTGCGGCCGCCGCATCTCCGGGATTCTTCCCTCCCGGAACATTTCACCTCGGCAACATCCGATACGGCAAGGGCATTGCACTATGGGGCTATTCAAAATCCCTATTAAAATCCCCAAGTCTTTTGTAAAATTCTCTCATCAGCAGGATACTGGGCCCTTAGTGCCACTAAACCCACGGCCTCGGGCCGTGCGACCCTGACAGGCTAAGCCGTTCCGGCGTCCCGTTGACATGGAGTGATATG
>JAFGIY010000203.1 GCA_016929335.1 Acidobacteriota bacterium | reverse complement strand
GAAGGCGAGCGTCCGAATGTCGTCCCCGGCTGCGATCCCATGACGAGGGAGAGGGGCCAGTGGTATAACCCGGAATGTTTCGTGTTTGCTCCCTATGGCACGCTCGGCAATTCCAAGCGCAACTCGCTCCGCAACCCGAATTTCTTCAACATGGACTTCTCGATGGTGAAGGATACCAAGCTGTTCGAAACGGTTAGCGTGCAGTTCCGGGCGGAGTTTTTCAATATCCTGAACCACCCCAACTTCTATTTCGGCGCGCAAGCATACTTGATGGGCACCGCCGGCACAGTTGCTCCGACGGATCCCCGCTACCAGTACCTTTCCGATCCGGCTGCCTATAGGAATCCCGACGGCGCAATCTGCAACGGGGGCCAGGGTCCCTGCTACGCCACCCAGACTGGGTTAAGCGCGACCATGCCGGGGAGCCAACGCCAGATTCAGTTTGCTTTGAAGTTTTTGTTCTAGGCTTCAGCGCGATATCTTTTAACCACTTTCCCGGCGGCAACCCCCAAAGTTACCGCCGGTTTTTTTGCATCCTGGAAATAAGGACCGGGAGTACGCATGGTCAGCTCTTGGAGGCTTAGAGCCTTTGAGGCTTGTAGTTAAAAGAACTCAAAGACTCCAAGTCTCAACGACTCAAAGGAGCTGCAGATGGCACAGGCATCTTCCGGGCGAAGCCGGGGAATCTCCAAACGGATCAGAAGACGTATCGCATGGTTCCGTACACAATGTTGGCGCGATAGTCGGGAAATGCATAAATCCCGGACAGATAGCTGGTGGTTGTTCCGGAGCCGATGGTGTATTGATAGCCATCAAACTGAGTGTCTTTGTACTCGTATTTTTCGTAAGCGTAACCGATAGTCAATTCCGCCTTGCTGCTGCAGGCATAAACAACGCGGGGATTGATCGAGCGCCTCCTGGTATTGTCATAGGCGCCGATAGGGAATAAGAGCGCAGCGGGCGCGCCATCCTCGAGAGTCTGCGATTGAAAATCCACGCTGCCTCTGGTCTCCTGAACGATAGCGGAACCCTTTATCGTAAGCTTTGGATTCAAAGGCCAATCGGCGCCAAATTCCACCGTCCAGTTTTTATCCCGCAACTCAGCCCCCCAGTTAAATGCGATTGTTGTAGGCTCCATTGTCGGATCAAAACATTGAGGAGAAGAGGTCGGGCAGGAACCCGCATTGACAGTTCGGTGATACGAGTCGTAGTTTATATATTCGACATCGCCGAACAGAGTCACCCGGAACTTTGCCGGATCGCCATATGACACGCTTCCGTAAAATTCCTTTCTGCGATCATTTAATCTTCCCAGCGTGAAATCCTTGAACTTGTTTTTCTTGTAGTAGGCTTCAATGCCGAAATCCAGAAACTCCAAAAATGTTATGTCGAAATTGGCTTTGACCAGGTGCTGGTTTAGATTGGCTACGTCAAAAGAGCGGTTGAAACGCTCCAGATAGTAAGGCGATCCCGCGTCGAATCCGGCATGATCCGTGAGGAAATGCGATCGCCGCTGAAGGTATTGGTATTTAAATCGTGCAGTCAGCATCTCGAGTGAGTTATTGGACCACTGCACATAGACCTTTTTTTCGTCGGTTTCATCGGCGTCAAACCTGTCGCGATTCGTATTCAGATAGTCGAACCCGGCGCTTAAACGGTTGCCGTGCGTGAATCTGTACCCGGCTTCAACACCGGGATTATGCTTTGTGTACCCATAGCGATCGCCCGTGCAAGCAACATTGACGTTTGCCGCTGACGTGGTTCCTGCCTCAAAGCACACCAGGCCGGCTGTAGTGAGAGGAACCAGGAATGCGATTTCACTCGAGCTGTTATGGCGTCTGTAATACTTATAGTAGGCTCGTGTGTCCAGGTTGCGTGCGAGGTCCGATGCGAATGAAACCTGGGCTGTGACATTTTCCACCTTCCCGCGAAAGACCGGGGAGCTGGGACTGGTGGGAGCGAGTCCTGCTGAGCCGGATGTGTTGAGCACCTCGTCGATCATGTTCACTCTGTTCGTGCCCCTGTCGTAAGTAATGCGGGCGGAAAGCGTAGAATTCAAAACCAACTGACGCAGCATGCCGTTGGCACCCAAACGAATATAGTGGTTGTCCGGCGCGAAGGTCGCGGTGTCGGTGCCGAAGCCGAAGAAAGGATTCTGGAAATCGAACAGGAAATTGTCATTGTCGAAGCTGCTGTCCAGAAGGTTTGCCGATAAATGACCGCGCTCGGTTTGATATCCTCCTTCAATGGATACATTGTGGGTTGTATAGGAAACGGGGTAGGGAAGATCCACGAATCCATTCCCGGGGCTTGTGCCCAGCGCCGCCGCGTCGACCTTGTTAATGCCTGTCTGATGCAGGTCGTTTGCTTCAAAAAGCAGATACCACGGCGACCTGCCCGAGAATTCAAAATTGCCCCCGATGTTGCGCCGCTCGGTTCTGAAATCGATGGAGGTCCAGGGGGGCACGCTGGAATTGGCTAATGCTCCAGGAATGTTGGAGAAAAGCCGCAGGTTGGTCGATCCCGGATTGATATAGGGCGTGCGCCCGCCGTGCGGTCCGAAACCGAAGTTGTGCGTCAGCCAGTCTCCGAAGGCGCGAAACCTGAACTGGCCATAAATCCCGCCCTGCACATTAATATACATATCATCGCGCCCGAGATTTTCACCGAACGCATCCAGGTAGAAGATGCCGTTACGGCCTTTCAGCTCAAAAACACCGAATGGACCGCTGGACAGATCGCGATATTCCTTCAGCTTCGAAGAGTCTTTTGCGTCCTCATCGGTTCCGAATCCGCCGGCGCCAATGCTCCCCGAAAGCTTGAATCCGCCATCCTGCACAAACGCCGCATCAGGCAGGGCAATCATGACTGCAAGAATTATGAGTAAGAGCGTCGCTTTCATATGGGCTCCTCTATCGAGTGAGATACTTGCCGCGTGAGGCCGGTGCATTGCTGCCGTGAATCGCGTTATGGCAATTGAGACACGATCGGGCGACGAAACGCGTATTGGCGGTTTTGGCCGGTGACCCCGGGATACGGATAAAGCCCTGATCTCCGCTGTAGGCGGTCCCGGGATGCCGCGACCAGTCGTGACAATCCTGACAGAGGTTGGGAACTCTCTCGTTCAGCAATTTGGTGTGCGAAGAACCATGAGGAGCATGACAGGACAGGCAGTTTTCTTCGACTGCCGGGTGCTGGAAGAGGAACGGGCCCCGTTTGTCCGAATGACAATTCCAGCATTGTATGTTCACGGTTTCGTGTTTGATCATCGCATGGCTTTGCGCGCCGTGAGGGTTATGGCAACTTGAGCAGGTGACTTTTCCCTCAACTATGGGGTGATGCGATGGCTTGTTGATTTGAACCTTTGTTTGTTTGTGACAGCCGATGCAGGTTTCGTATTCGAGCTGCCGTTCCGTACCTATAACCGGGCTGACTGTGGGATCGCGCCGGGTGAAGGCTACTGTAGATCCCCGGGACGGAGTGGCATGCACGGCATGGCAATCGTTGCAGCGAACGTCGTTGCGGCCGTGCCTGCCGGATTCCCAGAAGGCGAGGTGCCGGTTGCCGGCGTGACAGCTCATACAGACTTCAGTTTGTTCCCGTGCGGGGATGGCACCTTTGCCAAACCGTACCGGATGCTTATTCGCAGCCGGATTGCCAACATGATTTGGATTGACTCCGTGACATGCCGAGCACGCTTTCCCGGCTCCAACCGGAGATGCCGGATCGCTTTTTGCACCATGCATCGTATCCATCAGGCCGGCCTGATCCTTGTGACAGCTTAAACAGGCGGCAGGATCGGCTTGTGCGAGCACCTCCCGACTCCGGAGGGCTGAGAGAAAAATTATAAGAGGTACTGCAAAGAAACAAACCGCAATCGGTCGGCTGGCCATGCACATTGCTCCCTGCGGTTTAACACCGCATATGCTTTTGCCTCATCCGGTTTCCTGTCGTAGACCGGAGCTCTTTTATTGCCGGTAAATCCTGGATCTGTTGAATCCCGACCCAGCGGGAAGTTCGCTTTGGATTGCAGATATGCTTTCGATAGTGCCTTTCTCTCTGGCACATTCCTGCCGGGTCAGATCTAATACAGGGGGGCTATCTAATATATAAAACATTGCGCCCAAGTCAACAAGGCATTGCATCAGATTTGTTTTGCGGCTGAACCGACTATGTTCCGGGATTAAAGACAGAAAGTATGTGAGTGAGTCTGTAGTATACTGCCTTACGAAATTGACTCCAATGGCAACGGGTTCGGATACGAATCGTCGAACTTGAGTCCAACGATGGACGGGAGGTCTTATGCTTGGCGGATATGCGGGAAAAATGCTTTTTGTTGATTTAAACAACGGCTCCATTCAAGAAGAAGTCTTGCAGGAAAGGATATGCCGCGACTTCATCGGCGGCTATGGTTTTGGTATCCGGGTTTTATATGAGCGGATGAAACCATGCGTTGATCCGCTGGGCCCCGATAATATGCTGGGTTTTGTTGCAGGCGTTCTCACGGGTACTTCTGTCCCCGGGAGCGGCAGGTACGGTGTTGTGACGAAGTCTCCGTTGACCGGCGCCTGGAGCGAGTCCAACGGAGGTGGAACCTTTGGACCGGAACTCAAATCAGCCGGGTTTGATGCGATTTTCTTCAGCGGCATTTCGCCAAAGCCGGTTTATCTGCTTATCAGAGACGGCACGGCGGAACTTAAGGATGCCGCACTTCTTTGGGGCAAGGATACCTATGCGACTGAAGAAAGCATCAAAGCCGAGATTGGAGACGCCAAGGTCAAAGTGGCATGCATCGGTCCTGCAGGCGAGAATAAATCTTTAATGGCAGGAATCGTGAATGAAATGGGCAGAATGGCCGCCCGCGGAGGCGCGGGCGCCGTCATGGGATCCAAAAATCTAAAAGCCGTAGTTGTTAAGGGAGGCATTAAGAAAATCGCCATTGCAAACCGGGCCCGGCTGAAAGAGACGCAGGCGCGCTTTCTGTCCGTTATCAAGGCCAGCGATTTTGCCAAGGGTTTGACTGCCGCAGGCACGGGTGGCGCCGTCAGCTTCCTGGTATCCATCGGAGATTCTCCCGTAAAGAACTGGAGCTTAACCGGCTCCGATTCCATGCCGACCGTAAACAGGCTTGATAGCTCCAATATGGATAAATATAAAAGAAGCGCCTATGCCTGCCAGGCATGTCCCATCCGGTGTGGTGCAATTATTGAACAGAAGGAAGGCCGCTTCGCTATCCCCGGCGAAATGCACAGGCCTGAATATGAAACCCTCGCGGCTTTGGGCAACCTCCTTTGGAATGACAATCTGGAGGCGGTAATCAAAGCAAACGATATCTGCAACCGGTATGGCATCGATACAATCTCCACGGGCACCGCAATCGCTTTTGCGATGGAATGCTATGAGAAGGGATTGATAACAAGCAAAGATACCGACGGTCTGGACCTTAGTTGGGGCAATGCAGACTCGATTGTTGCACTGACGGAGAAGATAGCCAGGCAGGAAGGCTTTGGCGCAATTCTCGCTCTGGGTCCCACGAGGGCTGCGGAGCGAATCGGCAAAGGAGCGGAGAAATATTCAGTCGCGATTCGGGGAAAGGGAATTCCTTTCCATGATCCGCGCATGAGCCCGGCAGGAGGAACCGCGCTCATTGCCGATGCAAACCCCGGGCATCATATGAACAACCAGGTTACAGGCATGCTCGAGAACGGAACTCCTGTCGGCAGCGATCCTGCTTTGCAGGTGCCCAAAATGAATCCATTTGCAGACTTCGACAAGAAGGGGCAAATCTACGCTATAGGTTATGCGTATCACCAGTTGCTTGACGACGCCGGGATGTGTGCTCTGTATACGGTCAATACCAAACCGCCGGAACTGGCGGAATTGATTTCGGATGTAACAGGCTGGGACTTCGGCTGGGAAGAAGCGCTGAAGGCCGGCCGGAGAGTTCTGACATTAAGGCAGGCGTTCAATGCAAGAGAGGGAATAACGCCGGATCAGATCAATATGCCGGCAAAAATCAGTGAAGAGCCCTTGCCTGTAAAAGCCAATGCACCTCCAAAGATCGATTATCAAGCTCTGAAAGAGGGATACTTCGCCGCGATGGGGTGGGATATAAAAACAGGAATGCCATCCGATAAAGTTTTGGCCGAACTGGGCCTGACGGAGCTTACAAAAGATTTGAAACCTCAGTAGGTTTCCACCATTCCATTTTTCCCCGGATGGCGCGGGAAAAAATACGTCACTCAACCGGGACGATGGAATTCATCCGACGCAGGCATGAGGAGAGCGGAATGTATCCGGAAAGCACTGCTCTCTCTCACTGCTGTCCAAATTAGCCGGCGGATCAAAAGTGAGGGATTGAGTTCTTGAACTTAAGTACAACAAGCAGTCCGATATCAAATCAGGTTGGTGATTTATATTTATATCATGCTTGTCGCTCTCATTTATCCCGTCGCCAATTGCCCCAACGGGGCAATGCATCAAAGCCCAGGGTTGGCCGCGCTTTTTGCGGCCTACCCTGGGAGCGGATCGGGTGGTTCG
>JAFGIY010000033.1 GCA_016929335.1 Acidobacteriota bacterium | reverse complement strand
GGAGGCGGCAGCAGCCAAAGAATTCGTCCCGTTAGGGACGAGTTGATTTTAGCCCGGCGCTTCAGCGCCGGGATTCAGTGGTAAAAACCCGAGTCCCGTAGGGACGATTGAAAGGATACGTTAGTGGCCAACTCCTATACGTCCATTTTTATCCACATTATCAGGAGGAACACCTGTCTTTTCTAAATAGCATTGCATACGATGAAAAATATGTTTGGGGGTGAATTCAATCGTCCCTACGGGACTCAATTTTTTATTTTCTGCGGTCCCGGGATCCCGGCACTAAAAGTGCCGGGCTAAAATCATTCCGTCCCTGACGGGACGTCCCTCTCCCCAAAATATGTATAAACTCCAGGGTCGCGGTTTCAGAGGTCGGTGTGGATCAGGCCTGCGTCTTTTGCCCAGGATATTGCCTGGGTCCACTCCTGATTCGTTATTCGTCTGGAAATTTCGGGGTAGTCAAAGGCTTTATATTCCGGATGGTACTGGCCCATAATATTGACGTACGAAGACACACCGAGTTCTTTCGCCACCCACTTCACGAAACGATCCGTGCCTGCAATATTATCCGGCATAACCAGGTGCCGGATTATCAGTCCGCGGCGCGCCAAACCCTTCGAATCCAGCTGCAATTCACTCACCTGCCGGTGCATCTCCTTGATCGTGGCAGCGGCAATCTCAGGATAGTTCGAAGCGCCGCTTGAATATTTCGCAGCCTGGGCGCCGTCCTGGTATTTGAAGTCCGGCAGGTATATGTCGATGATCCCGTCAAGCATCCGGATTGTCTCCAGGCTGTCGTAGCCGCCATTATTATAAACAAGAGGCAGAGCAAATCCCTTCCCGATCGCGATGCGGAGGGCTTTGATGATATGCGGGACGACATGAGTGGGAGTAACAAGGTTGACGTTATGGCAACCGCGCCGCTGAAGCGAGAGCATCATGTTTGCGAGATCGGCATGAGTGACATAATTGCCGTCGCCCCGGTGATTGATTTCCCAGTTCTGACAGAAGCAGCACAACAGGTTGCAGTTGGAAAAGAATATGGTTCCCGATCCACCGGTTCCGACAAGCGGACGTTCTTCACCGAAGTGAGGCCCGAAAGAAGCAATCTTGAGGCGAGCGGTGGAAGAACAAAATCCCTTTTGTTCTTTCAGCCTGTTTACGCCGCATACGCGCGGGCATAACCGGCAGTTCTCCAGAATTCCCCAGAATTCCTTTTCCAGTCTTGCCAGGCGCCCGTCGCGTTCCGCTTTCAAATATGAGGGCTCAAACCGCGCATCCGCTGCTTGTTCGGTCATGGATACCTGCTCCGATGAATGGCGGCACTGCACCTGCGTCATGGCACAGGGAATAGCGGGGAGAGCCCGGTTAAGGAATTTGCGTCGCGAAAGGTCCATGATGGTCTCCGCTGTCGCCGGGATCCTGCAAGAAAAAGAAGAAGGCGCTTCTACCAGATTATGCGATAGGTACAGGAACTTGCTCCACTTTTACGGCAGGGTTTCGAATCGTCGTGAATAACCGTCGCAGTGACGCCTGACCCTTTGGGTTTGTAGCGGCCACATAACGCCGCCAGGATGCCCCGGTCAAAATCGCATGGATACGGATTTTCGCATACCATTTCAAAACCGAAGTCGCCCACATTAATGAGATTGTAATGCCCGATTTCTCCATAGCGGTGATTCATATGGTATGCAGTATCGAGCATGTTCAGCGCCCTGTCGAGAGAGTTGATATCAGGCGGGAATTGAGCCTTGTCCGGTATCTTCAATCCAATATTGTAAAGGGCATCCACTCCCAGCTTCTCCGAAATGACCCCGAGGGCATCCAGTAAAGACTGCTGCCCGTACCACTCCCCGGGCTGGGGATCCGCGATACCCTGTTTGGCCAGGATCTTAAGAGCAGTCTCCCTGAATGCACCCATCCCGTCGACAAGGGCGAGAATGCTCTCTCCATTTACTTCAGCTTTTGTATCCAGCACCCTGAATTCTGCCAGGCTCCGAAGATGAATCCTCTGAAACGTCGAGGCTATCCGTTCAAGAGTCCGTCGCATTTTTGCGTCCCTTTCAGGGATCAGGAAACCGCATCGGTATTTCCCGTCCGGGTTGGGATGCACGGACTGCACGAAGGCCTGGCCTTCAAGAACATGCGTTTCATACTCAATATGGACGTTCACGAGGCTCCGGATTTGCAAAGACTTTTTTGTGACCGCCGCGAAGCCTTCCGGGCTTACGTCCGTTATGGTGCACCTCCGCTCATCGCCAATCTTCCCTGTTAAAGACACCTTCATCATTCGTACCCGGTAAGAACCGCGCCTTTCGGCGGATACCGGCGCACCAACACGCTCGAGCGTCAGAACGAGATTGGGCTTGGTCCGGCCCAGCGCCTTTACAATGGCCTTCTGCTGATAGAATCTGCCGTCTTCCTCGTTAAAGGCGATCACAGGGAAATCGACCGGCAATGGTTCCATCGCATCGAATTCCGCCACAAATTTCTCGGCGTCGGATTCAATCACCTTCCCATGGTGGAAAACAGGTTCTTTTGATTCGCCCGGGATAATAATAAAGATCGGAGAGCCGACTCCAAGCATCATTGCTCCTGTTTATGTGATTATCCTGAATATAGGTTGTATATCGGCAGGGGCATTATAGTAATTTAGCAGGCGGAATGCCAAGCGACATCGCAGGAGGGGGCAATAATCAAAGATCAGGCTATCGTGTATCCGGTGTTATACCGAGAGCCCGGATGCGCTTGTGCAGGCGTGTTCGCTCGATGCCCAGAGCCCGCGCCGCAGCAGAAACATTCCCGCCGGCATCCGGATTGAGATGAATGCCGCCGGCATTGCACCCACTAAAATGCACTCGAAAAATGATATGCTGGCAGCCTGCCATGGGAGGTTCGGCATGCATAAGAAGTCCATCGTTGATCGGATTTTCTTTTCTTGGAGTTTTTTCCATACTCCGATCCTGATTCTTTTGTCGCTGTTTTGTTTGAACGTTGCCGTGATTTCCATTATCGGCGGATATGATATTCATTTGGGCTTCTTTCATCTCACGGCGCACGGCACATTCAAACCGCTATTAATGATGAACGGATGCTTTATCATCGCACTGATGATTTGCGGCGCCCGCAAGAAATTCAGTGAGTCCGTGCTCAACCCCGGCGATGGAAGGCTGGATTCGCCGGCTTTCCATAAAATTATCCTCATCAGCCTGGTTATACTGCTGGCGCTCATAATCTATTACCCGTCAACAGGCGTCAACTTCGACCACCATGACTGGACGCACAGGCATCTGAGTGCCGAGAAAGACACGATCCTGTCCACCTGGCAGTTTTTTACAACAGGAGATGCAACAGGATTTTACCGCCCGCTGGGATTCATTTCTCTTTGGCTGGATTATCGATTATTCGGCGCCACATATGAAGGATATCATGTGCAGAGCATTGCCCTGCATATCATCAATTCTCTGCTGGCGGCGTGGCTGGCACTGACTCTTGGATTCGGAAGGAAGTGTTCCTTCTGGGCGGGTTCGCTTTTTGCCGCCGCTGCCGTCAATTTTGAAGCCGTTGTCTGGCCGGCAGCCCGCTTTGATCTGTCGGCCGCAACCTTTACGTTGCTGGCTTTGATTTTTGCGATCCGGTATTTTCGGGACAACCGCGTCTGGACATGGGCGCTTGCTGCAACCATCCTCTGCTTTATGTTGGGTGTCCTGAACAAGGAAAGCAGTTATTGCCTCCCCTTGTTGCTCGTGTTCATTATGGCTACGCGTTCTCTCTGGTCTATTCCAAGGCTGCCCAACTTTAAGATACTGCTTTTTCTTTCGTTCATTGTGGCTGCAACGGGGCTCATGCTATGGGCCAGGATTGCCGTATACGGCAGTCTGGGAGGCTATCCGACGGCAGCGGGAGCCCCGTCATTTCACTTCAAAATAGATATTAAAACATTCACATCTCTTATCAGGGCCATCCCGATTCCAGTCCTTGGAGTCAACACTTCTTCAATGGTGCCGGTCTGGGGACAGTTTGCTCCCATGATGCTTGTCGTGCCCGTCCTTCTGACTGCGTTTCTGTGCCGCGGCTGTTTCAGACGGAAGGAATATGCCCTGGGCGCGCTTCTCCTGCTGTCTATGGCGCCTGTCCTGAATATCGTCGGCTGGATCGGATCCTGGATGCAGCACAGCCGCTACCTCTATTTGCCCACTGTCTTTGCCATGCTGTTGATAGCGTCGGCGGTGAGTAAGGTTCGATGGTCGGGCGGCCTGCTGGGGGCGTTTTTATTTATCAATGCATTGGGAGCCGCAGCCAACATCCGGGTATATCTCAATATGCTGGAAAAAGCGGAGACTATTGCCGGCGCCGTGTACTCCGACTGGAAGCTGCAGCCGGACGTACGTACAATCTGCCTTCTGAACCTCCCTGAGAATCCGGACGGAGTTTTTTATTTCGGTTCCGAAGTCGTGGAAAGGATCGGAAGGAAGATTCCGAACGCAACAGTTCTGAGGCAGGATGCCTATGTTTCAACGGGACCCGACGAATCAACCCTGTTAATATATCGCTGGAATGATTCCAATCGCGCCCTAACGATATGGGGACAGTCATCAGTGTCCCCATAAGAGGAGTGATATGAAAAGTACAAAAAGTTGGTTGGTTAATGGGATTGGGTTTTTGCCGGCCGGATTTTTGCTGCTGGTTCTGGACTCCGCCCTGCTTGCCCAGCAGCCTTCTGCGGGATCCGCAGCGGAACCCAAAAGCTGGACGACGGCGGAGGATCATCAGAATATGATGAATCAGCTCGGAATAAAGAAGCTCCGCCCAGGGCCCAGCGGCAGGGAGGGGCAACCCAATCAGGCGAATTACGACGAATCACTCGCCAATCCCTTTCCGAATCTGCCTGAAGTTCTGACGCTGAAGAACGGGAAGAAAGTAACCAAGGCAAAGGATTGGTGGAAGAAACGGCGGCCTGAAATCGTGGAAGACTTCGAGCGCGAAGTCCTGGGACGTATCCCTCCGAATGTTCCCAAAGTTGCGTGGACGGCAACCAAAACGATTGAAGCGAAACTCGGCAATTATCCTGTCATCGGCAAACAGCTTGTTGGCCACGTGGATAATTCATCCTTCCCGGCGATCAATGTCGACATTCAGATGATGCTGGTGACACCGGCCGACGCAAAAAAACCCGTTCCCGTAATGATCCTGTTCGGCTTCGGTACCCTGCCGGGAGAAAAGCCGCCAACCATGCCTGGAGGACGCGGGTTTGGCCCGCCTCCGGCGGGCAGTGATCCGCCTGCGACGGAACAGTTGATAGCGGATGGCTGGGGCTATGCGTATCTTAATCCAAATAGTGTTCAGGCAGACAATGGCGCCGGCTTAACCAAGGGCATCATCGGCCTGGTAAATAAAGGTCAGCCGCGGAAGCCGGACGACTGGGGATCCCTGCGTGCATGGGGCTGGGGCGCTTCCCGTGCCCTGGATTATCTGGAAACCGACAAAGCAGTAAATGCCAAACAGGTCGGGATCGAAGGGGTTTCACGCTACGGCAAAGCGGCCCTGGTGACCATGGCGTTCGATCAACGCTTCGCCGTCGTCCTTGTCGGTTCTTCCGGCGAAGGCGGAGCCAAATTGCATCGGCGCAATTTCGGTGAGGCCGTGGAAAATCTGACCGGATCCGGCGAATACCATTGGATGGCAGGCAACTTCCTGAAATACGGCGCGGAAGAGAGCGAATTCGGCAGCAGAAACGCCGGTGATATTCCCGTGGACGCGCATCAGTTGATCGCCCTGTGTGCACCCCGCCTGACTTTTATCAGCTATGGCATACCGGAAAAAGGCGATGCCAAGTGGCTCGACCAGCAGGGCAGCTTTATGGCCGCCGTTGCCGCCGGCCCGGTATTCAGACTTCTGGGGGCGAAGGATTTGGGCACGTCAGATGACTACAAGACAGAAAAAATGCCGGCTGTGAACATGAGCCTGCTGGATGGCCGACTTGCCTGGCGGCAGCATGACGGCGGACATACGGACGGACCGAACTGGAAATATTTCATCCCGTGGGCTGACAAGTTCTTCAAGCGCACGCCGCCGGCAAGGTAAGCCATGTTGTCACGCACGATATTTATCCTGATTGTCGCAGCTATTCTGGCGGAGACCGGCATCGTTCTGCCTGCGTTGGTCTCCGCCCAAATCCCCCCTGTTGCGGCCGATCAACCGGCACCACGCGTCGACCGGAACTCGAAGGTCGCCCACGAGCAACTGCTGGATAAGGCGAAAAAGGGGGTCATCGACATTTATTTTGAAGGCGATTCCATAACGCGCCGCTGGGGTGCAACAGATTATCCGGAACTGCTGGCGCACTGGACGCAGAACTTCTTCGGCTGGAATGCCGCCAACTTCGGATGGGGCGCCGACTCCATTCAGAATATACTCTGGCGCCTTCACAACGGAGAACTCGACGGCGTTCACCCCAAAATTATCGTTCTGCTGGCCGGCACCAACAATGTAGGCAACACCGTGCCTGCAGGCGGGGACGAAGAAAAAGCGGCGGATATTACCAGAGGCCTCAAAGCCGTTCTGGATGTCATGCAGGCAAAAGCTCCGGAAGCCGTTATCATTCTGATGGGGATCTTCCCCCGCAACGACAATATGGCCGTCATGCCCACTATAAGCAAAATCAACAATAACCTGGCCGGCTTCGCCGACGGCAAAAAGATCCGGTACCTGAACATTAATGACAGGCTGGCAGATAAAGACGGCAGACTGTTTGATGGCATGATGCATCCCTTCGACAAGCTTCATCCGACGATCAAGGGATACCAGGTCTGGGCGGATGCGCTGAAGCCGATCTTTTTTGAATTGCTCGGACCTCCTGCAAAGGAAGATCATGCCCCTCCACCGACGGGCGATCCATCCGCGCAAATCAAGCCTTAATCCGATCATCGGACGCCTGCCGGCCTTCCCATGGCCTGTGGATTGAACTGCGCGGATCTTCACAGAACTCGACGGACAACGAATCCGTGAAGATCCACAGTTCATGACTCAACGAGCTATCCAACGGCTGGAATTCCCGGAAACACCGGCGTCCCAAGGAAGCGCGCTTACTGGGTCTGCAGATCCTGTAATGAGAGCTTCTCCTGTTTGGTGTAGCCGGAGGGTACCGAATAGACACCGGCCGGAGCAGGCTTATCGGAGATCTCGGCTACTTCCATACTGGAGTGAATTTTTATTCCCATTGTTTCAGCGGTCGTATCAGTCGCAATCCAAAAACCCTCAATCTTGCCCAATTCTTTGAGTGACGCCTCATCGAGTCCGATCATCTGCGATTTCAGCAGGCTGGACTGGACCTTTTCATTGTAGTTTTTAAGATCAAAGGGAACGTCAGTGGTCGCGCAGACCTTAATCTTCAGCGGGAGTATGCTCATGGTCAGGCTGACATCATATTCGTCGCAAGATCTGGCGCCGACGGTTCTTTTGCTGTTTGCCGGCGTCACCGCGGCTGTCATTTTCAAGCCCTGAATCATGCCGGCCATTTCAGAAGGCAGGAGGCTGGCCAAGTCCATCGGGAGGGTTGTTTCGACATACGTTTTGGAATTATGGTTGACGATATACTGGATATTCTTTGCCAAATCCAAAATCATTGTGTTGGTTGCAGAAATGACTGAAACTTTTCCATCGCCGATCCATTGCTCACTGACGGTATCCTTTGCCGGTTGAGTCTGTCCGGCGGCGGAGACAGGATCGGTGTGAGTTTTGCTCTTTATATAAATGTCGGCACTTGCAAAAGTCGGAACCACAAGAATCATCAGGAATACGACAATTAGTCTTTTCATATTTCCTCCCGGAAAGGATGCTTAGGGCCCGCGCAACAATAACTTTACATTTTGTTGACGGCTCTCATCCATAATAATTTCGTTCGAAAGCATTATTGGTGCTTTTATATTTGAGAGCCGTCAACCCTTCGGGACGCGGCGGCGGGCGGGCATCTGCGGCGTTGCCGCTCCTCGACAATGTCCCGCAT
>JAFGIY010000202.1 GCA_016929335.1 Acidobacteriota bacterium | reverse complement strand
TGCGGGTTAACCCAGCATGACGAGGTGGAGATCCATGACATTGGTCCGCGTCGGCCCTGTAAGAATCAGATCTCCGAGACGTTTGAAGAAATGGTAGGAATCATTGTCGCCGATGGATTGGTTCAAAAAATCGGCGCCATGCTTTAGGGAGCGGGTCAGGGTCGTATTGTCCGCGATGGCTCCGGCCGCATCTGTAGGTCCGTCCGTTCCGTCGGTGCCAATGCTTGCGACAAGGCAGGGCGAGGGTAAGCGAGCCAGGGCACGGACGCAGTGCAGCGCGAACTCCTGGTTGCGGCCTCCTTTGCCTGCTCCTTTGACTTTGACCGTGGTTTCACCCCCGCTGATGATGCAGGCCGGCCGGCGCAGCGGGCGGCCTTGAAAAACGATTTCGCCGGCCATGCTCATATGGAATCGGGCGGCTTCTTCATTATCTCCTTCAAGCCGGCTGGTAAGTACCATCACGCTGTAGCCCAGGCTTCGAGCCGCTTTTGCCGCAGCGGTGCATGCCTGTGAATTGCTTCCGATCAGGAAATTTTCCATCCTCTCGAAAATCCTGTCGTCCTTTTTAGGAGTTTCCTCTGTTTTCCCGGCAGCTCCAAGTTCAAACCTCCGTTTTACGGCAGGAGGGATTTGATCCTCTATTTGAAGCCTGTGAATTATGTCGAGGCAATCGCCAAAGGTTGTCGAATCAGGAGCTAATGGTCCGGAAGCAATCGTCCCCAAATCATCCCCCACCACATCCGACAGGATTAAAGCTATTGCGGGAGATGGGGCGAGCAACCGGGCTAATCCGCCGCCCTTGATGTTCGAAAGGTGTTTACGGATGGCATTCAATTCATAAATGTCGGCGCCGTTGTTCAGGAGCAGGCGGGTACATGTCAGTTTGTCTTCGAGCGAAATGCCCTCTGCCGGAGAAACGAGCAGCGAAGAAGCTCCGCCCGATAGAAGGCAGATGACAAGGTCATCCGAAGTAATGGAGTCCTTTGCCAGAGAAAGGATGCGCGCTGCGGATGCAATGCTGTTTGAATCCGGCAACGGATGAGCCGCTTCGATAATATCCAGTTTTTTTAAGGGAAGGCCATGTCCATATTTGGTTGCCAAAACTCCGCCGGAAAGATATCGACCAAGAATTTTTTCGGCAGCCTGGCCCATTGGAGCGGCTGCCTTCCCCGCACCAAGAACCCATAGTCTGCGGATTTTGGTCAAATCGAAACGCCGGCGACCTATCTCCAGTGTGGAGCCCTTGCGATTCATGGTTTTGCGGATTGCGGCTCCGGGATCCACGGAACGCAGGGCAGCGCCCCAAATGCGGGCTGCATCCATACGGAGAAGGCGTTGGGACTTCACGGATGACCTTTGGGAAACTGGCTTAAATCCTGGAAAATTCTCTCATATAGTTCCGCGAAGACGGTCACGACCTGCGGATCGAATTGCGTTTGAGCGCAACGGGTCAATTCATTAATCGCTTCCTGCGGCGACCTCGGCAGGCGATAGGGCCGGCCGCTGGTTATGGCATCGAAGGCCTCTACGACCGCGATCACTCGGGCTCCAAGGGGAATCAGATTCCCTTTGAGGCCGCCAGGATATCCCGTGCCGTCATACCATTCCCGGTAGTGGCGAATGCATTTCAGGACTTCTTCATCATCCAAAATCGGGCGCAGCACTTCATCTGCCGACGCAGTGCGTTCCTGTATGCGGCGAAGCTCGTCTGCCGTCAGGGATCCTTCTTTGTTTAAAAGCATATCTTCGACAAGAATCATCCCCACATCGTGGAGCAGGGCAGCAAGATACACTTTGCGCACTCCGTCGTCCGTCATGCGCAGTTCACGTGCAACGTAGCGGGCTATTTCGGCAACTCTTTGCGAATGCCCCTCGTTAAACGGGGTCTTCATGTCAAGCAGATGAATAAATACCTGAGTCATTGAATAGAAAAGCCGGCGCGTCTCAGCTGCGCGCTCATCTGCAATCTGCTGGAGGTATTTCTGATATTCGCGGTTTGCGTTTTCCAGCCGCCGCTTATCCAGAGCCCGATTGGCGGAAACCAATACCTGGTCCAGGTTAAACGGCTTGATGATGTAATCATAGGCGCCCATACGCATGCTCTCGATTGCAGTATTTGCGCTGTCGATAGCCGTGATCATGATGACGATGACTTCGGGATATCCGGCCTTGATTTCCTGAAGCAGCTCGGTCCCCTGCTTGCCCGGCATGCGGATATCCACGAAAGCTATATCGAATGCCTGCGCAGCAAGGGCAGTAAGGGCAGCTTCGGCGCTGCCGACCGTGTCGCATTCGTAGCCGGCATCATCAAGGGTAGATTTGAGAATTTCCCGAATATAGATCTCATCGTCAACAATCAGCACTCGTGCTTTGTTCCTGGTCATAGAACTTCCCATGCTCTTGTATGAACCTGCCGAGGTTTATGTTGGGCGCGCATTATTCATCTTATACCACGAAAACAAGCGAAAAGCCCAACAGGACTTGACCCTCCGCGGAGTCTTGCCGTGGCGCAAAATAGCGTTCCATAAAAGGCTGCCTTGCCGGATTCGGGCTGTGGAAAACCAATTATCCATGGGGATCCCGAATGCATAAGCAGGCTTAATCGGAATCCGAAATTGCCGCTGCGACAATATTCGCGATAGCTCCGCGAAGATGATTGATATCTTTTCCTCCGTTGGGATGCACTCGGTTGGTGAGGATCACCATAAAGCCATCTGTCGGCGGGTGAATCCACAAGGAGGTACCCGTAAAACCGGTATGCCCGTATCCTCCTTTGTAAATGTCACCGCGTGGAGAGGAATAAGCGGATTCAAGATCCCAGCCGAAGCCGCGGACTTCCGGCATATTGGCCGGTGACTGAGGACTCGTCATCGCCCGGACCGACATCGGGGATAAAATGCGCCCGCCTCGAGCCGTTCCCATATCAAGCAGCATCTGGGCGAAAATCGCAATGTCTTGAGCGCTTGAAAACAGCCCTGCGTGGCCGGCAATCCCGCCCATCCGCCAGGCGGTAGGATCATGCACTTCTCCCCGGAGGATATGATTCAGCAATTCCGAAGATGCCTGCCCCTTCAGATACTGCAGGGTATTTTTGCGCGATTCGGTGGGCGCGATGCGGGGTAAGAGCTTCGCAGGCGGAAGGAAGCCCGTATCCATCATATTCAGAGGCGCGAAGATGCGCTCCCGCGCAAATACATCCAGACTTTGTCCCGAGACGGCACGGAGGATTTCGCCCAAGGCAATAAAGTTGAGATCGCTGTATTTGAATTCTTTCCCCGGATCGCAGCCGGTGCCCGTTTTCCAGAGCTCTTCGAGCGCCGCGGAATAGCCGAACCACTGTTTCGAAAGATCGAAATCGGGAGGCAGGCCGGAATAATGCGTCAAGAGATGGCGCAAGGTGATCGTGTCTTTTCCACCGCCGGCAAAAGCAGGCAGATAGCGTTTGACTTTATCGTCCAGCCTCAGCGTGCCATTTTCTACAAGCAACATGATAGAGGGCGCCGTAGCCATGACCTTCGTCAGCGACGACATATCAAAAATCGTATCCGCCGTCATCGGTTCCGGCTCGGGCCGTACCGATCTGTTTCCAAACGCCCGGAAGTATGCAATCCGGCCATGCCTTGCAATAAGCACGACGGCGCCCGGAATTTCTCCTCGCTGAATGGCGGCGGCTACAACGCCATCGATCTGTTCCAGATGGGAAGCAAGCAGTCCGACAGCTTCCGGAGTGGTCTGTACCAATCTTTTTCCGGAATCATCGGAAGAGGAATTCCGTGTTGCGGGGTAGAGGGCTATTCCGGCAAAGAAAAGAGACAGGATCACGGCTATTCGCATAACTCAACCTTTTCGTTTTCACTATAAATGAATACTGCGGTAAAGCTGCACGTATTCGCGCGCCGGTTTGTCCCAGGACCAGTCTTGAGACATTATCCGGATCTGGAGGGCGCGCCAGCGAGCCGGGTCAGAATACACCGTCAAAGCCTGGCGTATGGCGATCATCATTTCCGATGAAGAATATCCCGAAAAGCTGAATCCGGTGCCGCTGCCGCTTCCATACGGGACAACCGTATCAGCAAGCCCGCCGGTTGCCCTGACAACGGGAACGGTTCCATATCGGAAGCTGTAAAGCTGATTCAGTCCGCAGGGCTCAAATCTGGATGGCATCAGGAACATGTCGCTGCCGGCTTCGATCCTGTGGGCCAGGGCATTGTCGAAAGAGAAACGGGCGGCTATTTTTTGGGGATATTTCGAGGCAAGTTGACGGAACAGGGAATGATATTGGGGCTGGCCTGTCCCCAATACAACCAGCTGCAAATCCAGATTCGTGATTTCCCCGACAGCCTCCTGAATGAGGTCGAATCCTTTTTGGTCCGTAAGGCGAGATACAATTCCGATCAGAGGAACACGGCCCGGGAGCTGGGGCATGCCGAAATATTGTAGCAGCTGTTTCTTGCATTCCGCTTTCCCGGAAAGATCATGAATGGAATAGCAGGCCGGAATCAACGGATCGGTTTCCGGATTCCATTCGTTACAGTCAATACCGTTGATAATGCCGCTGATATCATCTTCCCTTCTACGCAAAACCTCTTCCATCCCCATTCCAAACTCGGGACTCGTCCGGATCTCCATGGAATAGGTGCGGCTCACCGTATTCACTTTGTCGGCAAGCTCAATTCCGGCTTTGAGAAAATTTACCTTCCCCCAATATTCGAATGGGGACATGGGAAAGAAATGACTGGAATCGATGCCGGCATAATCCAGAGATTCTTTTGAATAGATGCCCTGATAGGCAATGTTATGGATGGTCAGCAGCGTTCGCGTACCCGCATAAAACGGATCTGCTCTGTGGTTTATTTTCAGCAGTCCCGGAATAAGGGAGGTATGCGAATCGTGGCAATGAAGGATATCCACCGGTTGTTCCAGTCGAGGGAGCAATTCAAGAGCGGACTTCATGAAGAAGACATAACGCTCCATGCTATCGGGATATTCATCACCGGTTTCGGAATCGGTATAAATTCCACTTCTGTCAAAGTATCTGGGCGACTCGATCAGGTAGATATCGACATCCGTTCTCTCAAACCTGGTTTGATAAACTGAAGCATATGCAGAATCCGATTTCATCGGGACATCGAATCCGGAGACTTTCCCGCAGGGGTGCAGGTCAAACGAACCTGAGAGAACCATTCTATACGCCGGAATGATCACGCTTACTTTTTCGCCGAGATTCCCAAGAGCTGCGGGCAAAGAGCCGATCACGTCTCCAAGCCCTCCCACCTTGGCGAAGGGGGACGCTTCCGCCGCAAGCATGACAATTTTTAACGGATTATTGAGTCCCATAATTCCTCGAAACGCAACGCGGCAAAATCGGAATATGCCCGGCAGAATTGCACGGATTGTTGCCTCGCGCCATAAAATTATAATCGGCTTTAACAGACGCTCTGTTCTTCAACGCCGCCGATTATCCTCTCTGCATTTTAAAGCAAGGCGACAGCATTTCGTCCGCAATATTGATTTCAACATGAATTTCGCTTGACTCGCGCGATAGTGCGGTGCTATTACTCGCCCGTTTCCTAAAAAATCTAATAAAACGTGGCGCAGAAAGGGGGGCTCTTTGAACAAGGGTGATCTTGTTGCAAAAATTGCAAAAGATGCTGGTCTTACTAAATCCAAAGCGGAAGCCGCTTTCAATTCATTGATTGGAAGCATCACTGCTTCGCTTAAAAAAGGCCATAAAGTGACCATTGTCGGCTTTGGTACTTTCTCCGTAGCTAAGAGGAAAGCTCGCGTCGGAAGGAATCCTCAAACCGGAATGCCCATAAAGATCGCCGCTCATAAGATTCCCAAATTTTCATCGGGAAGCGATCTGAAAAAAGCTGTAAAATAAAAAAACCCGCGGCAGGAATCACATCCCGCCGCGGGTTTCACCTGATCGCCTGATCAATCGTTTAGTTATTGCTCACAAAATCCGCAAACTCGCGCAGTTTGTTTGATCGATAGGGGCTGCGAAGCTTGAGCAGTGCTTTTTCTTCAATCTGCCGGATCCGTTCTCTCGTAACCTTGAAAATTTCTCCGACTTCCTGCAGCGTGTACTCCTTGCCGTTTTCGTTCAAACCGTAGCGCATCCGCACGATTTCCTGTTCACGGGGAGATAGCGTCTGGAGAGCCGAATTCGTTACTTCTCGAAGGTTATGCTTCATAACATCTTCATCCGGAGAAACGGCATTTTTATCCTCAATAAACTTGTTTAGTACCGCGTCCTTATTATCCGCGATACTGGCCTCCAGAGAGATCGGTTCCTGAGCCGCCTTTAGAATCTGCGTAACCTTGGAAATAGGGGTTTTCAACTCCTTCGCAAGCTCGTGAACAGAAGGCTCTCTTCCCAACCGTTTTGTAAGCTCGTTCGCCACCTTCAGGACACGATTCATGGCTTCCACCATATGAACGGGGATGCGGATGGTTCTGCCCTGATCCGCGATGGCGCGGGTAATGCTTTGCCGAATCCACCAGGTGGCATAGGTGGAAAACTTGTGTCCCAAACGGTAGTTAAATTTGTCGACGGCTTTCATGAGGCCGATATTGCCTTCCTGCACCAGATCCAGGAGATCCAGACCCGGATAAGAATAATTCTTGGCAATACTCAGCACCAAACGGAGGTTTGATCTTACGAATTGATCTTTTGCCAGCAACATCTCCGCTTTGTTTTCGCTGATTAAAGCGAGGATCTTCCGCAGCTCATCGATGTTTGTCAGATATTGCGATTCCAATTCACGCAGCCCGGACCGAGCTTCCCGCATCGCCTTGGAGTTTGTCGCCTTGCGCTGCGTAAGAATCTTGATTTCCTTTTGGGCTTCTTCCATTTTATGCAATACCTGTTCAACACTCTCAATCAACGCGCCCATCTGGCTTTCAGAAAAGTCGAAACGCTGCAGAGCCTCGAAAATCGCTTCCCGATTGCTCTTGATCTTGTTGAGTTCCCTGTTTGTCTTCCCGGCACCCGGTTTTCGCTTCTGCAGGTCGGCTTTCGTGCGCCGATATTTGGTCTCCAGTTTTTCAAGGCGAGACAGTATTCTTCGAACTTTCCGGAGGCGGATCCGAGTCCGCTCTTCCAGGGAAACATCATTTTCAGATTCCCGCCGCTCTTCAATCCCGAAAGGAGGAAGTGCCGCAGGCGCACCTACCGGCTGTAATTCATCTGCCAGTTCCATGATTTTGCAGGTGTTAATTGTAGTAAGCGAAAGGAGCCGGAGCGTATTGAGCTTTGCAGACTCGATTTTTTTCGCCAGATATACCTCTTGCTCCCGAGTAAGAAGGGGAATCTTGCTCATGCTTCTATAATAAATATAGAGAGGATCCGCCGATGCAGCGGCCTCAACCCCCTTCCCCAGCGATCTGCTATCGGTCGGCACCCGCGCAAATCGCACCCTGTCTACATAATTCGCTCGTGTTAAGCCTGGGAATGCCTCGGAAGCACCCAAATTTTCATTGTCCAAATCAATTGAATCGTATTCTGTTTCTTCCAAGACATCGTTTTGATCAAATTCAATCATAGTCAGTATTACCCTTTAGGGAGATCCTTTCTAAAACTCCTCTGTCCAAACTTATCCTTCTTCGGTTATGATGGCTTAAAGGCGTTTGGTGCTTCCGGCTCCGACCTCTCAATACCCGAGTTTATTTACATCATATTAGATAGCCGGCACCGAGAAATAGTTTCAGCGGGTGAGATGATTTTTGTGGATTTCAGGTAAGCACCTCACTGTGTAAACTAATATTTCCTTCACGCCCGATAATACGGAGGAGCATCAGTATCGTTCCGCTTTATTTATAACACTATAGCCATTTTTTCGCAACGGATTTTTCGTTTTCGCGTAAGTTTTTCAGTTGATGGCGGAAAGCTTTAGGCTATCCTGTCACAGAATTTCACAGAATTCTGATGGGCGAATTGACTCGCCGACGGGATTTAATTAATATTTGGCATCTCATTATCAGGTCTTTAAACCGGTTCCTGGGAGGATTGAGTGTGATTGAGGTAGAACATGTAAGCAAGGTTTACAACGGCCGCAAGGCTGTTGACGACATTTCATTCAGGGTGGAAAAGGGTGAAATCCTTGGATTTCTCGGCCCAAACGGTGCCGGAAAAACCACCACAATGCGAATTCTCACCTGCTACATGCCCTCCACCGAGGGGACAGCCCGGGTTGCAGGATATGATGTATTTGATGAAAGCATTGAAGTCCGGAAAAGAATAGGATACCTGCCGGAAAATCCTCCTCTGTATCCGGAAATGGCCGTCAGTTCATACCTGAGCTTTGTCGCCAGAATTAAAGGCATTCGTTCCAATCAACGCAAAAGCCAGGTAGATGAAGTCATCGGCAAATGCAATCTGGGCGATGTGCAAGACAGGATCATCGGCAAGCTTTCCAAAGGCTTTAAACAGAGGGTAGGTTTGGCCCAAGCCCTCCTCAATAATCCTGAAGTGCTCATACTCGATGAACCCACTCTTGGGCTGGATCCCAAGCAAATACACGAGGTTAGGGCTCTCATCAAGAACCTTGCCTCGACGCATACGGTGATTCTTTCTACTCACATCCTTCCTGAAGTGAGCATGACGTGCAACCGGGTGGTAATAATCAATAAAGGCAAGGTTGTCGCTATGGATACGCCGGAAGGCCTTGCACGCCAGCAGAGAGGCGCTGAAAGAATCTCGTTGACGGTGGATGGCCCGACTGAAGCCGTCCAAAATAAAATTCAAGAAATTGAAGGGGTATTAAGCGTTCAGACTTCGGAGGGCGCCGGCAGCGGCACGGTAACCTATACGGTTGAATGCCAGCTGAACAGTGATCTTCGCAGCGCGCTGGCAGCAGCTATAGTGACCTCAGGTTGGGGATTGCTTGATTTGCGAGGAATTTCAATGAGCCTCGAGGATGTATTCATCAATCTCATCACCCAGGAATAAATAACGTCGATTTCGGCCACCTGTTAAAGAGGCATGACATGCAAAATATACTGGCAATCTGGCAGCGGGAGATGAAAAGCTACTTTGTCTCCCCGATTGCTTATGTGGTATTGACTGTGTTTCTCTTCCTATCCGGTCTGTTCTTCTTCGGGAATCTCACTGAGGTCGTGCAATACACGATGAGTCAGGCTCAAATGGGTCAAGGCGTATCGCCTATTGATGTCCCGGCATATGTAACGCAATCACTTTTCAGAACAACCAGCGTAATTCTTCTCTTTATCATACCCATGATAACCATGGGGCTTTTTTCGGAAGAAAAAAAACGGGGAACCATCGAGCTGTTACTGACTACTCCGGTCGGCAATTTTCAGGCCATGATGGGAAAATATCTGGCAAGTGTAACCTTCCTTTTCATCCTGTTTGCAGCCAGTGGGATCATAATCTCATCCCTATTTATTTACGGGCAGCCCGACTTGAAACCGATCCTTTCAGGCTATCTGGGATTGTTTTTATACGGTGCTGCACTTCTGGCTTTAGGCTTGTTCATTTCGACCCTGACGGAAAACCAGATCGTGGCAGTGGTAATCACTTTTGGCGTCAGCCTCGTTCTGTGGCTGGTCAGCGTTTTTTCGAGCTCAGCGGCCGGGGCGACCAGAGATGTGATTAATTATCTATCAGTAATAAGCCATCTCGACGACTTCCTCAAAGGCGTGATCGATACTTCGCACGTTATCTATTACCTGACTTTTGCGTTCGTGGGTCTCTTTCTGGCATATCGCTCACTTGAGTCCATGCGGTGGAAAGGCTAATGAAAAAATATCTACAGCAGTTTGTCACATTAGGCCTGGTGCTTTTGGTAGCAGCGGTTATCCGGTATCTGATATCCAACGTCTGGGAAAAATGGAATCTCGGCCTGGTAATCGCCGGCGTCATACTGGTGATTATCGGCATCGTCGCCAACTACAGACAAATTCTCACATCCCTCGGAAAACGTTCGACGAAATATCTCGGCAACTACGTGGCCTCCGTTATCCTCGTCATTGCCGTTGTCGCGGGGCTGAATTATATCGGCCTGAAGCACACAAAGCGTTTCGACGCAACCAGTAGTGGCCAATATACGCTGGCGCCGCAAACGGTACAGCTTCTCAAAAAGCTGGGCAGTGAAGTAAATATCAAGGCATTTTTCCCCGGTGGGGATTATCCTCCGCTTCGAGAACTGTTGACCGAATATCGGACTCAAAGCAGCCATATTCGATACGAATTTGTTGATCCCGACAAACAACCTGACATCGCAAAACAGAACGATGTCACCGCCTATGGCGTCTTTCAAAATCCGTTCAGCGGTCAGCAGCTCAAGTTCGGGACGCTTATCATTACCCAGGGCGATCGCAGGGAAAAAATTGAGAAGCGATCCGAGGAGGTTCAAGAGGAAGATCTGACTAATGCCATCATAAAAGTCGGAAGATCCGAAGCCAAGAGGGTCTATTTTGTCCAGGGACACGGCGAAAAGGATCCGGCTGATACAGACCGGACGGGCTACTCTGAAGCCAAGCGAGTGCTGGAGAGTCAGGGCTATTCAGTCGGTACAGTTAATCTGGCCAGTCAGGGCAAGGTTCCCGAAGATGCAAAAGTGCTGATACTGGCAGGGGCTACAACGGAACCTTTCCCCCAGGAGATCCAATTCATCAATGATTTTCTAAATCGAGGGGGAGTCGGGCTGTTTCTCATGATCGACCCTCAACCCGCACCTTCGTTCGAATCGTTACTGACGGGATGGGGTGTTCAGCCGGCTAACAATCTGGTTCTCGACGTAAGCGGCGCCGGCAGGCTCATGGGAACGGGTCCCAGCGTTCCCTTGGTTCTCAATTATGAAAACCACAAAATAACGGACCGATTCAATGCCATGACGTTTTTCCCATTCACCCGATCCATCGACCGGGCGAATGAAGTCCCTGCCGGCATAACGGTTGAAACGCTCTTCAAGAGCAACGAAAACAGCTGGGGCGAAACCGACCTGAATAACAGGGAGGCGTCTTTTGATCCCAGCCAGGATCAAAAGGGTCCGCTTTCTCTTGCAGTTGCGGCAACCAAAGAGATTAAGCCTTCATCCGATCAAAGCCCGGCACTTAGAGCCCGGCTTGTCGTTGCCGGAACATCAAATTTCCCAATAAATGCCTACTTCCCGGCGCAGGGCAACGGCAACCTCTTCATGAATATTGTCAGCTGGCTCGCTCAGGATGAGGATTTGATTTCCATACGTCCAAAACCGGCAGATGATCGACGGATCCTTCTTACACAGAGTCAATTGTCGACCATCCGGCTGGTCACGATAGTATTTCTGCCGGGAATTGCGCTTATTGCCGGAATCATCGTCTTATGGAATCGCCGGAGGAGATAGGATGCGCTTCAAGGGCACTCTGGTTTTGCTGATCGTCGTCGCTGCGCTTGGGAGCTATATCTACTTTTACGAAATCAAGGGCGGGGAGAAGCGGGAAAAAGCAAAAGAGGCAGAAAGCCAATTCTGGAAAATTGAAAACAAGGATATCCAGCAGATCGAATTTATTACTGCCGCGCAACATATTACGGCAGTACGCAAAGCCGAGAAGGAATGGGCTCTGACAACTCCGCGCCAGCTGGATGCGGATACTGATGAGCTTGACCGCATGGTAAGCTCCGCCTCCAGTATCAAAAGAGAAGGCATTGTCGAGCAAAATGCCGCGGATCCGGCAAAATTCGGGCTGAATCCTCCGCAATCCGGTATAAGAGTAAAAACCAAGGACGGCAAAGTGTATGCTCTGGATTTCGGCCACAAGAATCCAACCGGTAACTCTGCCTATGCCTCGATCCCCGATCAAAAACAGGTTTACCTGGTTCCCAGCCATGTAGTAAATGCTTTTGACAAGAAAGTTGATGACCTGAGGAACCAATCTGTTCTGAGTTTCGAGCAGCCGGAAGCTCAATTCTTGAGCATCAAGAGCTCTAAGGGATCTTTTGAGCTCGTCAAAGACAGCACCGACCGGTGGTGGTTTGGCGGGATGGGCAGCAGGGCTGCTGATTCTCCCGGCGTTCGCGGCATTCTGAATGCTCTGTCTATGGGACGAGTTAAGGGATTCTTCAACGATAATCCCGAGGATTATGTCAACCTGAACCTGGAGAAGCCGCTTGTAGAAGTGACACTTACCTATGGCAAAGATAAGGCAATCAAGCGCCTGATAATCGGTCAGGAAAAATCGAGACTCACGAAAAAGCCGGGGAAAGCTCGAAGTGCGGATGACAGTGCCGGAGACTCGGACTTGACCGAAGCTTCCGGCAGCATTTTTCTGGCTAAAGACGCATCCCGGCCGGATTTGTTTTTTATAGAAAAGGACCTTGTCGATAAACTTTTCGTTTCACCCGACGCGATACGCGATAAAGCTCTTGTTCCTATGCAGCGCTGGGACGTCGATTCCATTATTCTGTCCAATACCAAGGGAAAATTTTCGCTCAGCAAATCAGCAGGAGAATGGTTTGTCGGCGACAAAAAAAAGAAGGCCAAATGGGATGCGGTGAACAGCATCCTGGATGTATTGGAAAAACCTGTGAAAGGGTGGGTAGACAATCCAAGCTCCGCAGCGATTTATGGACTCGATAAACCCGGAATCCATATCATACTGAAACAGGGCAGCAATGTCGTGGCAGACTGTTCTTTCGGCAAGGCTGCGAAGAATGGCATTTATGCCCAAGTAAAAGGGGATTCTTCCGTCAAGATAGCGGATCCGGAGGGGCTGGCCCAGCTGGATAGAAGCGAATCGGATTACGTCGAGAATCCGGCTGCCGGCGCCGCTAAAAAGTAGGCATCCGAGCCGGCATGGCTGCATTTCCGAGCACAAGATTCTGAAGTCTCGACCGAAGACTTACAGGGAGTTGCTATTTCCCTTTTGGTCGAGTATACTTCGCGATGCTGCTTTTGTACAAAGTGGGCGAGTGCCCACTTTTTTTGTTTAGGGCTCAAAATGGCAGTATGGGATTTGAACCAGCGACAATCCCTGCAAACCAGGCTAACTGAGTTGGCGGAGAAGATTGCCACATCTATGGGGATGGAAGTGGTTTTATTGGAAATCAAGGGCGACGGCAGCCACTCCGTTGTCAGAACATTTATCGATCAGCCTGGCGGAATTTCTCTGGATGATTGCGAGCGATTCAGCAAGCGTTTTTCGGTATCACTGGATGTGGAGGACTGGATCCCGTTCAGCTATGTTTTGGAAGTGTCATCACCTGGAGTGAACCGTCCGCTTATCAAAGAAGCGGACTTCCAGCGTTTTTGCGGCAAGAATGCCAAGGTACGGACACGATACCCTATTGAGGGACAAAATAACTTCAAGGGCAAGATCGTAGGCGTAACTGACGGCCGATTAAAACTCGAGGTTGCACCGGGCAAACAGACTGAAATTGCCCTAACGGACATCGAAAAGGCCAATTTGATGGCTGATTTAAGCATGAAGCCGTAGGGATCCTTAATTATGTCTAACATCATTGCTCAAACGATCGAACAAATCAGCAAAGAGAAGAACGTTGATCCCAAGATCATCATCAGCGCATTGGAAGATGCGATGGTGGCTGCATCGAGGAAATTTTATAAAACCAACGAAGATATAAACGCGCGTTTTGATCCGGAAACCGGCATGGTCGAAATCTTTGCCGTGAGACGCGTTGTCGAAACGGTCGAGAATCCGAGCCTGGAAATTTCGTTGAGCGAGGCAAAAGAAATCGACAGCTCTCTTGAGATTGACGATACGGTTGAAATACCCAAGCCAACCGATGTTCTTGGAAGGATTGCGGCTCAAACGGCGAAACAGGTGATCCTGCAAAAAGTTCGGGAGGCGGAACGACAGAATATTTTCAATGAATATTCGCAAAAGATCGGTGAAATGGTTAACGGGATTGCCAAGCGTTTTGAAGGCCCGGATATCATCGTCGACATAGGAAAAACCGAAGCATTGCTGCCGCTTCGTGAACAGTCCCGGGCTGAAACCTATAAGCAAGGCGAGCGCATTCGTGCGGTTATTGTCAAAGTCCTTCCGGTTGCCAAGGGACCTCAGGTTATTCTCTCCCGCACCGATCCGCAATTGCTGGTCCGGCTTTTCGAAATGGAGATTCCTGAGATCTACGACGGAACGATCGTTGTGAAGAGCGCTGTGCATGAACCGGGCGATCGCGCGAAGGTTGCCGTTGCGTCGCTGGATCGCGATGTGGATCCGGTCGGGGCGTGTGTGGGAATGAAGGGATCTCGAATCAACGCGATTATTCGGGAACTCCGCGGAGAAAAAATCGATATCGTGCAATGGTCGGATGATCCGGCTCAATACGCGGCCAACGCTCTTAATCCGGCGAAGATTTCAAAAGTGCTAATTATCGATCCTTCCGAGAAGCGGATGGAAGTAATTGTCGAGGAAAAGCAGCAATCACTGGCTATAGGCAAAAAGGGACAGAATGTGCGCCTGGCTTCCCGGCTGATCGGATGGCAGATCGATGTCAAGAGCGAAGAGCAGAAGAAGCAGGAAGTGCTCAGCGTCATGGAATCGCTGACCTCTTCCTCCACATCCCTTACGGAACTGGAAGGTATCAGCGACCGGATGATCGAAAGAATGCGCGAAGCGGGGATCGAAAACGTTGAGCGCATTCTGGAATTGGGCGAGGATAAGCTTAAGGAAATCCCCGGAGTCGGAGACAAGACGGCCGCCAAGATAATGGAAGCCGCCAGGGACCTCTTTGAAGAAGTGGAAATTGAGGTGCCGGAAGGAATGGATTTGCCGACTGCAATCCAGGCCGCATCCAACGAAGAAGAGACCGTTGCCGATGAAGCAGATGCGTCTGAGCCCGAGAATGGGACAGAAGGCGAAGCCCCTCAGATCGACGCAAGCGGCGCCTTGGAGGAAAAGAAGGAAGCGGAAGATACTCCCGAGCCTTCTTCAAAAGATGCGGATCCGAAGGACGCCGGAGAAGAAACTGAGCGCTGAAGCTTCCCCACGGATAGAGCCGGCTGAACTGGCAGACGTTTTTACTGACAGCTGACGGCTGACGGCTTAGCTTTTCGACCGGGGGCCTCCCCCGTTGAAAATGATAGTTATATTGATTTAAGATTTCCTTTTTTGAGTCTGACCTGACGAGCCTTCAAGGCCGACGAGGTAGAGGTCTTTGCACAAATGGATAAAATTACCGTCGCGGAATTGGCGACAGAATGCTCAGTAAAGAACCAGGTAGTCCTTGCTGAACTAAAGCGCCTTGGTCTATATGTCTTTTCGCCCACTGCGACGATCGATTCAAGCTTTGCCGAGACCATCCGAAAAAAAATTCTATCCCAAAGGGAAGCCGAAGAGGCCAAAGCTTTAGAGGCAGAGAAGAAAAAGGAAGCTGAGGCTGCCAAGAAAACAGAAAAGAAACCCCCCAAGAAAGCGGCCGCCCCTGCCGCAGAAAAGCCCCCGAAGGGCGCAGTCGCAGGTCCCCGGAAAACCAAAAAGGCTGTTAAAGTGGAAAAGCCTCCCGAGCCGAAACCGGAGGAGGCCGCCCCCAAAATATCTCTGGCTCCTCGCAAGGGACGAAAACACTACGACCGCGAATCCGCCGAACTGGTCGAGCAGGCAGCAGAGAAGCCGGTCGAAAAACTCGTTCCTGAACCGCCACCCGAAGAAGCAGAGGCGATGGGAGCTCCTCCCGCGGCGCCGTCGGAACCGGCTGAAGTCGTCCAGAAGCCGCCCGTGATCCCGCCGCCGGTCGAGGAGATCACAGCAGCCGCTGAAGGAATCCCCGCTGCAGCAGTACTTGAAACGCCTAAGGAGGCGGTGGAGCCGGAGGCTCCTCCGGTTGCAGAACCTGTTGCCGAAGCACCGGCTCCTGTCGAACCGGAAGCTGCAGCGGCTCCGGCGCAAGCTCCGGCAGCTCGAGCGGCAGAAGCCCCGCCTCATCCGGGAGTCGTATCCAAGAAGTTTGTTGTTCCCAAGGCCAAGACAAAAATCCTGATGCGTACCAGCACGGAAAGGATCGTAACGCCTGAAATTACGGAACGCATCCTGAAGGGTCTTCGCGAAGAGAAACCCGTGGCAGCGAGGGCGGCAGCCCCAACCAGGTTCGTCAGGAAGAAAAAGCTTGGGAAACCGGAAGTACCCGAAAAAGTTGCTAAGGTAATTGAATTGCCGCGTCCGCCGGCATCTCCTGAGGAATTCAAGCCGATTTCCATTACCGAAGGCGTCACTATCAAGGAGCTGGCGGAAAAGATGGATATTAAATCGAAATACATCATTCAAAAGCTTATATCCAAGGGAATCCTCGCATCCATTAACCAGGCTCTGGATCTCGATGCTGCCAGAGAAGTATGTGCGGAATTCGGTTTCCGGGCTGAGGTGATCAGTTTTGAGCAGGAAGCTGAAGCCGAACAGGAAATGCCGGATAAACCGGAAGATCATATTCCAAGGCCGCCCGTAGTCACTATCATGGGGCACGTGGATCACGGCAAAACGTCCCTCTTGGACGCTATCCGCGAAACCAATGTTATCGCTACGGAAGCAGGAGGGATCACACAACATATCGGGGCTTATCAGGTGGATATCCGAGGCCGGAGCATCGTATTCCTGGACACGCCCGGACATGAAGCTTTTACGATGATGCGAGCCCGTGGAGCCCATGTAACGGATATCGTCGTTCTGGTGGTCGCAGCGGATGATGGGGTCATGCCCCAGACCATTGAAGCGATCCATCATGCCAAAGCAGCCAACGTTCCAATTATTGTGGCCATAAACAAGATCGATAAAGCGGGCGCTCAGATTGATCGGGTCAAACAAACCCTATCGGATCAGGGTCTATTGGCTGAGGACTGGGGCGGAGATGTGGTAACGGTTCCTGTTTCGGCCAAGCAAAAGACCAACCTGGATCTGCTGCTTGAAATGATCCTGCTGGTGGCCGACCTGAAGGATCTTAAAGCAAATCCCAAACGCCTTGCTTCCGGTGTTGTTCTGGAAGCCAAGGTAGATAAGGGACGCGGATGCGTAGCCACTGTTCTCGTTCAGAACGGCACGCTCCAGCTGGGAGATTCCCTGGTCGCCGGATCGGTGCACGGGCGCGTGCGGGCGTTAGTCAACGATCGCGGAGCCAACATCGATAAGGCAGGACCGGCCATACCGGTCGAAATTCAGGGACTTCAGGATTTGCCGATGGCGGGTGATATTTTCCAGGTCTTTGAGGATACGACAAAGGCACGCCAGGTAGCCGAATACCGACAAGCCAAGGTAAGAGAGCAGTCTCTTCAGAAGACTTCCCGCCTTTCTTTGCAGGCTCTCTATGAACAGATGCGCGAAGGCGCCGTCAAGGAGCTTCCGCTTATTATCAAGGGAGACGTGCAGGGATCCGTGGAAGTCGTCGCGGATATGCTGAACAAGCTCAGCACGGAAAAAGCGAAGGTCAAGATATTGCACAGCGGAGCGGGCGCCATTACCGAAGCGGATGTGCTTCTCGCCTCCGCATCGAACGCCATCATCATCGGATTCAATGTCAGGCCCGAGCGCAAAGCCCAGGAATTTGCGGACTCCGAGGGCGTGGAAATCCGGCTCTATACCGTCATTTATAACCTGACGAATGATATCCGCGCTGCCATGATCGGTATGCTGGAATACACGACGAATGAAAAGTATGTGGGACGAGCAGAAGTCCGCGATACCTTCAGAGTTCCGAAATTCGGATTTATTGCAGGTTCCTATGTCCTGGATGGAGTTATCCGACGCAATGCCGACGCACGGCTGCTCCGGGACAATGCGGTAATTCACCAAGGCAAAATCAGCTCATTGCGCCGTTTCAAAGATGATGTTTCCGAAGTGAAGTCAGGATTTGAGTGCGGGATTGGATTCGAACACTTCTCCGATGTCAAAGTGGGCGATATTATCGAAGCGTACATCATTGAAAAGATCCAGCCCACCTCTCTCTAATTGACGATTTACGATTGACGATTGACGATTTAGGAGGCATTTCCAATCGTCAATCGTAAATCGTAAATCGTAAATCAAAAATGCCGATAGCCTATTGCACCCTGGAGCTCTTTCTCCCCTATTCCCAGTCGCTTAAAGAAAAGCGGATGGTTCTGCGCAAGGCTCAGGACCGATTGCGGGCCCGGTCCAATTTTTCGATCGCTGAAGTGGATTATCAGAATTTGTGGCAGCGCGCCAAACTGGCGGCAGTTACCGTGGGACCGGACAATGAGGTTCTGGAACGCGTCACACAACAGTTTGTCAGAGAAGCAGAAAGCATTCTTGAGGACCTGTTGATCGACTGCCAGGTTTCCTATATCGATACGTAGATTTTTATGCAACCATCACGAAGACCTCAAAGGCTCGCGCTTCAAATCCAGCATGAAGTCAGCCTGATGATTTCGCGGGATATGAAGGACAGGCGGATCGGCTTTGTAACCGTCACAGGCGTCCAATTAAGCCCGGATCTCAGGCATGCCAGGATTTTTATCTCGTTTATGGGCACGGAGGCCGAAAAAAAAGAGAGCTTGAATGCTCTGAATCACGCGGTCGGCTGGATACGCCATGAACTCGGACAGCGGATCCGCACAAAATTTCTTCCGGACATCGTTTTTCTTACGGATACATCCCAAGATTATGGTGAGCGAATCGACAAACTTATCGACCGGATCCACGAATCCTAAGATCGACAGCGTAGACGGCGTACTGATCATCGACAAGCCTTCCGGCTGGACATCCCACGACGTCGTGGCAAAGATCCGTAATTTGACCAAGGTCAAGAAGGTTGGACACACGGGTATCCTGGACCCTTTCGCTACCGGCGTTCTCCCGCTGACCTTAGGGAAAGCAACGCGTCTTACGAATTATTTTCTTGCCTCCGACAAGAAGTACCACGGGATCATGCGTTTTGGCTTTGCTACGACCACCTATGACGTGGACGGAGATCCTCTCGGCGAAGATGTAAAGCCCGAGCTGGATGCCCGGCGCCTTCAGGATATCTTCGCCGGCTTTGTGGGAAAAATCCGGCAGACATTGCCTCCCTATTCAGCAAAAAAAGTCGGTGGAATCCCGCTTTATTCCTATGCGCGCAAGGGCATCGACGTGACTCCGTCTACCAAGGAAATCACAGTGAGGTCTCTGACACTGCTCGGCGTCCGTGATTGCGAAGCCGAGTTTGAGCTTTCCTGCACCGCCGGGACCTATGCGCGAAGTCTTGCTCATGATATTGGAGCAGAGTACGGCTGCGGAGCTCATCTGGTCCGTCTGCGACGAACCCGAAGCGGGGAGTTCCCCATCGAGGCCGCCGCCACGCTGGAAGAGAATCAGCAATTCCATGATCGCGAATTCTTTATAAGCCGCATACTACACATGCGCGATCTGCTCCACGAAATTCCCGAAATCGTCATTTCGGATGGAGACAAAAAGAAAATAATCCATGGCATGGATCTGAATCTGCTCACCGCTGATTGGGAATCTCCGGAATTTCGACTGATGGACGAATCGGGAGAACTCATCGCTCTTGCCAAAAAGATCCAGACTTTCACCTCCCCTCTCGCGCAGCCGGCTCACTGGATTCGAATCCATCCGCACCTGACTTTTTCTTAGTCGGCAGTCATTCGTCGTCAGTCGGCAATGCCGGATCAATAATGACCATGCCTGAACCCCTGCTCCCTTCAGCCATCTTCAATGAAGTACTGCCGGCCGCCGACCAGCCCGCATTTTCACGGGATTTCGCAGCGAAGCGGCGCAGACGCGCATGGATGCAAGGCGCGCGACAGCCGGATTCGGCAGTCGTACTTGACAGTACGTCGAGGAATCCGACTGAGCGCAACGCAGACATGCCCGGATCCGCCGCCGCAATAGAAAGCCTGTGAGAAATGCGGGCTGACAACTGCCGACTGCGGGTCAGACGGCGAGACGATCCTTGATCTTCTGGAACTTCTTCTCGCCTATTCCTCTGATGTTGATTATTTCCTCTATCTTGCTGAATTTCCCGACCTTGGCACGGTACTCCAATATGCTTTTGGCGGTTGACGGGCCAATCCCCGGTATGGACTGCAATTGCTCAACAGTGGCCGTATTCAGGTTGACCTTTTCCTGTACGGCTGCACCGGACTTCTGAGCCAGAACTGAAACCGAACTGAAAGCCAGCCCCAGACACAGCGCCAAAACACAAACAATCCTTGCATTTTTCATTTTCATTGAGAGCCTCCTCATAGCTTTCTCAAATTCAGAAGTAAAAATCTTTTTCTCTTACCGGTATCTAATTGCCCCACTCCTTCTTGAGCTAAAAAAAGTGCAAAAAAATCTTTAATGAAGACAGCCGGGTTGCTTGTGAAGCGCGGACCGGGATGCGAAGGGAGCTGAGGAAGGACGAACTCTGGAAACAAGGATCATCCTATGCGATAATGAGACACTCTGATTTGTGCCTGGAGATAAGGAATAATTTGTCTATGAAATACCATCCTTCTCATTGTCTGGGGTCTTTTTTTCTATTTGTCGGCCTGGTTCTCGCATGCGATCCGACATCAGCCCAAAAATCATCCGATCAACCGCCGACGAAGCCAATCAATATCGACGAAGAACTGGCGGAGAAGGTGGAGCCCAACAGGGCTGCCAGCTATTATCATTTCTCGCTCGCGAAATGGATTGACGATAGAGGAAATTTCGCCAAGGCGATCTCAGAAATGGAGACTGCGCTTCAATACAATCCGGACAGCCCGGCAATTCATCTGGAAATGGCTGAACTGCTTGAGAAATCGGGTAGTTATGAGGAAGCGATTGAGCATGCCAAAAAGGCTGCCCAACTGGCTCCCCAGAGCCCCGATCCTCACTGGTTTCTCGCCAGTATTTACTTCAGGCCGCAATTGCGGGGAAGAACTCCGACAGAAGGCATCCTGAAAGCAGTTCAGGAACTGGAGAGGCTCCGTGAATTATCTCCCGAGGATGAGCGTGTATATTACGCTCTTGGAGGAGCTTATTTCGAAATAGATGAGCCGGAAAAAGCAATTCAGGCATTCGAAAAGTTCCAAAGCCTTTCGGCCGGCATCGACAACGGATACAGAGAAATCGCCAAATATTACGACCGGAACGGCGACTACGAAAAGGCTGCCGAGTATTTGGCCAAGGGACTGAAAATACAGCCGGATTCCATCGAAAGCCTCAATATGATGGGAGGTGTCCTGGCGAAATTAAGCAAAAACAGGGAGGCAATCCCCATATATAAAAAGCTGCGGGAACTGACCGGGGGGCATCAAGCCGTGAGCCGGCAGCTGGCCTCCGTGCTGATCGAGGCCGGAGAATTTGACGAGGCTCATGAAATTCTGAATGAGCTCCTCAAAACAAATCCGGGAGATCCGGCATATAAAATTCTCGTCGGACGGGCACAGATGGGAATGCGGAAATATCCCGAAGCAATCGAAACCCTGCAATCGGTTGCGGCTTCCAATCCTGCCGTCAGCGTGGAAGCTCAGTTTTACCTCGGCAGAGCTTACGAAGATAATTCAAATTACGCGGAAGCGGTCAAGGTATTCTCCCGGCTTCTGGAGAAAACGGCAGCCGGCTCCGAAGAGGCTGATGCCAACCGCCATGTATTTCAGCAACATCTGGCGGCCAATTATATGGAATTGCATGAATTTGAAAATGCAATTGCAATTTATAAGGATTTAGCCAAAGAGGATCCCAAGACCGGCTATCAGTTGCTCCATGCCTATCGCGTCAGCCGGCAATTCGAAAAGGGCATTACATTCGGCAGGATACAGTACGAAAAGGATCCGGATAATATCCCGATAGCAATTGGCTACGCGAGGATACTTGCGGATGCGGGAAAACCCAGGGAGGGGATCGAAATCCTTACCGCGCTGCTTCAATCTCATCCCGACGAAATTGATGTCTACGTCGCCTTGAGTCAGTTGTATCTCCAGGATAAGCGCTATGCCGATGCCGAAAGACTTCTGCTGCGTGCCGAAAGCACGAGCTTTAAAAACGCGCTGGATACCGAACGCATCCGATTTATGCGCGCGGAAGTTTACGAAAAGCAGAAGGATTTTGACCGTGCGGAATCTGTTCTTAAAGAGATCTTGAAGGAGAATCCCAACAATGCCGTGGCATTAAATTATATCGGCTATATGCTTGCGGATAGAGGGGTCCGGCTCGAAGAAGCCCTTCAATACGTCAAGGAAGCTCTGGCCATCGATCCTCGAAATGGCGCCTACCTGGACTCTATCGGATGGGCTTTTTTCAAGCTCAACGATATGCAGAATGCTGAAAAATACCTTCTTGAAGCCGATCAAATCGTCAAAAACGATCCCACCATTGTGGAGCATCTGGGCGATCTCTATTTCAAAATCGGCGACCTGGAGAAAGCACAAAGTTACTGGATGAGATCCATCTCCATTGGAACAATCGAGGAGGACATTCAGAAGGTGCGCAGGAAGCTGGAGATGCTTCAGGATAAACTACGCAGACAAAAGCCGGCAAAGTGATACTCCCACCGCTTCGAGTGCGCTCTTTCGCAAAGATAAATCTGGCGCTGTCCGTACTCGGGCGCAGGACAGACGGATATCACGATATTCAGACGGTATTCCAGAGCATTGATCTCTGTGATGAAATCGAGTTCAGGGCCTCTTCCCGTCTGGAACTGCGCTGCGAGAATCTTCCCGACGTTCGAATCGAAGATAATCTGGTTTGGAAAGCGGCATCCATGCTCGCGTCAACGCTTCCCGAAAAACAGGGCGCCTCGATTACCCTGAGAAAAAGAATTCCTGCAGGAGCCGGGCTGGGTGGAGGGAGCAGCAACGCGGCTGCTACACTGCTCGGTCTCCGCCGCTTTTGGAATATTGAAGTACCGGACGCGGATTTGAGATCTCTTGCAGCTAGCCTTGGTTCCGACATCCCCTTCTTCCTCAGTGGCGGCACGGCGCTTGGAATCGGCAGAGGAGAAAGCATTCATCCCCTGCCGGAAACGCCTGTGCAATATCTGGTTGTGGTCTTCCCGGGCATCCATGTATCCACTGCCGAAGCGTATCGCTCGCTGAATTTGGGATTGACTTCCTCAACCGAGGACCATAGAATTCAACGTTTCTGTGGTCAGGTTGAAAGCGGCATGTATTCCCTGACCGGGATCTTTAATGATTTTGAGACATCGATCCTGTCTGCCTACCCGCCGATAATGGAGGCAAAAAGCCTCCTCAAAGCACGCGGGGCTATAGCTTCCATGCTATCGGGCAGCGGATCCTCTGTCTTCGGATTCTTCCCTAGTGAAGAGTCAGCGTTCGCAGCCGCCCGGGAAAGCATACGGGAGGGCTGGCGGATGTTTCCGGCGAAGACCCTTTCTCGGGCTGAGTATTTCCAGAACATGTTCGGGTAGGCGCCGGTTTCAATTGCGGGTCGGGCACGGATTCGCATTGCGAAAACAAGTGCTGGGGCGTCGTCAAGCGGTAAGACACAGGTCTTTGGAACCTGCATTCGGAGGTTCGAATCCTCCCGCCCCAGCCATTCGCGACGATATCAGGAGTGAACAAATGATCAATACCGGATACAAGCGAGTGAACAGAGATCTGAAGGTTTTTTCCGGAAATGCCAACCAGGCTCTGGCACAGGAGATCTGCGATCATTTGAAAATCCCTCTGGGAAAGATCCATCTGGCTAAATTCAGTGACGGAGAGCTTTACTGTCAGATTCTGGAGAATGTTCGCGGCAAGGATGTTTTTCTGATTCAACCGACATGCTGTCCCGTGAATCAGAACCTGATGGAATTGCTGATAATGATCGACGCGTTCAAGCGTTCTTCAGCGACGCGCATTACATCGGTCATCCCATATTACGGCTACGGAAGGCAGGACCGGAAAGACAAACCGCGGGTCCCGATTTCCTCGAAGCTTGTGGCGGACCTGCTTACGGCTGCGGGAACGGACCGGATTTTATCGATGGACCTGCACGCCGGTCAAATCCAGGGTTTCTTCGATATCCCGGTGGATCATCTGTATGCCGCTCCCGTGCTGATTGAACATCTCAGGAAGCTGAAGATACCGGATCTCACGGTGGTTTCGCCGGATGCAGGAGGAGTGGAACGAGCCCGGGCGTTTGCAAAAAGACTCGACGCAGACCTTGCAATCGTGGATAAGCGCCGTTTTGCCCCCAATGAAGCCGAGGTATTGCACATCATCGGCCATGTAAGCGGACGGAATGTGATCATATGCGATGACATGATCGACACGGCCGGCACGCTGGTAAACACGGTCCATGCGCTGCGCAAGAAAAGGGTTGGCAAGATCATAGCCTGCGCTACACACGGGATATTAAGCGGCCCTGCCGTTGAAAGGCTGCGGAACGCGCCCATTGAGGAGATCATCCTCACGAACACGGTACCGCTGGAAGGCTCCAGAATGCTGCCGAATATGACCATATTAAGTGTCGGCAGCCTTCTGGGCGCAGCGATCCAGAGCATTCATGAAGAAACAAGTGTCAGTAATCTGTTTGTTTAGTGTCTAGGTTTGGAGTATTGGAGTCCTTTGCTGCATCAAGCTTCGAAGCCTCCAAAGCTACCGAGAATCCGAGGAAGGAGTTGGATTTCATGCCAACAGTAATCGAAGCCCAATTGCGGACGCCCAGCGGTAAAAATATCAACAGGCGGCTCCGCAAAGCGGGGAAAATTCCGGCCGTTATCTACGGACCGGCGAAACAGCCCATCGTGGTTTCCGTTGATCCGCACGAAGTGAAGACGATTCTTCATTCGGAAACGGGGCGTAACACCATCTTTGCCATAAGCGTGGATGGTTCTGATCAAAGCAATGCCATGATTAAGGATTATCAGCTGGATCCCGTTCACGGGGATCTCATCCATGCCGATTTCCTCCAGATTGCCATGGACAGGTTGCTCGAACTGACCATTAACGTTGAAACCGTCGGCGAGGCGGAGGGAGTGAAACTCGACGGAGGCATCATGGATATCGTCACACGGTCCATCGAGGTCGAATGTCTGCCTTCGGATATCCCTGAATCCATCAAGGTGGATGTCAGCCATCTGAAGATTAACGACTATATCCGTGTGAAAAACCTGCAGACGGATGCCAAAGTCAAGATTCTCACAGATCCGGAAATTGTGGTTGTAACCATCGTACCTCCGATCAAGGAAGAGGCGCCTGTGGAAGCAGCAGTTGCTGCCGAAACAACCGAACCCGAGGTAATCAAGAAGGGTAAGGCAGTTGAGGAAGGCGCAGAAGAGGAACAGAAGTCCAAAACTCCAAAGCCGGAAGCCAAACAGTAGCGCTTTAATATATTGGATTTCAATGCTTTGGTTCAAAACGCGGCGGGCACAGGGGATTGAAACAGAACCACTGGCCAGGATCATTATCGGGCTCGGGAATCCCGGCGAGCAGTATGCGCGGAACCGGCACAATATCGGATTTATGGTGGTGGAATCTCTCGCCCGGAAAGCCGGCGGACTATGGGCCCGCTATCAGCTGTCCCGCGTATGCCGGATCGAAATCAGCGGCTGCCCGGTGCTTCTTGCCGAACCGCTGACTTATATGAACCGGAGCGGAAAGGCTGTTGACGCTCTGCTTTCAACTTTCCAGCGGAAACCACAGGATCTTCTGCTGGTTGTCGATGACCTGAACCTGCCTTTCGGCAGAATTCGGATCCGGGAACGGGGGACTGCCGGCGGGCATCACGGGCTGGAGTCGATCCTGAATATATTAGAAACCGACGAGGTTGTGCGCGTGCGGATGGGAATAGGCGAAGAACAAATACCCGGGGACAAATCGGATTTTGTTCTCTCGGATTTCCCGCAGCAAAAACAGGCAGAACTGGACGGCATGATTCTCAAAGCCGGGAATGCCATTAAATCCATATTGAGCGATGGCGTTTCCAAAACAATGGCGATTTTCAACGCTTAAAGCTGTAAGGAGAAGACCGTGAGAAATTACGAGGTGGTCTTTGTTGCTGCACCCACTTTAACCAGCGAAGAGCTGGATAGCTTCATCAGCCATGCCCAAAGCGTGGTAGAAAGCAAGAACGGCAAAGTGGTAAAGGTCGACAACTGGGGGAAGAAATCCCTGGCATATAAGATCAAGAGATTCAGGGAAGGGTATTATGTGGTGCTTTCCATTGAGGGGGATGGCAGTGCCATAGCGGAATTGGAGAGACGTTTTCGCGTGACCGACTATATCATCCGGTTCATTTCGGTCCGCGTTGACGAGGATCTTAAGCGCTCGGAAAAGATCAAGGCTGCAAGACGCAAAAAAGCGCCCAAACAGGGTTTCGAGTCTCCAATCTCAGCCGAGAACGAACAGATGCCCCCAATGGAATTGGATTTGTAAGAAGTTCACCGGGACCGGATCGACAATGCCCGGTCCATTACGGTAGAAAGGCCATTTATTATGCCAGCTCCAAAACGTTTCAGCGTTCGGCGCAAAAGAGTCTGTAAATTTTGCGCGGAAAAAATTACATATATCGATTTCAAAGACGCAAAGCTCCTCGGCCATTTTATTCCCGAGCGGGGGAAGATTCTGCCCAGAAGGATCAGCGGAGTCTGCTCAACACATCAGCGCTTGCTTGCGGAAGCCATCAAACGCGCCAGACACATGGCCATCCTTCCATTCGTTGCGGATTGATATTTCATACAGAGGGTGAAAAATGAAGGTCATATTGAAGCAAGATGTTGAAAAAGTGGGCAAGGCGGGCGATGTCGTTAAAGTGGCTCCCGGATTCGGGCGAAATTATCTGATCCCCAAAAGCCTTGCCATGGAAGCCACTCCCGGCAACATCAAAATTGCCGAGATGGAAAAAATCGCTCAGGCGCGGCGCGATCACCGGGAGAAAGAAGCCGCGACCATCCTGGCCCGCGATATAGTCAAACAAAGCGTCACAATTCAACGCAAAGCCGGAGAAGGCGGGTCCCTTTATGGATCGGTAACCGCGCTGGATATTGCCGATTTCCTCATTACTCACAAAATTGATATCGACAAGCGCAAGATTCAGCTGGAAGAGCCTATCAAAGCTATCGGGGAATACCAGGTGCCCATTCGTCTGCACCGCGAGGTGACCGTCCCCATCAAGGTCATCGTAGAAGCCGAACCCGAAGCCACCACATAATTTACGATTGACGATTTACGATTGACGGTTTATAGATCAATCGTAAATCGTCAACCGTCAATCGTAAATCTCAATGGCCGACATCAGCCTGGAAAAAACGCTTCCCAGCAACCTCGAGGCGGAGCGATCTATTCTGGGAGCCATACTCCTGGACGATAAGGCTGTGCTCTCCGTATTTGAAATCCTCAGACCGCACGACTTCTATCTCGAAAGCCACCGCCGTATCTTCGACAAGATGCTCCTGCTCATGAACGAGTCCAGGCCCATCGATCTGATCACACTCAAAGATGAACTCATGCGTTCAAACGAGATCGAAAGCGTGGGAGGCGCGGCCTATCTCGCAGGCTTAACCGACGGTTTGCCCAGAGCCATCAATATCGAGTATTATGCCCAGATCGTCAGAGAGAAAGCGACGCTCCGGCGTCTTATTCAAATCTCCAGCGAAACGATGGCTCGCAGCTACCAAGATGAAGATCCCGCGCAGGACATCCTGCAGGAAATGGAAAAGTCCATATTTGAGATTGCCAAACAGCAATTCCACACGGGCTTTGCTCCCATTTCACCGATCGTCCACGATGTCTTCAAACAGATCGAGGAATTGTCAAACCAGAAAACGCCTGTAACCGGACTGGAAACCGGATTTGTTGACCTGGACCGGATGACGTCGGGACTGCACCCTTCGGATTTGATCATCATCGCAGCCAGGCCCAGCCTCGGGAAGACCAGCCTCTGCCTCAACATCGCCGAGCATGTCGCAATCAAAAATAAAAAATCCGTCGGCATTTTCAGTCTCGAAATGAGCAAGGAGCAGCTCGTCAAACGCCTCCTGTGCAGCCAGTCCCGGATTGATGCGCATAGAATCAATACGGGCTATTTGAATAAGGAAGACTGGAACCGGTTGAGCCAGGCCTCCGGGGACCTGGCGGAAGCAAAGATCTTCATCGATGACACAGCCACTATTACGGTTCCCGAACTCCGATCCAAAGCCCGCCGCCTCAGTCTGGAACACGAGCTGGATCTGATCATTGTTGATTACCTTCAGCTGATGTCCGGCTCCAATCAACGATATGAGAACCGTACTCAGGAAATCTCTCAGGTCTCCCGGGGACTGAAGGGAGTTGCCAAAGAGCTCCACGTGCCTCTCATTGCCGTTTCCCAGCTCAGCCGCGCCATTGAATCGAGAACCGGAGAGCATCGCAGGCCGCAGCTGTCGGATCTTCGTGAATCCGGTTCCATCGAGCAGGACGCCGATGTTGTGATGTTTATTTATCGAGAGGAAACGCAGAATGCCACCGACGAAAATGCCGGAAGGGCGGAATTGATCATCGGCAAACAGAGAAACGGCCCCACGGGCTCCATTGATCTCGCTTTCAGCAAACAATACACACGATTTGACAACCTGTACCAGGAATAGTTTTCAGCCGGCAGCGGAGGGTTTCATGAAAATTGCCACCTGGAATGTTAATGGGATTCGCGCCCGCCAGGCGCAAGTGCTCGAATGGATTCAGCACGAACAGCCTGATGTGATCTGCCTGCAGGAAATCAAGGCATCCCGTGATCAGGTTCCCGAACCTCTCCTGCAGCTGCCGGACTACTGGTGCTGCTGGCATGGGGAACGTGCCTACTCCGGCGTAGGACTCCACATCCGCCGGGAAAGGATTCAGGAGCCGCCTCAATTCGAGCATCCGGATTTCGATTTTGAAACTCGCATCGTGATCGCGCGGCTCGGAAAATTGCTTATCGGATCGGTTTACGTGCCAAACGGCGGCAAGGACTACGCCGCCAAGCTGCGGTTCCTTGAGTCAATGGAAAGATATGCAAGGGGCTGCCGAGAGCAGGGACTGGATCTGATCCTGTGCGGCGACATGAACGTTACACGCACGGATCAGGATGTCCATCCCAAGGAACGCAAACCCGACGCAATCGGTCAGCGGCCCGACGAACGGGGGCTTTTCGAGCGTTTCATCGCCGGCGGCGGATTGATCGATCTCGGGCGCACACTGGATCCCGACAACGATCAGTTGTTCACATGGTGGCCCCCCTGGCGCAACATGCGCCAGAAAAATATAGGATGGCGGCTGGATTATATTTTCGCCGGTCAGCCGGTGGCTGACCATATTACCAAATGCTCGGTGCTCACACAGACCGGCACAAGCGATCACGCCCCTGTCGTCGCAGAACTGGCCGGAGATTACCAGCGGAATGATCTTTGACACGCATTGCCATGGATACTGGCACGGCCTCAAACATCGGCAGACTGAAATGCTCGATAACATGCGCGCAATGGGTGTCGTCCGCTCCGTGCATATCGGCACGGATATCGACAAGAGCCTCGAAGCCCTGTCACTGGCCCGGGCTTGGGGCTCCGATACCTGGTACGCCGCCGGATTCCATCCCACAGGCTGCCAGAATTTGCCGCCGCTCTCAGCTGCAGAGCATATCAGGGAGCTGGAGAAACTCGCCCAAAACAGCCGGGACAAAATAGTGGGAATCGGCGAGACAGGCCTTGATTATTTTCATCTGACACGGGGACACAAAGAAACTCAGAAACAGACACAACGCGAATTCTTCCGCCATCAGGCCGAACTGTCCCTGCGCCTGGACCTGCCGCTGATCGTCCACACCCGCGACGCTGCAGCAGATACGATATCCATACTGAAGGAGTCCGGCATCAGACGCGCCGTGATTCATTGCTATAGCGAGAACCCGAAATTCGCCCGGGAGCTTCTGAACTTTTCGGACGAAATATACTTTTCTTTTTCGGGCATGCTGACATACCAGAAATCAACTGCAGTACAGGATACGGCGCGCGAACTCAGGCTGGACCGGATACTGGTGGAAACCGATGCGCCCTTCCTCGTACCACAGGCCGTCCGAAACGTGTACAAAATCAATGAGCCCGCTTTCACCCGCCACGTCATGGACTTCCTCAAAACCCTCCGCAGCGAACCCGGCGATGTAGTTGAACAGACCGTGTGGAAAAATTCCCACCGCTTCCTCCGAATCGCTGAATAATCCCAATTCCCATAACCTTGCACCAAATGCCAAACCTGAACCTCGACCTCGTCTCGGAATTCGACTTGGACGATTTCATCTCAGCCCAACAAAGCAGCCCCGGTCCAAGTCTAGCCCGCATTTCTCACAGGGTTTCGTAGCGAGGCGGCGCAGACGGGCATGGATGCAAGGCGCGCGACGGTCGGATTCCGCAGGCGTACTTGACAGTACGTCGAGGAATCCGACCGAGCGCAACGCGGCAGACATGCCCGGATCCGCCGCCGCAGTAGAAACTCTGTGAGAAATGCGGACTAGGTCAAGGTATAAGCCCAAATTGTAAAGCAGAATCCTGGACACCCATTATTTTCCCCATTTACCAATTTAAGCCGGATCAAACCCTTGAGAGGCTGAGAATTCCAGAAGCGGAGGTGGAAATAATGGGGTGTCCAAATCATCGACGCTATTGGGGACACTGGTGTAGGCCTCCTTCCTTAGAATGAAAAACGACCGGGGTAAAATCGCATCTAAGGCCATAAATCAGAGGACTATTCAGCGTATATTACTGATTTTATAGACCTTGCGTCGGTCCGACCCCCGTTTTCCGTATTAATAATCATTCGGCGAAGAGGTGGGTGGCGAAGGAATGAAGATTGGCATAGCTGCGGTAGGGATCGGAGGCCGGAGATGTGAGAAAGTCATCGCACGTGCGGCCTCGCCTAATTGATCTCGATATGTCGCTGTGAAGCTTTCGGGACGATTCCAGCAGATCCTTCATATTCTGCAGATTGGAGGTTTCCCCGCGGGATGACAGAATGATTACGTTCTCTTCCAGCGTTTTTTCCTTTTCAGACTTGGGATCGGGACGAACCTGAGGTATAGCGGTTTTCAGCAAAGGCACGGCATCTATAATCTGCTTGATGCCGTCCAGCCATCCGATTGCGCTGCCTTCCAGATCGGCATCAATGTCCGGATATCGTGCCGCTTCATATAGCCTGCCCGCAAAAAGGACCTTCTCTGCCGGAATAAAAACGATTATATCTGCGCCCGTTCTGGCCTTATGTTGCAGAGCAATGATTCGTATCTCAAGATTCGACGGGAACAAACGCATCTGCCGTTCAAACAAAAGCCAGGCGGGTGCAGGCGCCGGAGCGGATTCGTTGTCTTCAACATCCTTATTTGCTGATTTTGGTTTTGACAAAGCCCTGAATTTTGCCGTGCCTAAAAACAGCGTATTCCCCTCTGAGAAAAAACGAGCTTGTGAATCCTGAGACAGGCCGGGATCCGTGAAGACCACCCAGCGCACGGCCTTCGAAGCTATTTTCTTCAAGGCATCGACGGCAATAGACAACTCCGGTTCCGGCGGTGGATTTACCAGCAATACGCCATCGTCTGTAACAACCGCTGCAATATTTTCGCCGCTTTCCGCCATCTGCATGTAGTAGCAATGATCGCTTATCTTAATGAAGCGAGGCTCCGCACCAAAGGATTCATTGCCATCGCACAGGGCGAAGATAATCAATGCAGCAAGAATTGCCTGTTTCATGATCAGGACCGCTCCGGCGATAGTGTATCAAAAAAATCGAAGATTGATCTCTCAATAGCATCGGTCTGCTCGGAGAAAAAATGGTCTGCCCCCTCAATGATCTGCAGGTACGACGTTGCCGGCAATCGAGAACCCAATTGCATCAGGCTTTCCCGCGAACAGAATTCATCTCTTGTTCCGACAATGTAAAGCGAAGGTTTGGAATTTTCAGCGAGGAAATCCATGCTGTAAAGATCCAGAGGCAAACCGAGACCCACAAGGGCCATTACCCGGGGTTCACCGCATCCAACCTGCAATCCTACCCAGGCGCCGAAAGAATAGCCGATGAGCGCTAATGGCAGGTCGGGATACTTGATTCCCATCCATCGGATTGCGGCAATAACGTCTTCTTTCTCACCCAAGCCGTGATCAAAACTCCCTGTGCTTTGTCCTACTCCCCGGAAATTGAATCGTAGGGCCGCAAATCCCGCCGCTGCCGCGGCCTTCGCCGCGCGATAGACAACCCGGTTATCCATTGTGCCGCCGTAGACCGGATGTGGATGGCAGACCACAACGCCTCCCCTGATGGTATTCCTGGGCTCACGAAGATTCGCTTCAAGTTGAAGTGATTCAGCGGGAATCATGAGGAACATATTTTATCAGCTGTCAGCTATCAGCGGTCAGCTGTCAGCCGACATACAGATAGCTCGAAAGTCCTCTGTTTTATTCGGGCTTTGACAAGTCCGCAACGGCAGCCGAAAGCTGACGGCTGAAGGCTGAGAGCTGTCAGCTGTCAGCTGAGACTTAACGGCACCTCAAGGCCATGAGCTTCCATAAGCTGAGCATCCGACAAAATGGCTTTTGTTTCACCATCCGCCCATATTTTCCCGCGATCCATTACAACAGTCCGGGAGCAGACATCGAGCACAAGCTCCAGATCATAGGTAGCGATGATCAAAGCGGCGGTGAGGCCTGATATGACCTCGATCAAATGGCGCCGGTTCCGCGGATCGAGATTGCTTGTCGGCCCGTCCATTCCAAGAATGGCCGGTTCCATTGCGAGGACTGTCGCCAGCGAAACCCGCCTCCGCTCACCAAGACTTAGGTGATGCGAGGATCGTGATCGAAACGAATAGTCCAGCCCTGAATCGTTTAAAGCTTTCTCCACCCGGTGGGGAATTTCCCCGGCCGGCACGGACAGGTTCATAGGACCGAATGCAATGTCTTCAAAAACGGTAGGACAGAAAAGCTGGTCGTTCGGGTCCTGGAAAAGGATTCCCACCTGCCTGCGTATCTGCAGCAGATTGGATGGATCCAACGTCTGCCCCAGAATCCGAATGGTTCCGGATCCTTTAAGGACTCCATTCAGATGCAGGAGCAATGTGGATTTCCCGGCGCCGCTTGGGCCCACAATGGCAATTCTCTCTCCGCCGGACACATCCAGATCGATTCCATCCAGCGCCTTTGTTCCGTCCGGATAGGTGAAACTTAACCGGGTAATTCGAACCGCATAATCACTCATATGTGTACCGTTCGGCAGTCGGCGGCAGACAGTCGGCAGTTTGTTTTCCCGCCTGGCGGAACTGCTATCGTAATAAAAATGTTACGGCAATAAACGCCGTTACTATCGAAAGAAACGCAAGGTCCCGCCAGGTAAATCCGCGGGGCGAGACCACTGGAAATTCTCCGGCATAGCCTCGCGACAGCATGGCGCCATGCGTCCTTTTTGCCCGCTCAAAAGATCGAATCAGGAGAGTCCCCAGCATCGACCTCAGGATTTTGAGTTCTTCAAATATCGGAGCTCGGCCGACGCGGCGGCAAGCACGGGCTTGCATCATTCTCACGACCTCCTCAGTCAAAACGAAGAAGTAGCGGTAGAGGGAACTCAGGTTCATCACCAGGATTTGCGGACATCCCAGCTTTCGCAAACCGCGCAGCAATTCTACAAACCGAGTGGTATTGGTCAGCAGGATCAGCAGTATCAGGCACAGCGCGGCCCGGACAAGCAGGGTTGTAAGTCCGGAAAATCCCCTCCACGGTACCGCTATGCCGGCCAGCACAATGAATGGGAGAATCAGTAGCGTTCGTCCCACGATAAAAGGCAGAGGGATCTGGGAAATACCCATCAGGATGGCAGTTGCGAAAAAGTATGCCACGAAGAGGGGGCTTTGGCCGGCCGGTATGCTCAGCACACAGACGATCAGAGCCGTAAACGCCAAAAGCTTCGAACGAGGCTCCAGGATATGGAGCGGCGAATCGAGCAGAGCATAACGGTCGATAAAGCTGTGTCTCACGGCTGTCCTTTCCTGCGCCGGGCTGTGCGTGCGGCCGGGAAACCATCGGGTATATGCATCGGTGAAATTTTAAAACAACGGAGTTTGCAATAACAGGCCCGTCAACAAAGCCCGCCCTGCTCGGAATCATTCAATCCCTGGAGCCTTGGCATCTATGAGTTATATCCACTTCAAGACTCGAAGACGCCGGGGCTCCAACAGGTAATTAAACTGCTTCCATGGTGGATGGAGGCTTTGGGGCAATATTGTATGTCACGCTGACAACGCCGGGGACTCCATCCAGGATTTTGAGACTGAGGTTTTCAAGGACTTCCCAGTCCAGTCTCTTCGGGATTGCGCGCCGGGCGTCCATGCTTTCCCAGCAGCGAACCTCAATCTGAAAGCCAAAGTCCCGCTTCCCTTCGCGCATCCCGGTTACGCGGTCCTCATGAAGAATTGCCATATACTGGAAAGCGCCTGAGGAAGCAAGGAGCTCCTCGGTGATGGCAGTCGCTTTGCGCACCAGCGCGAGTTTCTCGGCCGTGACTTCACCGATTATACGGGCTGCCAGGGCCGGGCCCGGGAAAGGCATTCTTTGATAGACCGACGCAGGGAGGCCCAAAGCCTCTGCAACCTTCCGCACGCCGTCTTTGCGCAGCTGCACAAGAGGCTCCAGGATTTTATATCCGAAAGCCTCTTCGGGATTGATGCCGAGCTGTTCAAAAACATTGTGCTGGCGCTTTATTCCTGCGACAGTCTCGTCCACATCGGTAAGGATCGTGCCCTGCAGCAGATGTTTCGCTCCGGTTTCACGGACCAGGCGGCCGAAGACCTTCTTATAAAACGTTTGAGTGATGGCTTCGCGTTTCTCCTCAGGATCCTTGATCCCCTTCAAAGCCTTTAAGAATTCATCCCGCGCATCGACAAGCCGAACATGAACCCCGAGATCGCGAAACAGCGCAACGATCCGTTCGGGTTCCCCCTCGCGCATCAGGCCGTTTTCCACAAAAATGGTCTTCAGCCCATCACCCAGGGCTTTGTGCCCGATCATGGTAACGGCCGAAGAATCTACGCCTCCGGACAGAGCATTAATGGCCGTATTCCGGCCGACGGCTTCCCGTATTATGCCCGCCTGCTCGTCGATAAACTTCTTTGGATCAAGATTCGCTGCTGTTATTTCCTGGATCATCGTGACCACCTCCACCGGAAACCGGCTGTTAAAGAAAAACCATATTCATGTTGAGGCGCAAGCCTGTAATTTAGGGAAGCGCAAGTATCCACCACAGAGCGGCAGGCAGGCAATAAAAATAAGCCACGAATCTTTCTGCTTTCGTGCCAATTCGTGGACTGCATCTATGCAGGCATGGTGTACTATGTCCATTAAAAGGGGCGAGGCGCTTATGATTTATTTCACCGAGCTTGAAAATCTTCCGATGCATGATGCCAAAGGGGAGTATTTGGGACAGCTGGTGGATTTAGCGATCAATCCAAGCCAGAATTCGTTCCAGATAGCCTGCTTTTTTGTGATGACTCCCAAGAAGAAGATCATGTGCATCCCGCACGAGCAGATTTCCACCATCTCCGTTCGTGCCGCACAAACCGGCGCGCGCATGGAAGAAATTCGCGATCTGGTTCCGGATGAAGGGCTCCTCCGCATAAAAAAAGACGTCCTGGACCAGCAGATTATCGATGTCAATGACCGCAAGGTTGTGCGCGTCATCGATGTGGACTTTGACATTCAGCCCAGCCATAAGCATACGGAACTGCGTATCGTGGCAGTGAATGTGGGAGCCGCCGCAGGAGCCCGCCGCCTCCTTCAGGGCCTGTTCGCAAAACATAAAATCCGTACCATCACTTCCATATTGCCGACCAGGACGATACCGTGGGAATTTGTCAATCTCATCGAACCCGATTCCGCAAGGCGCGTAAAGCTCAGGATTTCCTACAACCGCCTCGCGCAACTCCATCCGGCGGATCTGGCCGATATCCTGGAGGAACTCAGCAGCGATGAACAGCGATCCGTAATCGAATCGCTGGATGATGAAACGGCGGCAGAAGCCGTATCCGAAATTCCAACGCGTATGCAGGTAGCGCTGCTGAACAGCCTTTCCGCCGGTAAAGCAGCCGACATAGTCGAGGAGATGGATCCGGATGAAGCCGCCGATGTGCTTCAGGAGCTCCCGCCGGAAACCTCCGCCGAAGTGCTTGCGAATATGGAGGCGGAAGAAGCCGAAGAGGTGCGCGAGCTGCTCGGCTTTGAAGAAAATACGGCCGGTGGATTCATGACGACGGAATTTATTATGCTCGACGAAACCGCGACCGTAGAAGCCGCCATTGAAGGGCTCAGAAATTTCGACGGCGCACTGGAGTCCATTCATTCCATCTTCCTGGTTTCGGCGGATATGGTTCTCACACGTGTGGTGCCGCTGGCGCATCTGCTTGTATCCGATAGAAACACGACTCTTAACGCGCTTGTCTCCGAACCGGTTATATCAGTCCCGTTTCATGCAGACAGAAAAACCGTTATCAACATGTTTCATAAATACAACCTGCTTGCCCTGCCGGTGGTGGACGATAAAGGCCGGCTTCTTGGCGTGGTTACGGCAGACGACGTTCTGGAATTGGTGCTGAAAGAGAAATAGAAGCCTATGGTCATGGTTCCCGTCAACTCGGCGCGGCTGAAACATTGGCGCAACAGCATCATTATCTTTCTAAGCGTTCTTGGCCCGGGCATTATTACGGCCAACGTCGATAATGATGCCGGCGGTATTTTTACGTATTCGGTGGCGGGAGCCCGTTACGGCTATTCGCTGTTGTGGACCCTCATTCCGATTACTGTCGCTCTCATTGTGGTTCAGGAAATGGTGGCTCGGATGGGCATGGTCACAGGCAAAGGGCTTGCCGACCTCATCCGGGAGGAATATGGATTCCGCACTACCTTCATCCTGATGATATTGCTTCTGATCGCCAACTGGGGGAATACGATTTCGGAATTCGCAGGCCTCGCCTCAGGCATGTCCATATTCCACGTCAGCCGGTTCTTCTCCGTACCCTTTGGTGCATTTCTGGTCTGGATTCTCGTCGTCAGAGGCACATCCCGCATCGTCGAAAAGGTGTTTCTGGTCGCCTGCTTTTTCTACGTCTCCTATATCATTTCGGGATTTGCGGCGCATCCGGACTGGAAAGAAGCGGCTTTGGGCACGATCAAGCCCACCCTGGGCTTTGACACGAGCTCCCTCTACATGGTCATCGGTCTGGTAGGGACAACCATCGCTCCCTGGATGCAATTCTACCTGCAGGCCTCGGTGGTTGAAAAAGGCATCAAGCTGAAGCACTACGTCCAGGCACGATGGGACGTCATCATCGGCTGCATCATTGTCGACGTTGTCGCCTTCTTCATAATCGTGGCATGTGCGGCTACGATCCATGAAAGCGGCCATCAACAGATCCGCGACGCTGCAGATGCAGCGCTGGCTCTCAAACCATTGGCCGGCAATGCGGCGGCCGCTCTCTTTGCCTTCGGTCTGGTAAACGCCTCTCTATTCGCCGCAAGCATCCTGCCTCTGGCTACGGCTTACACCGTCTGCGAAGGACTGGGATTTGAGGCGGGAATCAACAAGCGTCTCCATGAAGCTCCGGCTTTCTATTCGCTTTACACGGGCCTGATTATTCTGGGAGGCCTGGCAGTTCTTATACTCAGTGAAAGCCGGCAGGTGCCGATCATGCTGCTCTCCCAGGTCGCCAACGGCGTACTTCTTCCTTTCATACTGATCTTCATGCTGCGGCTGTGCAACCGGAAAGACCTGATGGGCGCCTACCGAAACACCCGCACCTTTAACATCATCGCCTGGACGACCTGCATCGTAATCATCATCCTGACGCTGCTGCTTGCAATACGTGCCTTCCTGCCTCAATATCTCCCGTAGAGCCGCGAATTGCACGAATTGGCATGCCTTCCCTCCTGTATTCCACTGCCGGCTTCTTACTTCTCTTGCTTTGCGGCCGCTGCTGCAGTTAAAATTTGAGCTCTTGTTTTGCTCGGGCACTCGCAATTTGCGGACGATCCATTTTTGGCAGGACAAAAAGCAGGATAGGAGTATTCAATGATTGTCTCTAATGTTGTTCAACAGCAACTTGAAAGGGCATCCTGGATACGCAGGATGTTCGAAGAAGGCATCCGTTTGAAGGCCGAGCGGGGAGCCGAAAATATCTTTGACTTCACGCTTGGCAATCCAAGCGAGGATCCGCCGAAGAGCGTGCAGACCACTTTCCAGAAGCTGGCTCAGGAAAACCGGTCCGGCGCGCATGGCTACATGCCGAATGCCGGCTTCCCCGCTGTCCGGGAAGCGATCGCAAAACGTCTCTCCCGGGACACAGGCGTTCCGTTTACGCAAGACTCCATAATCATGACTGTCGGCTGCGCGGGAGCCATGAACGCGGTATTGAAAGCAATCCTCGATCCGGGCAACGAGGTGATTGTGAATATGCCCTTTTTCCCCGATTATCAATTTTATATAGGCAATCATGGCGGGCGGATGGTGCCCGCAGAAACCAAAGAGGATTTCTCTCTGGACATAGCAGAAATCGAGTCGAAGATCACGCCGCAAACGCGCGTGATCATATTGAACTCGCCCAACAATCCGACAGGCGTCATCTACTCGGAATCCGCGTTGCGGGATCTCGAAGGGGTTCTTAAGCGTGCCGACCACCCCATCGCGGTGCTCAGCGACGAGCCTTACAAAGCCTATGCCTATGACGGAGCGACGGTTCCGGAGATGGCCTCGATCATCTCCAACTACATCCTTACCACTTCTTATTCCAAAACATGGTCTCTCGCCGGCGAACGTATAGGCTACACTGCAATCTCGCCCAGGCTGGCCGATGCGGACTCTCTCATTCATGCATGCACATTCACGAACCGCATTCTTGGATTCATCAATGCGCCTGCCATCTGGCAGCTTGTGACCGCCGAAGCGCCCGAAGCATTGCCGGATCTGAGCGTTTACCGTGAAAAGCGGGATCTGATGTGCGATGGACTGGCTGAGATAGGCTATGAAGTGAGTAAACCTCAAGGCGCTTTCTATGTTTTCCTGAAAACGCCCATTCCGGATGACATGAAATTTCTGCGCATCCTTCAGGCTGAAGGAGTGCTGGTAGTGCCGGGCAGCGGATTTGGCCGGGGCGGTTATGTCCGCCTGTCGCTCACCGTGCCGCGCGAGACGATCGTGAACTCTCTGCCCGCTTTTGCCCGCGCCCTGGCAAAAATCCAATAATGCAGCCACGAATTGCACTAATATAAATCCGTGCAATTCGTGGCTAAAGCCTGCAGACGGGGCACTCAGGATTTTGGCTGATCTTAAACTCCCGGAACGTCATATCGAGTCCGCAGAAACACAGCAGTCTCCCGGTCAGCAGTCCATTAATACCCAGTATCAGCTTCACGGCTTCTATCGCCTGAATGCAGGCAATGACTCCCGGCACCGGTCCCAGGATCCCCGGCGGGGCTGTATCGGATTCAGCGGCGTGACGCGGGAACACACACTCCAGGCATGGCGTTTCGCCGGGAACGAACACCGATGCCAGGCCATCCAGCTGATGCACTCCTCCGTAGATATAGGGGATCCCATTCTTGACCGAGGCAGCATTCAGGATCCTGCGCGTCTTCATGTTGTCCATGGCATCCACGATAATCGAACAGTCCCCGATGAGTTCCCGGCAATTATCTTCTCTGATTTCGGCCTGAATCGCCCGTATCGAGCAGTGCGGATTCAGATTCTGCAGTTTTCGGATTCCCGACTCGGTTTTCCAATTGCCGACGTCGCTGGTCCAGTGAATGATCTGGCGGTTCAGATTGCTGTAGTCGACCTTGTCTTTATCGACAATGGTCAAATGACCGATCCCGGCAGCAGTCAGATAGTAGGATGAAATGGAGCCCAGTCCTCCGACTCCCGCCACAAATACTTTTGCGTTCTTCAGCTTTCTCTGTCCCTCTTCCCCAATCTCGGGAATCATGATCTGCCGGTTATACCGGAGCAATTCTTCCTTTGTAAGTTCCATGGCCCGCCTCATTCTTCAATTTCAGGATGACGATTCCTGCATCTACGGTAACATAGCCCTTTTGACGGAAAAGAGCAGCATCAAATCCTCCTGGACAAATATTACGAAAAGCACCATGTCAACATTCTCAGTGTCCGGCTGAACCCACGGCTTATGGCCGAGCAACCCTGATAGGCTAAGCCGCTCCGGCATGCCGTTGACATGGGAAGATATATGGCAAAGGGAAGATTTTTTCGGGGTCGGGGTCGCTATCGGTATCGGGGTCGAGTAGAAATGATATTAAATGCGAACACAATGGATATGCTTCATGGCTAAAAGCCGACCCCGATACCGACTCCGACCCCGACCCCGAGATAAAAAAAGCCGCCCCGCTGTGCGGGGTAAGCCAAAGCCACGCCTTCAAAACGTAGTCGATTACCGCCTGCATACAGAAAACTTGGCGGATTACCTCCCATTTCCTGTAACATTGAGACATGCCGGCATGGTTCAAGAGATACGGAACGGAATTACGAATTACGAATGACGAATTACAAATTAAAACATACATCCCGGTTTGGGCTTTTCAATTCGTAATTCGTCATTCGTAATTCGTAATTCTGAATAGCGAGACTATTATGATCGAAATTCGCCATGACTGCAGTCTGATCACAGAGGACGATCTGTATCTGTTTAATGAGGGATCCCATTTTCGCCTGTATGAGAAAATGGGCGCTCACCCATTAACGTTCGATGGCAGGCAGGAAGTCTATTTTTCGGTATGGGCGCCTAATGCAGAACAGGTCTCCGTGCTTGGAGACTTTAACGAATGGGACGGGACACGGCACCCGCTGCGATCCAGAGGCAGTTCGGGAATATGGGAGGGCTGTATTGCGGGGATAGGCAAGGGAGCCCATTACAAGTTTCGGATCCGGACGAAATATGTTGATTATGTTGTGGACAAAGCCGATCCGTTTGCATTTTGTACCCAGATCCCGCCTGAAACAGCCTCGATTGTATGGGATCTTGATTATTCCTGGAATGATCGCGATTGGATGAATAAACGGCATGCGTTCAATTCCATGCATGCTCCAATGGCCATTTATGAAGTCCACCTCGGCTCCTGGCAACGGGTCCCCGAGGAAAATCACCGTTTCATGACATACCGCGAACTGGCCCCCCGGCTTGCGGATCATGTCAAGCGCACGGGCTTTACCCATGTGGAATTCCTGCCCGTCATGGAGCATCCCTTCTACGGATCCTGGGGCTACCAGGTCACCGGATTTTTCGCGCCTACAAGCCGGTACGGCGCGCCGCAGGATTTCATGCATCTGATCGATTGCCTTCATCAGGAAGGCATCGGCGTTATCCTGGACTGGGTGCCGTCCCATTTCCCGAACGACGAGCATGGGCTTACCTTCTTCGATGGGACGCACCTATACGAGCATGAAGACCCGCGGCAAGGCATGCACCCGGATTGGAATACATCGATCTTCAACTACGGCAGAAACGAAATTCGCAGTTACCTTATCAGCAGCGGTTTGTACTGGCTGGACAAATACCATGTGGACGGCTTGCGCATGGATGCGGTCGCGTCCATGCTTTATCTGGATTATTCACGTGCCGAAGGCGAATGGATCCCCAATCAATACGGAGGAAGAGAAAATCTGGAAGCCGTCGATTTTATTCGCCGCTTCAATGAGGAAGCCTACAAAGCCCATCCCGACATTCAGATCATCGCGGAAGAATCGACGGCGTGGCCGATGGCAACCAAACCGGCATATGTCGGCGGACTCGGTTTCGGTTACAAGTGGGATATGGGCTGGATGCATGATACGCTGAAATATATCAGCCTCGACCCGGTGCATCGCAAATACCACCATAACGAACTGACCTTTCGCTCGCTTTATACTTTCTCAGAGAACTTCGTAATGCCTCTCTCCCATGACGAAGTCGTGCACGGCAAAGGCTCGCTTCTGGCAAAGATGCCGGGAGATGACTGGCAGAAGTTTGCGAATCTCCGGCTGTTGCTCGGATACATGTATGCACAGCCGGGGAAAAAGCTGCTTTTTATGGGGAGTGAATTCGGCCAGTGGCGGGAGTGGGACCACAACAGCAGTCTGGACTGGGATCTGCTGGATTACGACCGACACCGGGGCCTCCTCCGGTGGATGGAAGATATCAACCGGCTTTACAGAGAAGAGGCCGCGATGCATCTTGACACGGAGCCGGCCGGTTTTGAATGGATCGATGGCGGCGATGCGGATAACAGCGTTATTTCCTTCCTACGGAAGGGATCTCATCCGGACGGAGAGGTTTTGATTGTGTGCAACTTCACTCCGGTTCCCCGGCTGAATTATCGTGTCGGCGTGTCCGTCGGAGGGTACTGGAAAGAATTGCTGAACAGCGACGCAAAAGAGTATTGGGGCAGCGGCATGGGCAACGCCGGGGGAATTAAGGCGGATTCCATTCATTCACATGACCGGGAATACTCGCTGAACCTGCTGCTTCCTCCGCTGTCCGTAGTTTTTTTAAAGCATACTCCCTGAGCAGGGCCTTCGGAACCGCTGTCGGTAAGGCTGTCGCTCACCCGCATTTAATGCCGATGATCAAAACCTGAAGCGCCGATACTGATACCGATGCGTTTTGCCGGCCGGAACGGTCGCTTCTTTCGTTTGGCCCGCTGTACCGCTGCTGCCCGGCATGGAGATATCGTACAGTGGAACACTATATATGCATTCACGCGCACTTTTACCAGCCGCCGCGTGAGAATCCCTGGCTTGAGGCCATTGAATACCAGCAATCAGCCCATCCCTACCACGACTGGAACCAGCGGATCACGGCGGAATGCTATGAGCCGAACAGCAGGGCTCGAATCCTGGACAGCAACGGGCGGATTGATCGGATCGTGAATAACTATTCCGGAATCAGCTTTAATTTTGGCCCGACGCTTTTATCCTGGCTTGCCGATGAGCATCCGGCCACATACCGCCGTATTCTGGAGGCCGACAGGGAAAGCATCCGGCGTTTTTCCGGACACGGTTCCGCCATTGCCCAGGCTTATAACCACGCGATATTGCCTCTATGCAACTACCGAGACAAGATCACGCAAGTCCGATGGGGAATACAGGATTTCATTTATCGCTTCGGCCGGCAGCCGGAGAGCATGTGGATACCGGAAACGGCTGTAGATTTGGAAACGCTGGATTTGATGGCTCAAATGGGTCTCAAGTTCGCAGTCCTGGCTCCTCATCAGGCCAGGAGAATGCGCAAAAGAGGTGAACGGACCTGGCACACTTTTGCCAACCAGAATATCGATCCCAGCATGGCCTATGAAATAATCCTCCCCACCGGCCGCAGGATGGCTCTTTTTTTCTACGACGGCCCCATCTCCTTGGCTGTCGGTTTTGAGAAATTGCTTTCAGACGGCACAGCCTTCATAAACCGCCTGATGGGGGCATTTTCATCCGAGAGGAAATGGCCGCAGATCGTGCACATCGCCACGGACGGCGAAACATTCGGCCATCACCATCGTTTCGGCGACATGGCCCTGGCCTACGCACTGCATTCCATCGAATCGGGCTCCAAAGCGCGCCTGACAAATTACGGGGAGTATCTGGAAAAGTGTCCGCCGACTCACCTGGTTGAAATCTGGGAAAACACCTCCTGGAGCTGCCCGCACGGAATCGCCCGCTGGAAAGAAGACTGCGGCTGCAATACCGGTACACATCCGGGCTGGCAACAGAAATGGAGAACTCCGTTCCGCGAAGCGCTCGATTGGCTGAGAGATCACCTGGCGGGCCTATATGATGACGAGACAATCTCCTATCTTAGAGATCCCTGGGAAGCCCGCAATGATTACATCGATGTCATTCTCGATCGTTCCGCCGAATCGGTGGAGCGCTTTCTGATTAAGCATGGATCTCGCAATCTGAGTTCCGAAGAGCGCATAAGAGTTTTGAAATTGCTCGAACTCCAGAGACACACGCTGCTGATGTATGCCAGTTGCGGCTGGTTCTTTGACGATGTCTCCAACATCGAGACCGTTCAGACAATGCAATATGCGGGGCGCGCAATCCAGTTGGCGGAAGAGCTCTTCGGCAGGAACAGCATCGAATCGGATTTTTTGGGAATATTACAGAAGGCGCAGAGCAATGATCCGAAACATGGAAACGGCCGGGACCTCTACATCCGAAACGTCAAGCCCGCCATGCTGGACCTGCACCGCGTCGCGGAGCATTATGCCGCCAGTTCGCTGTTCCGGGATTATCCGCAAAAGTCTGAGTTCTATTCGTATAGCGTAAACCGGGAGTTTTCCAAAACCGTTTCGAGCGGAAAATCCAGGATGATCATGGGCCGATGCAGAATCACATCCAGCATAACCGGCGAATCATCGGATGTGGAATACGCGGCTCTGTATCCCGGAGATCACAGCATCAGCGGAGGTGTAAGAGAGTGTCAGGAAGATCGTCCGGGAGAAACAATCAGACTTGATATGATCCGCGCCTTCGAAAAGGACGATCTGCAATCCGTCCTTCGCATTATGGATGAGTATTTCGGAGAGTCCACATTCTCTTTGAATTCACTATTCAAAGATGAGCAGCGCAGGATTCTGAGCATTCTCCTTAAATCGGCCGGCACGGAGCTGGAGGAATTGAACTGCAGGGCATACGAACGCGCGGAACCGATTATTCGGTCCCTGATGAACCTGGACGCAGCTCCCTCCAATTCTTTCCGAAATATCGCAACGGCGGTTATCAATTTGCAGCTGCTGCGTTCCATCCAGGCCGATGATCTCAATCCGGATCGCGTGTCGGCTCTTGTGGAAGACGCGGCGTTGTGGGAAGTCCAGCTTGATAAAGAATCGCTGGAATGCGCTATGCGCGAAAAAATCGAGAAGCTTGCCATGGACTGCTTAAAAAACCCCGGAGATCTTCCTTCGCTGAAGCGGTTCACGGCAGCGGTTTCTATGGCGGCGAAGCTTCCCTTTACGACTAATTTTTTCCGCGCGCAGAATATCTGTTACGAACTGCTGCAAAATGAATATCCCAGACTTAAGGCATCCGCCTCAAGCGGCGATATAAACGCCAAAGCCTGGACTGAGGAATTCCGAAAACTCGGGACTAACTTATACGTCAGAGTCGATTGATCACGCAAACTCCGCCCGCATGCCCGATCTCATGCGCATCGCAGCCTCGCCGGCGGGGACGCTGAAACTGTCTCAAAAGCCCCAGAACAGTGGAAGCGAGGCGCTGATTCAAGCAGGAATGACGTGAATCATGTGGGTCGCGGCTGAAGCCGCGACCCACATGGGTTTGCAGACCGGTTGCGCTTTTCATTTGATACGGATGGCGGGCGGAGATATCTTCCATCCTGGATGTTGTCGGAGTTGAATATGCGGCGGCTTTTATACCCATTTTCCGCAATCGTGGAACAGAACGCATTGAAGACTGCTCTTATTATCAATGCGGTGGACCCGTCTATCGGCGGCGTATTGATCCAGGGTCACAAGGGAACCGGCAAGTCGACGGCGGTGAGGGCGCTGGCACAGCTCCTCCCCGACATAGAGGTCGTGGAGGATTCTCCATTTAATTCCGATCCGCAGGATCCGCTGAGCCGGCATGGAGTTGAATTTGTTTCGGGCGGACAGAGCACCGGGCAAACGGTGATGCGCCCCATGCCCTTTGTGGAACTCCCCCTGAACGCGACCGAAGACCGCCTGGTCGGCAGCCTTCATATTGAGAAAGCGCTTCAAGCAGGAGAGCGCCGGTTCGAGCCCGGCCTTCTCGCGGCCGCCAATCGCGGCATTCTTTACGTGGATGAGGTGAACCTTCTCCCCGATCACCTCGTCGACATGCTTCTGGATTCCGCCGCTTCGGGTATCAATATCATAGAGCGCGAGGGGATTTCGTTCGTCCATCCGGCACGCTTCATACTGATCGGCACCATGAATCCGGAAGAAGGAGAGCTGCGGCCGCAGTTTCTGGACCGGTTTGGATTGTGTGTCGCCATCCGGAGCGTCGTCGATCTTGATGCAAGGAAAGCGATCGTGCAGCGGCACATGGCCTTCGAAAACAATCCCGGGCGTTTTCTGGACGAATGGGCTCAGGCTGACGAAACAATTTCCAATCAAATTGCCTACGCCCGAAATCATCTGGACTCCCCGTCCATTTCCGACAATCTGATGACCGCAATCGTCCGTTTGACACGGGATCTCCAATTGCAGGGTCATCGCGCAGATATCACCATCTACAAAGCCGCTCGCGCACATGCGGCCCTGCTGGAAAAAAGCAAAATCGAAAACCCGGACGTGGTTGAAGCTGCCCGGCTTGCGCTCCCTCATCGGATGATGCGTTCAGCGCTCGATCGACCGGAGGTTCTAAGAGAAAAAATAGAAGAAGCTCTCCATGATGTGCTCGGCGCGGATCCGGCGGTAAAAAAAAACGATTCTGATCCCTTAGAAATCGATCCGGAAGACATGGCGGAAAGAATGCAGGTACCCGGCGATGCCGCGGCAGGAAGCCTCCTGTTTTCCTTTCTCGGGAAAAAACATGCTGAGGTGGTTGTTGAGGCGGATACGGTGATTGCAGCCTCGGCGATCGATGTCGAAAATCTGCTGGCGAAGAATTCGAAAGGGAAAGGTAAATCCGGGCCGGCAATTTCCGGCCGGACAGGCCGGCACCTCCGAGCGGAACCTGTCGCCCCCGGAGATCGGGATTACCATATCGCCGTCGGCGCTACGCTGAGACAGGCCGCAGTGCGATCGGCGCGTGAGGAGGCAGGGCATAAAGGCGGCGTTCCGGTAACACACGACGATCTCCGGAAAAAGCGGCTGGTCAAGCCGCGGGATAATCTGATCGTCTTTGTGGTGGACGCCTCGGGATCGATGAGTTCGCAGGCTCAAAAGCCGATGAAAGCGGCCAAAGGCGCGGTTCTGGCCATTCTGCATAAAGCCCGGCAAATCAGAAGCAAGGCGGCTCTGATTGCCTTTGGCGGACAAACTTCAACACTGGTTCTGGCCCCGACCTCGAGCCTCGCTATCGCCAGATCAGCGCTCGAAACACTTCCCGCCGGAGGCGCGACTCCGTTTGCGGACAGTTTATTGCGCGCATGGCAACTCATCCGCTCGGAGCGATTGAAGAATCCGCGCCTCCGCCCGATTCTGGTGATTATTTCCGACGGTGAAGCGAACATAACCGTAACGCCAGGAGCGGAACCCCTGGAAGAATTGCAGTCGCTGGCCCGGAAAATCGCGCTGGATCGGATCCCGGCCATTTTCATCGATGCCGCAGTTCAAGATAAAGGCGAAAGCGAGATGAAGCGCATCGCAGGAATCATGGAGGCTTCATTCCTTGCCGTAGGCGATCTCACACCCGATTCGGTTCTGCAGGCTGTCGTCAGCCACGAATTGCACGAATAAATGCATTCGTGTAATTCGTGGCCTGTCCCTTCCGAACTTTTGACCTTGAATTTGCCGGAGATTGGGCTAAAAATTACCACTTTTATATATAGATAGTAGTTGGCTTTACCGAAGATCGGGTTTTCACGCTGACGCCCTCAACTCGGGTGTTGTCCATAAACGGGTCATCATACTATGACAGGGCGTTCAGCAATAATTACCATCCTTCATTCTTCATGGGTTATAGGGAACCGGCTTTCATCCCCTGCGGGCTTCTGCTATTCCCCGGCAGCTTCTCTCTGTTGGTCTTCATGAGGGAAGGATGGGCAAACTCTATTGTTTAAGGGAAATCGGATATGCCCAAGATAATCGACGTTACGGAACTGATTCTCCGCGATGCGCATCAAAGTGTGATGGCTACGCGTATGGCGACGGAAGATATGGCGCCCGCATGCGAGGATATAGACAAGGCGGGCTTCTGGTCCGTTGAGTGCTGGGGAGGAGCGACTTTTGATTCCTGCATCCGGTTTCTTAATGAAGATCCGTGGGAGCGTCTGCGCGCCTTCCGCAAGCTCATGCCCAATACCCGGCTGCAGATGCTGCTTCGCGGCCAGAACCTGCTCGGCTACCGGCATTACGAAGATACGGTAGTGGACCGGTTCGTTGAAAAGGCTGCGGAAAACGGCATCGATGTATTCAGAATTTTCGATGCACTGAACGACATCCGCAATCTGCAGCGCGCCATTGCCGCCGTTAAGAGGACCGGCAAGCATGCACAGGGAGCCATCTCCTATACCATCAGTCCCCTTCATGCCATCAAAGGCTTCGTGGAGCATGCTGAAAAACTGGTCGCACTGGGCTGCGATTCCATCTGCATCAAAGATATGGCCGCGCTGCTCAAGCCTCAGCCGGCTTACGATCTCGTCAAGGGCATAAAAGAAGCCTGCGGCCGGGACGTGCGGGTTCAGGTTCACGTGCATGCGACCACGGGAGTCACCATGGTGAGCCTGATGAAGGCCATTGAAGCCGGAGCGGACGGAGTGGATACGGCCATCAGCGCCCTCAGCCTCGGTCCCGGGCACAATCCGACGGAGAGCCTGGTGGAAATGCTCGAAGGCACAGGCTTTGACACCCGGATTGACAAGAAGATCCTCCTGAAAATCAAAAAACATTTCCAGAAGATCGCGCCTCGCTACAAGGAGTTCATTTCGAATATCACCGGCGTGGAAACGGAGATCTTCGAGAGCCAGATCCCCGGCGGAATGCTCTCAAACATGGAAAGCCAGTTGAAGCAACAGAAGGCGGATGACCGCACGGAAGAAGTGCTGGCGGAGGTTCCCAGAGTGCGCAAGGATTCAGGCTATCCGCCGCTGGTAACGCCGACCAGCCAGATCGTTGGAACTCAGGCGGTCTTTAACGTGCTGATGGGAAAATATAAAATCCTGACCGGTGAATTCGCCGACCTGATGCTGGGCTATTACGGTGAAACAATAGGGCCACGCAATCCGGAAGTCATCGAAATTGCAGCCAAACAGACCGGCAAGCCTCCGATCACATGCCGGCCGGCCGATCTTCTGAAGCCGGAGTGGCAGGACCTGCGCGAAGCGGCTCTGGCATTGCCCGGCTGCAACGGTTCCGATGAAGATGTGCTGACTTTTGCGATGTTCCCTCAAGTAGCACCCAAATTCTTCTCAACGCGCGATGCGGGTCCGAAGAACCTGAGCAAGGATCCCAACGCAGAACCGGCTGCAGCTTCGAAACAGGGCGCACCCGGTGCGATCCAGGACGGCGGCAAGGGCCCGGTGCGTACGACAATAACCTACGATGTGAAACTGAACGAAACCACGCACAGGGTTACAGTTTCGCCGGTGTAGACAAGCGAGGGGAGTCACAATAAATGGCTATTCAATCCATGCAGGAAAAGATCGCGGAATTGCAGAAGCGGCGCCGGGAAACCATGATGGGCGGCGGCGCCGACAGACTGGAAAAGCAGCATAAAGAAGGCAAGCTGACGGCTCGGGAACGAATTGACCTGATGACCGATCCGAACAGCTTTGAAGAAACCGGCCTATTCGCCGAGCACCGGGCCGTGCTGTTCGGCATGGCCGGAAAGAGCTTTCCGGCCGACGGCGTGGTAACGGGAGCGGCATCCATCGACGGCCGGCTGGTACATCTCGCCAGCCAGGACTTCAGTGTTGCAGGCGGTTCGGCCGGCGAGGTTCACTCCATCAAGGTGGCTGAAATCATGGAGCAGTCGCTGAAGACGGGCTCACCCTTCATCTTCATCAACGATTCGGGCGGCGCACGCGTTCAGGAAGGAATCGATTCCCTTTCCGCCTACGGCAAGGTCTTCTACACGAATGTGATGCTTTCGGGTGCGGTGCCTCAGGTTTCACTGATCTGCGGCCCCTGCGCGGGCGGTGCGGCTTACAGCCCGGCTTTGACCGATTTCATCATCCAGACCCGCCAGGCCCAGATGTTCATCACCGGCCCGTCGGTGATCAAGAGCGTTACGGGCGAAAATGTGACAGCCGAGCAGTTGGGCGGACCGGAGGCGCACATGACCCATTCCGGCGTGATTCATTTCATCGCCGAAGACGACAACCATGCCGTCGCGATCTGCCGGAAGCTTCTCAGCTTTCTGCCGTCCAATAACCTTGAAGATCCGCCCCAGGTGGATGGCGATTCTAATTTCGAGCCTAATCCCGACCTGGATACGATAGTGCCGACCGATACCAAGAAGAGCTACGACGTTCGGGAGGTCATTACCCGTGTTGTCGATTTCAGTGATTTTCTGGAAGTGCAATCCGGCTACGCCACCAATATCGTGGTCGGATTTGCACGCATTGCGGGCCGCTCCATCGGTATTGTCGCCAACCAGCCTTCCGTGCAGGCCGGCGTGCTGGATATCAACTCTTCCGACAAGGCTTCCCGCTTCATCCGCTTCTGCAACGCCTTTAATGTGCCCCTGCTTACGTTCGTGGATGTGCCGGGCTTTTTGCCGGGCGTGCAGCAGGAGTACGGCGGCATCATCCGTCACGGAGCGAAAATGCTGTTCGCTTATTCCGCAACGACCGTCCCGAAGATCACCGTGATATTGCGCAAGAGCTATGGCGGCGCCTACCTGGCAATGTGCGGCAAAGACCTGGGCGCCGACCGCGTGTACGCGTGGCCGACGGCCGAAATAGCCGTGATGGGCGCGGAGGGGGCGGCCGAAATCGTTTTCCGCAAGGAAATCCAGGAAGCGCAAAACAAAGCGGCCAAACGCAAGGAATTGATCGAGAAGTATCGCGAGGCATTTTCCAATCCCTATGTCGCTGCCGGACGGCGCCTCGTGGATTCCATCATTGAACCTTCACTGACGCGGCACCACATCGCGCAGGCGCTGGAATACGTGCATACCAAGCGCGAACTGAGACCGGCCAAGAAGCACGGCCTGATTCCGCTATAGAGCCGAGGTGAACACATGGCAAGAATTACGATGAAAGACCTGGCGGAAATCCTGGAGCGCGTCCAGTCTCAGATTGCATTGCTCTCCGAGCGCGTGGAGAAGCTGGAAGCGGCTGGAACGGAACCGCCCGCTGCCGAGGAGACGACTCCGGTGCAGGCGCCGCCTGAACCGGCGGTCCAACCCGAGCCGGAAAAACCGCCGGTTACAGAAGAAGAACTGATAGCCGTCTCCGCTGCGCTCGCGGCGTATCTCGGAGTGCGCGTTCGCATCAAACAGATTCGATTGCTCAGCTCGGATGCCTGGGCACAGCAGGGGCGTGTCTCAATTCAGGCGTCCCACAGACTGCACAATTAGTGCAGTGCGTCCGGCAGTTCTTTACATTTGTCAGGAGAAAAGCGCCACGGATTTCACGGATTTCACAGATTGGGACATGGGCAGCTGCGCAAAGGGCAGCCGCCTATACACCATCATATTCAATCCGTGAAATCCGTGGCTGATTGTCGTTGAGACCTTAGAGTGAATTTGGATCGTGCCGGCCAAATACCAGGGGATCTATGACGCACTACACTCGGAGGCGCCATGAAACTGAAAATTGCGATTGATGGGAAAAAATACGAAGTGGATGTTGAAGCAGTGGAACCGACCGCACCATCGCCGTTGATGCGCGGCATTCCGCTGGGATCGGCGGCTGTGCGCGTCCCCGCAGCTCCGGCGCCGGCTGCTGCTCCGGCCGCCGGAGACAACAAGCCTGTAGATGAAGCCAAGGTTTGCCGCAGCCCGGTATCCGGCATCGTGATCCGTGTCGCGGTGCAGGCAGGACAGAGCCTGCAGCCCGGCGACGTGATGCTGGTGCTCGAGGCAATGAAAATGGAAACGAATATTACAGCGCCCGCTCCCGGCAAGATCGCTGCCATTCCTGTTAAAGAGGGTGACAGCGTTCAGTCCGGCCAGGTGGTAGTGGAGTTCGAATGATGAATGCACAATTGGAACAGGTCCCCGGATTTCTGTTTTTCGATCACGTGGCTATTTCGGTCAAGCCGGGCGAGTTGGAAGCGCATGTGAATGCCTACAAGACAATGGGATTCCGGGAAATGCACCGCGAAGACGTATTGGGCACGGATCAGGTGCGTGAAGTGCTGCTTCAGATAGGCAACGGTCCGAACCTGGTGCAGTTGATTGAGCCGCTGAACGCGGAATCGCCGGTAGCCAAACAGATCGAGAAAAACGGCGGCCGCGGCGGGCTCGCACATGTGGCGCTCCGCGTAGCCGATATTCAAAAGGCTTTTGATTATCTGAAAGAGAACGGCTTCAAGCTCGTCGACAAAGCTCCCCGCAAAGGATCGCGCGGCACGATGGTCTTTTTCATCCATCCCAAAGCCACCGAAGCGGCCGCATTCGGCTATCTGATTGAAGTCGTACAGGAGGGTGATCATGCCTGATCCTACGCCGGGCTCTGAAGTATTGAATCTGAGCCGGGAATTCCCCCCGATCCCGACATCCGCATGGGAAGCCGTAATTGCGAAGGACCTTAAAGGCGCCGACTACGACAAAAGGCTTGTCTGGCGTACCGAAGAAGGACTGGCGGTGCGGCCATACTACCGGCAGGAAAATCTCGCCGGGCTGGAAAGCCAGCTCTGCATGCGCCGAAACAGCCGCGGCTGGGAAATAGTTGCCGACGCCGAACCCAAAAAGGATGCCATTCGCGCCGATCTGCTGCACGAAGCGGGCGCGCACAGCATCCAGGAGCTGGGCTATGCCATCGCCATGGGCGTGGAACGCCTGGCCGAACTCACGACAAACAAGCCGGTGGAAGACGCTGTCAGGGAAATTGAATTTATCATGGCAGTCGGCCCGAGCTATTTCATCGAGATCGCAAAGCTGCGCGCCGCGCGCCTGCTGTGGGCGCAGGCCGTATCGGCCTTTAACCCGAAAAGCCCTGATGCCTGCAATGTGAAGCTGCATGTGCGGACGCCCAGGCGGAACAAAAGTCTCTATGACCGGCATACCAATCTGCTGCGCGCGGCCACGGAAGCTCTCTCGGCCGTCATCGGCGGATGCGATCAGCTGACTATCGAGGCCTTCGGCTTCGATGAGCACCTGGCGGTCAACATTCAGCGGATTCTGCAGGAAGAGTCCCATCTGGACGCGGTGGCCGATCCGGCCGGCGGGTCCTACTACATCGAGACACTCACCGACAGCATTGCACGGGAAGCCTGGAAGCTTTTCCAGCAGGTTGAAGCCGAAGGCGGTTACGTCAGGTCTCTGGCAGCCGGCTCCGTCGGGAAAGCGCTGGCAGCCACACGCGCCGCACGTGACAAGGCGATGTCCGGCCGGCGCCGCGCGCTGGTAGGAGTGAACAACTATCCCAATCTTATGGAGAAAAAGCCTGAGGGCGAGGTTCCGCTTGTCGCACTCGACGGCCCGCTGCCGCAATATCGTGTCGCCGAGCCCTTTGAAAAAATCCGCCGGCGCACTATAGACCATGCGAGCACCACCGGACGATATCCCAAAGTCCTGCTGCTCACCCGCGGCGACGTTAAGATGAAGGGTGCGCGATCGAACTTCTGCCTGAACTTCTTCGGCTGCGCCGCTTTCGATATGGTGGTGTCCGAGGAATTCAACGATACGGACGCGGACCTGATTATTCTGTGCAGCTCCGATCCCGAATACCTTGCATTTGCTCAGGATATTTGCCCCAAAGTGAAAGTGCCCGTCCTTGTCGCCGGCAATCCAAAGGATCAAATCGAGGCACTGCAGGCGGCCGGGGTGCAGGGCTTTGTCCACGTGCTCAGCGACGCGGTTCAAACCCTGACGGAATGGCAGAACAAACTTGGTATGAGGAGCGGGCGATGAAACCGGACTTTACTAAGATCGACTACAAACTCAGCCCGCAGCCATCGGCCGTCGCCGCTGACGCAACGGCATGGATGACGGCGGAGGGCATTCGCGTCAAACCGATCTACACGGCCGAGGATTTGCGCGGCATGGAACATCTGGAATATGCGGCCGGCATTCCTCCATTCCTGCGCGGCCCTTACTCCACCATGTACTGCATGCAGCCGTGGACCATCCGGCAATACGCGGGATTTTCGACCGCAGAAGAATCGAATGCGTTCTATCGCCGGAACCTGGCTGCCGGGCAGAAAGGCCTTTCCGTGGCGTTTGACCTGGCAACCCATCGGGGCTACGACTCGGACAATGATCGCGTCGTAGGGGATGTAGGCAAGGCAGGCGTGGCTATCTGCTCGATCGAGGATATGAAAATTCTATTCGACCAGATACCGCTCGGCCAGATGTCGGTATCGATGACCATGAACGGCGCCGTGCTTCCAATCATGGCTTTCTATATCGTCGCAGCCCAGGAACAGGGTGTAGGCACGCGGGAGCTGAACGGAACAATTCAGAACGACATTCTGAAGGAGTTCATGGTCCGCAATACTTACATCTATCCTCCTCAACCGTCCATGCACATCATCGGCGATATCTTCCACTATTGCGCGGCGAACATGCCGAAGTTCAACTGCATTTCGATCAGCGGCTATCACATCCAGGAAGCCGGCGCCACCGCCGACATAGAACTCGGCTACACGCTGGCGGACGGGCTTGAATACATCCGCACCGGCATTCAGGCGGGACTGGACATTGACAGTTTCGCGCCCCGGCTGAGCTTCTTCTGGGGAATCGGCATGAATCATTTCATGGAAATCGCCAAGATGAGGGCGGCCCGCATCCTGTGGGCGAAGATCATCAGGGGATTTAATCCGAAGAACCCGAAATCCATGGCGCTGCGCACGCACTCGCAGACCTCCGGCTGGAGCCTGGCGGCGCAGGATGTTTTCAATAATGTAACCCGCACCTGCGTGGAAGCCCTGGCATCCGTACTCGGCCACACCCAATCGCTTCATACGAATGCTCTGGATGAAGCCATTGCGCTGCCTTCGGACTTTTCCGCCCGCATTGCCCGCAATACGCAGATTTTTCTGCAGGAAGAAACCGATGTGACCCGGTCGGTCGATCCCTGGGCAGGCAGTTACTATGTCGAGTCGCTCACACACGCCCTGATGAATAAAGCATGGCAGCACATCCAGGAAATCGAGGGGCTGGGAGGCATGGCCAAAGCGATTGAGACCGGCATTCCCAAGATGCGCATCGAGGAAGCAGCCGCGCGCCGGCAGGCCCTGATCGATTCCGGGCGCGAAACCATCGTCGGCGTCAACAAGTACCGGCTTGCCGAAGAAAAGCCGCTCGACGTCCTGGTCGTGGATAACAAGGCCGTGCGGGAATCACAGCTCAGGCGGTTGGCGCAGACCAAGGCTGCGCGCAATCAGGCGGCAGTGGATGCATCGCTGGCGGCATTGACCCGGTGCGCGGAAACGGGCGAGGGCAATCTTCTGGAGCTCTCGGTCGATGCCGCACGGCAGAGGGCGACGCTGGGCGAGATTTCCTCTGCCCTTGAGAAGGTATTCGGAAGATACCAGGCGGTGAATCGCACCATCTCCGGCGTGTACTCTTCCGAAAGCCGCGAGAATCCGGAATTTCAGAAGGCGCATGCGCTGGCCGAGGGATTCGCCAGAGCGGAAGGCCGCCGCCCGCGCATACTGATCGCCAAGATGGGACAGGACGGCCACGACCGAGGCGCCAAGGTGATTGCCACGGCATTCGCGGATCTCGGCTTTGATGTCGATGTCGGCCCCCTCTTCCAGACCCCGCGCGAGGCCGCACGGATGGCGATAGAAAATGATGTTCATGTGCTCGGCGTATCCAGCCTTGCAGGGGGACATTCCACTCTCGTGCCGGAGGTAATCTCCGAGCTCAGGAAACTGGGACGCGACGATATCCTCGTGTTTGTCGGAGGCGTCATTCCACCGCAGGCTTACGAAGAGCTGTTCCAGGCGGGCGTGACGGACGTATTCGGCCCGGGCTCGGTAATCCCCATCTGCGCGCAAAAAATTCTGTCCGCCCTGTCCGGACACCTTCATGTATAATCGCCCCATTCAAAAGCTTTGCCACGGATTCCACTGATTTGTAAAATTAAAAAATCAGTGAAATCCGTGGCTGCTTTTTTCTTTTCCTGGGGACCGCATGAGCAGGCTCAAGCGAAGATTATCTCTGGAACAATATGTGGAAGGAGTCCTGAGCGGAGATCGCATGATCCTCGCGCGGGCGATCACGGTAATCGAGAGCGATCTTCCTTCCGACGGCGAGCTTGCGGCACAACTGCTGGATAGAATCCTGCCTCATACGGGCCAATCTCTGCGCGTTGGAATCACAGGCGTACCCGGCGCGGGTAAAAGCACCTTTATCGATGCGCTTGGGATGCATCTGATCCATGACTGCGGCGAAAACGTCGCCGTGCTGAGCGTGGATCCCTCGAGCCCCATTTCCGGCGGCAGCATACTCGGCGATAAAACCCGCATGGAACGGCTCGCAATCGAAGATCGCGCTTTCATCCGCCCATCGCCGTCCCGAGGGCATCTGGGCGGAGTGGCAAGGCATACGAGAGAAACCATCCTGTTGTGCGAAGCAGCAGGCTATCGAAACATCCTGGTGGAAACCGTCGGCGTCGGCCAGTCCGAAACCGCAGTCCGTTCGATGACGGATTTCTTTCTGCTCCTGATGCTGGCCGGCGCCGGCGATGAACTCCAGGGCATGAAGCGCGGCATCATCGAGATGGTGGACGGCATGGTTATCAACAAGGCCGACGGAGACAATAAAAAGAAGGCAGAGCGGGCCCGCATCGAGTACGCGCATGCATTGCACCTTTTCCCCGCTTCGGCAGACGGATGGACGCCGCCGGTATTGACCTGTTCATCGTTGAACGGAGAAGGGATCGCGGAAGTTTGGCGGATGGTGCTGGATCACAGGCAGTTGCTCGAAGGCAACGGATTTCTTGCGCAGCGCCGCAGCAGGCAGGCGCTCGAATGGTTGAACGAACTTGTGATAATGGGCCTGGAAGAGCTGTTCCGGGCAAACCGCTCCGTCGCCTCGCGACTTCCGCACCTGCAGGAAGAGGTCCGGAATGGACATATGACCCCCTTCGCTGCAAGCCGCGAACTGCTGCGAACCCTCCGCGAATAGCAGACGGATTCGAAATTCGAGATTCGAAATTCGAGATTCGAGAGCAAGCATCCTCCGGCAGAGCCCAGACTATTGCCCTGAGGGAAGATTGAAAATGGAGATAAGGGCTGAAAGCCCAAACCATTCCGGGTATTGAGGCAGCTTCCTCAGCTGCGAGCCACATGATTCACCGCGGAAAGTCCGTTAACGCCTTGTTTCATGTGGGTGCGGGCTTCAGCCCGCACACGTATTTGCATGATTGAGGAAACATCCTGATTTTCATCCGGGCCGTTTGACTCATCCACATTCAACAGAATCAATGCAGCAGAGCTTATGTGCCAACCGCATCGATATCCCATCAACAAGATCATCCCTCATTATCCAAACCGCAAAAAAATCCGCGCGCAGAAAAAATATTTCATTTTTCCGGTAGGCGATTTTCCTTCTTTTGCGTTCTTGTTTATTGATCGGCTTTAAATTATTCGCAATGCCGGTTTCCAAAACTGAATTCAGCTTATTACATTCGCGCGCATCAAGGCATGCGCATGAAGGGCTCGCATTGGATTGCCAACGGGCCTTTATAACCTGGAGGGAGTGAGCAATGTCGAATACCGTTGAGCAGGATAGTGGCAAGAGTGGAGAAGCCTTGCTTTTTCGCCGGAGGAAGGAGTTGTTGGACAAATACTTAAGTCTTATTCCTTCGCGGCGCAGAAATCTTTTTGCCCCGACCACATTTACGGCGGAACGGTTTGGGATTCCGCAAAGGACCTTGCAAGGCTGGATTGAGGCCGGCGTGGTTCTGGCGCTGCGTTTCGGAAGAAACTACAAGGTCTATGTTCCGTCAGTTGAAGAATATCTCCGGGGACGCAGCCGGTCTGAGCGGTGACGGTAACCTGCGACTGAAAAATATTACGCTGAATGCGCGGCGTGCGCTGGACAACGGCATGCTTGTTGATTTATAACCGTTTCGCAAGCTGCGCAGCCATAATTCGTATTTGCCGGCCGGTTATTTCCAGAGCGCCGCCTATACGCGCATTAAAACTGAAACCAAGAGATTTAAACGCTGCATCGGGCAATATTGCTCGTAAACGGCCCGATGCCGCCGGCTTTTATTTTTCACAGGAGATTTGAGATGAATCTCATCCAAACTGCTTCAAGACGCCAAAGGATTATTCAATATCTGCTGTTCCTCGCCATAACCATCGCCGTTGTTGTAGGACTGGCGCAAACGCCGGACAGCGGCCGAAGCCGTGTGCTTGTCGACGGCAGGCTCAACCCGGAGAAGATCCCCGAATGGATTCTCTGGAACCATATCTTTTTGATGGCCGGCACCCTGGACAGCAAGACCGCCGACCGGGGCGCATCGCTCTGGATGGAGAGGCTGCACCTTCCCAAAAAGGCTATGAACGACATCGTCGAACTGGGCTATGAGCAGCTCGAGATGGCCGATGATGTGCGGAAGGAAGCCGAGGATTTGGTCGCCGACTCAAAAAAAGCCAAGCCGGAAAAAATCAACCATCCGGACAAAAGAAAGGGACTGAAGATTGAGCTGAGGTATAAGCAGCGCCTCTTAGAGAGCAAAACTCTTGAGATCCGCGACAAGCTGAAAGAGCGCATAGGAGAAGATGCCTTCCTGCGGCTTTTATCCTATGCCCGTCTGCAAATTGCCCCAAACGTAGTGATGGGAAATTAGAGCGCAATTCAAACAAGCGGATGCCTTTAATAAAGATCAGGGAGACCGGTCATGGAACCTGGCGCACTTATTCGAAAACACCCAATTGATGTTGCCTTGCTATGCTGCCTGCTGTGCATTTCCTTTTTCGCGGCAAACCTTTCTTCTTATGAAAGTGGTGGCGCGAGGGGTGATACGTGGTATACGGTTACGGAATTTGGTTGGGCCTATGGAACGGATTATGTCAATTCCTATACTATTTTGTATACTGGCCAAACCGGGGGCTCTTGCACGGAGCTAACTCTTACTAAACCACCGGGCATCACCCCCCCCTCCGAAACTGCGTCGGGTTCCGGAGATCCAAATTCGGGCACCAGCATCCACTTTTGGACATCCCCTGGGATTTGGACGGCTCATTCACGCTCTTTTGTCGGCACTCAATCATGCAGCGGCACACCCACCTCTGAAACTGTGCTAGAGCACGATGCGACGCAGGCTACAATAGACGTTTTCTATGCCAATCCCACATCCCTTGGTCCTACCGGAACGTCACGGCTTTCATGGGCCACCCGGAATGGCACAAGTATTACCATGAATGGAACAAGTGTACTTGCAAATGGAGTGATGGATGTGAACCCGTCAACAACCACCAGTTATATTTTGGTGGTCAGCAATTCTCAAACAAGCACGCAGGCAACGGTAACCGTCAGAAGAAATGAGCCGCTGACGCCTCATTATTATAGATACAGTGTGCGCCATGAGAAGGGAATATCCCCTTTCTTCCCCTATGCGCAGGTTGAACAGGAGTCGGTCAATTCTGCAAACGGCAATCTGAATTTCTCTATTCCGTTGATTTCGCGTCCGGGCAGAAACGGAATGGGAATTGATCTCAGGCTTGTCTACAACTCGAAAATCTGGGGTTTCTTCGTCCAGAACAACACACTTTACGCAACCATCCCTGAATATGATTCATGGGTCGGCCTCGGCTGGACTTTAACGGCGGGGCGCATCATCGATGATTCATCCAACGGGTATTACTACCTAACGACTTCAGACGGATCAAACCATGCCCTGACGTACTACGGAGGAGCGTGGCGCTCCACGGATTCATCCTACATGGTCTATGATCCTGTCGCCTTGAAGCTGAAATTTAAGAATGGATCAAGCATTCAATTTAATTACCAGGATCCGACCCGACCCTATATGAGGTACGCCACCCGGCTGTATGATGCGAATGGGAACTACGTAAGCATTCAATACGCAGGTACGGGGGGCAAAATCAGCACCATCCGCGATACGCTCGGAAATACTGCGCTAACGACCAGATCATGAGCAGAAAATATTGAGGAAAAGGGGTAACACTCCAAAGCTGTGGTTCTCAAAAAGAACCGA
>JAFGIY010000201.1 GCA_016929335.1 Acidobacteriota bacterium | reverse complement strand
TCGCGGGCCAGTTCCCGCTCTCCCTGCAGGATGTGGACATCGACGGCAGTCTGATTATCCTCGGCCGTTGAAAAAACTTCCGAGCGTCTGACCGGGATGGTCGTGTTTCGTTCGACGAGTCTGGTCATCACGCCGCCGAGTGTTTCGATCCCCAGGGAGAGTGGCGTCACATCGAGCAGCACCACGTTTTTGACTTCACCGGCAAGGACACCCGCCTGAATGGCGGCGCCAATGGCAACGACTTCGTCGGGATTGACGGACTGGTTGGGTTCTTTGCCGGCAATGAGACGACGGACCAGGGATTGTACCGCAGGCGTGCGGGTGGATCCGCCTACAAGCACGATTTCATCGATATCGCTCTCGCTGAGCTTGGAGTCCTTCAGCGCTTGCTTTACCGGGCCCGCGCAGCGTTCTACCAGGTCCGCCGTTAGTTGATCAAACCTGGCTCTGGCCAGTTTCATTTCCAAATGCTTCGGACCTGCTGCATCGGCCGTGATAAATGGCAAGCTGATAGCTGTCTCCACAACGGTCGACAACTCGATCTTTGCCTTCTCCGCCGCTTCCGTCAGTCGTTGCAGCGACTGACGATCCTTTCGGAGTTCAATGCCCTGATCACGTAAGAACTCCTCCGCCAGCCAGTCGACAATGCGCTTGTCGAAATCGTCACCTCCAAGATGCGTATCTCCGGAGGTTGCCTTCACCTCAAAAACACCATCCCCGACTTCCAGGATTGAAACATCGAATGTGCCGCCGCCAAGATCGAAGACCATGATTGTCTCATTCTTTTTCTTATCGAGGCCGTAGGCCAGAGCGGCTGCTGTCGGCTCATTAATGATGCGCAACACTTTTAGGCCGGCGATCTTTCCTGCGTCCTTGGTAGCCTGCCGTTGTGCATCGTTGAAATAGGCTGGAACTGTGATGATTGCATCTGTGACCTTTTCACCGATATATTTTGAAGCATCATCCGCCAGCTTGCGCAACACACTTGCCGAAATTTCTTCTGGAGAAACGGGCTTTCCCGCTATTTCAAAGCGCACGGCGTCGTTCGGACCTGCGGTCACTCTATAAGGCACGTTTTTAATCTCCGACTGGACCTCGGAGTAGCGGCGTCCAACGAAACGCTTGGCCGAGTAAATGGTCTGTTCGGGATTGATCGCCGCCTGGCGCTTGGCCAGCTGTCCGACCAGCCGCTCCCCTGTTTTTGCATAAGCCACCACCGAAGGTGTAAGGCGGCCGCCGTCGCTGTTGATTATGACTGTCGGCTTTCCGCCTTCCATGACCGCAACAACCGAGTTGGTGGTGCCCAGATCAATTCCTACTGCCTTTGCCATGACATGCCTCCTGGTTTCCTGTCCCGCCCGCCGGGGAGCAAGACATCAATGTACACTTTTTATACCCTGGGAATCGCTCCTATGTCTGTTCCGTCCGGCTCATGTATCTGGTCACTATTGAACAGAAAGGCGAATCGCCGGGTGGTATCGTGCATATGGGAGCGCCGGAAGAAATAAACAACTGCTGCACAAGACCGGAGGATAGAAAATGCCGAACAGAGATCAGACAGGGAAAGATGGTAAAGGGCCAAAAAGCGGAAGGCAAAAAGGAAACTGCCCAGGAGCAAAACCGAGAGGTAGACCAAAGGATGGGAGAGGGCAGGGAAAAGGACGTGGGCGCGGGAACAGGGAGCAGGGACGATAAAACACAGCCGTCCACATAACCGTCATGGGCGGGGGCGGAGCATTCCTCTTCCGCCCAGCATGCCGCCACAACTCATGAATCCTAAGGTACTCTTGCCGTTCCAAATTTTCGCCGAGGAAACCGGTGCTTCGGGCATCGTTGCGGAGAGCCGAAAGCCCGGCTCGAACAAGATGTCAAAGAGGCTCGCCGGGTGTTGGAGCGACTGCCGAACAGGGAATCAACATGGACAATGTGACGCGGCAACTTGAGGACAAAGGAGTCGAGAAATTCAACAAGCCGTTCGACAAGCTGATGGAGACATTGGTGCAAAGGCAACCACGGCATTTGACGGGATAGTCATGAAAGCAAGTCCTTATGCAGGGAAGCCGGCCGAAGCATCGATGCTGGTGAACGTACCCAGACTCGTCACAGCCTACTATACGGACACACCGGACCCTTCAGTGCTGGAACAGCGGGTTGCCTTCGGTACCTCAGGACATCGCGGTTCCTCGCTCGACAAGGCTTTCAATGAATGGCATATCCTCGCTATTGCTCAGGCCATTTGCCTGTACCGGGAGTATAAGAAGATTGATGGCCCGCTGTTTCTCGGAATGGACACGCATGCCCTTTCTACGCCGGCTCTTGCAAGCGCGCTAGAGGTGCTGGCGGCAAACAGGGTGGAAGTCATGATCGCACAGGGGGACGAATACACCCCGACTCCTGCCGTTTCGCACGCGATTCTCACCTACAACTGCGGGCGCAAGACAGGACTCGCCGACGGAATCGTCATTACACCATCGCACAATCCCCCACAGGACGGCGGATTTAAATACAATCCTCCAAACGGCGGGCCGGCCGAGTCTGCCGTCACTGCATGGATTGAGGCGAAAGCAAACGAGTTTCTCAAGAATGGCCTTCTGGGTTTGAAAAGGATTCCTTTCGAAAAAGCTCTTCGCGCCCCCACGACGCACCGGCATGACTTTCTCAATGCCTACATTTCTGATCTCGCCAATGTGATCGACACGGACGCTATTCGTGCCGCGAAGATCCACATGGGAGTCGATCCGCTCGGAGGCGCCGGGGTCCACTACTGGGGGCCGATTGCAGAGCGCTACGGGTTGGACCTCACGGTCGTAAGCGAGGCTGTCGACCCGACCTTCCGTTTTATGACCGTGGATTGGGACGGCCAGATCCGCATGGACCCATCTTCATCCTATGCGATGCAGCGGTTAATCGGCCTGAAGGATCGATTCGAGATCGCCTTCGCCTGCGATACGGACCACGACCGGCATGGAATCGTCACCCGGAGCGCGGGATTGCTTCCGCCCAATCATTACCTTTCCGCAGCAATCTCCTACCTCTTCCAGCACCGGCCGAAGTGGCCCAAGACAGCGGCCGTCGGCAAAACGCTGGTGAGCAGCCAGATGATCGATCGCATTACTGCGAAGCTTGGCCGCAAACTTTACGAAGCCCCGGTGGGATTCAAGTGGTTCGTTGATGGCCTGCTCGACGGCTCGCTTGGCTTCGGGGGCGAAGAGAGCGCGGGGGCGTCTTTCGTCCGTCTGGACGGCAGCGTCTGGACGACGGATAAGGACGGAATTATCCCGTCTCTGCTCGCGGCGGAGATCACTGCGCGGATGGACCGCGATCCCGGCGAGATCTATCGAGAACTCACGCGCGAGTTCGGCAATCCGGTTTACGACCGTGTCGAGGCCCCGGCCACTGCAGAGCAAAAGGAATTGTTGGAGAGACTTTCGCCGCAGCAGGTTCGGCTTACGGAATTGGCCGGCGAAAAAATCCAAACGATCCTCACCCGTGCACCGGGGAATGGCAAACCTATCGGCGGATTGAAAGTAATAGCCGAAAACGGATGGTTCGCAGCGCGTCCGTCCGGGACGGAAGACATCTACAAGATTTATGCGGAGAGCTTCCATGGAGCCGGTCATCTGCACCGCATCCTTAAGGAAGCACAGGCAATCGTCGGCGACGCTCTTGCGGCGGCCCGGCCGCAGCCGGAGATTCCGTCCAAAACAAATTTTTTGGAACATCCATGAGCGCGACCTGAACGTTATCTATTCACCGGGCCCGGCTATGGGGGACTTGGACCGGATTGATAGTAGTTTGGTTTTTCCCGGCGGAAACAGAATGGCATCGATGGGTGTGGAACTCACTCGGCATTATCCCACACGGCAGGTGAGACCAAGAATTTCTCAAGGATTTTTGATCCAACAAGCAAAAAGGGAGAAGAGAAGAGCTCCTGCGAGCTTACCTAACCGCGGGGGATAGACAATAGTGATCATGTCGCTACATCTCGGCCATGCTAAATTGGCCAAACTCCAGGGGAAGGAGACATTGTCTCCTTCCTGTTATGCGGCGTCATGCGCGGAGATTGTTGCGGATTGTCTCTGCAGAAGAGTGAATGTCAATCACCCGACCTGGAATCATCAATGCCCTTATTTATACTCTCGATCAAATCGCCAGTCAGTTCAGTACGGCTCATAAGTACGGTCAAAAATGCTCATCCGATCTGATAAAGAGCACGGAGTTACCTGTTGTTTCGTGAATCGGCCGGGCGGACGTGCTCTGAGGGAGTTTGGGAATGTTCCTGTCAGACGGCTGACGTCTGTCGGTTCTCTTCAAGAAAGTAGGCAAACTCGGCGCCTACAATGAGAATTGCCGAAGAGTAATATATCCACAAAACTATGATGACCAGGGTGCTCAGCGAACCATAAAACAAAGAGTACCGGGCAAGATGGACCACATACCAGGAAAAAAAATGTTTGGCCAGTTCCCAGAGCAGACCGGCAAAAAGCGAGGCCTGAAGCGTGGATAGCAAGCGCACCTTCTTTTTGGGAATGATTTTGTAAATCAAAAAAAACACGCAACAGGTCAGGAAAAGGGGCAGCAGGTATTTCAGAATCCAGCGAAGCGTCAATCCAATCGTCACGGATACCTGCCCCGGGTCAGCCTGAAGAATGGTGATGGCGGAACTGAGCATCATGCTCAGAAAGAGGAGGACGCCTGCCAGGATGATCATCAAAAGATCAATGGCGATTCCATGAAACATCCCCCTGCCTTTCTCCTCCCGGGACACGATATTAAGCGCGATCCGCAGCGAACCGAAAACCCATGTGGAAAACCAGATCAAGCCTATGAATCCTAGGGTCCCCAACATCCGGCGGTTTTCGATCAGATCCAAAAAGCTTCCCATGATCTTCGGATCCAGCGTCGGAGCCACATTTCCAAGATAAGCGCGGATGTGATCGAGCACTTCCTGATCGCTGTATAAATACGTCCCTACCAGTGCCAACATCAGCAGGACAAAAGGAATCAGGTTGATGAGAATGTTAAAGGCAATTCCCGAAGACAGGAAAAAACCATTGTCATCATTGAACTTTTTTAACGCCGACCAGAGTAGGCGGAAGTCGCGGAGAAATCTTTGGAGCTGTTTGAATCTCATCGCATGAGTTCGCCGCATGGCGTTATGAGTTCCCGTGGGAAACAGCCCGATTCATTCTTGAAGCAACGGGCCTCAGGGCGGTTTGATGTTCACGGGTGATTTTTCCCTGCATGCCCTACTTCCTGTGCCGGGCGAAGCTCTTGATCCACTCCGCCTCGGTGCCGGATCTCATCATGATGGCAAGGCCCCGGGTCTCTTCATAGCTGTCCAGCGCGATCGCAACAATGCTGGTTAGAGGCACCGAAAGGATCATGCCGATCGGCCCCAGAACCCACCCCCAGAAGACCAATGAAAGGAAGACAACCAACGTCGATAATCTTAGGCCTTTGCCCATCAGCTTTGGCTCGACAATATTGCCAATGACGACATTGACGACCAAAAAGCCGAGAACAGTTAGAAGGGCCGATCCCATCCCCAAATTGACAAGTGCGAGTAGAACGGCAGGAAGGGCGGCAATGATTGAGCCGATATTAGGCACATAGTTCAGCAGAAACGCGAGTGCTCCCCAAAGCACCGGATAATCGACTCCAAGGATCAAAAGCCATAGCCAGATCAACAGGCCGGTAGCGACACTGATCAAGGTTTTTATGACCAGGTAGCGCTTCGCGCTCTGACTGAATATCTCAACGGTCGAGAGCGCACGGTCCGGGTTTTTCGACACAACGCGCAATTTCTTGGGAAAATCTGCCACTTCCAGAAGAAAAAACACCACTGCCAGCAGGATCAGAAAGGCATTGGTGAGGATACCGCTCAGGCTTGATAAAATGTCCCCAGCCATTTTCATCGCCCATCCGAAATCAAGGGCAGGGGGCATTTCTTCTGCCGGAACGTTAACGCCCTTGTCGCGCAACCAGCTTATGGAAGCAGCAAGCCGGCTCGACAGGCGCTCTTGATGGTCGGGAAGAGATCTTAAGAAATCATTCAGCGAAGGACCTATTAATGCTCCAAAGAGAAATCCGGAAATAAGGATAGCCGCCAGAATGAATGCAAGTGCCAGTACTTTCGGCACCCCCTTGTGTTGCATCCAGAACAACGGTGGAGTGCAAATGACGGCAATGAAAATCGCCAGGAAAAAGGGGACAAGAATGGAACTGGCCGCCTTCATTCCCGCCACTACAATGATAAAGCCGGCAAGGATTAATATTACGGGCGCCTTGGCCGTGAGTTTCGTCTTCTCATTCATTGCATGCCCATTTAACCCGCATTATTCATGAAGCTTCTACTGCGGCGGCGGATCCGGGCATGTCTACGGCGTTGCGCTCGGTCGGATTCCTCGACGTA
>JAFGIY010000200.1 GCA_016929335.1 Acidobacteriota bacterium | reverse complement strand
AGTTCCAATAATGCTTTCGAACGAAATTATTATGGATGAGAGCCGTCAACAAAATGTAAAGTTATTGTTGCGCGGGCCCTAAGCGCAGCAGGGATCAGGCTGCGAATCATCGTTTGTTTCGTGTGATATTCCCTCAAATCTGCAGCTTGGGTTTTGTCTTCGAGATACTGTCGCGTCCGGTAGAAAATCGAAAGATGGTTACTTTACGAAGTCGCTGATCTTGATGTCTGTCATCTCGAGCGTCGGTTTGACGCCCATGCGGGCACAGGCTCCGTCATATATCTGTTTAACTGCCTTCTTTGCCTTCTGAAATTCAAGAAGCTTGTCTTTGACCCGTGCCAGTTCCACACTGATCTCTTTGTCAAGAGATTCAAGTTCCTCCTTGGCCATTTGCCGCGTCAGTTCGAATTTTTGCTTTTGCTGATCGGTCAGCATAAATCCTCGCCCTACTGTTTGAGATTAAAATTAAAGGTGATTCTGTTCTGACTGGGAACATTGGTGCCATCGATCGATGCAGGTTTATAGCGCCACTTCATAGCTGCTTTGATGGCCTCGGGATGAAATACTACAGGACCGCTTACCGGCGTTGCCTTGGTGACTTTTCCCTGGCTGTCAATAGTAACGTCAAGAACGACAGTTCCCGAAGCTCTTGATCTGAGAGCTAATTCGGGGAATTTGGGGTTAGCCCGTGTGATCGGGACGGCGGGTGATGCATTTCTGACGGCTGCCGGAGTATTGGGCTGGGGTGGCGGAGTGGAGCTTTCCGCGCTCACAGGTGCCGCGGGCACCGGTTTCGGCGCACTGGGGATGACTGGCGCGGTTTTCCTTTCTGCAACCGCCTCCGGCTGTTTTGCACTTTCGGCAACAATCGGTGCTGCCGGTCTTTCAACAGGCTCGGTTTCATTCGACACTACAGGAGGAGCTGATACCGGCTGCGCCGTGTTTTCTATTTTGGGCGGAGCGGGGGTGAATGCGGCGCTGCCGGCGGGCGGTTCCTGTGCCCTTATTTCATGATCCCTCGAACTTTTCGCCGAAGCAACCGGAGCAGATTCCGTTTTTGTGTCTGAAACCTTTGCGCTCTTTGGCGCGGAAGCAGCGGCCTGTTTGGAGGGCTCTGCTTTCACAGCCTTGTTCGGGGAGGGAGCTGTATTGGACTGTGCTTGTTGTGCCGCAGGCTGGCTTTGAGTCTGCTGTGCGTTGCTTGCACCGGCGAGTGCCGGAGTCTGTGTAGCGGCAGACTGTGCGACTGATTGCTTCGATTCGCTGCCGGCTGAATTTGAAAAGAAATAGAAAGCGCCGCCCGCGACCAGTAACAGACCGGCAAATGCAACAGCCACGACAGGAATTTTGTGCTTGTTTATGGCAGGCGAGGCAAAAAGGGATCCCGAAGGTTTTTGACCGTCCTTTCGCGGGGATTTTCCTGCTGCCGAAGATTCCACTTCTGCAGGCTTTGGTGTTTCCGGCAGAGTCGCGGCTTTATCCGCATTCAGCCTGGACTGAGAAGCTGAATCGGCTTTCGCCGCGGAAGTCTTTCCATCCGAAACCGGCGTAAGTTCAGCGATTAAATCGTCAAGGCTCTCCACTCCGGCATTCTGGACGGGCTTTTTTTGATCCGCTTCATTGATCACCTGTTTCAGCAGATCTGTTACCAGTTCATCCAGCTCTTCCGAATATTCTTTCGGCTTCTGAGACGGCTGAACTGCAGACATCTCCCTGTCCAAAAAATCCAGAACTGTCGCTTCATAGTTGTCTTGGCTGCTTGATTTGGCTGTTTGCCCTTCTTTTCCAGTCATGATCTGGCCTGGCTCCTTTTCCCTTGGGCATATGATCCAAAAACTTCCCAATAGTTTGCCGTAATCAAATACACGGACTCCATCGTTTAGCTTATTAATCGGCAGAACAACGGATTGCCTTCATATTTAATACATCCTTTTTCGCCACAGGTTACAGGAGGGATGAGCGGGACCGATGTCTGCCGGTTTGTTAAAGCACTTTTATTGAGGCTTGATTTTGATTCGAGATTCGAAATTCGAGATTGGGGAAAGGGGGGGTGAGCTCAATTTATATCGCCGCAGAGGAGGTCCTGATACGGCTATGGCTTTTAATCTCGAATTATCTAATCAGCGTCGGAGCGGCCGGAGCGGATGGCATGTTTACGCATCAATGCCTGGAAGTTCGGACGTTGAATATTGACGTCCTGAGCCGCCCGGGTAACATTCCAGTCGTTTCTCTGCAGTGCATCGAGAATGAACTCCCGCTCCAATTCCGCAATAGCCTGTTCACGCAGCTTTTTCTTGAGAGCAAGGAATTCCTGGTTGTTTTGCGGGACGGGATAGGATTCAGGCAAGCCGGCTCTGGTGACGGCCATGGGCAGGTGGTGCGGCTCGATCGTGCCGCCGTCGCAGGAGATGACGGCTCGTTCGATTGTACTCTCCAGTTGGCGCACATTTCCCGGCCAGTCGTACTGCTCGAGCAGCTTGAGGGCGGCGTCGGAAATCGTGGTGATTTTTTTGCTATCCTGCGTCTGCATCTTCGCGAGCAGGTGGTAGGCCAGAACAGGAATATCTTCCCGGCGCTCGCGCAGTGGCGGCAGTTGAATCGGGTAAACATAAAGCCGGTAATACAAATCTTCTCGGAAGGTTCCTTCCGCCACCATCTTTTCAAGATCCCGGTTGGTGGCAAAGACCAGGCGGATGTCGACGTGTTTTGTTTCCGTGCCTCCCACCGGAAGAAACTCTCTCTCCTGAATGAAGCGAAGCAGTTTGCCCTGAATTTCCAGGTTTATATTGCAGATCTCATCCAGAAAGACCGTGCCCTGGTCTGCAGATTCGAAGATCCCCTGTTTGTTGGAAACGGCTCCCGTGAAAGCTCCCCTGATGTGTCCGAACAGCTCGCTCTCGAGCAGTTCAACGGAGAGGGTGCCGCAATCAACGGCAAAGAAACGGTGTTCGTTTCTGGGACTGAATGTATGAATGGCTCGGGCAACCAGTTCCTTGCCCGTTCCTGTTTCGCCGATGATCAGGACGGTGCTGGAGGTTGGAGCGACTTTGCGGATCATCCGGAAAATTTCCTGTATTTTAGGGCTTTTCCCGACAATGCCGCAGAAAGAGGGGAGCATTTCACCCTGAGCGATTGCACGTGTTTCGATCAGGCTCTGCCGTTTATCCCATGCCTTTTTTGCCACAGCCGCCATTTCATCCGGAGTGAAAGGCTTAGGGAGATAATCAAAGGCTCCCAGTTTCATGGTTTCGACGGCCGAGGCGATGGTTGCATAACCGGTGATGACAACCGGAACGACGTCCGGGAAGCGTGAGCGCAAGGTTCCCAGAAGCTCCATTCCCCCCATTTCCGCCATCTTCAGATCGGTAAACAAAATGTCGAAAGGCTCCTGTTCGAGCATTGCCAATGCCTGCTTCCCCGAGTAGGCGATTTTAACGCGATAGCCTTCGCGAGCCAGTATTTTCTCGCCGGCTCTGCAAATGGTGGGTTCATCATCAACAATAAGAGCTTTGGGTGAATCCATATCAGTCATCTTTGGATTTTACATCAGTAGGGAGCGCCATAATAATAGTTGTACCATGGCCGAGAGTACTTTCTATCTTCAACGATCCTTTGTGCCGCTCCATGATCCCATAAGCTATGGCCAGTCCCAGTCCTGTTCCGGTCTTTTTTGTGCTGAAAAAGGGCTCGAACAGCTTATCCTGGATTTCAGCCGATATGCCCGGGCCCGTGTCGCTGATGCGCAGCATTGCCTGATTCGTTTTCTCGTCGAATAGTGAGCGAATGCGGATTTCTCCCCCCTGGGGCATGGCGTCTGCAGCATTCAAAATGATATTCAGGACAACCTGGCGCATCTGATCGGCATCGGCAAAAACAGTGGGGGTTCTTGAATCCAAATCGGTACGAATCACTATATTCTGAAAAGATGCCTGGTTCCGGACCAGGGTGACCACATCTTCGGCAACCTTATTGATGTCGAGCTGTTGTTTCTGGGGCTTTGTCTGCCGCGCAAAATCCAGCAGCCCCTTAACGATCTTCCGGCAGCGGAGCGTTTCATCCACAACGTTTTGCAGATCTTCACGCCGCGGGTCATCCGGCGGCAGGTCCGACAGGATCAGACTGGTGTTGGTAAGCACACAGGTGAGGGGATTGTTGATTTCGTGAGCCACGCCGGCCGCCAGTTTGCCGACGCCGGCCAGTTTCTCCGATTGGATAAGATGGGCCTGCATCCTCTTAAGCTCGGTCGTTCTTTGTTCTACTTTTCGTTCTAAAGTCTCCCCCCATTCTCTCAATTCCTGATGTGCCCGAACGAGCTCCGATACCATGTTGTTGAAATTGTTGGCAAGAAATCCGGTTTCGTCATCCGAGGAGATTTCGACCTTTTGGGAATAATCCCCATCGGCGATTTTCCTGGCGGCATCGGCCATTGCACGAATGGGCTTGGAGATTTTATTTGCAACCATCATTGCGATGATGCTCACCAGGCCCATTGCCAGCAGGGTGATTCCAAAATAGACATACATGTTTTCCCAGAGAATGTCCCGATAGGGCCTTTCAAGCGTGCCCACATAGAGCATTCCAATGGTCTTGCCGCTGAAATTGCGGATGGGCGCATAGGCGGAGATATACCAGTCGTTCACCACGAAAGCCCGCCCGCGCCAAGTAACGCCGAGTTTCAGGACTGCATCCGCCACTTCGGCCGATACACGGGTTGTTATCGCGCGGCTTCCGTCGGCATTCCGCACATTAGTGGAAATGCGCACATCATCCTGGAAGATTGTCGCGGTCCCCACCTGCTGTCCTTTATAGGATTCGGCCTTAAAGACCGTGGTCCGGATTTTATCCACAATCTCATAATTGCGGTTGAGCAGTTTCCCTCCGATCAGTACTCCCACAAATCTTCCGTCGGCCGTAAAGACGGGCGCTGCGCCCTTCATTATCATCCCTGCGGTGATGTGAGTCTTTTCCGAGGGGCCGGCCATTCGGGTGAACGTAATGTCCATCAACGCCTGATCCGCAAGCCTGGCCGACTCTTTAAGGAGTTCTTCGCGGGGAACGATGTCCGTGCTTGAAACCGGAGCTCTTTTTTGCCTTACGTACTGCACAAACGCGTCGCCCTGCTGGTCGTCGCCGAGGAGGGAAGGGTTCGAAGTCCTGTAGAAGACCTTTCCCGATGCGTCAGTCAAAGTCAGGACATCCAGCCGCTCGGCCTTGCGAATTCGTTCCATTTCATCGACAAGGCCTGAAGGATCCCGCCGGTCGAGCGCCCCATAAACAATCATCCGCGTAGCATGGATTCGGAGCGAGTCTTTAAGGCGCTCTTCGTAGTTACTGTAAATTTCCTTCGCCGATTCCAGGTCCGAAGTGACCCGGACCTGAGCCTGATCATAAATCTGCTGCCGGATCATCAGTATTCCGGCTATAGCCGTAACGATGGACGGGATGAGGATGGCGACGATAAAGCTTTTGATTAGCCGGGCTTTGATACTGGATCGTATTACTTTGTCGCTGGGGGTCATATCTGAGATAAAATCTGCCGCAAATCACACGCATTTCACAGAGGGCTTTTCGTGCAATTCATGGCTGTGCCGGTCTGTATTTCTTCAAGGATAAGGCGAATAGCCTCTTTCATGCCGCGATCCGCCGCATCGGTCAATCGTTCACCGAGAGTGAGGGCATCTTCGGCTTGAATGCCATAAATCGAAATTTCTTCCGGCATCGCCAACCCGAGCCGTCGGCCCAATTCGAGCACCGTCGGCAGATCAATATCATGTACCGATCGCAAACGCAGCGATGTGTGAAGATCGTCGGGCTGAATCCGGATCACTGTCCCCGGCTCCAGCCCGGCAAATTGGATGGAATCCACAAGGATGATGCGCTTCCAGCCGCTCATCAATTCCATGAGGTCGAATCCGCCGACCTCGGTCTCCACGATGTCGACGGCCGCGTCGTTGCCCGACTCCTCCAGACGGCGCCGGATTTCCCGAACTGCATAAATTCCGATCCCGTCATCGGTGAGTATGGAGTTCCCGAGGCCAATGATGCGAGTGCTCATGGAATGTACTCATCCAGACGGCTCTCGCGGTGAACGACTTCTCCTTTGGCGTTTATCACCTCGATCACCATCGGCATTTCGCCGGGGAGCGAATGTGTGGCGCATGAAAGGCAGGGATCGTAAAGCCGGAAAGCCATTTCCACCATGTTCAGAAGTCCCTGTCCTACTTCCTTGCCGGGCTGGATTAATTTTTGCGCGGCGCGCTTGATGGAGATCGAAATCGGAGCATTATTGTTGGTGGTGCCGACGATCAGATTGGCCTTGGTTACCAATCCGTTTTTATCCGTTTGATAATGATGCGTGAGAATCCCGCGCATTGCCTCCACGATTCCAACGCCCTCCTCCGGCGTAGCCGTCGGCACGGTTCGGAAATTGGGAGATGCCACTTCCGGATCCTGAGCCAGTTCCAAAAGCCTCTCAGCCGAATACAGTAATTCAATCAATCGGGCCCAATGGGTTGCCAGAAGCTTCTTGACCGGTTTGCCTCCAAGGGTCTTGTACATCTTTTCATATTCTTCCTGAGCTAAGGGGGTTGCCATTCCGTCCGCGGCATTCAGCCGGGACAGCGGCGTTGCCATATAGACGCCCGATGACGGACCGTCCACAAATCCCTGCCAGCCGATCTTTTTCAGGAAAGGGAACTTGAGGTAGCTGTATTTTTCAACACGCTCGGAGATATAGTTCAGGTATTCATGCGGTTTATACCGGAAGACTTCCTTTGCTTTCTGATCCGTGACTCTGACATCGCCATCGTAGAAATTCACACAGTTTTTAGAATCGACGGTACCGATCCAATAGCTGTCCATCTCGTATACATCCGACAGGACTAAGTCAAGGTAAGCCTTGTTATTCAGAACAACGTCCTCAAAAAGCTTTAAGGAGAACTTCGAAAATTCTACGCAGGATTTTGCCTTTTCTATTATTTCCTTTCGCTGTTCCTCGGTGATTCCTTTGGCGACTCCTCCCGGAAGCGTCCAAACGGGATGTGTCGATCTGCCGCCAATAGTTATCTGGAGGTCCTGCGCAATAGCCCGGTGTTTTAAGACCTCACCTGCTATAGGAACTCCCACTTTTTCGACGATCCCGAGGATGTTGCGTTTTGCGGGATCGGCGTCCGGTCCTACAACAAAGTCCGGAGCGGCAAGGGCGTAAAAGTGGGCAATATGGCTATGGATAAAAGCGGCGGCGTTATACATTTCCCGGAGCTTCTTCGCTGTCGGAGGCGGATCGACTTTATAAACTGCATCTGCGGCCTTACCCGAGGCCAGGTGATGGCTGGCCGGTCAGACGCCGCAGATCCGCGAAACCACGCGCGGAACTTCCTCTATGGGCATCCCCTCGACGAACTTTTCGAAACCACGCAGTTCGGGCACCTGGAAGTAGGCGTTTGCCACGCTCCCGTCCTCTGCGAGGAAAATGTCAATTTTCCCATGCCCCTCAAGCCTTGTTATAGGATCAATCGAAATGCGTTTCATAGCACCTTCCTTTTAATGAGTGATGCAGGAATCCCGAACCGGTTAAAGCTGCGAAGAGGATCTGGGATTTGGTCGATTATACGTTGCACTTCGGCCTCTTCTTTGGCCTCGATGACGGATGCGATAGCCGATATGGCTTTGGCGCCCATGTCCAGCACGCCATCCGGGGGGCCAAAACAGCCTCTGCAAGGGACTCCGGACGTCATACAGCGCGCATCGCAGCCGCCTCGGGTAACCGGACCCAGGCATAGGAAACCCTGTTCCAGAAAGCAGATGTCCGGATCGGGTTGTGCGGTTGCAAGCCGCTTGAAGCCGGTGATTTTCTTTTCCTGCTTTTTGCGCGGGCATTCATCGCACTGGGTTTTTTCGGAAGCGCCTATCACGGCGCCCTTGGGCGGGAGCTTGCCGCTGACGATCGCCTCTACGACGCTCCAGATCTGCCTCGGAGGTGGAGGACATCCAGGCACATAATAGTCGACATCCACCACCTGGTCCAAGGTCATGACGGTGTTGTAAAACTCCGGGATTGTCAGTTCTCCTTCGGGAGCGGCGGATTTCGGCTGCGGCTCCGTTTTTTCCACGTTCGCCATGGATGGGACTTCATGGTAGACGCGTTTGAAGATTTCTTCTTTCGTAAACAGGTTCGCCAGACCCGGGATTCCGCCCAAATGCGCGCAGGATCCGAAAGCAACCAGCGTTTTCGACTTTGCCCGCAACAGATGAGCGAGATGCTCGTTCTCCGAAGTGCGTATCGCTCCGTTGAACAGGGTCACATCAATGTAGCCGTCCGGCATTGCCTCCACGTCGCTGTATTTGAAATCCATCGCAATAGGCCAAAAGACAATATCCGCCGCTGCGGCGAGATCCAGAATTTTTTCATGCACATCGAGGATCGCCACATCGCATCCTCCGCAGGAAGCTGCCCAATATGCTGCCAGCTTTAGTTTTGCCATCCATGCCTCCGCTTTCTTAGTTCCGGCATCTCATGCCATCTGTTTGAATAAATTATGCCGCTGAAAACCTTTTCCTGGCTGCCGGCTTGATTTTTGTCGGCCCCAGTTTCCGCACATCTTCGGTGATTTGATTGACCACCTGGGCCCAACGATCGCCTTCCCCGGCAGAAACCCATTCCAGACGGAATCGTTCCGGCTCGATGCCGTAATCCGCAAGCATCCGCTTGAGCAAAGCCATCCGGCGAATAGTTTTATAATTTCCTTCGATATAGTGGCAGTCGCCGGGATGGCAGCCTGCCACCAGCACTCCGTCGGCGCCGTCGGCAAATGCCTTCAGAATGAATGTGGGATCCACTCTTCCGGAGCACATGACCCGTACCACTCTGACGTTGGGCGCATACTTGATGCGCGAAGTCCCGGCCAGGTCCGCGCCGGTGTAGGAACACCAGTTACAAAGAATTCCGACAATTTTAGGTTCGAACGTCATACAGCACTCCTTCTATTTCGGAGAACAACTGCTCATCGGTGAAGTGGCGCGCAGTAATGGCGCCGCTCGGGCATGCCGCGGCACAGGTCCCGCATCCCTTGCACAATACGTCGTTGATGACGGTCACTCCCTTCTCTTCGTCGAAGCTGATAGCCGACAGGGAACAGAGAGTGTTGCAGATCCTGCAGCCGGAGCACTTTTCCGCATCTACGACACTTGTAGCGGACTCAACCTCGATCTCTCCTCTGGATATGAGGGATTGCACGGCCGAAGCCGCGGCTCCCGCCTGAGCGACGGTGTCTGGAATATCTTTCGGCCCCTGACATGTTCCTGCAACAAAGATGCCGTCCGTGGCTGTGGACACCGGAGCCAGCTTGGGATGCCGTTCTGTGAAGAAGCCGTTGCCGCAGCTGATGTTGAATGTGCGTGCAATCTCCGTAGCATCCGCAACAGGTTCCAGGCCCGTCGCCAGGATGACCATGTCTAGCGGCACGCGCCGCACCTGGCCAATCAAGGTGTCTTCAACCCTGACGATCAGCTTCCCGACCTCCGTTTCGTTGAACGGGAAATCGGATATCGAGGCGGCGCGACCGCGGATGAAGCGTACTTCTTCTTCGAGCAGACGATGATAGAATTCCTCGTAGCCTTTTCCGAAACAGCGCATGTCGATGTAGAAGTTATAGACATCCGCGCCGGTCTTTTCTTTGATCAGGTGAGCGAACTTCAAAGCGTACATGCAGCAGACACGAGAACAGTACTTGTTGTTGCGTTCGTCGCGGCTGCCGACGCAGTGGATGATGCCCACACTCTTCGGCGGTTGGCCGTTTGCCAGCTGAATCTGGCCTCCGGTCGGACCTGAAGCGCTGTTCATCTTTTCGAATTCCAGGCCGGACAAGACGTTCGGATATTTCCCATAACCGTACTCCGGCAATTTCTCGGCATCGAATTGTTTGAATCCGGTTGCCAGGATGACGGCGCCGACCTCGATCGTTTCGGTCACGGGTTGCTGCGCATGATCGATAGCCTTGACTTCGCAGACCTTTTCGCAAACCTTGCAGCCGCCGGTCTTGAAATGAATGCAGGATTCCGGATCGATCACGGGCTGGTGGGGGACTGCCTGCATGAACGGGACGTGAATGGGGGTCAGTGGGCCGAGCGGCAATGCCTCCCGCACCAGGGCTTCATCGTTTTCGATCTTGATCGCTCCGGTCGGACATACATAGGCACAGGCGCCGCAGGCAATGCACTTGTCCGACGTCTCGCCGTAAGCGGTTGAGACCTCGCGCGTCGCGCCGCGGTTGAAAAATCCGAGAACGTTGGCGCCGACAACATCCTGGCAGACCCGTACGCACAATCCGCACAGAATGCAATCGTCGTCGCCGCGGCCGAACCGGGGTTCCGTAATCCCATATTCCGCCGCGAGGTCCTCTATGACCTTGACGTGCCCGCACCGCGCCATCATCCATTCGAGGATCAGCTTCCGGTCGCGCCGGACGCGGGGCGAATTGGTCAGGACTTCGATCCCGTTCGTCGCAGGATAATTGCATGCCGTAACCATGCGGATGCGTTTGCCCGACCTCACCTCGACGGTGCATATGCGGCATACTCCGTAAGGCTCCAGCAGCGGGTGATGGCATAAAGTCGGGATCTTGATCCCAAGCTTCTGCGCAATATTGAGGATCGGCGTGCGATCCTCGGCTTCGGTTTCAATACCATCGATTTTTACTTTGATCGTTTTCATGCGGCATAGCTCCTGGGAACCTTGTGAATCGCGTCGCGCTTGCATGCCTCGATACAGGCTCCGCACTTGACGCATTTCGCTTTGTCCAGTATGTGCGTTTTCTTCACTTCACCCAAAATGGCCTGCACCGAGCAACCCCGGACGCAGGCGTGGCAGCCGTCGCATTTCGCCGGGTCAATCTCATACTCGATCAATTCCTTGCAGACTCCTCCCGGGCAGCGGTGCTCCTTGATGTGGGCGTCGTATTCATCCTTGAAATAATGGAGAGTTGAAAGAACAGGATTGGGCGCCGAGGTGCCAAGGGCGCACAGACAGCAATCCTGCATGACTTCGGCCATTTCCTGCAGCTTTTCCAAATCGCCGGGAAGCCCTTTCCCCTGCGTAATTCTCTCAAGGATTTCCAGCATTGTCCGGAGTCCTTCCCGGCATGGTGTGCATTTGCCGCATGACTCCTCAGTCAGGAACGAGATGAAGTAGCGGGCTACGTCCACCATGCAGGTCTGATCGTCCATAACGATCATTCCCCCGGAACCCATCATGGATCCCGCCTCGGTCAAACTGTCGAAATCAACCGGCATGTCCAGATGGGATTCGGGCAGACAACCGCCGGAAGGCCCGCCGGTCTGGACCGCTTTGAACTTTCGGCCTTTTGGAATGCCGCCGCCGATATCAAAGATGATCTCGCGCAGCGAAATGCCCATTGGAACTTCGATCAGGCCCGTGTTGTTGATTTTGCCGACCATGGAAAAGACCTTCGTTCCACTGCTTCCATTCCATGGATTTTCCGAAACATCGCCGGTACCCATGGAATTGAACCATACCGCTCCGCGGTTGATGATCAACGGAACATTTGCCCAGGTCTCCACATTGTTGAGATTGGTCGGCCGGTTTTTGTATCCGTACTCCACGGTATGAATATATTTGGCTCGCGGTTCGCCTACATTGCCTTCCAGGGATGCCATGAGCGCTGTGGATTCTCCGCATACAAAAGCTCCGGCGCCCTGAACAATCTCGATATCAAAATCCATTCCGCTTCCCAGAATGTTCTTGCCGAGAAGTCCATAATCCCGCGCCTGATCGATTGCTTTCAACAGGCGTTCTCGGGCTATGGGGTACTCATGCCGGATGTAAACGAAGCCTTCCTTGCATCCGATCGCACGCGCGCCGATGGTCATTCCTTCGAGAACGGAGTGCGGATCGCTTTCGATGATACTCCGGTCCATGAATGCGCCCGGATCTCCTTCGTCGGCGTTACAAACGAGAACGGGCTCAACCTCCCGGTGCTGTGCCGCATGCCGGCAGGTTTCCCATTTCACGCCGGCAGGGAATCCTCCACCTCCGCGGCCTCGCAGCCCGGACCTTTTGATTTCGGAGAGGATCTGTTCCGGTGTCATCTGGAACAGAGCTTTTTCCAGCGCCGTGTAGCCGTCGACCGCGATGTAATCGTCTATCCTTTCCGGATCGATGACGCCGCGGTTTCTTAAGACCACCAGCTTCTGTTTCGCGAAAAAGGGAATTTCCTTCAAGGCGGGAATCGGGCTTTTTTCTGTCGGAGGCGTGTACATCAGCTTCTTGACGGGTCTGCCTTTTACGAGATGCTCCTCCACCAGAAAAGGAACATCCTTGGCTTGAACACCACAGTAAAAGATCCCTTCCGGCTGCACGATCACAATGGGGCCTTCAGCGCAGAACCCCTGGCAGCCGGTCCTGATTACCTGTACCTCCTGGGCGAGACCTTTCTTGAATATCTCGTTCTCTAGAGCTGTTGCCGTTGCGAAAGAGTTCCCGGATACGCATCCGGTTCCTGCGCAAACCAACACATTTGTGCGGAATGCCATGATATTCATACCTCCCAGCCGGCGGATTAGCCGGTAGTTTCACACCCGCTTGCTAGCGCGTAGTCGGTTACAATTTTGCCCCCAAGAACATGGTCTTTGAGCACTTTCACAATCGCCTCAGGCTTCAGGTCCACATACTTCACGGGGGACTGGCCTGCGATTTCAACAGTTGCCATCGGTTCCCGGCTGCACAATCCGGCGCAGCCCGATGTCGTGACGATGACATCGGTCACTTTGAGGTTTTCGATTTCCTTAAGCAGTGCGCCCATAATCTCTCTGGCGCCTGCCGAAATACCACAAGTTCCCATATGCACCGTAATCTTGGCGCGCGCCTCACCGGACCGCAGCGTCAGTGTGCGCTTTGCGTCCTCACGTATCTTCTTCAAATCATCAATGGACAGTCGGGGCATCTTTTCCCTCCTTGGGCACAGCCGGAGCTTTTGACTGGTATTGCTTGATCACCTTGGGCACGGACGATATTTTCACTTTTCCATGCACGTCCTGTCCTACTGTGATGACCGGCGCCAAACCGCAGCATCCGACGCAATTTACCGTATCCAAACCAAACATGCCGTCCTTTGTGGTTTCGCCCTTCTTGATTTTGAGTTCGCGCTCCAGGGCATCCACGAGCAACGGCCCGCCCTGGATATTGCAGGCTGTACCGTTGCAGACGCGGAATGGATATCGTCCGATCGGTTTGAGGCTGAACGCTTTGAAGAACGTTGCTATGGCAAGAACGGACGTCAGCGGAATCTTGACTCCGGCAGCCACCGCCTCCAGCACCTCTCGAGGCAGATAGTAAAATTCCTCCTGACAGTCGAGCAGTATGGCAATCATACGCTCGCGTCTTGAGCCGTGCCGTTCGAGGATCTCATTTACTCTTGAAACATCAACCATAGGGTTCCTCCCGCTAACCTTGAAGTGCGCAAGCAAGCCAAGCTTGCCTTCGCTTTGAAGGCGGCAGCGAACTGCCGCACTCCAGGTTTCTTTTAGATATGGTCCTGCAATCCGGCCTCGCCCTTTCTTATTGCTTCCCGCAAGATCGCCAGTCCAACCGGCGACGCCAGATCAATTTCGGCCGCGCGGAAATCGCGCGAATCCAGCTCAAATACTCGGTCTTCCAGTATGTGTTTGAAAGAGATGTCCTTATCCTGCTGTCCCGCCAGCAAGACCATCAGCGTCGTTTCGATGTCGCCGAGCGGAGCCCGATCAATATGCCGGTGCTGAAATGTGGCACGGATGGTGGTGCCCTTGCCGGGCTCTGTGTCAATGACGAGTGTTCCGCCGGCTGCCCGTGTCGCCGCGGCCAGAAGAGGCAATCCCATCCCTACGCGGCGCGTCGTACGTGTCGTGAAGAAGGGATCGGTTGCTTTCGCAAGAGTTTTGGGATCCATGCCTCGCCCGTTGTCATGAATGAGTATGGTCAGCAAATCTTCCTGCAGACTCTCCATGATCTCGATTTCGATCAGGCTGGCGCCTGCTTCCAGGCTGTTCTGCGCGATATCCAGGATGTGCAGTGAGAGATCTTCCATCGGCCTTCCTCCGCCCAGAATTGCCCTGCCGCCTTCACCGGCCAATGCGCGGCGCAGTTCTGCAAGTGAAGCTTCCTGCATCAGCACATACGTCGCAGCTCTTGCGATATCTTTGGGCTCATGCGCATCAGATGCGCAGAGAATCGAGTACTCTCCTTTCGGAGCAAACGATGCCCTTGCCGCCGGAAGCGGCATCCGCTGGGAAACTTCAACGGCATCCAGCGGCAGCCCCGGAGGAATGAATCCCAGCTGACCGATGATTCCAAAGCCTTCTCTGTCCACATGAGAAGCCACCGCCAATCCGTCGACCTCATGAATGGCGGCGACAACTTTTTCCACATTCAGCGTCGTAGCTCCCGAGAGCAGATGCTCGTTGAAACCCAGGACCTCTGCAAATTCGTTGGCTACCACCTGCATCCCAAAAGCCTTCTCGTCATTACGTCCGGGCAATGCCCGGTATACCTTTGCCTGAAGCTCCATGGCAGCGGTCAGATCGGGCAGCAATCCCAGGATATGGACTTCTTCTGCGCTGGTAATTTCCATCCCGGGAATGACGGCAAGTCCGGCTGTGTCTCCAGCCCGCTGAACGGCGGCCGCATTCTCGACTGAGTTATGGTCGCACACGGCAATCGCGTCCAGCCCCGCCCGCACCGCCGCATCGACCAAGGCGGAAGGATGCATATCCAGCTCGGCGCAGGGTGAAAGACATGTGTGGATGTGCGTGTCGATCATAAACACTTTCAGACTGTCCTCCTCCCCCGAATGCCCAAGCTATAGAGAATCCCGATGACATCAAAAGCCTGCAGCGGAGTTGAAATAATCGGGATCCCGATTTCTTCCGCCCTGACCGCCGTATCCGATTCGGGAGTGCGGCCGTTGACTAGCACAATGGCCGCCAGGTTATTGAGCTGGGCGACGGCTACGACGTTTACATGCTTCTGCATGGTGACCCAGATATCTCCCTCCCGGCTGTTACCCATTACATCCGAGAGGAGGTCCGATGCATAGCCGCCCTGGATCTCTCGTTCCACGGAGGAACGTGCGGCCATCAGGATGCCTTCGATCTTCTTTGCTGCCTCGGCGACGTTCATGGTTGTCCTCCGATGGCTTGGTTTTGTGTTTTGACGAGGCTGGCGAGCTGCTCAATCCGGGTTGCCAGCTCTCTGCGCCAGTAGAAAACGCACAATTCCTTATCCGCATCGCCGAGCACCACATCTTCGGCAAACGCGCGACAGGAGGGGGCGCCGCAGGCGCCGCAATCGATGCGGGGCAGCTCTGCAAGCACTCTGTCCCGCTCCTTCATTTTCAGAATAGCTCTGGAGATGTCATCATCCAGCGGCCGGAGCGGCCTGCCGGTGAGGTAATCATCCATTAAGTATTCTTTCCTGCGATAGGAAATCTCGACTTCACGCCGATCCACCATGCATCCTGCCGGAAGATTTTGCTGGAGCTTGATTGCTTTGCCTCTTGCGAGATAGGGATTTTCGACGGTGAGGCAGCCGCCGACGCAGCCTTCGGGACATGCATGGCATTCGATGTAGCGATACTTGCGGAGGCGACCCTTTTCGATGTCGTCCAATATCCGCATCACATTCGGCAGTCCTGCTACCGAAAGAGTGTCTTCCGCAGGCAAGGATCGGGGAGATCTTCCCATAAAAGACCAATCGAGACCGGATGCCGATTCCACTGCATCGATCTTGTACTCCGTTTCCTGAACTCGAGAAACCGCTGCCGCCAGAATTTGAAAAAGGTCACAAATTGAAACCGCGGCGTCCAGATTTGACTGCTGCATGCCGGGATGCTCGAGAATGGAGACTATTTTGGAGGGGCAGGGAGTAATGTATATCGCGCCAATTTGGTCCGGACTCAATCCGGTTTCCCTGGCTTTGCGGATTTTTGCATTCCGCGCCGAGATTTCTCGCGGGGCGAGCACCGGCAGGAGCTGGTCGACCAGTTCCGGATACTTGACCTGCAACAGGCGCACAACGGTTGGGCAGAAAGAAGAGATCAGAGGGTACTGGCCCCGGTATTCATTCAGAAAGAGCTCCGTCGCAATGGTAACCGCGTCGCATGCGGGAGAAACGCTTTCGACATCATCAAAGCCGCACTGCTTCAGAGCCGAAAAGATCATGCCGGGAAAGACTTCTGAGTCGAACTGCGCGTATAGAGCTGGAGAAGGGATTGCTATTTTGCATTCGAACTTCGACAAATCCGCCATATGATCTGTCAATGGAACGATAGCGGCTCGCGGGCAAACCCGGATGCATTCACCGCAATCAATGCATCGGTCGGCGAGCTTCACCGCGTGCCCATTGCGAATGCGGACAGCGGCGGTCGGGCAGGCGCGCATGCACGACATGCATCCGTCACACCGGTCTATGTCAAAACGCAATGAGTGGTGATACTGGGCAACCATTTTCAGCTCTGTGGCGTTTGCCTGACCCGTATGTAAAGTTTGGTGCCTCGCCCTACTTCCGAACTGATGATGAATTCATCAGCATTTTTTTTGATATTGGGCAGTCCCATCCCGGCGCCGAATCCCATTTCCTTCATCTCCGCCGTAGCAGTGGACCACCCTTCCTGCATTGCTAGATTGACATCCGGGATCCCCGGACCTTCATCCTCAATGCGAAGCGTGACTGCTTCGCTGCTGACATTAAGCAGAATTTTTCCCTGCGTGGCATACATGACCAGATTCATCTCCGCCTCATAGGAAACAATGGCGATGCGGCGCACCACTGCAGGATTGATGCCAACACGCTTGAGAGTGTCTTTGATTTGAGTGGAGATTCGCCCGGCATTGGTGTAATCCCTTCCCAAAACGCAATAAACACTTTCAAACTCCTCCGGCATTATCTGCTCTCTGAAATCGCCATATAAAGACGACCGGCTGCTTCGAACATTTTGAGTCGCGTGCAGAGAACCGGGATCTTCGACTCTTTTGCCAGCAAGAGAATTTCATCCCCGGGTTTCTTTCCTCGCACAAAAACGACGCCGCATAAATCCGCTACAACTGCAGTCCTGATTACCTGCGTACTGACAAGCCCCGTGAGAAGAAGGGTCCCCATTTTGCTGGTAGCCAGCACGTCGCTCAGCAGATCCGCTGCTCCGATTGCCGCAACCTGGATGGAGAGGTCACCGCCGCTGAGCACTTCAGCGTCCAGAAGATTCCGAATATCCGCAAGAGTGAGCGTTTTTAAAGCTGCTGAGCAGGACATTTCCTCGTTCACCTATTGAGTGAGACTCTTGTGAAAGCCGTTGCCTCCCTCGAGGCCTTCCATTGCCTCCTTGCTGCGGCCTATAACCAGTTTACCTTTGCGTATAACCCGTGCAGCCGGGATCATTCGGGCCGGACAGGATTCCCAGCAAAGCCCGCAGCCGGTGCATTTTATGTGATCAACATAGGTGGCGTTATGGCGGACCTTCACGCGAAAGTTCCCGACGAATCCCTCAACTTTCTCCACTTCGCTGGAAGTCATCAGCTTGATGTTCGAATGCTTCCCGACTTGCACCATTTTGGGCGTCAGAATGCATGCAGCGCAGTCCAGCGTTGGGAAGGTCTTGTCAAACAGAGCCATATGGCCGCCGATGGAAGGCTGCTTTTCAACCAGATAGACTGTGCGCCCTGAATCAGCGATATCCAGAGCTGCCTGAATCCCAGCAATGCCTGCGCCCACCACCAGGGTTGCCGGGTTTACGGGGACGGTTTTATGCGGCAGCGATTGCAGCGTGCCTGCTTTTGCGACCGCGCCCGCCAGCAGAGCCTTCGCCTTTTCAGTCGCCGCATTCGGATCCACCGTAACCCAGGAGCAGTGCTCGCGGATGTTGGCCATCTGGAATAAATAGCGGTTGACGTTTGCCCTCTCGCAGGCTCCGCGGAAGGTGGGTTCGTGCATCAGCGGAGAACAGGAGGCCACCACGATACGGTCAAGGCCGAGATTCTTAATATCATCCTCGATAAGGATCTGGCCGGGATCCGAACACATGAATTTGTATTCCCGGGCGATAGCGACGCCGGGCAACTTTTTGGCAAATTCGGTTACTTCCGTGACATTCACTTTGCCGGAGATATTTGTGCCGCAATGGCACACATAAACGCCGATCTTGGTACTCATGCCGTCTCCTTATGCATATTTGGCCATGACATGTGTTGCCGGGACGATACAATCGTTGAGTCCCAGTCCCTTGGAATCCAGCCCGAACGCAACACCCATCAACTGGGTGAAATAGATGATTGGAATATTGAAGTTCGTGTCGTATTTCTTGTTGATCAACGATTGAAACGCATCCAAATTGATCTGGCATAGCGGGCAGGTTACCGCGATGCAATCCGCTTCATATTGCCGGGCACAGAGAAGGAGATTGCGGCAGAGACGAAGCGCAACATCCCTTTGGATCCCCATAAGGGATCCGCCGCAGCACATGGTTTTCATCGGATAATAGGTCGCAGTCGCGCCGATTGCTTCAATGAGCTTGTCCATCATAACCGGATTATCGGCGCTGTCTTCAATGCCGAACGGCCGGGCTATTTGACAGCCATAGTATGGGGCTACCCGCAGTCCTGAGAGCGGGCGCTTGACGAGGGATTTGACATGATCGAGTCCGACGTCTTGCACAACGGTCTGCAGAAAGTGCTTGGTGACTATGCCTCCTTCATATTTCAGGCCTGCCTCGGCTAGAGCTGTATTGACCTTGCTCTTAGTCTCCGGGAATTCAGACAGATAGGTTTCCGTTTTCCGCAGATTTGTATAGCAGGCGCTGCAGGCGGTCACCAATGTGTCTCCTATCTTCTTTGCCTGGCATAAATTGCGCGCGCTCAAGCTGAAAGAGAGCACCTCGTTTATGCTCATGTATGCAGTGGCGCCGCAGCAATTCCAATCCTCCAGTTCAACCAGTTCTACTCCGAGAACCTTGGCAACTTCCTGTACGGATTCCTCATAGGGCCTTCCAGTCGCTTCCTGCGAACATCCCGGGTAATAAGCGTAGCGCAACATTACTCACCTCCCAATTCTTTGGCTTTGGCAACAATTTTTCGAAGGCCTTCTATGTCGCGAATCTTTTTCCCAAACATGGGAAGACGGTTGTGCATTACCAAACCCAATCCGACCGGTGCAAGATTTATCCCATCCAAGGGCTTCGTGCCCAATACAACCTTCATCATCAGAGAAGTCTCATGGTTGCGCCCCTTTTTATTGACAATGTTGAAGAAGTTCCTCGATAAAGCAGCTGCATTCTTGCTTCGCTGCCTGTTTTCCCGGATGGCCATTCTTTTGAGCATGTACATGATGTCTGTGATTTTGATTTCCTGCGGACAGCGATGCATACATTGATAGCAGGATGCGCAAGTCCAAATCGTGATGCTGTCCAACACTTTATCTCGCATCCCTGCCCGGATCATGGCAAAGATTTTTCGCGGCGTTTCTTCCATAGCCCAGGACACAGGGCACGATCCGCTGCAAGTTCCACATTGAATGCAATCCTTGATTTTTTCCCCTCCAGGTATTCGGTAGACCTCATCAAGGAAATTCAGATCCATGGCTTGTTCATAGATTACAGTTTGCTGTACCTCACTCATGAAGAGCCTCCGGTACCCGACCCTATCCGCCGGAATGTCCTTGCGGAATCCCTCGATCGCCGGGCTTCGCAACTTGTACTTAAGTTTCCTGAATTAGAGTCAAGAGATAAGAATTTCCAGGAGCTTTATAGGCTCCCTTCAGTATTTCCACTCTAAAATGACTTTCTGAGCAGGAGCTAACAACCAATAGGCGTAAGAGCTGTAAAGAATTTCACCTTTCGAGTATGTTTTATATGCACATGCTCTACCAGAAAAGAGCAGTTCTGGTAACAAAAATATAAGTAATTATTAATCAACGATTTATAAATCCATCTTGTCTGTCAATGACAGGACCATGCCAAATGGCCAGGACTTTTTTGCGCTAAATTCGGTTAAATAAACCATGAATCCGGGTTATATGACCCGGCTGAAGCTGAAAAATATGCAGGGCGTTCAGTGACGGATTAGGAGTAACCGATTACGAATTGAAGCTTGCATTGAAGAGTTTGACTCGGTTTCGATTCGAAATCCGTCATTCGACGGTGACGCTTTTGGCCAGATTGCGCGGTTGATCGACATCGCAGCCGCGAAGCACGGCGATATAATAAGCCAGAAGCTGGAGTGGAATGATCATCAGTATCGGAAGCAGTGGATCCGCTATCTCCGGGACGCGAATAACATATTGCGCAAGCTCAGGTATTCGTTTATCTCCTTCGCTTGCCACGGCTATGATGATTCCCTGACGGGCTCGTACTTCCTCGATATTGCTGATCATTTTTTCATAGCGCAGCACCGATTTGGGATTTTGCTTGTCCCGGGCTGCCAGTGTAACAACAGGGAAGGTCTGGTCGATCAAGGCATTGGGCCCATGTTTCATTTCGCCTGCCGGATATCCTTCCGCATGAATATACGATATCTCTTTGAGCTTTAGGGCGCCCTCGAGCGCGATGGGATAGTGAATTCCCCGTCCGAGATAGAGGGCATTATTGCAGCGACAGATTGCCCCGGCGATTTCCTCGTAGGAAGAGCTTCGGTCCAGCAGTTGCTGGATACATTGCGGCAGCCGGATCAACTCCGGCAACAGGGAATGGATCTGTTCTCCGGATAGGGTGTTTCGCGCCCGGCCCAGATAGAGCGCAAGAAGCACAAGGACTGCAAGCTGACTGGTAAATGCTTTGGTTGAGGCAACGCCGATTTCGGGCCCGCTTCGCGTATAGAGGTTCCCATCACTTTCTCTGGAGAGCATGCTCCCGACCACATTACAGATTGAAAGGATTCTGGCATGTTTTGATTTGGCTTCCCGAACGGCGGCCAAGGTGTCCGCCGTCTCTCCGGACTGGCTGATGGCGATAACGAGTGAACGATCGCTCACAAGGGGATTGCGGTAACGAAATTCGGAGCCGTAATCGATTTCCACGGGAATGCGTGTGAAATCTTCGATCAGGAATTTCCCGATCAGTGCAGCGTGCCATGAAGTTCCGCAAGCGACGATATGAATACGCTCGATTTTGGACAGGAAGGCTTCCGGGATCATGGCTTCATCCAGGAGAATATCACCGGAATCCAATGAGATCCGGCCGGCGATTGTTTCGCGGATGCTTCGAGGCTGCTCATGAACCTCCTTGAGCATATAGTGACGGAATCCGCCTTTTTCTGCCATTTCCGGGCTCCATTGCACCTCCTGCACATCGCAGGGTACAACCTGACCATCGGAATCCCGAACTATCACTCCCTCCGGAGACAGAACAGCCATTTCGCCATCCTTCATAAAGTACATATCGCGTGTATGCTCAAGAAGGGCAGGGACATCGGATGCGACGAAGAATTCCTGTTTTCCCAGACCGAGCACCAACGGAGGGCCATTGCGGGCGGCGATGATCGTGTTCGGGCAATCTGCCGATATCAGGCAGATTGCGAAGCTGCCGCGGAGCTGTTTAATTGCTTCAGCCGACGCTCCCTCAAACGATCTGCCGGGCATCAGCGACTCCACCAGATGAGCGATGATTTCCGTGTCGGTTTCGGTGACAAACCGGTGGTTTTCTTTCTGCAATCTTGTTTTCAGTTCGAGATAATTCTCAATAATCCCGTTATGGACGACAATAATTTTGCCTGTGCAGTCACGGTGCGGATGTGCATTCTCTTCCGACGGTCGCCCGTGGGTGGCCCACCGGGTATGGCCTATCCCATAGTCCCCTGTCAGGGGGGTTGAATTGAGGGAACGAACTAGATTGGCGAGTTTGCCGGAAGCGCGTCGTATGAAAACCTGGTTGTTGCGTACCACTGCAATGCCGGCGGAGTCATAGCCTCGGTATTCAAGTTTTCGGAGTCCATTAATAATGACGGAAACAACCGATTTTGATCCTACATATCCGACAATCCCGCACATAGATCACCTTCGTTCCATTTTATCTGACTTCAACAAACCGGATTCCGATTGCCATGAATATGTTCGAAAGAATACTTGTACCAGCATCCCCGACGCATATCTGTGTTACAATCGCCGCCTGCGGTGCCAAATAGCGCCGAAATTATAGATGACGCAAGCCGATGGGGCAACCGGCGGCGCAAGAACGGCAAAGGTTGCCGTTCTTCAACATCCTATATCGGATATTATGGGGTGAAACATGGAAATAAAAAATATCCGGCTGTCAATTCCTGAAGACTGTAACATCATTGTAGGCCAGAGTCATTTTATTAAGACAATCGAAGACCTTTATGAAGCTATTGTTACCGGATGTCCGCACGCCAGGTTCGGGATCGCTTTCTGTGAAGCCTCAGGCCCCTGCCTCATCCGCGTGGAGGGGAATGACGAAGGTCTGAAAAAGACTTCAGCCGAAAACGCCATGACCATGGGTGCCGGCCATTCCTTTGTTGTTCTACTCAAGGATGCGTTTCCCATCAATATACTCAATGCGGTAAAAAGCTGTTCCGAGGTATGCCAGGTTTTCTGCGCCACAGCGAATTCCGTAGAAATCATCGTTGCTGAAACCGATCAAGGCAGGGGTATATTGGGTGTCATCGATGGATTTTCTCCCAAAGGAGTTGAGACTGGGGGGGATGTTCAAGCCAGAAAAGAATTTCTGCGCAAAATTGGATACAAAAGGTAGTCCGAAATCTTTCTTTGGGGAAATCGATGAACGAACAAAGCAAATTGCTGTCACCTGAACGCCTGCGTTGGACCTGTGATTCCTCCTTTTTCAAATTTCAATCAACGGCAGAAATACCTCCGATGCAGGGCATAGTGGAGCAGGAACGCCCAATTCGGGCGATTCGTTTCGGTCTGGATATCTCATCCCCCGGCTACAATATCTATGTAAGCGGGCTGACGGGAACCGGCAAAACCACGGTGATCCGTACCTTTCTTGAGGAAATCGCCGCTAAGATGCCTTGTCCGGATGATTGGTGCTATGTCTACAATTTTCGGGATCCCAACTGTCCGATCATCCTTAATCTTCCGGCGGGCCGCGGCAAATCCTTAAAAGCGGAAATGGATGAATTCGTCCGTCATCTGAAAAAAGAGATACCCAAAGCCTTCGAGTCCAAGGAATACGAAGAGAGCGTCAACGGCCTTATTCGCGAGAACCAGGAACAGCAGCAGCTCCTATTAAGCAGGCTTTCCGAGAAGGCGCGCGCAGAGGGTTTTGAGGTCGAGATCACTAAAGTCGGAGTTTCCCTCGTGCCTTTGGTGGAAGGGAAGCTAATGACATCCGAACAATATGAGGCTTTGGATCCTGAGGCAAAAAAACAGATAGAGACCCGCCAGACGGGACTCAATCAGGATATTCAATCCTTTCTCCGGCAAGTGCGCAATATCAATAAAGAGAGCCGCGACAAAATCAACGAACTGCACCGCAGAGTCGGATTATATGTCGTCGGGGGCCGGGTCGATGGGATCAAGGAAGAATACATAGGTTTTCCGCAAGTAACGTCTTACCTGGATGACGTTCAGGAATACATTCTTTCTCATCTGGAGGATTTTACGGAGGATTCCGCTAAATCGGATGCAGCTGCCGCTTCTCAGATACGCCTGGAGCCCCAGGTAGATCCATTTGCCAAATACACTGTCAACATCGTGGTGGATAATACCGATCTCAAAGGAGCGCCGGTTGTTATTGAAACCAATCCTACGTATTACAACCTTTTTGGGCGCGTGGAACGGCGGGCTCAATTCGGTACTCTGTCAGGCGACTTTACGCTGATCCGGGCCGGTTCCTATGCAAGGGCGAACGGAGGATTTCTGGTTGTTAATGTGCATGATGTTCTGCTTAATTCAGGCGTCTGGGAAACGCTGAAGCGCACCGTCAAAAACAAGGAAGTGCGGATCGAAGATTTGGCCGAGCAGTTTGGCATTGTTCCAGTTGCGGGAATGAGGCCGAATCCAATACCTGTCAATGTAAAGGTCATCATGATCGGCCACCAGCTCATCTATCATCAGTTATATGGACTGGACGAGGATTTCAGGAAGATTTTCAAAGTTAAAGCCGACTTTGATTCGGAGATGCCCCGGGATGAACAGGCTTTTAATAATTATGCTTCCTTCATCAGCACTCGTTGCTTTGACGAGGGCCTTTTGCACTTTGATCCAACCGGGGTTGCGCGGGTAATAGAATACGGAGCCTGGCTTGTCGATGATCAGCAGAAGCTTTCGGCTCGGTTCAGCGATGTAGCCGATATCGTTCGCGAGGCAAGCTACTGGGCCCGCAGTTCAGGCGCCAGTCTCGTCACTTCCGCCAGCGTTCTGCAAGCGATCGAGGAAAAATACTATCGTTCCAGTTTGATCGAGGAGCGGATCCGGAATCTGATAGCTGAGGGCACGATTCTGGTAGATGTTTCGGGAGAAGCTGTGGGGCAAGTCAATGGTTTGGCAGTGATTGATCTCGGCGACATCCGTTTCGGCAAGCCCTCCCGCATTACGGCCAAGACATTTATGGGCAAGAGCGGCGTTGTGGATATTGAGCGGGAATCCAAGATGAGCGGAAAGATTTACGACAAGGGAGTTCTTATCTTGAGCGGCTATCTGGGAGCAAAATATGCTCAGCAACAACCGCTGTCCGTATCGGCCAGTTTGTGCTTTGAACAGTCCTATGAAGGAATCGATGGCGACAGTGCTTCGTCAACCGAAGTCTACGCATTGCTCTCAAGCCTCTCAAAAATTCCTGTCAAGCAGAGCATTGCGGTCACCGGATCTGTCAATCAGAACGGCCAAATCCAGCCGATCGGAGGGGTGAATCAGAAAATCGAGGGATACTTCGATGTATGCAAGGCAATAGGTCTTACGGGGGATCAAGGGGTGATGATTCCTCTTCAGAATGTCAGGAATCTGATGTTGCGGAAGGACGTCGTCGAGGCCGTGGCCGCGGGCAGATTTTCCATCTACGCCGTCGGCACGATTGATGAGGGAATCGAAATCCTGACGGGCATTCCTGCGGGTGAACGCGACGAACATAACGAATATAAAGAGGGAACCGTTAATTATCGCGTCGAGCGGCGACTGAAGGAATTCGCCGAGGCTTTGCGCAAGTTTGCCAAGGAGGAAGAGAAGGGATAGAGGGGCAAAGGGGCGAAGAAAGGGGTAAAGGGGTAAAGGGGTAGAGGGAATGAGCTGTATGATGAAAAGAAAACCGCTATTTAAATCATTTACTCTAATTGTTTTCCCCTCTACCCCTTTACCCCTTTCTTTCCCCCCTGCAGTAAATGGGAGACTTTATGATAAGCGTTGAAGAAGCTCTGGGGATTTTGCTTTCGAACTTGCCCGAGCGCAAAGTTGAAGAAGTCCCGTTCCAAGCGGCGTTGGGACGCAATTTGGCCGAAGACCTCGTCGCAACCCGTGATATACCACCCTTTCATCGTTCGGCAATGGATGGCTATGCCGTGCGTGCCGCTGATGTCGAGCACGCTCCAGTCGAACTAATTATTGCCGGGGAAATTCGGGCCGGAGGCGGAATCCCCCGGAAATTGAATCCCGGTGAAGCGATAGCGACTATGACGGGGGCGCCAGTTTCCGAAGGCGCCGATGCGGTTCAGATCATTGAGCTGTGCCGGATTTCGGATGACGGTAAGCGGATCAGAATTCTTGAGCCGGTGAAGCCGCGCGAGAATATCGCTATGCAGGGGTCGGAAGCGAAAACCGGCGCGGTGGTGCTGGAATCGGGCCACCGGGTGGGTCCGGCTGAAATCGCGGCCATGGCCACTTTCGGATATAGCCGTGTCAAAGTTTACCGGAAACCCAGCATCGCGATATTCGCTACCGGCGATGAACTGGTTGAGTTTGATAAAACGCCTGAACTGGACCAGATCCGGAACTCCAATGCTTATTGCCTTTCCAGCCAGCTTCAATATATGGGATTTGAGCCCGATTACCTCGGCATTGCGCGGGATAATCGGGATGAACTGCATCGCATGATGCTGTTGGGACTTGAGCGGGATGTGTTGATCATTACCGGCGGAGTCTCCATGGGCGAATACGACTTTGTGCGCGATGTTTTCAAGGATATAGGGCTGGAAATTCTGTTTAATAAGGTGGCTATCAAACCCGGCAAACCGACAGTGTTTGCCCGCAAGGGTGACAAGCTGATCTTTGGATTGCCGGGGAATCCCATATCGGCACTTGTCACATTCGAGTGCTTTGTGCGTCCTGTACTGGGCCGGCTTTGTGGCATGACCCAGCCTGAGTTGCCGAGAATGAAGGGTGAGCTGCTGGCAGATATGAGACAATCTCCCGGAAGAACGGCATTTATGCCCGCATGGGTATTCTGGCAGGACGATGGCTGGAAAGTCGAGCCGCTTTTGTGGAAGAGCTCGGCGGATATCATTGGATTTACGCGCGCGAATGCGACTTTTATATTTCCCAAAAGCAGGGATTTGCTGCGCCGTGGAGAAGTTGTCGAAATAATGCTGTTGCCGGATTTCTTCGTCCGGCAGCGCTGATGATTGACGATTTTCGATTGACGACACGCAGAACATCAGGTTTTTAAGCGTCAATCGTCAATATTTCAAATCGATATATGATTAAGAAACAACCTGCGATACTGACTCATATTGATGCGAAGGGGCGGGCGCGGATGGTGGATGTTACGGAAAAGGCCATCACTTCCCGACGGGCGGTAGCGGAATCGTTTTTGCGGCTTTCGCGAAAGACTCTATCCCTACTTCGTCGGGGTGCGTTGCCCAAAGGAAATCCTTTGGAAACGGCGCGGCTTGCCGGCATTCTGGCTGCGAAACGGACTCCGGATCTCATTCCCCTCTGCCATCCGCTTCTTTTAACGCATGTCGACGTAGATGCGATAATCTGCGGAACAGGAGTACGCTTTGTCGCCACTGTTTCATGCGCCGGGACTACCGGAGTTGAAATGGAAGCGCTGACCGCGGCGTCCGTAGCAGCCCTGACTCTCTATGATATGGTAAAGGCTGTTGAGAAGGGAGCTACGGTTGAGAAGGTGCAGTTGCTTGAAAAAAGCGGCGGCAAAAGCGGCGTCTACGCTCGCAAAAGTTCCTGACTGTCAAAAGCTCTGGTAATATTAAGGCGTTTGAATTTGAAAACATCAGGAAGGATGTATGCCGATCTTTGAGTACTTCTGCCGCAAATGCAAGAAGAAGATGAGCTATCTGGTCATGTCTCCCGCCACATTTCATCCTGTTTGCAGGTATTGCAAAGGCGAAGACATTGAGCAGCTTTATTCACGGTTTGCCATGCCAAAATCCGAGGAAAGCCGTCTGGAATCTTTGGCGGATCCATCGTCTTTATCCGGTTTGGATGAAAATGATCCGGGCAGCGTAGCCCGCTGGATGAAAAAGATGGGCAAAGAGCTCGGTGAGGATTTTGCAGGAGAGGATATAGATCAGCTTGCTGAGGAAGCGGCAAGAGAAGCTGCCGGCGAGGGAAGTCCCGACGATCAAGGGGGGAGTACATCCTCCGAAGATCTCTAGCCCGAAAGCCATTGATTACCAAAAGCTTTATGTACATGGGAATCGATGTGCTTCCGCCCGTCTGAAAAAATGCCCGAAATGCCCGAAGTTGAAACCCTGGCGCGCAAGCTTCGAAAGAGGCTTGTGGGCAAATGCATCGAGCATGTCTCCCTTTCCGGATTCCCGTTGCGCCGGCCCTTTACCGAAAGCTTTGCCATGACGCTTCGAGGCCGCACGATTCGAAAGATTCTCCGCCGCGGAAAATACCTCATCGCGGAATTGGAGCCGAGGGCGTTCTGGCTGATCCACCTGGGAATGAGCGGCAGAATTCTTTATCATGCCCGGTCGGAAGAGAGGGTAAAGCATACGCACGCACTCATCCGCTTTTCCGACGGCTCGGAATTGGAATATCGCGATCCTCGCCGCTTTGGACTCATGGCTGCTTATGATGGATTCCGCCTGGACCAGATTCCGGAAATATGTTCCTTAGGCAAGGATCCACTTAGCTGTGGGTTTTGCGGCCAATGGCTCAAAACGAAATTGCAGAGGAGCCGGCGGGAGATCAAATCTTTTCTTCTGGATCAGCGGAATGTAGCCGGGCTTGGTAATATCTACGTATGCGAATCCCTGTTTTTGGCTCGGGTCCGCCCCCAGCGCCGATGTCATACATTGTCATCCGAAGAGGTGGAGAATTTGGCCGCTGCCATTCGAAATGTGATGAGAGACTCCATCCGGCATCGGGGGACCAGCTTTTCGGATTTTGTGGATTCCGAAGGGAATCCCGGAGAAAATCAGAATTATCTGAGGGTTTTTCAGAAGGAAGGCGATGTTTGTGCGCGGTGCGGTTTCCCGATCAGGAGGATTGTTCAGGGGAATCGCAGTTCTTTTTACTGTTCTAATTGCCAGGAATAGAATTTCCTGCGGAATATGTGAGGCGTAAAATGCCGGAATCCCATAGAAAATGTTCACATTGCAAAGGCACTGGTAACTGTCATGCCTGCCATGGAACAGGCCGGTTAACGTTGCAGAGGGGGAAGCTCTGCACATCCTGCTACCCTCCCGGCAGCGGAAAATGCGCGAACTGCCGCGGCCTCGGCGAGGTTGATATCGCGGGCCGTCCGGTAACTCCTTCTGCCAAAGATGATTAGCGATTGATATTATAAAGCATTCGTTTCAATCAGGATTCATTCTGAGATTGCTGAGTTTGGTCCCAATCGAAAACCGTCCGATGCAAATGGGTATTTATGCTATTGGCTATTGATATCGGGAATACAAACATAAGCTTGGGCGCATACGCAGGCGAAACCCTTGGACCTCACTGGCGCCTTGCTTCGCACCATGACAAAACGCAGGACGAGTACGGTGCGCTGGTATTGGGCCTTTTGCGAAGCGCGAAAATCTCGCCTGCAGACATTAAGGCAATCGCCATGGCCTCTGTTGTACCCTCGCTCATGGGCACATTCGTGGAGGTCTGCAGGCATTTCCTCCGGTGTGACCCGCTTGTAGTTGATGCTAAATGCAAGACTGGTTTAAATATACGGTATGACGAGCCGGGTCAGGTCGGCGCTGATCGGATAGTGGATGCCGCCGCAGGCTATAAAATGTACGGAGGACCGGTCTGTATCATCGACTTTGGGACGGCTACAACGTTTGATGCGGTTTCGGCCGATGGGGATTTCCTCGGGGGCGCAATTGCGCCCGGGATCGCGGTTGCCGCCCAGGCGCTTTTTGATCGGACGGCCAAATTACCCAAAGTCGATCTCCGATGGCCGCCTTCGCCAATAGGCAGAAATACCACCCAATCGCTGCAATCCGGGATCATGTTCGGCTACGTAGGGCTCGTAGAGGGGATCATTGCCCGAATCAAGAGCGAGTTGGGACCTGAAACCAAGGTTATTGCAACCGGCGGTCTGGCCGAGATCATTGCCAAAGAAACCAATGTCATTACGATCCTCGCCCCCTGGCTGACGCTCGACGGACTCAGGATTATTCATGAATTGAACGCCGGCCTCGCCGGAGTCATCAGCCATAAGCCTTCGGCTTAAGAATGGGTTCTGCTGCAAAAAACGCCAGTTTTTAGCGTAGTGCTTTGGATATATAGATTTATAATCGGTGAAATCCGTGGCGTTTTTGCTTTTCCTCTTCTCCTAAACCTGCAGTTAATATTCAGGTGGATATCCGGCACAAAAGTGTTAACCGTAACCGGCGTATTTGACGATAGGACATAAGAAATCAAGGTAGGGAAACTCTATGCAGCCGTTCGTGTGCTCCTCCCGGTGGCTTGCTGCCACTCTATCGCCAGAAGCTCTTATTGCATCCCTGTCATCCGGCGCCGAGCAGTTTACAGGTTATTCAGCGCAAGAACTGGTCGGCAGACCCATTACTCAAATCTTGACCGATGATTCAGCTTTCGAGATGCCGCGCATTCTGGCGCTTGCCAGAGAGTGGGGATACTGGGAAGGAGAGATTGTTCATCGGACTCGCGGCGGCAAATCCCTGGAAGCACGCAGTGCAGTAACGCTGCTGGCCGGCAAGGGGAATCGCGCGGACGGATTTCTCTTTGTCTCCAATCTGAATAAATCGCTGGCTCTCAAAGAAGGTGATCAATCGGTTGTAACCGATATCGCGACCACGCTTCGGGCATTCGCCCATGACCTGAACAATCCTCTCGCCGTGATCATGGGATTTACGCAGCTGCTGGTATTGAATTCGGGCTGTCAGGGCAAGGTCCGGGCGGATATCGAAAAGCTGTATTCGGAACTGAAGAGGGTTAATCAGGTAGTTGAGAGATTGCATGATTATGCAATCTCTCTTTATGATAAGCGCTCGTCGGATTCCCAGACTGATGCGACATCACAATCCGCCTGATATGCAGCTTCCTCCGGCGGCGATGGAAACCTTCCCTAATAGTACGATGAAGGCAAATCCTCAAGAGTTTTGGGATTGATGCGAATTTTTCCGGCTTTTTCCAGATCCGACGTGATTTTGCGGACGTAATCCTGGAAATACAGATCCTGACTTGCCTGAAGAAGCTTTGCTTTCAATTGCGCCCTTTCTTTCTGAAAGGCGGCTTCATCAAACGGCGTACGCGATTTTACCTGGAGAACGGCCTGATCGTCCAGCAGAGAGAGTGGGTCACTCACCGCTCCCGGCTCCAATTCAAATGCGGCGCTGTTAAAGGAGGGATTCGAGCCAATTTCAGGATCAGGCGTTCCGGACATATTAAACAGCTGGCTTGTTTTCACATTCCAACCCATCTGCTTCGCCGCCTTCTCCAGACTGCTCTGTTTTCGTGCTTCCTCGGATAGCTTCCTGGCTTCGGCCTGCAGAAGTTCTTTGGCTTTGGAGTCGATGAAATCCGTTTCAATCTGACTTCTGAACTCTGAGAAATTTCCAGGTCTGGCCTGCTGGACCTCAATCAATTTGGGAATCGCGAAACCCATGGGAAGTTCCACAACCGATCCGATCGAGTTGATTTCCTTCATTCGGAAGACCTCATCTTCCAATGCCTGGAGATTGTTTCCTCCCGCGGAGGCTTCACCTTTCTGAAGATAGCCGGAATCCTTGATATCCGCCGCGAATCCCAAAGTCTTTGCTGCCGAATTCAGATCCCCATTCTTTACAGCAAGCTGTGCAGCCTCTTCCGCTTTTTGCCTGGCCAATTCCTGTGATTTTTTCATCCGCACTTCCGCCATCAATGCGCCGAGGCTCGATTCAAGAGTAGGCGTTTCGTGCTTTAAGACTTGGATAATGTGATAGCCGTATTGCGTGCGGACAAGGTCGGAAATCTCCCCCGGTTTTAAAGCGAAAGCTGCGTCTTCAAACTCTCTAACCATCTGCCCGCGCTGGAAAGAGCCGAGGTAACCGCCTTGGCTGGCGCTACCCGTGTCCTGAGAATTTTTTCTGGCCAGTTCGGCGAAATCCCCGCCGCTTTTCGCCTTTTTCAGGATGGTCTCCGCTTTCGCTTTCACCTCTGCATCCTTGGATTCATCTTCCACCCGCAGCAATATATGGGATGCTTCCACCGCATCCTCGTGCGATTTCTGATTCCACGCATCCTGTATTTCCTGGTCCGTTGCCACTACATTGGCGTCGGCCAGAATTGCCGAAAGCGGTATTTCAAGGTACTGCGCCCTGCGTTTCTCTTTAACCTGATAGGAAGCCTTATGCTCTTCAAAGTAAGCCCGCAACTCTGTTTCATTCGGGTTCACGCGCTTCTTAAAATCCTCTTTCTTCAGTACGGCGAAATAGACCTGAGTCTGCTGGTTTGCACGGGCGAATTCGTCCCGCAGATCGCTTTCACTTACATTCAGGGAATCGGTAATGATTGCGCGCAGCTTTTTTAATAGCTGTGAATGGCGCATATCTCTTTCAAATTCTTCGACGGGGATGTCATTTGTGGCCAGGAGCTCTTTGTACCTCTCGACTCCAATAAATTTGCCCTGATCCTGGAAATATGGATAAGTTTCAATAGCCCGGCGAACTTCATTCTCGGTGACAGTAATCCCAAAACGTTTTGCAGCAGTCTGGATAACTTTTTCCGTGATCAACTCATCGAGCACCTGTCTGGGAAGTCCCATGTTCTTGAGCGTTTCGGGATCAATCCTGTTCTTCCCTCTGTTGCTGTATTGCTTCACCACCCTCCGGTAGGTGGAAGCGAATTCATTGATCGAAATAGTCTGCCCATCGACTGATGCAGCTGAGGTGTCGGTTGCAACATTTCCAATATTTACGCCGGGTACGAAAAAGAGAAGCATTCCCAACGCAAGACTAAAAATCACCAGCCAGAGAATAATTTTCAGCCGCTTTTTGCGGCGCATGAGATCCAGCATAAGGATTTACTGCCTCCGTTCAGTGGCAAAAAAACGGCATTATAGCATACGAAAATGCGTAGTTGCTCTAGAACTATCGGTTCGTGCATCAAATGGGTGATTTATGCCGCAAAATGCCGTAAGCATGAGGCGGAAGCCTGGCAATCTCTTTTAGAATTAATGGATTTAGCGCAAGCCCCTCTCCCCGCCTTCATATTAAGACCCGGCATCCCGCGCCGGGGAGTAATTTTATTAATTTTTAGGCGGATTTCATAATAGACAGGCTTAGCTCATCCGATGAGAATCGAGAGGACACGGTTAGTTATTGGTGTGTCGGCGTGATTTCGATCTCACGTGCTCTCGACATTTGTTGAATAGCCGGCAAAAACCATATCAAGGGCCTTGACTATTTCGGTTGCATCGATATGTCCAGCAGCCATGCTCATTTTTTATCGGATCCCACAAGGAAAGAAGGGAATGGGAAGTATATTGTCGCGGGTGTTCTGGCACTGTCAGCAGTTGCTCTAGCCTCTTTTTTATTTCTTTCCAAGCTGCACAACCGGGATGCCGGGCCTGTGAAAGCGCCGGAGCCGAAGGCCGTTGCTGAACTGGTTTCAGCGTCCGGAATGATTGCCGTGGAGAAGGCAGGAAGCAAAGGCTGGCATCCTGTGGAGATGGGCGCGCTTCTCATGGAGGGGGATCTGGTACAAACCGATGAGTCCGGAACAGCCACCATCCGATATTCCAACGGTGTTGCTGTTACAATACAGGCAAGTACCATATTCACTGTTCGGAAAGCCGGAGACGGCAGCATGGAGATAAGCGTGCCTTCAGGGGCCGCTTTGGTATCGAATGCCCTGGTGCACGATGGGAACCTTTTGTCCCGAGATTCCGCTCAATCCGCCCCAAAATACGAAGCCCCCGTTTTGAATGATGCGAGGAAAGATCAGGCAAGCCTGTTCATCAAACTGGACCGCATTATTCCATTCGGCAGGAGTCTGGAGTTGATTGGAAGCGTGGAAGCCGGGAGCAGGCTGGTTGTGAATAATGAAATAGTCGATGTGGCCGGAGATGGATCTTTCAAGCACTTTACCAATCCATTTCCTGTTTCTGCTCGGAGAGTGAATCTCGTGATGAGAGTATCCGATCTTGCCGGCAGGACTCGCATAGTGACCACGACCTACGATTTCGGGCCTCAGGACGGGAACGATTAGAATGATTGAACAGCTGAAGATCGGCATTATTTATAAAGATCGGGCCCCCCAATTTTTCCTTGATGCCGTTCCCGAGGAAGTGCCCTGGAAATTTGAATACTGCCAGGAGAATGCCGTTTTGGGCGGCCCTATCCCCGCAGCAAAAGACTATCTGGCCGTCTTTTTCCCGCTGAACAGTGAAACCCCGGAAATGCAGCGCCTTCTCTCCAACATGTTTCCGGGAGCAGAGATTGTTGGATATGGAGAATCCGACAGGCCCTCGTCTTTGAAACTTTCAAGAAGCGAAGATGGAATACAAATCGTGCGGATTCCGGTGCCTTTTTATCTTGTGAGTCACTTGATGGAAAGCATAGCCATGACCAAAGCGCAGAGAAGAGAGATCGCCTTGGTTCAGCAGCGCGCGGACAACGTCCAGGACTTTTTTGACGCATTTGTTCATACTGTCGAGTCTTGTTCAAATATTACCGATCGCAAGTTGGGAATGAGTCTGCTTATTAATAAAATACTTTCACACGTTCAAGCCGAGGAATGCATCCTCTATCTGTTCGGAGAAGGGAGCGCTACGCTGCAGCGCGCTTACAGTACCGGCAACATAAAGGATCTGGATTTGTTCGAGCAGCATGCCAACAGCGCGATTGTGGAAAAGGTTATAAAAAGCGGCACGCCCTATATAAATAATAATTACCTTTTCGAGATCAGAGTCCCATTTAGTAAAGAAAGCGTCTTCATTCGATCGGTGCTCTGTTATCCCCTTCAGCGCAGAGGAGAAAAAGTCGGAGTCATCGAATTGATCAACAAGGGCAGCGGCACATTCACCCGCATGGATCAGGACCTGATCGAAATGTTGCTCAGTCCGCTGGCGATCGCCATCCGCACAGTGGATATGTTTGAAAACGCCGAACGTCTCACCATTACCGACGATCTGACCAAGCTCTATAACTACCGCTATCTGATGAAATATCTCCAGGCTGATGTAAAACGTTGCTTACGCTACAAGAAAAAAGTATCTTTGCTGTTCATTGATGTTGATGGATTCAAGAGAATCAATGATACTTTTGGGCACCTGGTAGGGAGCCAGGCCCTGGCGGAGATGGGGCAGGTTTTCAAAAGAATAGTTCGCGAAACCGACGTGGTCGGTAGATATGGAGGAGACGAATTTGTGATTGTTCTGCCGGAAACCCCTTTGAATGGGGCGATGGTTATCGCGGAACGAATACGGAAAAAAGTTGAAGAGTGTGAGTTTGTGGCCCAGAATTTAAGTATCCGTCTTACAGTGAGTCTCGGGGTGGCAAATTGCCCAAAGCATACTCTTACTGCGGAAGGTCTGATTAAAAAAGCGGATGCCGCGATGTACCGGGCGAAAGAGCTTTCCAAGAACAGCATCAAAGTCGCCGTCTAGCAAAAATATGAATCTTAGATCGATATTCGGATTTTTTTCCAGTGACTTAGCCATTGATCTGGGGACTGCCAACACCCTGGTCTACGCAAAAGGCCGAGGGATAGTAGTGAACGAGCCCTCCATTGTTGCATTGGATCGAAACTCCAAAAAAGTGCTCGCTGTTGGACACGCGGCCAAGGAGATGCTTGGTAGAACTCCCGCTGATATCGTCGCGGTCAAACCGATGAAAGATGGTGTGATTGCGGATTTCGATGTTACGGAGGTCATGCTCAAGTATTTTATTAAAGGTGCTCATAGCCGGAACCATCTCCTTAGCCCCCGTATCGTTATCGGCATCCCTTCGGAAATTACGCAGGTCGAAAAACGAGCGGTGCAGGAATCGGCATTGCGTGCAAAAGCCAGTGAAGTGTACCTTGTCGAACAGGCAATCGTTGCCGCGATCGGGGCGGGGATGCCTATAACCGAAGCTTGCGGCAATATGATCGTGGATATCGGCGGCGGCACAACGGATATTGCCGTAATTTCCCTCTCTGGCATAGTTTACAGCCGGTCGGTCAGAGTGGCCGGCAATGAGATGGATGAAGCCATCATCCAGTACATCAAGCGCAAACACAATCTGCTCATCGGTGAGCGTACTGCGGAAACAATTAAGATGCAGCTGGGCTCGGCCGGTTCCCTGGATCGGCAACTTACCATGGAGATCAAAGGACGTAACCTGATAGAGGGAGTGCCGAAAACGATCACCGTCACGGATGAAGAAATCCGGGAAGCGTTGAGCGACAGCATTGCGATCATTATCAATGCAATCAAGGTAGCACTTGAGCGCACTCCGCCCGAACTGTCGGCCGACATTATGGATCGTGGCATTGTCCTGACCGGCGGCGGAGCCCTTTTGAAACGCTTCGATAAACGGCTGTCATCCGAAACGGGCCTCCCGGTTTTTGTTGCGGAAGATCCCCTTTCCTCTGTCGTACTGGGGACCAGCAAAATGCTGACGGATTTCAAGCTCTTCCGGAGGATTTGTGTCCAGTGAACTGCCTTTGAGGGTAAATAAGGAACGAGCGGTTCTTGTAATGGTACCCTTGCTCGTTCTGAATCTTGCCCTTCTTTCGGTTCAAATTGAGGGGCCGTCCGGCACCCTGCTTCTCAAGACCTGGACGCTGACCTTGCAGGCTCCAATAGTAGCGGTATCATCGGGCATAACGAACGGAGTCAAGGATTTCTGGCGAAACTATATCTGGACAGTAGGAGCGCGCGCCGAAAATAAACAGCTTCGACAGGCTTTGCAGCAGCTCACTCTTCTGAACAACTCCTATGAGCAGGCCAAACAGGAAAACGCCCGGTTGCGTCGGTTGCTGGACCTAAACGAAAGCATTTCACATGAATCCATCGGTGCACGTGTGATCGCGCGCACACCGAGTTTTCTGTCCAATCTGATATATATAGACCGTGGTTCAGCGGATGGGGTGCAAGTCGATTCCGCGGTTATTTCGGGAGACGGCATCATCGGAAGGGTCATCCTGGTTGCGAATCACCAGTCTCAGGTACAGTTGATCACCAATCCGGATGCCTCGATTGGCGCTGTCCTGGAACGTACCCGCACCCCGGCTATCCTGAGAGGATCCGGAGATCTCCTGCTGGATATGATCTATGTCGGGAACTCCGAATCGGTAGAGGTGGGGGATATTGTCTTAAGCTCTGGCTTGGACGGTATTTATCCCAAAGGCTATCCAATTGGAAAAGTAGTTGACTCACACAAAGGCAAAGGTGTATTTCGTTCTATTAAGGTCGAGCCTCGGATGGACTTGATTCGAGTGGAAGAGGTATCTGTGTTGCGGGGTAATGCCAAATCCGGGGAAACAGCGGCGGGAAAGTGAACCATATTTTATGTGTTCACATTTAGATATGAAGAGCTTTGTGATGCCTGGCGAGGATTTTGGACTGTTCCAGAGCAAGCCGTCAAAAAGACTCTCAATCCGGATTCCATGAAATACTTATTCTTAGCCTTGTCATCGTTTCTGGCGATCGTTGCCCAAATGATTGCAGGGGAGAATTTTTTCCTGTTTAATTTTCTCGACCTATCGCTGATTCTTGTTGCCTATTGGGCCATCTATCGCAGCCGGATTCAGGCGCTTTTTGTCGGTGCACTGACCGGTCTTCTTCTGGATGCGGCCTTGGGATGGCCGCTTGGATATAATGGATTCGGCAAGACTTTGGCCGCGTTTATCATCGGTCAATGCTGGAAACGATTCAACACGATGGAACAGCCGTGGGTGAGATTTTCAATTATTGCGACTTCTTCCTGCTTAAGCTCGCTGAGCATTTTTATTCTGTTCTGGCTCCTGCAGCGGGCTTTAAACAGAATTTTTCTGGGCGCCTCGATTCTGCAAGCACTCATTACGGCGACGGTCGCCATTGTCCTGTTCGCGGGTTTTGAAACCTACAAAAGAAGTCAAACGAATAAAGCGCATTGAGTAAGATGTGACCCTTCAGCAGGAATCCAACCGACAGCTTATTCAGCAGCGACTCAATCTGTTCCGTATACCGGTTCTGCTGATATTTCTGATCCTTGCTGCCCGGCTTTGGCAGCTTCAAATTATCCAGGGATCCGATCACAGCCTAAGTGCCGAACGCAACCGAATCCGGCGGATCCAGCTTATTGCTCCTCGCGGCACCATAATGGATCGCAACAAGATTCCTCTGGTAGAAAACCGCCCGTCTTTCGAAATTCTGCTTTATCGCGAAGATATGAAGAATCGCAAGGAGACGATTCGATTCATCACTGAAAAACTCGGCGTATTGCCGGAAGAACTGGAATCGATACTGCGCCGAAGCAGAAATACAGGTCTTTATCAACCTATCGTTTTAAAAGAAGATGCTGGGATGGAGGATGCTTCCATAATTGAGGGGCACAGGAGAGACCATCCGGAAATACAGCTGGGACTTGAGCCTCGCAGGTTATATCACTATGGGAAACTGGCGGCCCACCTTCTGGGATACGTAGGGGAGATATCCGAACGAGAGCTGTCTTCGAATCAGTTCCCGGGGGCTAAGCCGGGGTCTCTGGTCGGCCGCAGCGGAGCGGAGCGAACCTACAATCAAATTCTTGTCGGCAAGGACGGCGCCCGCAATGTCCTGGTTGACAGCCTGGGGCGTGAAAAGCATCTCCTGGATGAAATAAATTCGGTTATAGGGGGTGAGATTCAGCTGACGCTGGATCTTGAACTGCAGCAGATTGCGGAAAAAGCTTTAGAAGATAAGGTCGGAGCGATCGTAGCCATCGATCCCCGCAACGGCGAAGTCCTGGCAATGGCCAGTTCGCCATCCTTTGATCCGAATGATTTTGCCACCCGCATTTCTGATGCCAAATGGGCCGGATTACGCGATCATGCCGATCGGCCTATGCAGAATCGGGCAATTCAGAATAGCTACTCCCCGGGATCCATTTTCAAGCTGATCATGGCGGATGCCGGTCTCGCGGAAGGTCTTCTCGACGACAATCCGGCGGTATATTGCAGAGGGGCGGCCAGCTATTATGGACGAACGTTCCACTGTGCGAAGAGAGAAGGACACGGAGCTCTTCACCTGGAACAGGCCATAGCCAAATCATGCAACATATTTTTTTATGATTTGGGCCGAAGACTTGGAATTTCCAAAATCGCGCAGCATGCAAGTGCTTTGGGATTGGGCCGACGAACCGGCATTGACCTTCCAGGGGAGCGCGCCGGTGTAATGCCCAGCCCCGAATGGAAGATGGAAACCTACCGGACTAAATGGTATGCCGGAGAAACAATATCCGTTTCCATAGGGCAGGGGGCTGTGAGTGCGACACCACTGCAAATGGTCCGTGCGATAGGCGCCATTGCGATGGGAGGGCTGCTCACAACGCCTCACGTACTGCTTCGCGCGGAAGGCGTTCCCGAAACAAGTCTGAAATGGCCTGCAGTTCGACTCCCGATCACTGAGGAACATGCGCGCCGGATCCGGCAGGGTATGTGGGAAAGCGTTAACAACTATGGAACAGGGCATAACGCCGCAGTGCCCGGCCTGGACATCTGCGGAAAAACGGGCACAGTCCAAGTCATTAGCAACGAGCTGAAAAGGAGGTTGAATGAAGATATCGAGGATCACTCCTGGTTCGTCGGTTTCGGCAACCGGGATAATCCCGAAATAGCGGTCGTTGTCTTTCTGGAACACGGAGGGAAGGGCGGAATAGCCGCTGCGCCTCTTGCCAGAGAGATTTTCAGAGCTTATTTCAGCAAAAACCAGCCAAAAACCAGAACGGATTTTCCGTCATTCGCATTCGGAAATAGAAGCGAGGAGGGCGGATTACAATACACCAATGATTAAGACAGACCGACGGTTATTGCTGAGTTTTGATTGGCTTCTCTTCCTGGCCATTTTGATTTTGTCCTGCGCAGGCATCACTGCCATATGGAGTACTACCGACGGTACGAGCCTGAATTCATATTTCGGGAAGCAGGTGATCTACGTATGTGGCGGCCTGGTGGTATTTGCGGCACTGCTGTACTTTGACTACCATTTCTTCTCGGATTTTATAACGATCATTTATATTGCAGGCCTTGCGGTGCTTGGGCTCGTTTTAATGATCGGAACGTCAATCCACAGCAACAAGAGCTGGATTGATATAGGCTTATTCTCATTTCAGCCTTCCGAACTCATGAAGATACTGGTAATCATTGCCCTGGCCAAATATTACTCGGATCTGGATCAGGAATACCTGAGCCTGCGAGAGCTGGTATTCGGCGGTTTGATTGTTTTCGTGCCTGTGCTTATGGTGATTTTTCAGGGTGACCTGGGGACGGCGGTTACCTTCTTCCCGATCTATGCGGTTTTAACCTGTATGGCGGGAATCAGACGCAAGCATCTGATAAGCCTGCTCATTATCGCCATCGCTGCCGCTCCGCTTGCCTGGTTCCTGTTGCGCGGCCATCAAAAGGGACGATTCGAAACCGTACTCAATCCGGGGAGCGACCCGCTCCGATCGGGATACCAAAAAATACAATCAGAGATTGCAATCGGATCAGGAAGATTTCTGGGCAAAGGATTCAAACGAGGGACTCAAGGCAATCTCGGGTTTTTGCCGGCCCCGCATACGGACTTCGTTTTTGCGGTCCTGTCCGAGGAAAAGGGTTTTGTGGGGAGTATTTCCATCCTGGGCTTGTTTCTGCTTGTCGCATCCAGGCTTTTTCGAGCCGCCCGAGAGGCGAAGGATAAAGTCGGCGCTCTGATTGTTGTCGGCGTTTTAGCCTTGATGCTTTTCCATGTTGTCATCAATATCGGAATGGGGGTGGGATTGCTCCCGATCGCCGGCATACCGCTTCCTTTTGTCAGCGCAGGGGGATCCTCTCTCATTTCATTCTTTGCTGCCATGAGCATCTGTATGGGCATCCGAATGAGGCGCTATGTCAACTAGGTTCCCCGTTTTCGGTTTCCGGTTCCCGGTTTCGAGCTTATTGCCGACCGAACGCGGTCTGATTTATGACACAACGGGAAACGGGAAACGGTTATAAGGGGAAGCTTTCCTTGCATTCTGCGTTCAGGCAATTTACCATTACCAATTCAGGCCGGCAGGAAATCATTGAATTTTCAGCAAATCGCTATAATAAGGTCGGCTCTTAAAAGAGCTGTAAGATTTATGAATTTGATCGATCGCGATTCGATGTCTTAAGTGACGGTACATTGAAAAAGGGTTTGATTCGGGATTTTTATTCTGACCATGACGCATGGCGCAAATCAGTCGAAAGCCTTCTGCTCCGTTTTCAGGTGAGTGTTCGACTTCCGGGGCTTCGAGACGGGAACAGGCGTTTCCGTTGAATGCGCATCCCGACCAGGGCTGATTTTGGGGTTTTTTGAAAATTTGTGTTGTGTCAGGCTCAGATGGTTCCGGACGTGAACCATCATCCCTTGCCGATCCGCATTGCTTCCGTCCATATCCCTTCGCGTTCGCTTCTACCCAAACTGGAGTAATTGCATGATTAAAGAAATGATCGTTTCCAGCACAGCGCTGGAAACGAAGGTCGCAATTCTTGAAGACGACCAATTGGCAGAGCTTTATATTGAACGGAATCGAAATCGGGGCATTCTCGCCAACACCTATAAAGGCAAAGTCACCAAGGTTTTGCCCGGGATGCAGTCCGCCTTTGTCAACATAGGTCTTGAAAAGGACGCATTCCTTTATGTCTCAGACTTTATCGAAGATAATGAGGAATGCGACCAGATTTTTTCCGCGGCTGAAGACCAGATGGATACGGCTATCGTGGAAGCAGAGATCCAGGACAAGCCGCAGCGCCGGGAAAGGAAATCAGACAAGAGCCGCTGGCGGGAACGAAAAGAACGGGCCGGAGCTTCGCGGAGCGCCGGCTCGCAATCCGAATCGGTCCAGCGGTCCCATCCTCCGCATTTGGAAAGCTGGAACATAAGTGCGGAAACGGACCGGGAAGTGGAATCTCACCTGGAATCGGATGCTCTCTATGAGGTTTCTGAAATTCCCGAGCCATCTCTATCCGCTTCTCTGCCTCGTCCCGAAGAACCTATGGAGCCGGGCTCTTTCCCCGTCTCCGCGGAAGAAGTCGGGTCGGAGCAGATTTCTGAATCCATGGTCGAGTCTCCGCCTGCTGTGGATAATTCTCAGGGGGCGTCTGAGGATCCCTTCATGGATTCAGCTTCCATCAGGGATGACGGCGAAACGTTTTCGCTCAGCGCGGATTCCGAAAGATCCAAGCCGGGATTTGCGCGCCGCAGAGGAGCGGCCACAAGGCGCAAGCGCTATACAGCAGCGCGCACTACGCATCGGAATGAGCATCAATCCATTGATGACATGCTCCAGGAAGGCCAGGAGGTGCTGGTTCAGGTAGCCAAAGAGCCGATTGGCAAAAAAGGAGCTCGCGTAACCAGCCATATCGCCCTCCCGGGACGCTATCTGGTATTTATGCCGACGGTGGATCATGTCGGCGTTTCCCGGAAGATCGGTTCGGATGCAGAGAGAATTCGGCTGAAGGACATCATCCTGAGACATCGGGATAATTTCCCAGGCGGAGTTATTGTGAGAACGGCTGCCGAGGAACGCAGCGAAGAGGATATCGTCAATGATCTCAATTTCCTCGTAAGATTATGGGAAGACATCCGTTCGCGGGCAGAAAAGGTCGCCGCCCCCGCCCTCGTCCATGCCGAAATGAATCTTGTTCAACGGCTCCTGCGGGATCAGTTTTCTTTTGAATTCGCAGCCATACGAGTTGACGACGAGATTGAGTACCAAAGAATTGTCGAGTTTGTGGATAAGATTTTCCCGAACCTTGTCCACCGCGTAAAGCTTTACACCAAAGACACCTACATTTTTGATGAGTACGGGATCACGCCCGAAATCGACAAACTGCTGCAACCGAAGATCTGGCTGAAATCGGGCGGATACATTGTTATCAACCAGACGGAAGCTCTCGTCAGCATTGATATTAATACGGGCAAATTTGTCGGACGCGGTAACAGCCTTGAAGAAACCATTACCCGGACGAATCTGGAAGCGGTTAAAGAAATTGTCCGGCAAATCCGGCTCAGAGACCTCGGCGGTATCATCGTTATTGATTTCATCGACATGGATGAGCGGAAGAATCGCAAGCGTGTCATGGAAGCCTTATCCGAGGAAATCGCCAAAGACAAAGCCCCCAGCAAGATACTTGAATTTAACGAGTTCGGATTGGTGGCCATTACGCGAAAGAGGGTGAAGCAGTCTCTGGAACGCGCTTTATGCCAGCCCTGCCCGTATTGCACCGGTTCGGGAATGGTGAAATCCATCGCAACGACGTGCTACGGCATATATCACGAAATAGAAAAAATGCGTCACTTCATCGAAGCCCGTTCCGAAGTGATGATCCGCGTGCATCCCGATGTAGCACGCGCCCTGCGTGAATCAGAGTCCGATGTGATTGATGAGATCCGCCATATATTGAAGCGGGACGTACTCGTGAAATCCGATCCGACGCTTCACATCGAGCACTTCAACATTGTCACCTAGCCTGGGATCAGAGTCTTCAAAAAAAAGGCCACGGATTGCACGGATTGTTTATATTTTTTAAATCCGTGCAATCCGTGGCCTTTTTTAGAAATTGGTTTCATTTCTCTTTGCTTCATTCCAGAGGGCATCCATCTCCGCCAGAGAAGCATTCCTCAGTTCGCGGCCCTGCTGCTTGATGGCGGACTCTATGTGGCGGAAGCGTCGCTGAAATTTCCGATTGCTGCGTCCCAGGGCTGTTTCCGGATCAACGCCGAGAAACCGGGCGACATTAACGATAACGAAAAGCATATCGCCCACTTCATCCGCAATCTTCCGTGAATCGTGTCTCTTCCGTGCTTCCAGAAGCTCATTTATTTCCTCTTGCAGCTTTACCAAAATATCTTCCAGTCTCTCCCAGTCGAAGCCGACTCGGGAAGCTTTCGACGTCATTTGATACGCGCGGTGCAATGCGGGCAGCTTGGAAGGTATTCCGTCCAACAGCGATCTTTCCGAGTCGGGAAGGGAAGCGGATGGAATGCCTTTTTCCGCCGCCTTGATATCTTCCCAATTTTTGAGTACATCCTCGGAGGTTTTCAGATCGGCATCTCCGAAAATATGCGGGTGTCGGCGAACCATTTTTTCATAGGAACGGTCAATAACATCTGCCAGGCTGAATTCTCCGCGCTCTTTGGAAATCTGAGCGTGGAAAACCACTTGAAACAGCAGGTCCCCCAATTCCTCCTTAAGCTCCACAGGATCTTCCGCATCAAGGGCATCCAGCACCTCATAAGCCTCTTCGATCAGCATCGGCTTCAGTGTCTCTCGCGTCTGCTCCCTATCCCACGGGCAGCCGTTAGCGCCCCGCAGCTTCGCGACCAGTGATTCCAGCTTCTCAATATCCGGATGTTTCGTATCCATAGCATTTTCTCATTTACGATTGACGATTGGGGCACCACACAGCCGGTTTTCATTCGTCAATCGTAAATCGTCAATGAGTTTATCCGATGACCTCTTTCAAGGCTTTCAGCACCTGATGCACGTCCGATTCCTGCATCCCCGGAAAGATGGGGAGGCATATATGTCGTGAACACAAGTCTTCGGATATCGGGAGGGGACCCGTGCAGTATTTCTCAAATACCGGCTGCTTGTGAAGCGGTTCTTCGTAGACTTCGCCGGCCAGGGACACTCCATGCTTCTCACGCAGGATCGTCTTCAGTCCCTTGCGGTCTTGCTTCTCGCTCAAAACAGCGATGTATTTATAATAATTGCAGATTCCATCTTCCGGCACGGCCAATGGCCGCAGATTCCGGAATCCAGCCAGGCCGTGGTCGTATAGTGAGGCGATCTCTCTCCTTTCCGCGATCATTGCAGGCAGGCGTTCCAGGTGTTTGAGCCCGATGATTGCGTGCGGTTCCGACATGCGCCAATTGTAACCCATGCGTACATGGGCATTGACGGTGAAGCTGGCTTTGCCCTGATCGCGGTATATACGGGATTCTTCGGCGAGCTTGTCGTTGTTCGTGATGATCATGCCGCCTTCGGCGGAAGTCATGACTTTTGTCGGATAGAAGCTGAATGAACTCGCAATGCCGAAAGCGCCGGCACTGGTGGATCGAAAGGATGATCCGTGTGCATGCGCCGCATCTTCTACGAGCCAGATGCCCTTTTTCTCTGCCAGTTCCACCAGAGCCGGCATGTGCGCCGTAACGATTCCTCCGATATGAACGACGATAATTCCGGCTGTTTTGGGCGTAAGGCTCTTTTCAACCGTTTCCGGCCGTATGGAGAAGAAATCGGGATCCATATCGAGAAAAACCGGATTGCCTCCGGCGTGTACCACGGCTGCCGCAGTGGCGAAAAAGGTGTTGGTCGGCACCAGCACATCCCGCCCGTCGATCTCGAGGGAACGAAGGATAATTTCGAGGGCGCTGGTTCCGCTGTTGACGGCGATTCCGTGGCGCACGCCGCAAAGGCCGGAAAATTTCTTCTCAAACTCGGCGCCATATTTGCCCAGCGTCAGTTGGCCGCTCCCCAATACTTCCTGAATCCGATCCGCAATCCATGCCCTGTCCTCAGGAAGAAACTGTATCTTTGCTGCAGGAACCGGAGTCATACAATCATCCTTTCTGTGCAAATAATCAGGAACGTCTCCGCCGTTCACTTTTTTCAAATGCATGATATCCATACATGTGCGTCCAGCCTTCAGCCCGGAGGCATCCTCTAATTATCGCCGCCCCCGCGGGCAATGAGGATCACGCCGATAATGACCAGCGCGATTCCGGCCCAGCGAACAGGAGGAACGCTCTCTTTGAGGATTATAACGGCAAGAAATGCCGCGAATCCATATTCGATGGCCGTCATCGGAAGCGCAACCGTTACGTTCGTCCATGAAAGAGCCGCGAGAAAAAGAAAATAAAAGACGGCATTGAGAATAGTGCCGCCGATGACATAAGGATTGCACAGCGCGTGCCAGAAATAGGTTATTACCGGCCAGGGCGCGTAGTTTTCCAGACTGCCGACCTGCAACATGCCGCGGCGCACCAGAATCTGGCCGTACGCGGCTGATCCCGCGGCAATTGTCATCGCAATAATTACTCGCAGCATTGTCCATCCCCGTTTTTAAAGATCGCTGAAAACGATCGTCTGAATGCCATTCGTCTGTAAAGCTCCGCGCAGCGCCTCGCTGGTGAGCGTCCTGAGCTCATCTTCATGCCGGTATTCCGGCATGGTGGCATCAATCTCGACACAACGATGCGTGGACGGATGGAAACACATTTCGGTGGTTCCTTCGGGCATATGACGCAGAAACCGGATCACGAGGTCTGATGTCATGGAGCCGCTATCCGTCATGCCAAGCAGGAAATCGTTGTATCGCACATGTGCCCGATCCATCATTTTTTTCATAAGTACTATCCATGGAGAGAGGAATGCCCGTGATACGAGTCTTGATCCAATCGATGTCCCCGCAGCCATCCACGATCTCACCGGAGGCTCGTTGGGCAGCCGGACCGCCTTCAATCCATGCTCCTTCCCCGCTTTTAATATCAACCTCAATACAGTCGGGTGCAATTGCATGTGGTTATGCGCATTGACATGATCCAGCGCCAATCCGGTCTTGCGAAAGGCTTCGAACTGCGCACGTATTTCGGCTTCGAGTTGTTTCCGTATCCCCGGATAAAAGAAAAACATGAAGCCGGCTCGCGCAAGATGCGTCGAAAAATAGCCTTTTTCATCGACCAGGTTTGGTACCTGGCGGGGCGGCAGGACCGGGCTTCCTTCAACGAGCGTTACATGCAAGCCTACCCTGAGAGATGGATGCTCTTTGGCCCGCGCCACTGCATCCTGGAAAAATCTGGCGCCCGGCATAAGACTCGCGGTTGTGAGAATCCCATGCTGATGAGCCTGCACGATGGCCTCGTTAACGGGCAAGGCGAGGCCGAAATCATCTCCGGTCACTATTATTTTTTTCAATAAGCCTTTCGCGTTGCAGAGAATGTTTGCCCTGAGGCTTCAATTCGTCATGCGTAATCAGTCGTTCGCAATTGGTTTTTGGGCTACAAGGCGGCCGTCTCTGGTGAGGACAAAACTGGTTCCGCGCCAGATGGTCGTGCGTTTGGTAAAAGCAAGAAGCCACGTGACCAATGAGGATATATCTCGAAATATCAGCAGAGCGAGGCTGCGCAAACCTTCGCGATCGCGTAGCCCCCATCCCAGGACTACGGCAGCCGATACTATTCTTAGAGTGAATGCTCCTGCCATAGTCCACAGACCCACAGCGTCCATCATTCGGACTACGGCATAAAGGACTGCGAACGGCACGGATCGCACGAGGGCTGTGGCAAAAAACGCGAATGGGCGCGCGGCCCGCGTATTCTGGTCCCAATAGACCTGATGGTCCCACCATTGCGAAGGGCTCTTCAGATCCACGATCGTGTCCACGAAATACGGGACGACGGCGACCTTTTTGCCCAACATCCAGATGCGCCTTCCCATTTCATAATCTTCAACCAGATAGTCGGAAAGAGATTCCAGTCCTCCGATCTGTTCGAGTGTCGAACGGTGCAGCGCTGCCGAAGCTCCGAGGCAGAATTTGGATGCCCCGCTGACATGAGCAAAAAGAACGTTGGTCATGAAATCCGCATTAAGGGTCAGCAGTTCCATCTTCTCAAACCATTTATCTGCTCCGACTGCCTTATAGAGGGTGCAGGCACAGCCGACGCCGGGATCCTTCAGAGGGGCGACGATGGTTTTCAGGTAGTCCGGTTTAAGCAAAACGTCGCTGTCGCTGATAACCAGGACGTCATAGCGGGCATGTCGCAGGCCCCCGATCATGTTGTTGATTTTGCCGTTGGTTCCCGCACGACAGCTTTCGATGGCAACCGTAATCCGCTCATGCCCGAATTCCCTCTGCAGTTCTTCCAGCAGCGGGATTGCAGCGTCATCGGCGTTCTGCACTGAAAAAACGACCTGAAATTCGGGATAATCCTGGATACAGCAGCTTCTCAGATTTTCTCTCTGATTCTTTTCCAAGCCATGAACCGGTTTGAGAACGGTAACAGGAGGCCATGCTTTTAATGGCTTGCCTGTTTTGCCTGCAGGGTGCATGCGGAACCGAAAGATAGCCCAGATGCATAGGACGGCAAAAATGGAACCGCCGATGGTCGGAATTAAAAAAAGCCATTCCAATGAATACCGCGCTACATTAGCCATCCGTTAAGCCAACCTCCGTTCAATGGGAGCATACTCCTTTATTCCCCGGATCTGGAAACCCAAAGCCGCATATGTCTCTGCTAAGTCTATATGTCTTTTATCCAAATCGACAGCGAAATGACGAAATTCCGGGCGCAGTGGATTTTGTGTGCGCATCCTTTCAAAGCTCGCCGCAGCTCGTTCAGGCGAAAGCCCGGCGAGACTTCTGAAGTTTTCATCGACTTTCATGATGTCAAAAGCCTGAAGCAGCACGGACAAAATGTGTTCCTGGTTTCCTGTTGTCGATTGCGGCCGAACAGGTCTGGATTCCGGGTAAAAGACTGTCAGATCGCTGGATGGGCTTTGTCCGAGAAATCCGCACAGGGCGTCGCGCGTCATTTCGGTCGCCCGTATTTTCCCGTCTATCGCCGAGCCTGCAATGTGAGGAGTACCGATGTCCACCAGCTTCAGCAGCGAATCATCGAACTGCGGTTCTCCTTCCCAGACATCCAGGACGGCACCCTCTATTCTTCCCTCCAGAAGAGCCGTTTTCAATTCTTGATTATCGAAAACCGCACCCCTCGAAGTATTAATAAGATATTGTTTCGACGAGAGGCGATCCAAAACCTTTCGGTCGATCATATGCCGGGTCGGATATGGGGATTTCAGGCTGAGGGGTACATGAAATGTCAGGATATCAGCGTGGAGCACTTCGTCAAAAGGACGATAGCTAAGATCGCCGGTTGTATCCCGCAGCGGAGGATCACAGAGAAGCACCTCCATTTCCAGGGCTTGCGCCTTGCGGGCAACCCGGGATCCCACGTTGCCCACCCCAACGACTGCAATCGACTTCTCTTTGAGTTTCCAGTTCCTTCGGGAGGCTATGACATGCAGCGCGGTGACAATATATTCGGAAACGGAATCCGCATTGCATCCGGCGGCGTAAGCAAACCGGATGCCACGGGTTCTGAGATAGTCCTGATCGACGTGATCGACGCCGGCGCTGGCCGCAGCAACAAACCGGATTGAGCTGCCTTCCAGGAGAGATGCATTCACCGGAGTGACCGAACGTACTATCAATGCATCCGCGTCGCGAACATCTCCGGGCCTGAGATCTGTTGCCGAAAAGAGGCGAAGATTTCCGAATTCCGCGAAAGCCTCCTCCCTGTACGGTATTGCCGCGTCTGCCGCGATGATCATCAAATCCTCAAAAATTCTATATAGTGCAGGCATTTATTCGTAAAATCAAACCCGTTTTGCATTTCCCATCAACGGCTATACCAGGAATTGCAGCTTGCATCAGAACTGAGTTATTATGGAGAACCATGAGCTGGTTTCAAAAAGAAAAAGGCACGATTGCAAGCACCAGAGAGGAAGAGAAGACCGTCCGGACAGAAGGCCTGTTCACAAAATGCGACGGCTGCCGGGCGGCCATCTATAAGAAGGATCTGGAATCCAACCTGAAAGTCTGCCCGAAATGCGGCTATCACTGTCGAATCAACGCCGCAGAGCGCCTGGAGATATTGTTTGATGACCACAAATACCAGGTTCTCGATCAGAATATGATTACCACTGATCCGCTGAAATTTGTCGACCGGGAACCGTATGCAAAGAAGCTTGCGGCTGCACAAGACGCGACGGGACTGAACGATGCAGTCGTCAATGCATTAGGCACGATGGGCGGACGCCCCACTCAGATTTCGGCTATGGAGTACAGCTTCATCGGCGGATCCATGGGTTCGGTGGTCGGCGAGATGATCACATTAGCCGTCGAAAGGTCGGCGAAAGAAAGGATACCTCTCATCATAGTATCCGCTTCGGGGGGAGCCCGCATGCATGAAGGGACGCTTTCTCTGATGCAGATGGGGAAGGTGAGCGCGGCACTCTGCCGATTGGACGAAGCTCGCGTGCCTTATATTTCGATACTCACGGATCCCACGACCGGCGGTGTAACCGCAAGTTATGCAATGCTCGGAGACCTGAACATTGCGGAACCCGGCGCTTTGATAGGATTTGCCGGTCCCCGAGTCATTGAACAGACTATACGCCAGAAGCTTCCCAAAGGATTTCAGCGCTCCGAATTCCTCCTCCAGCATGGAATGCTGGACGCCATCGTCGACCGGCGCGAGCTTCGCAATTACCTCATCAACGCCTTGAGTTTCTGCGCTCCGTGAGGCAGCCATAGTCGTTAGTCGGCAGTCGTCAGTCGGCAGTATCAATCCACTTCTTTGGAACCCATACTCGAGCTTGAACCCACGCTCCATCTCTGCTGATATCCACGTCGGACTGAGCATTATCATAATCAAAGTCCAGTGTCCCATCATTGGCAGCCCGAGGAGTCATGCCGGCCTTTTCATACTCTGGAGCAGGGGAGTATTCATACTCAGAAATTGCCTTGCGGAGATATTTCTCTTTCAACTTGGTTTCTTGCGATGAAGCCGCCTTTCCTCCTCATTTCCTCCTCATTGTTAGTTCGCAATGCCGACGCCTCATCATCAACTCCAGCCTGCCCACTTACCGAAGCAACAAATAGCAACTGCCGACTAACGACTAACGACTGCCCACCGCTCCACATCATCCTCACCAATCACCGCCACGCCCAACTCCCGTGCTTTGTCCAGTTTGCTGCCCGGATCGGCGCCGGCTACGACGTAGTCGGTTTTGCGCGAAACGCTGGAGGCGGTTTTGCCTCCATGACGGCGGATGAGTTCTTCTATTTCAGCACGGCTGTAATGGTTCATGGTACCTGTTACCACAAATGTCTTGCCTTCGAACCTGGAACCGCCCTCGGATTTCTTCCGGGAGACCTCTTCAGACATCTTCACGCCATGCTTTTTAAGGTTTCGGACGATCTCGATGCCGGCGCGGCTATGAAAAAAGCTGCGAACGCTTTCGGCGGCGATCGGGCCGACTCCGGGGATTTGAGCCAGCCGTTCTTCGGGAGCAGACATGAGGGCGTCGATATTGCCGAATTCCTCGGCAAGCAGACGGGCATTTCGTTCGCCTATATGGCGGATGCTAAGCGAGGTCAACACTCTTGTCAGCCCTCGATCTTTGCTGTCCCGGATGCCCGCGATGATTTTTTCGGCTGATTTTTCACCCATGCGCTCCAGGCCGGCAAGCCTCTCGACAGTGAGCGAATACAAATCCGTCAGCGAATTCGCGAGGCCCCTATCGACAAGTTGATCAATCAATGCCGGACCAATGCCTTCGATGTCCATTGCCCGTCTGGAAGCGAAGAATTGAAGGCGCTCCTTGAGCTGTGCCGGACACGAAGGATTGAGGCACCGGATATAAACGCCGCCTTCGTCCCGGCCCACGTCTCCGTGACACACGGGGCATTCCATGGGGAACTTATATTCCTTCTCCTCGCCGGATCGTTTTTCGAACTCCACGCGCACTACATGAGGGATTATCTTGCCCGCTTTTTCCACTATGATGTGATCTCCGATGCGGATGTCTTTGCGGGCGATTTCGTCTGCGTTGGCCAGGCTTACTCTTGAGACTTTTGTGCCGGCGATCTCTACGGTTTGAAGCTCCGCAACCGGCGTCAATGTGCCGGTCTTGCCGACTTGAACTTTAATGTCGAGAATTTGTGTGGTCGATTGCCACAATTCCACTTTATAGGCGATAACCCAGCGCGGAGATTTGCTTGTCGAACCCAGATACTCCCGTTGCGCGATACTGTTGACTTTAATGACGAGGCCGTCCGTTTCATAGTCCAGATCGCTTCGCGCTTCCAGGGTTTCCCTGCAGTAATTCAGTACTTCTTCAATCCCGCTCAATACCGGGCTATGGGGCACAACTGGAATGCCGAATCCGCGAATCAGTTCGAGAAATGCATCGTGCGCTGTCAGATTCAAGCCGCTCAGCTGTCCTTCGCTATGCGCGAAAAAGCGAAGGAGGCGCCGGCTGCTCTGGCGGGGGTCCAGAAGCTTAAGGGTGCCCGCAGCAGCATTCCGGCAATTGGCGAAAATCCGTTCTCCCCGCTCAGTCTGTAATTTGTTCAAGCGCGAAAGTTCGGCGTTGGTCATAAAAACCTCGCCCCGGATTTCCAAAACGTCGGGGACCTTATCTTTAGGTGACAGCAGCCTTAAAGGAAGATCCCGGATTGTGCGAAGATTATGGGTGATGTCGTCTCCGCGCGTGCCGTCCCCGCGAGTCAGACCGAGCGTAAAGCGGCCATTCTCGTAAAGCAGGGAGGCGGAGACTCCATCGATCTTGTGCTCTACAACGTAGAGCGGCTTTTCGTTTTCGAGCAGACGCTGAATGCGGGCATCGAATTCCCGCACTTCATCCTCGCTGTACGTGTTTTCGATAGAGAGCATTGGTATGCGGTGCATCACCTGGCGGAAACCCTCGATGGGTTGTCCGCCGACTCTCTGCGTAGGGCTGTCGGGTGTGATCAGCTCGGGATGCTGTTTCTCCAGTTCCTGCAGCTCCTTCAAGAGCTTGTCGAATTCAAGATCGCTGATTTCCGGATTGTCTTCGACGTAATATTTGTAATTGTGATACTCAATCCTGTTCCGCAGCGCTTCAATCCGGTCTTCAATGGAGTAGCTCATAGTCACCCTCTGCCCGTCGCTCTTTTAAATCCGCTTTCCTTTACGGATGCCTTAATAGAATACATTAATTTGCTGTCCAGAAGGATAGGACGATATTAGAATAAACGAGTAGCCGAATACGTGAGAAGCTGCCGCAGCATTCTGCAGTTGGCGAGTACAATTTTGTTGGAGACTGTAATGGATGAATCCAAAGATGGACTGCCTGCGCCTTTTACGGGCAACGATATTTCAGAATCGAATGTCCAGCAGACCATGAAGCCGGAGATTGCCGAGGGAGACGCCGGCGCAAAGCCGATTGAGGGCTCGGAGAAGCTTTTTCTTGAGATCGATCGCTTTTCCGGTCTCAGCTCCGAAATGATTGCGCTGCTGTCGAACCTGTACCGGCATATTAATCAATCAGCAGAGGAATTCCAATCCGTCCGGTCGGCCCTGAATCTCGAAAGAGAGGAAATCGCGGCTTTGCGCAAAGCCGAAAGATCTGCTGCTGATCTGCAGCAGCAGATTGAGGAAATCAGGCAACAGAAAGAAAGCCTTGATGGTCTTATCAGTACCCAACGGAATGCATGGGAAGCAGAAAAGGCACGGCGGGCAAGGGAAGAAAAGGAATATTACGAGAATCGCCAGAATCAGAGGGAACGCGAAGAGGAAGAACACAGAAAAGCATGGGATGCTGAGCGGTTGAAGGCCCGCCAAATGCTCGAGGAGGAACTGAATGCGGCTCGGCAAAGGAATCGGGAAGCCCAGGAGGCGGCGGAGAGAGATTTTCTCAACCGGGAGCTCACACTCAAGAAGAAAGAACAAGAATGGAGTCAACTCATACAGGAATTGGAGCAATTCCTGTCCAGGCTGGCCAAACGGGCGCGTCCGGGTGGCGCGGCTTCAGCCCAACCGCGAATGGAAGATTCGGGGGCGCGATTGAGCATGCCTGTATCGGGCGACACTTCGACCGGGAGTTCGAGAGCAGCCGCGGATGCGCATGACATGGAAGACCAATCGGGGACCCGATCCAATACTGATGAAGTTTTAATGTGGGAAAATGCGTGGGATGTTAAGGATCCGATTCTTGAAGATAAGCCGATCGTTTTTGGAATGGATTCGGCGGAAGAATCCGGCGATCTGCCGTCCTCTGAGAGAGATCTGCAAATCTTACATGGCAGAAAGCCCGAGGACCAAAGCGAGGAGTCTCAGGCGAAACGGGATTGTGTTCCTTTGAAATTTTCGCCTAGAAATTCCAATAGCCACAAACCTGAAGAATAGATGCGGATTCCCGTCCCGCAATGCGGACTTGAGCCCTTATCGAAATGAAGCCGAATATCTTCGATGCCTAATCAGAATAGACGCTTCGCGCTTTGTTCTGCTCCGCGAAATGCTTCTGCGCCCAACCCGAGACCAGGATTCCAATGATCCCGCCGGCTATATCAATGCCTACATCTGAAAATGAACCACTTCTTCCGGGCGTAAAGGTTTGATGCCATTCGTCCGACGCTGCGTATAATGCCGTCATGCACATGGCCGGAATATGATGCCGCTTTCGAGCGCGGTTGCCATAATTCAACGCATGGCGATAGGCGGCGCCCAGCAAGGCGTAACCTATAAGATGTCCGCCTTTTTTGGCTATAAAATCCCAGGCGCCCAATCCGGGAATGTCAGATCCCGGAGTCGACGAAACAATGAAAATTATTGCCATGAACAGAATTGCCGGACCCCAGCGGTAAAACCAATTCTTCATCTGCAATCCTTTCCCCTGCCCGCTTCTGCTGCGGCCGCAACATCGCGGGGCTTCAAACAAAATCCATGAACTGCATCAGTATGCCATAAACGCATATCGGTGCCGTTTGGATATTAATCCGCAGAAGGAGGCGCGAGAAGGCATGGATGGAAATCCTCATCGGGAATTCGCATAAAAGAGATGGGATCAAGCTCCTTGAGAGTAACATGCAGGCGCGGCAGATTCTGCTCTGGGGCATTGTGAAGCGGCCGCTGGAAAGCTGGAAAGAGAAGTATTGCATGGATTGAGTGGCATTGATATCCTGCTTCTCCTATGCTCTTATGCCTTGACAGGCTTAAAGATGGATGATTAAGATGACTGGGTTTCCCGTTAAGGGATCGCTTTTATATGATTACCGGTCTTATAATTGCCGCCCGATGACCAGATTAGCCAACGAGATTGAGGTGATCATCAGCAGCGCTCTGGATAATCTTGATCTCATCCAGACTCTCACCGATTGCATTACCGATTTTATGAGTTTCGATGAAGAGGCTGCACACTGGATAGGGATGTCGGTACGCGAGTCTGTAACCAATGCTATCCAGCATGGAAACAAACTGGATCTCAGCAAGAGAGTCGATATCCGGTTCGAAGTTATGCCCGATAGACTTTCTATTTCCGTCAAGGACCAGGGCAATGGTTTTAATGCAGATGAAATTCCGAATCCTTTGGATACAGAAAATCTGCTGAAGCCGAGCGGCCGCGGTATTTTTTATATCCGTACCTTCATGGATGAAGTCGAATTCAGGCATCTGTCCCAGGGAGGAACGGAAGTTTACATGGTGAAGAGGCTTTCATCAAATTAAGGAGAGTATTTATGAAGATTGAAATGCGCACCGTCGGGGATGTACGAATTCTGGATTGCAGCGGCAAGATCACCCTTGGAGAGGGAACGATGGCTGTTCGCAATACGGTGCGGGACATCCTGAAAGACAACGGCAAGAAGATTATCCTCAATCTGGCGAATGTGAACTATATCGACAGCTCAGGGATTGGAGAATTGGTAAGCACGTACACGACAGTCACCAACAATGGCGGTCAGCTGAAACTTTTGAACCTGACAAAGAAGATCCATGAGCTTTTGCAGATCACCAAGCTGTTGACAGTGTTCCAGGTTTTCGACGACGAATCGGCTGCAGTGGCCAGTTTTTCCTAAAGCCGATCAGCGAAAGATCCGGTTCAAATCGATGATCTTGGACAGATCATTGAATACCACGAAGCCCATGAGGAGAATAAGAAAGACAAACCCGACCTGCACGATCTTCTCTTTGAGATGAAGGCTGATGTCGCGTCGAATCAGCCCTTCGATAAGCAGAAGGGCTATGACTCCGCCATCGAGGATGGGGATGGGGAGCAAGTTGAATACTCCGAGTTGAAGGCTGACCAATCCCAGGAACTCAAAGAAAATGCGAGCGCTGCCCGTCTGACGGGCAGCGCGGGCAGCGTCCCCTGAGATGCGGGCAATTTCAATCGGGCCGGATAGCGTCTGCACGGATGCGGATCCCTTAATAATTCTGCCGATAATACGAAAAGTCCATACAGACAAATCAAGACATTGCTGGACCGACTGCTCGACCGCGCCAATAACTCCGAACTTCTGAAGATCCGCGGGATAGTCGGGAACAAATCCGACGATGACGCGTCCCTTTTCTTCGATCGGAGTGATGCTGAGGTCCATAATTCTGCCTCGTTGATGAGCGGACGATTCCCAGATCTGATCTCTGGGAGGTTCAACCTCCGGACGCCGGATCTTAAAAGTGAGGGGAATTCCCTTGCTTTCCGATATGACGTTCAAGATCTGATCGTAGCCTGCGCTTGAGCGGTTAGGGCCGCTTACGGAGATGATTTCATCTCCTGCCTTCAGGCCTGCTTTCGCGGCAGGAGAATTGCGGTCAACAGAGGACACGAGGGCTTTGGGCAATGAAAACTTAAAGCCCAGCGCTGAAGGCTCGATATCATTGCCGTCCGGCGCATCAAAATGGATTCGCACAACCTGATTATTGCGGAAGACTTCCATATTTAAGGCGTCTCGATGAGCGGTTCCCAATGCGATTTCCATGTCTTTCCATGTGCTGACTTGGTTTCCGTTCACAGACACTATCCGGTCACCGGTTTGCAGCCCGGCTTTTTTGGCTATCGAATTCGCCGTGACAGGTCCCACTATCGCCGGTTCCTTTGGGTATCTTGGGACATAGACTCCTTCGAGATAAGAGAAAGCGAATATGAGGATTGCGAGGACAATGTTCATGAAAGGACCCGAAACGGCTACCAGAAACCGATGCCATTTCGGATGCGAAAGAAATTCGTCCGGAGATCCTTCGCGTTCGCCATCGTAAGCCTCTCCGGCCATTTTCACATAGCCGCCAATGGGGAAAGGACTTATGCGATATTCTGTTCCTCCGCGTGTAAATCCCAGAAGCTTTGGCCCGAATCCGAGCGAGAATACCAGGACCCGTATTTTCAGAAGCTTGGCCATCGCGAAATGGCCGAATTCATGAATCGTGATCGTAATGCCGAGTACAATCACAAAAGCAAGAATGGTAGTTATCAATGCGATAATCCCTCCGTTTGTTCCGCCTAACTATGATGCCCTAAAGAGAGCAAAGGCTCAATATCCGATGTGAAGTATGCTGCCAATAAATAAGTATGCCCCTCGCGATATTTTGCGCGGATCTGAAAATTAGGTATTGAGCTTTCAAATTAAGTCCTTTGATGGCCCAAACATAGACTGCGCAGCGACCCAACTTGGAATCCATGTTCGATGGCCGGTTACTGTTTGAAGCTGGAACCTGATTTGCATATGAGGAAGCCCTTATCGGCGGGAAATTGCCTGAGCTGTAATCCGGCTGCAGGCTCTTGCTTCCTCTCTTGCCCATGCGTCCGCCTTCAACACGGTTTCCAAATCGGATGAATCCTGCGGTGTATGCACATCCAGCACCGATTCAATGATTTGCGGTATTTCCTGATAAGCAATGCCTCTGTTCAGGAAGGCTTCGACTGCGACTTCATTGGCTGCATTGAGGACTGCAGGAGCCGTGCCTCCGGCGCGCAACGCTCTGTAGGCTAATCCCAGACAGGGAAATTTGTCCAGATCGGGTTTATGAAACTCCAGCTTGGGCAGACCATAAAGATCAAGCGAAGGGAGAGGCGTATCCCATCGTTCCGGATACGTCAAAGCATATTGGATGGGTATACGCATATCGGTCAGTCCCATTTGCGCAAGGAGAGAGCCGTCTTTGAACTCAACCATGGAATGAATGACGCTCTGCGGATGCACGACAACGCCTATCTCTTCGGCTGTAACACTGAACAAGCGGGAGGCCTCGATAACCTCAAGTCCTTTGTTCATCAAGGTAGCAGAATCAATTGTTATTTTTCGGCCCATGCGCCAGGTCGGGTGGTTGAGTGCCTGCTCCAGAGTTACGGAAGAAAGCCTTTCTTTTGGGGTTTCTCTGAATGGGCCGCCGGAGGCAGTCAAAATCAAACGCTTCACCTCCTGCCGTCTGCCTCCTCTTAAACACTGGTGTATGGCATTGTGTTCGCTGTCGACGGGCACAATCTCCACCTGCTTCTCGCGCGATTTGCGCATCATCAGTTCGCCGGCCATTACCATCGCTTCTTTGGTTGCGAGAGCGATGCTTTTTCCCAATTCCAGTGCACGGTATGTCGGTATCAATCCCGCTGCTCCCGAGATGGCCGAAAGAACGATGGATGTCTGAGGATGACAGGAAACCTCAATGTGGCCTTCCACTCCGTGGACAAACCGGGTGCGAGCCATGCGATAGCCGCGTTGCCTGAGGAGGCTCTGCAATTCTGCGGATGCCCGTTCATTTCCGCAGGAGGCGACTTCGGGGCGTGTTTCCTCAATCTGCCTGGCAAGCAGGGCAACATTATTCCCTCCGCTGAGTCCTGCGACACGAAAGGCCTTTGGAAAACTGGAGGTTACTTTTAGGGTGTTTGTCCCTATGGATCCGGTAGAACCGAGGACTGAAATTATTTTCATTCAAGCCAACCTGGGAATCGATATTTTAGCACTAATCCCTGCAAGCCGCTAATAAAGCTGGAGAAGGCAGAAATACAGCACGGGAACGGCAAAAAGCAGGCTGTCCATCCGGTCGAGCACGCCTCCGTGTCCCGGGATAATATGAGAGCTGTCTTTAATCTCTGCAGCTCTCTTCAGCATTGATTCTGCGAGGTCGCCAAGCTGCCCGAATATCCCAAGCAGTGCAGAGATGGCGATCACATGATATAAGGGCAACTCCGCCAGGAACAAAGGCTGAATCGCAGCACCGACTCCAATGCTTCCCAGAAGCCCTGCTATTGCGCCCTCTTGCGTTTTCTTCGGACTTAAAATGGGTGCAAAAGGATGCTTGCCTATCCATTTCCCAACCACAAGGGCAACCGTATCCCCCGCCCAGATTACGGCCAGAAGCAGAATCGTCCATTGCATTCCTGTTTTGTCGCCAAAGTCATAGCGTATTGGAACCGCAGGGTAGAGAAATAATACGAAATAAAAAATCCCGAACAATTCCGCGATCAACGCAAAGGCTCGTTCTTTGACAGGACGTCGTCGCCAGATTGCCGAAAGGAAAGCCGCGATCATTACAAAGGCCAGCAGAATACCCGCCGGATATTGATCCTGGTAAAAGGCAACCAGCAGTACCCAGAAGGCCAAGCAGGCAAACAGCGGCTGAACATGAATTCCCATCGCGCGCATCAGCCCGAAATACTCATACAGGCAAAATGTTCCGATGAGGCCGATCCCGATTAAAAAGTAGATGGGAGTGGCGTATATCACCACCAGGATTGCCAGGGGAATGAGTATCAGCGCGGAGATTATTCGTGCCATTCGTCACCGTTTTCAGTCGGCAGTCGGCAGTCGTCAGCCTGCATCGGATAGTACATACACTGAGTCACTCAGCTTTGCTCGGTTCGTTCATATGAAAAAATGAATTGGATATTCCTATGCATCCATTTTATTGAGATGAAGCTGCCGGTTATCGAGCTGTATTTTACTGCCGACTAAAGACTAAATGCCACCATAGCGCCGGTCTCGCCGCTGGTACTCCAGGATGGCCTCCAGCAGGTGTTTGCGGCGGAAGTCGGGCCAGAATGTTGGTGTTATATAAATCTCGGAATAGGCGATTTGCCACAGAAGGAAATTGCTGATGCGCATCTCCCCGCTCGTCCGGATCAGCAGATCGGGATCGGGTATGCCTGAAGTATAGAGAAACTGCGAGATCAGCTCTTCGCTTACGGGAGCCTTGTGTCCATTCTGTTTGACTTCCCGGAACATCCGGTTAAAGGTATCGACAATTTCCGCGCGGCCACTGTAATTGAGCGCGACGTTGAGAAGCATGCCGGTATTATCTTTGGTAGTGTTCATGGCGCGCTGCAATTCGGTCCGGACCGATTCTTCAAGCTCCTGAATTCTTCCGATCGCCTGAAATCTGATATTATTCTTATGAACATTGCTCAATTCCAAACGGACATATTCTTTCAGCAGGTTCATGAGTGTGCGGACTTCACTGCGCGGTCTCTTCCAGTTCTCGACGGAAAAGGCGTAGAGAGTGAGTGCTTCAAGGCCAAGCCTGGCCGAGCTCTCGACGATGTCGCGAACGGATTCGATTCCTGCACGATGTCCGGCAACTCTGGGGAGTTTGCGCAATCCTGCCCATCGGCCGTTCCCGTCCATGATTACGGCTATATGCTTGGGCAGACGTTTTTTATCGATTCTCTTCAGAAGATCTGCTTCCTGACTCCCGGGTTTAGCGAAGTCCTCTAGCTCCATACCGGCTTTCTCCCGGTTGTTATGATAGCAGAATTTTTGCAGTGCTCAGTATTTTACTTTTAGAAGGACCAATCCATGGGCCGGTGCGGTAAAACCAGCCTGAGTACGGTCCCGCTTGGAGAAGAGGTTCTGGAAGTCGGTCAAGCTTATGGTTCCTCTTCCGACCTCCAGCAAAGTCCCTGCCATGTTACGTACCATATGATGCAAAAAACCGTTGCCTTCAACAGTGAGAAGCAGGCGGCGTCCCAGCTTTTTTAACTCGCAACGGAAAATGCGCCGGGTGGCGCTGGAAGATATTGCGTTTTTCTTCGCATAGCTTGTGAAGTCATGCTCTCCTATGAATAAGCGCGCGGCCGTTTCCATTTTGGGAATGTCGACGGGGATCGGATAGTGGAAATACTCTCTCATCAAATGAGGCGGCAGAATCGGGCCCAGATACATCTGATAGCGGTAGACTTTGGATACGGCGTCCCGTCTGGCGTGAAAAGCATGAGGAACCTGCCGCGCGGACAACACCCTGACATCGCGGGGCAGCAGGCTGTTTAGAGCGCGCACGAGCTGCCGGGGAGCGATCCGCGATCCTGTGTGGAAATTGGCGGCAAGACCCCGTGCATGAGTCCCTGCATCGGTTCTTCCACTTCCCGTAATGCCGGCTTTTTCTCCGGTAATCCTGGCGATGGCCTCAGAAAGCAAGCCCTGCAAAGTCTTGGAATCATTTTGGATTTGCCAGCCGTGGTACTCCGTCCCATCAAAGGCCAGAATCAGCCGGATATTCCGCTTATTTTTCATCGACTCCCCGGTTTGATTGCCTGGCTTCCCGTCCTGCATAATGGACACTCTTCAGGAGGGAACGCGGGTATATCGAGAACGGCAAGGGCTACCCGAGGAACTCCGAGATCGGCTCTTCCGCCGGTTCGGTCAATCAAGGATCCGGCGGCCAGAACAATCCCTCCCGCTCGGGTGACGACATCCATTGTTTCTTTCGTAGACCCCCCTGTTGTCACCACATCTTCCACAACGAAGGCTTTTTCTCCGGGCTCAATGCGGAAACCGCGGCGCAATTGCAGAACGCCCTCCTGTCGTTCTGCAAACAAACCCCGCACTCCGACTTCCCGAGCTACCTCATGCGCTACAAGGATTCCTCCCAGAGCGGGAGCGATCACAAAATCAGGTTTCCCGATGAGGGCGCACATGCGGGCTGCCAAAGCAGCTCCCAATGCGCCTGCCTGCAATGGATGCTGCAGTACCAGAGCACACTGCAGATAGCGATCACTGTGCAAGCCGGACGTAAGCCGGAAATGGCCTTCCAGCAGAGCCCCTGATTGCCTGAATATGTTCAGCACTTCATCCTGAGTCATATCAATCCCCATGCAAAATTTCAAACGCCCGATGCCGGACACGCCGTTCAAAGGCCAATTGCCGATTTTTCCCGAACCATCCAGTCACAAGATTCTTTTCGATAAGACGAACTATGATAAAATGATTGCTCCTCTCTTTAAAGGAGTCATTTTATGTCAGGTCACTCAAAGTGGCATTCTATCAAGCATAAGAAGGCTGCGGCGGATTCGAAACGCGGTCGGATATTCACACGTCTAATCAAAGAAATGACCGCGGCGGCGCGAATGGGTGGCGGTGATCCTGATGCGAATCCCAGACTCCGTCTCGCCGTCGCAACTGCGAAGGCAAGCAACATGCCTGCCGAAAACATCAAACGAGCAATCATGCGCGGCACAGGAGAGCTTCCCGGTGTTTCCTATGAAGACGTCAATTATGAAGGATATGGACCGGGAGGAGTTGCCATTTTTATGCATGTCCTGACAGACAATAAAAACCGGACTGTTGCGGAGCTGAGACATATCCTGTCCAAGAATGGCGGGAACCTGGGTGAAACAGGCTGCGTTGGCTGGATGTTCGATAGAAAGGGCTACTTTGTTATAGAAAAGACATCGGCAGATGAAGATAAGCTGATGGAACTGGCTCTGGGTGCGGGAGCCGACGATATGCGCGAGGATGGAAGCAATTTTGAAATCCTAACTGCGCCTGAGAACTTCGATGCCGTGCGAGAAGCGCTGGAATCGGCAAAGATGCCCACAACTGCCGCCGAAATTTCCATGATGCCGCAGAATTATGTCAAGCTGGAAGGCAAGAATGCCCAGACCATGCTGAAGCTCATGGAAGCTCTTGAAGATCATGAAGACATCCAGAATGTATGGGCAAATTTCGACATCGATGAATCGGAACTGGATGCAGAAGCCTCCTAGGGCACGTTGGTGATGAGGATACTGGGCATTGATCCCGGCAGCGGATCAACCGGTTACGGAATTATAGACACCGACGGTTCCCGACACCGGTCGATCCTGTACGGCGCCATAAAAACAAATCCCAAAAAGCCTTTTCATGAACGCCTTCTGAAGATCTACACAGATCTGAACGATATCCTTTCGCGCGAGAAGGCAGACGTAATGGCGATTGAGGAAGTATTTCATGCAACCAACGTGCAGTCGGCCCTGCGACTGGGACACGCGAGAGGAATTGCGCTGCTGGTGGCCGCACGGCGAAACATGGATGTGTACGAATATTCCCCACTGGAGATAAAGAGCGCCGTCGTAGGTTACGGACGAGCCGAGAAAACGCAGGTGCAAACGATGGTCCGCCTGATCCTGAACCTGCCGGAAATTCCTTCCCCGGATGATGCCGCCGACGCACTCGCCATTGCGATTTGCCACGCCCACCGAATGAAGAAAATTGCGAATTACGAATGACGGATTGCGAATTGAAACCTCTGGGCCATTATTTGCAGATAGCTGCTATCAACGGCGAAGGTTTCCAGCCATAATTCCTTCTAAAGTTTTTCCGCAAGCTCTCGGAGCCTTTGGGCTTCCTGGAATTTTTTCAATCTCTCAGCTGCCGCGAATGCATGGTTAAAGCATTTTTTGTCACGCGGAGAAACTCGCATATACGCGGCTGAAATTCGAAATATCCATAATCAGCATTGCGGCTCTTCAATACTGAATTGCGAATTGCGAATGAAAATATATGTCGTTGTTTGCGGTTATTAGCCGATATCGGGATGCAGGCTGCAATTCGTCATTCGTCATTCGTCATTCGTAATTCGTCATTAGGCGATGGCGATTCCGGCGTAGGCAACCACGCGGCCGTAATCTCCGCTGGCTTCTCCGGAGTTCGTGTAGCGGATCAAACGTGCTGCGGAAGCGCCGAGATCGCGGCAGGCGGTAAGAACAGCCGCTGCCGGAGCGAACCCGCACATGCTGATATTCTTGGCCAGTATAACCTGGTAGAGTCCGGAAGGATCCAGGGCCAGGATCTTCTCGATGGCGAACTGGTCCTGTTTTGCAGCTACTTCTCCTGTTTCATAATGAGTCATGTCGGAACTTGCGATGAGGAGAACGGATTCTCCAAGTGAACGGATAACGCGGGCTATTGCATGTCCGAGCGCCTCAAGGACGGGAAAATCGATTGCCCTGATACAAAGAGCGCAAAATCGGAAATCCTTATTCAGTACCTGAAGGAAGGGGATCTGCACTTCCAAAGAATGTTCGAATCGATGCGCAGCGGCATCTTCCTTCAACTCCGGACATTCTGCCATCAACGCCCGGTTCATCTCTGCATCAATCGGGGCAATCCCCAGTGGCATATCCCATTTACCTGCCGGCGCGAGCGCCAGCCTTGCGCCCTTGCCGGTATGATTCGGTCCTAAAAGGATTATTCGGGGAGGCAGGCGCACCGAAGAGAGAACCTCCCCTGCGACCGAACCGGAATAAATGTATCCGGCATGGGGGACGATGACGGCTTTTGCATCCAGCAATGACTCCGGCGAGCGAATAAAAGATACGATCGTTGCGCGAAGCTCCTCCGCATCCGCCGGGTAGAACTGACCCGCAACCGCGGCTTCTCGAATCATTTTGCTACTCCTCTGCCGATTATGCCACTACGCAGCGTCCCTCTTCGATATGCGCTGCAAACTCGTCGTAGAATTTTTTAATATAACTTTCTATCGGCATGGCGGCCGCATCGGAAAGAGGGCAGATCGTCAGAGCCTTCATATTGGAGCAAATGTCGAGCAGGAGCTCCAATTCTCCGCTTCTGCCGCTGCCATTTTCAATCCTGGACAGAATGCGATAAATCCATTCCGTGCCTTCTCGGCATTGAGTGCATTGGCCGCACGATTCTTCTGCATAGAACTTGGATATTCTCAAGGCGGCCTTTACCATGCAGGTCGATTCGTCCATTACGATAACGCCTGCGGATCCCAGCATGCTTTCGGCTTTGGCTATGGAGTCGAAGTCCAGTGAAACATCGATCTGATCTGCCGTCAAAACAGGGACGGAAGACCCTCCGGGGACCACCGCTTTGAGTTTGCGGCCGTTTCTCATTCCTCCGCAATGATCGAATATCAGTTCCCGCAGCGAAATGCCCATCGGAAACTCAAAGACCCCGCGCTTCTGCACATGCCCGCTTACACCGAAGAGACGAGTGCCTGAATTTCGCTCCACGCCGATCGCGGCATACCACTCGGCTCCGTTATTGATGATATGAGGTACGTTCGAAAGAGTCTCCACGTTGTTTATGATCGTCGGAGAATCATAGAGGCCGACGACGGCCGGGAACGGAGGCTTCAGCCGAGGATGCCCGCGCTTCCCTTCAATCGATTCCAGCAGTCCGGTCTCTTCTCCGCAGATGTAAGCGCCCGCGCCGCGATGTACAATCACGTCCAGGTCGAAACCCGAACCCAGAATATTCTTCCCCAGGTACCCTTTTTCATAGGCTTCACGGGCCGCCCGGTTCAAGACTTCGGCTCCATAGCAGAACTCCCCGCGAATATAGATGAACGCCTGATGGCATCCGATCGCGTAGGCGGCAAGGATGGTCCCTTCGATCAACTGGTGAGGATCCTTTTCAATTATCAAGCGGTCCTTAAACGTTCCCGGCTCGCTTTCATCGGCGTTGACGCAAAGATAAACCGGTTTCCCGCTATCCTTTGGCACAAATCCCCACTTCAATCCGGTTGGAAAGCCGGCTCCGCCCCGGCCCCGCAGGCCGGATTTTTTGACAATCTCGATGATCTCCGCAGGCTTAAGCTCACGAAGGGCTTTTTTAAGTCCACTGTAACCTCCCAGTGATTCATAAACGCCGATTTGCGGAAGGTTGGGGACATGCATATTTTGGGTCAGTATTTTGATCGACATTGGGATGTTGGCATCCTTTGCGTATAAGTTGGCTCTATACTACCACAGGATGAGGGAAGGAGATACAAGTAGGCAGCGGGCAGTCTGCTGCAGCTATTCAGAATTCTTGCATACAATTACTCGAAACGGCCGACACGCACCCGAGCCGGCCTCAGCAACTGGCCGTTCATTGAATATCCTGATTGGACTTCTTCAACCACAATTCCATCGCGCTCCGCGTCCGTGACTTTAACTGTGCCGATAGCCTGTTCCAGATTGGGATCGAAAGGCTGGTTTATAGCAGGAATTGCTTCAACGCCCATGGCCTGAAGCTTGGCGCGGAACAGATTGGCCGTCATCTGAACTCCCTCCAGCAGGTTCTCTATCGTTCCTGAGTGTACGGCTGAATCCAGGGCACGCTGGAGGTTATCCATAACCTCCAGAAACGGCAGAATGATTTTCTGTTTCTCCAGTTCCAGTTTGCGCTCGAAATCGCTTTCCAGCCTGCTCTTGGTGCGGCCGATTTCATCGTCTATCTGCTGCTTCTTTTCCTGGAACCTGCGTTCCGTCTCCGCCATTCGGGCCATCAATTCTTCCACGTAGGTGGGATAGCGAGGCTTCTCTTCGCCGATCGTCGTTTTATCAACTGTATCAAGATTCACAAATTGCCTTTTGTCGATGACTTGAAAATCCAGTGTGTCGGTTTCCTCTTTCTGCTTTTCCTGATCTTTCATCTCAGCTTTCCTGAAGAATGATTGGGCATTGGATATTTTTTGCGAGAGGATCCGGATAGGATCAATTATTCCCGGCCAGCAGCCTTTCGATTCGCTTCTGGGTCGAGGGATGAGTGCTGAAAAGACTCATGAGAGATCTGCCGGAAAACGGATGCATGATGAACATGTGCGCCGTGCTGGGAGAGGCTTCCATGGGTATCCGTTTTGAGTAATTCTCCAGTTTCTGGAGTGCGGAAGCCAGGCCGTTCGGACTGCCGATTGCTTCGGACGCACTTGCATCAGCCTGGTATTCTCGCGTGCGTGAAATCCACATCTGGATGAGCATTGCGGCAATCGGCGCGACGATGATGGCAATGAGTCCTCCGAGCGCGCCTCCTCCATGATCTTCCCGATCCCGTCCACCGCCGAAGAAAACAGCAGACCGGGCTGCAAACATGATGACGCCGGCCAGAGTGGCAGCTACGCCGCTTATTAGAATGTCCCGGTTTTTAATGTGCGAAATTTCATGTGCCAGGACGCCCGTAAGCTCGTCTTCATTCAATATGCGCAGGGCTCCCTGCGTTACGGCAATCGATGCATGATGGGGATTCCTGCCGGTGGCAAATGCATTTGGAGATTCATCCGGAATGATATAAATCTTCGGCATTGGAATGTTGGTCCTGGAACAAAGATATTCAACGATTCGATATATCTGCGGAGCCTGCTCTCGCGTGACGGGCTTCGCATGGTACATTCTCAGGGCAATCTTGTCGGAGAAAAAATAGCTCGCAAAATTCATAACGATCGACAGGACCAACGCAATCGTCAGCCCCTGCTGTCCCCAGAAACTGCCAATAAAAAGGATAAGGCCCGTCAACAGACCAAGTAGCAAAACGGTTTTAAGATTGTTTGCCATAATTATTTCCAATTAATTTCGATCTTAACCCGCTTTATTCATGAAGCTTCTGCTGCGGCGGCGGATCCGGGCATGTCTGCCGCGTTGCGCTCGGTCGGCTTCCTCGACGTACTGT
>JAFGIY010000199.1 GCA_016929335.1 Acidobacteriota bacterium | reverse complement strand
CGACCCGCTGATTATGAGTCAGCTGCTCTAACCAACTGAGCTATGGGCCCTAAAGGACTTACGGGTTTTCCCGGTTTTGGGTGTAGTGGAAATCGCAGGGGAATTATTGGCGATTTTCTCCACAGCTTCTTTCAAATACTCCTCGCTGAGATGAACATATCGCCGAATCATTTTCGGTTCCTTCCAGCGTCCCAAAACCTGGAGCGCCCTATCCCCTGTTGCACTCATCCCCAACCGGCTCGCGAAAGCATGCCGTAAGGTGTGCGGTGAAACGTCGATTAGCTTAGCATTTCGGCACGCGGTTTCAAAGGCTGTTCTAATGGATTTAAAAGGTTTCCCGTCACGGCTGACGAAAATACACTCACTCTTGGCAGTCTTCTTCAATTTGGTCAGTGCATCCACCAGAATTTTGTTCAACGGAAGCGTGTCGGTCTGCTTCCCTTTCGCATAGGCGGCCTCAACAGCTAAAAATCCCCGGTGCAGGTCGATATTTGCCCACTTCAGGGTCAGAGCCTCGGCCAGGATCCACTATCTCGACATCCCAGGCATCCGTATCTTTCCATCGAAAGCAGATTCGCCAACGATCGTTACTTCGGATGCTCCATTGTCCCACCCGACCGCCTTTGAGCTTCTCGAGTCGATTTCCAGGTGGAGCGCCCAAAAAGTCAAGCGTTGCAGCCGCATCCAATTGCACAAGCTTGCGTTCTGCCTGGCCTCGAAAAGAATTCCAATTTTTTGGGCAGCGCCCGGAGTAAAGGGATTGCGTATCCTTATCACCGAACGATTTTATCATGTCTATATACTATATCGGTAAACGGTACACTTTCAGCTTTTCATGCGACCTGCGGATTACAAGCCTCCCTAACGTCTGAGCCGTTTAACCGCTTCGCAAGCTTTTTCATGCTTATCTTCACAGGCGAGCGTGTAATAGCGTAGGGCTCGCGAAAAGTCTTTCCCGACGTTTTCGCCCTTTTCATATTCCTGGGCTGCAGGAAAGCAGTACCAATTGGTGTAGGTCTCACATTCCTGAGCCATCAATTCCACGCCTTTTTGTTTTAGCTGTTTAATGCGTTTGCCATTGCCATCTTTTGAATCCGTCGCAAGGGCCTCGGCATATGCTAAACAACCTTCAGGGCTTTCAAACTGGCATGCTTTGCTAAAATATTTTAGGGTCAGGCTCTTATCAATTGGGACTCCCTCTCCCAGCTGATAAAGCTGCCCAAGTTGAGCACAAGCACTTCCATCCTCCCGGCTCTCGCACCCGTTTTTCGCTTCCTTGAACCAGTGCGCTTGATAGTGAGCGACCTCAGCAGATACATTCAACGGCTTTTGATTCAGATGCCGCCAAAACGTTGTAAGGATCACACCCGACATATCATCTGGATGGTGAAGTCCCATTTTTTCGAAATACTTGGCCAGAGGACCATTTCCCCATAATCCCCACTGATTCCGCATCCACATACCGAGACTGAAATGGTATTCGATCATGTCCGATTCAGTTTTCGCCTTCATAGCTGAAATTTGCTCTGCCGTTAATTCCTTCTTAAGGGCGGCAAAGCATTCTTCGAGATTAGTCGGAACCGCTGCCGGTGAGTTGGTTTCATTTTGTGTAGCAAGGACAGAAGGCAAGCATAGGACCAAATTCACAATGATTAGGGTGCCAAAGAATTTGATCCACAAAAGCATTAGTTACGCCTCCATCGTTACGTTATCGTGTGCGATTCCGTTGCATCAGCAGGCGGAGGAAATTGTTGATTCGTGTCTGATAGCCGCTGCCGGTAGATTTCAGCCAGGCAAGGACATCGGCGTCGAGACGTATGGTAACCGTCTCCTTTTTGGGCCGATAGAACTTGCCGATGACATGGTCCGATGGTATTTCCCGGATTTCCGGGATATCTGAAAGATTGATTTCCCGGTTCGGGCGAGCGGCGAGTATCTCCAGTTTTTTCCATTTTTCAGCCGATAGCCTGGGCATATAACTTCCTTTCATACCGAGTTGCACGGCGGGCTGAGATATCGATGCAATGTTTTTCCTGTTGCTCCAATTCTTAGATTCATTCCATTCAAATCGAATCATGTGTATTTACATTCTGGTAAATGTATTTGATTGTCAAGAAACCATATGGATTTGCGCTACATGGCCCACCGACTGCAAATCATCCATCCCTTTTGTTAATTGCCCTCTCAGAATGCGTCGATAATCAGACAAGCCTGTGCAAACGCTTTATCGTCAAACAAGCACAGGCTTGATCGACTTATCCGGCCGCCGTCCATCACCGGTTTTGTGAACAACAGCACAATCGTCATAGCCGGATGGGCCGAATACGTATCCGGCTTTAAAGCAAGGCTTTGGCAACTGAAATGGCCGCATCTGAAATCACAAATTCGCATTTGAAGCGTCGGGCTTTTCTATCGCGTCCCGCAAATATATTACTGCCTGTCTTCCTATTGCTGATTGTTCTGTTCACGGGACGCGAAGACAAGGCGGACACCGGCAAAAGCGACAGCAAAAAGGCGCAGAGCAAGCAGATAACGGCTGCCTCATCGCCGATTGCCCGACCGCACACTCCACCGCCTGCGACAATAATCCTCCGCACCGGAGACCAGCTGAAAGCTGCGGCTATTCCCCGCAAGACAAAATATCTTACCGGTGAGGATCCGGAGTTTGCGAAAAGATATGGATGGCCGGTAGAGTATCCTCAGCCTCTGCCCGGTTCAATCCTTGCTAACAAAAGGATCGTGGCCTATTACGGCAATCCGCTTTCGAAGCGCATGGGAGTGCTGGGGCAATACCCGAAGGAAGAGATGCTCCGTCGCCTAAAAAACGAGGCCGACCGCTGGGAGAAGGCAGATCCCACTCACCCCGTCCAGCCGGCTCTCCATCTCATTGCAGTTGTCGCTCAGCAAGAACCCGGGAAGGCGGGGAAATACCGGATGGTAATGCCCGATAAAATCGTCAATGAAGTGTATGGCTGGGCTAAAGAGGCTAATGCCATTCTGTTCATCGACATTCAGACGGGACATGACGATATCCGCGACCTTCTTCCCCGCTTCGAGTGGATTCTGCAGAATGCCGATGTTCATCTCGCTATAGACCCGGAATTCAACCTTAATAGGAGCGGGAAAACGCCTGGAAGCAAAATCGGCACGTGCGACGCTTCCGAAATCAACTATGCATCCACGTACCTCCAGCAGATCGTTAAGAAGTACAATCTTCCGCCGAAGGTCCTCATCGTACACCGCTTCACCAGAATGATGGTTACCAATTCAAAGCAAATACGTCTCAATCCCGAGGTGGAGTTTGTCATGAACATGGACGGATGGGGAGCGCCATGGCTGAAAAGAGATACTTACAGGGATTACATCGTAAAAGAGCCAGTCCAGCATACAGGCTTTAAGCTCTTTTATCACAACGACACGAAGCAGGGAGATCCGCTCCTTACGCCCCAGCAAGTGCTCCGCCTGAATCCGAGCCCCATCTACATCCAGTACCAGTAAATCCTTTTCGGCGCCGGTTCGCTGCGTCCGTTAATAATGTTTTACTTGATTTGCAGAGAAATAGTACATTAGCCCCGGAAGGACGGCAGTTTATGTACGAATTCAGGTGGGTTTGCGATACCTACTACGAAATATGCAAGGAGTGCTGCAGCACCAGGACTAACCACTTCAAAGCCGGCCTCTACAGCGCATCCGACCATGTATTTCAGGGCTATCATACATGGGCAACTCCTGACGGCCGGAAGACGGGCGAACCTATGGCGGATGCAACTTCACCTGCACAGGGAAGGGACCGCAACGGCCCCACAGCCGTTTTCGCGTCAGCCCTATGCTACGACCACAGCAAATTCATGGACGGTCTTGCGCTCAACATCAGAATTCACCCCTCCGCCCTGAGCCGGGAGGATGGCATCGCCAAGCTGCGCGATATGACCCGGGCATACCTGAATTCAGGGGGTATGGAGGTTCAATACAATATCATCAGTTCGGAAACCATGCGGGCCGCACAGAAGGACCCGGATTCCTACCGAGACCTCGTCGTTCGCATTGCAGGATATTCAGCCTATTTCGTAGAACTGAGCAGGGATTGCCAGAACGATATCATACGAAGAACCGAGAATGCCTTCTAACTATGGGGACAGTCACCGGTGTCCCCATAGGAGGTGAAAAATGAAGAATGCATGCATGATTGCTATTTCAGTTGTGTTAATAGCGCTTCCCATATGCTTGTGGGCTCAAAATGCACTCGACGGCGCCGAAATATTTAAAACGAGATGTGGTTCCTGCCATGGTGACAGGGGACAGGGATACCCCGATCTGAAGATTCCTGCCGTTAAAGGAACCGCAATGAGCGTCGAAAAACTCGTGGCTTTTATCACTAAAGGCGAAAGCGGGAAAACGGTTCACGAAACGCCTGTTGTCAATATCAATGCCAATGAGGCAAAAGCCGTTGCCGAGCATGTGAAGGGACTGAAATAAACGGATGCAGGATCCAAAAACGAAGATGGGCTTAAATTATCGGGAACGCTATAATATGCCTGCGCTCAAGTACTAGAATCCGATGGCAGGGTCATCTCCTTCGGCAGGCGATAGAGATGCTATCGATTAGAGGAATACTGGGGGAGTATCAGAAACGGCGGGAGGATACACCGGCAGAATATTAGGGGTTCATCTCACCTTTCGCTTCATTCCTTTCCGCTTGTATTTGCTGTTTTTCATTTTGGCACAGGAGGAAGAGCGCTGTGACGGAATACGGGAAAGTCTCCAATCATCAGCGAATGCCTTCGATTGCCGTCCTGCCCTTTACCAACATAAGCGGTAATCCGGAGCAGGAATATTTCTGTGATGGAGTAGCGGAGGAAATTGCCTCCAACCTCTCCAAGCTCCAGACTCTTCGCGTCATTTCCCGCGGCTCAACCAGGAGAATGAAGGGAACGCAGAAGAACATCCAGACAATCGGCCGCGAGCTCGGCGTCCGCTATGTGGTTCAGGGCAGCGTGCTCAGAGGCGACACCAGCCTGCGCATAGCGGCGCAGCTCATCAACACAGAGGACGGGAATCCACTCCGGGCAGAGCAGTTCGACGGAGAAATACCCGATATATTCGACCTTCAGGAAAAGATCGCGCGTTCAGTAGTTCAGGCTTTGAATCTGACGCTTAGTCCCGAAGAAGACCGCAGACTTGGAGCAGCGCCGTTCGACGATGTGCAGGCCTATGAGTGCTATCTCAAAGCACAATCTCTCTTCTCCCGAACGCCGGACCGGGATTCTCTAACCCAGGTTCTGGATCTGCTGAACAGCGGTCTCGCAATTATCGGCGACAATGACGGGCTGTGCACAAGCAAAGGCCTGGCCTATACGCAGTCGATCCGTGCGTTGAGTGCCGCGCCGGACACCTACGCTGTTCTTCTTCAACGGGCACAATGGTGTGCTACAAAATCGTTTTCCATCAATGTCGACTCAGCGGCTGCGCAGTATCTGCAGGCCTGCATTTTTATGCAGAGGGGCAAGCCGCGAAACGCCATTAAGCGCGCACGCAAAGCGCTTGAACTCGATCCGAATCATGCGGGTGCCGCCGTCATTCTCGGGTATCTTCTGGCAGCCGGCGGTTCCGATCCGGACAGCGCTCTCCAGTTCCTCGAGAAGGCTGCGGAGCTCGACCCACTTACCCCTGAAGTTCGGGGAGCGCGTGGATTCTTCCACATATTTCAAGGGGATTTTCGGGCGGCAGCCGAGGCACTGAAAGAATGCCAGCAGGAGATGGAGATCACGAATTCGCCATCCATGATTTTCGCCGTATGGCTGCATGCGCTCAGCGGGAATTATGGCGAAGCAATCCGGCTTGCCGATCGGGTAAAGCTCGGCCTCTCCGGTCATATCATCGCGGCGCTGGCGTCCTTTTTCCAGAATGCATTACATGGCGAGAAGGCACAGGCTCTCGCGGTCCTGACTCCGCAACTGGAAGAGGCCGCGCGATGGAATGAAATATACTCGTTGATGATGGCAGAGGGTTATGCCTTGCTTGGAGAACATGACGCTGCATTCCCGTGGCTGGAACGCGCCATAGATTATGGAATCATGAACATCCCGTTCCTCTCGCTGCATGACGGGCTTCTGGCGAGCCTGCGTTCCGATGCACGATTCACTCATGTCATTGAGAAGGTGACCAAAATATCTGCTGCCGGAGGCCCCGCAGTCGAAATGGAAGCGGAACTATTCCAGCTGTTCTCGACGGAACCGCTGGATCAGCAGTCGCCGCCGACAGTGGGGCGCGAACGCGAGCACGCTGCGTTGCGTTCGGTATGGGACAAAGTCACCGGCGGTCGCGGGCTGCTGCTGGCGATCGGGGGAGAACCGGGGCTTGGCAAGACTACGCTCGTCGAGGAGTTCCTGTCCAGACTGGCCGATGACGGAGAAAGGTGCAGGATCGGGCGAGGCCGATGTTCGGAGCGGCTGACACAGGCTGAGCCGTATTACGCGGTTTTTGAGGCGCTGCGCGGTCTGCTTCGCGGCGATCAAACGGGATCGCTGACAGAGATATTGCGGCGCGTTGCGCCCATCTGGCATGCACTCATCACGCCGCTGAAAACGGCCGACGCAGAATCGACGCCTGTCAAAACCGCGTCACGGCAGCAGCTGAAGCGCGAGTTTATTGCCTTTCTGAATGAAGTCTCCCGGAGCAATCCCATCATCCTGTTCTTGGATGACATGCACTGGGTAGATTCCTCCACCGCGGATCTTCTGGCTCATGCTGCCGGGCGACTCGGCAGGATGCGATGCCTGATAATCACAACCTATCGGCCATCGGCCCTTGCCTTTATCAGTCATCCGTTTGGCACATTGATGTTGGAATGGACCCGCCGCGGCATCGCTCAGGATCTGGCGCTCGGATTCCTCTCGCGCGACGACATCGTGCAATACCTGTCCGGAGAGTTTTCCGATCATCGATTTCCAAATGCTTTTGCGGATGTCGCTCACACGAGGACTGGAGGCAACCCGCTTTTCACTGTGGAGCTCCTGCGATATCTGCGGGATCGAGGCACCATCATGCGCCGGGATGGCTGCTGGACACTGAATGGAAAGCTTGCAGACATCGAACGGGATTTGCCGGAGTCGCTCCCAATCCTGATTCAGAAAAAACTGGAACAGCTGAGTAACGAGGATCAGTGGCTTCTGGCTGCAGCGAGCGTGCAAGGCAACGACTTCGATTCGGCGATTGTAACGCAATCTCTCGGCATGAATGCAGCGGAAGTGGAAGAGCATCTGAACAGCCTCGAGCGGCTGCACTCGCTTGTGAGAAGCGTCGAGGAACGCCCTCTGCCCTCCGGCAAGCTGAACCTGCGTTATCGTTTCGTTCACGAGCTTTACCAGAATAGCCTCTACGATGGATTGACGGCTTCTCGGCGGGAAGCTTTAAGCAAGGCTGTTGCCGAATCTCTTGAGAGCGAGTACGTCGAAAGCCACCGGGAAATTGCCGCAAGTCTTGCTCTGTTGTTCGAAACAGCCCGTGACCATGAAAAAGCGGTCCGCTTCTATGCGCTCGCTATTGAGAATGCAAAGAACCGATACGGGAAACATGAGATTACTCTGCTTGCCCAACGCGGCGTGGAAATGTTTAAAAACCTTCCAGAGGGATCCGACACTGCGAGCCTTCGCCGCGCTTCGAAGTTGCTGAAAGCGGCCGCGAAACCTCGGCAGCGAAGAGGCAGAAACCTTTCTTGAACCTCGATTTCCGAATTGCAGATCTTCAAGAGGAGTTCGGATCGCAGGCATCAGATTAATTGCGGCAATTAACCAGCCACGAATTTCACGAATGCAGGCTAGAAATACTTCGACCGGGTGAGGGCAAACAGATTTCTGCCTAAGATGGATTCCACATAAGGCTGGCCCAGCCAGGCGAGCTTCATGCGGATACCGGTTTCAGCACGATCATCCGGAGTGGATTCGTCCGAAAGGAGTATTCGCGTTTCAGCAGCCGAAAAGACCAGACCTGTGGATTCGACGGGCAAATCCGGATTTGCCGGGCAGCAGCGCTGGCATTCCAGGCAACCCAATAGGCAATTGTGAGCGCCGGGATTCACCCAATCCGGCCAATCACCGGGATTTTCATTCATGAGGGTCAGGCATCGCTCCGCCCGGATCAACACGCGGTCCTCCGAAATTGCCTCCGTCGGACACACGCTGCCGCAAATGCCGCAATTCTCGCATTGCGGGAGCAGCGATGGAGCTGCAGGAATGTCCTCCTCCATCGGGGGGAGCAAAACATCCACCCAATATCCGCAAAGCTGCATGTAGCTTCCAATGCCGGGAGCATAGCTGATATTGTTCCGGCCATATTGCACTAATCCAAGACAGCCGGCTGTCGCCTTAAGCGGCGCTTGAAGATATTCAATCTGCACACCGGGGAGGCCGTGTTCTGCGATATCCATTCGAACGTCTTCGAATGTCGCCCGATAGCGGAAATAGGTAGGAGGAAGCAGGGCATCGAAATCCTTGCCATCGATATTAAAGCGGACACTGTGCGCGGGCCGCGGCTTGGCGATAACGACCACGCTCCCCGCGATGCGCCTGTTCTCTTTTCCAACCAGAGATTCCAATTGACTCTCGAAAAAACGCGGATCAATCTCCTGGCAGGACCTCCGCCTGGCAATCTCCTGCTGCACGCGCTCAACCACCGATCCCGGTCCCCACGCGACGCGATAGCCCCGCTGTTCTGCCCATGCCCGCAATTTTTCTATCATAGCGGCCCCTCCTCCTTTTTGTATACCACATCCGCGTTCACAATACAGGACGCGGCGGAAGACAGCCGTGATCCTGCCGATCTATTCGTGCAATTCGTGGCTGAATGCTGCAGAACAAACGTCAACTCAGATAATGGACCGCGTTTTGGAAGAAAGACAGACCTGATCCCTGCTGCGGCAGTGTTCCACGCAACTTCTGGACATCCCACTGCGGATGGCTTTCCGGATACAGGTACGCTTCCGGATGGGGCATCAGCCCGAAAATCCGGCCGGTAGGATCGCATAAACCGGCGATGGCGTTCAGTGCGCCGTTCGGATTATGCGGAAATTCCCGGGTCGGTTCTCCGGTCGAAGCATTTGCGTAGCGGCACGGCACACATCCCGACATCTCGATACGCTGCAGGAACTTTTTGTCGCGGGTAAACACTTTGCCCTCGCCGTGTCGGACCGGGAGATCGATGGAATCCAGGCCGCGGGTAAAGACGCAGGGAGAAGCGGCTTCAAAGCGCAGGCGCACCCAGCGGTCCTGAAACATGCCGCAGTCGTTCTGGATGATGGAAAGCTTCTGAGTGAAATAATCGCCATCCAGCCCGGGAAGCAATCCAAGCTTTACCATGATCTGAAATCCGTTGCAGGCTCCCAGAATCAGCTTCTCCCGGCTGATGAACTTCTCCAGTTCCCCGCTTAATCTGTGTTTAATGCGCAGAGCGAATACGTGGCCGGAGGTCATGTGGTCCCCGTAGGCAAATCCCCCGATAAACATCAGCGCAGCGAAGTCCTGAAGGCGCGAAGGACGCTCGATCAGGTCGTTGAGATGAATGAGCGTCGGCCGGCCGCCTGCCAATTCCCAGGCGTACCTCGACTCATCTTCGCAGTTAAGACCATATCCGGTGATGATGAGCACTGGTATTTTAGACGGCATGCAGTGTTTCCTTGAATGCGCGCCGGAGCGCATCGATATCCGAATCCACCAGTCTGCGACCATCGGCGCCGGCGATGCGAAGCCGCTTCTCTGCCGTAACTCTGCCGACACGTGAGAATGGCACGCTTCGGAATAATCCTTCGAGTGCAGATTCATTTTCCGCAGCGCAGGTAACAACAAAACGGCTGTTGGACTCGGAAAACAGCTTCACATCATCATCAAGAGCGCCATCACAGGCCAGAACTGACAGGTCAATTTCGGCGCCCAGTTCACCGCCGATGGCCGGGAGCGCGAAGGCAACGGCCAATCCGCCGAGCGTCGGCGTATGCGATGAATGAAGCAGGCCGGCTGCCACGGCTTCATTCATGGCGCGATAGACGGCCAGGGCACGTTCAATATTCACCTTAGGGACGTGACCGCCGTAAGAAGCCGGGGTCCCCTGTTCCCGAGCGATCATGCGGGAAAATTCGGAGCCTCCGAGTTCATCGTTCGTCGCACCCACCACGTAGATGAAATCGCCGGCCTCTTTGAAATGCATGGTGATTGCGCACCCGACATCGTCGATCCTGCCGATTGCTGAGAACAGCACCGTTGGAGGAATCGAGATTTTCCGCCCGCCGCGCACCGAATCATTTTTCGTGCTGTCTTTGCCGGAAATGGCGGGAACTTTAAAACCGGTGGTGACATCATAGAGCGCCTTGTTGGCGCGCACAAGTTGCGCCATTTTGTAGAGGCCGTCCGGCGTCTTCTCCGAAAGCACGGGATCGGGCCAGCAGAAATTATCCAGACCCGCGATCTTTCCGAGCCTGCCGCCCACGCTGATCACGCGGCGCACAGCCTCGTCGATGGCGCTCGCCATCATGTGATACGTATCCAGGTCGGAATAAAAAGGATTGATGCCTTCCGCAAGGACAATCCCTTCGCGGCATCCGTGCTCCACCATCATAACCGTTGCGTCGCTGGGAACGTCGCAGTTCACGCCAACGAAGGGCTTCACAACGCTCAAGCCTTTCACTTCTCCGTCATACTGCCTCGATTTGTACTCCTTCGAGCAGACGTTCAGCGACCGGAGAAGTCCCGTCAGATGCCGGTTGCGCAATCCCCGTCGCGGCATTTTGGGAGCGGCGATTTGCGGCGGCTCCCATCGCGCTTCCAGCTGCAGGCGCGGACCGCCTTCATGCAGGAAATCGAGGTCAAGGCAGGCGACCACCCGTTCTCCGTAGCGCACAATGAGGGAACCGCCGGCGGTAAAGGTTCCCAGTGCGGTGGCTTCCACTTCGCGGCGAGCGGCAAGAGCCAGCAAAGCCTCCAGGTTTTCAGGAGGGACGGCGAGAGACATGCGTTCCTGGGCTTCGGAAAGGAAAATCTCCCACGGCTGTAATCCCTCATACTTGAGCGGCGCCTTTGCCAGATCGAGATCCGCTCCGCCGCTCAGCCTGCTCATCTCACCGACAGACGAACTGAGCCCGCCGGCGCCATTGTCGGTGATTGCGCGATACAGGCCCAGATCACGGGCTTCCATCAGGAATTCATACATCTTGCGCTGTGTAATCGGGTCGCCGATCTGAACAGCCTGCGCGGGAGATTCCTTCCGCAGCTCTTCGGAGGAAAAAGTGGCGCCATGGATTCCGTCTTTGCCGATGCGGCCGCCGCACATCACGATAAAATCGCCGGGAACAATTTCCTTTCGCTCGGAGGGCCGGTTCTGAAGGATGCGCGGAATGCGCCCGACCGTCCCGCAGTACACCAGGGGCTGGCCGATATAGCGTTCATCAAAGCGCTCAAATCCGCGCGAATAGGGAATGCCGCTCTGGTTCCCTCCATCGATAACGCCCTGATGCACGCCGTCCCGGATGCGTCTCGGGTGCATCAAGCCTTCGGGCAGATCACCGGGATGGAAGGGAGATCCCAGGCAATAGCCCCATACATTCGTCAGCATCTCGCAACCCATGCCGGTCCCCATGGGATCGCGGTTTACGCCTACAATTCCTGTGATGGCACCTCCATACGGATCCAGAGCGGACGGTGAATTGTGAGTCTCAACTTTATAGGCGATATTGTAGTGTTCATTGAACCGGATAATCCCTGCATTATCGCTGAAGACCGAGACCAGCCAGTCGATCTCTTCCCCGATTTTCGCCGTGGCTGCGCGGATGTATGTTTTAAAGAGAGAATCGATCCACTCCTCGCGCCCTGATTCATCCACGTAGTGCACGCGGCCGGCGAATATTTTGTGTTTGCAGTGCTCCGACCAGGTCTGGGCGATGCATTCCATTTCGACGTCGGTCGGCCGCTCCGGCAGTCCGAGTGCGGTACGCGATTGCCGCACGGCGGGCAGAGCGAAGTAATCGCGGATCGAGTGCATTTCATCAAGGCTCAGCGACAGAATTCCTTCGCTGCTGATGCGAAGGAGTTCTTCATCCGGCCCGCTCAGATCATAGGATCCGACCTGGATATTGGCGGTTTCGCGGATTACCGGGACGGAATCGTCCACAGGCGCGACAATCCATTCTGCCGCGGAGAAGACTTGCATGGTATGGATCAAGGGATTCGCCAGCAAATCTCCGGCTATATGCCAGGCATCCTCCCTTGAAAGCCGACCGCGGATAAAGTACTGGATGGAAGTATAGACGGATTCGAGTGAATCCAGCGGGCGGTCGAGTAAATCCTGGACAACTGCTTTGGCCGTGGTCCCGACGTTGTCGGTCACGCCGGGCTTGAAACCGACTTCAACCATCCAGTCGAAAACGGGCGGCGGCAGCCGGCCCAGCGCGGACCGCGATGTGACGGGATCTGCAAAGGCTTTCTGAACCTGCCGCAATTCTCCGGGTGAAAGGGAAACATCCACCTTGTAGATGTCCCGCGTCTGGCATGTATGGACCGGCAGGCGAAGAAAACGCCGGGTCCTGGCAACCATGGCGCGGCCGCGCGCATCCCGGATTCCCCGCATGAGTCCTATCTCTATTCGATAAGCCACCTATTCATCCAATCATGAAATGTGAAAAGGCAGGATATTTGGATTTGGGAGGAATTTCAAGGCCACGAATTTCGGCGCCACGAATTTCACGAAGTTGATTTCGTGAAATTCGTGGCTGCTCTCAATAAACCTCCGGCACAAAATTCTGATCCGTCATCGGAGGACGGACATAGCTGTTGTCTTTTTGCCGGGGAGGAAGCTTGATGCGGGAGGGAGTCATATCCCTGTACGGAATCATGCTGAGAAGGTGGTGGATGCAATTCAGCCGCGCCCGCCTCTTATCATCCGCGTCCACCACATACCACGGAGCCTGCTTGATATCCGTGTGAGCGAACATTTCATCCTTTGCACGGGAGTAATCGACCCACTTGGCCCTGGATGCCAGATCCATCGGGCTGAGCTTCCACCTTTTGGTCGGATCCTTCATTCTGGCCTGGAATCGCGCTTCCTGCTCTTCATCACTCACGGAAAACCAGTACTTGATCAGAATGATGCCGGACCGGATAAGCATACGCTCGAACTCGGGACAGGATCGGAAAAATTCCACATACTCCGCTTCCGTGCAAAAACCCATGACGCGTTCGACTCCGGCGCGGTTGTACCAGCTGCGGTCGAACAGGACCATCTCCCCGGCGGCGGGCAGCCGGGATACATATCGCTGGAAATACCATTGGGTTTTTTCCCGTTCCGTTGGCGTACCGAGCGCTTCCACGCGGCAATATCTTGGATTGAGGCTCTCTGTGATTCTCTTGATCACACCACCCTTGCCCGCGGCGTCCCGTCCTTCGAAGATGATAATTACCTTCAAGCCTTCATGCTTGACCCATTCTTCAAGCTTCACCAGTTCGATCTGCAAACGCGCCAGTTCTTCTTCGTAGAACTTCTTATCGAGCTTTTTCTTGGCCACGGTGATCCCTCCCGTTCAGGCAGACTATTACCTATAAACACGAAATGCACGAAAAACTCAAAAGAATTCTTCGTGCATTTTGTCTGCTTCGCAGTTTTCTCTTTGCTAATCGCGAACGGCGGTGCCTTCGAGGAAAGCCATCAACATCCTGCTGCGTGAGGGATGCCGCAATTTGCGCAAAGCCTTTGCTTCGATCTGCCGGATTCTTTCGCGCGTGACGGAGAAACGCTGGCCCACTTCCTCAAGCGTATGTTCACTGCCGTCGCCAAGGCCGAACCGCATTTTGATGACCTGTTCTTCACGCGGAGTCAGCGTTTTGAGGACCGATTCCGTCTGCTCTTTCAGGTTGATGTTGATAACGGCCTCCGCGGGGGAAATCACTCCGCGGTCTTCGATGAAATCGCCCAGATGGCTGTCTTCTTCCTCGCCGATAGGCGTTTCAAGGCTTATGGGCTCCTGGGCGATTTTGAGTATTTTGCGAACCTTGCTCACCGGGAAATCCATCTTCTTCGCAATCTCGTCGCTGGTAGGTTCACGGCCATATTCCTGCACCAGGCTGCGCGATGTGCGGATCAACTTGTTGATGGTTTCGATCATATGGACGGGGATCCGGATCGTGCGGGCCTGGTCGGCGATGGCGCGTGTGATGGCCTGCCGGATCCACCATGTAGCATAGGTGGAAAACTTGTATCCGCGCCGGTACTCGAATTTATCAACCGCCTTCATCAGGCCGATATTCCCTTCCTGTATCAGGTCCAGAAACTGCAGACCCCGATTGGTGTATTTTTTAGCGATCGATACCACCAATCTCAGGTTCGCTTCGACCAGTTCCTTCTTGGCGATATCCGCCTCGAGTTCTCCGGACCGGATCGTTGCAAGGGTTCGCTTCAATTCGGAGGCCGAAGCAAACGCATCGCTCTCAATTTGTCGCAGCTGGACCTCAAGCTGTTTGACTCTTTTCTTGATTCCTTTGGCATCGTCCAACCGGCGGGGAGTCTCCAGGCTCTTACTCAGCTTGTGAATCTCCCGCTCGAAAGCCACCACTTTATCGACGGTTTGCTTGATGACGCCGATCAGCCGTTCATGCTGAAGATTGTTGAGCTCCAGGTCACGCACCTTCCAGGCAATGGGAATGCGGTATCGCGCTATCATGGAAAGGTGCTTCTTATACAAGCGCGATCCTCGCCGGCATTTGCTGAGCTTGAGACGGATCTTATAGGCGGCGCGTTCGTGTTTTCGGATGCTGTCGATGACTCCCAGGAGAGCGAGCGCCTTTTCTTCCAGCCGGTCGTCGGTGATTTCGTCTTCATTGAAATTGATCACATCCCGAATGGATATCTGCTTCTTCTTGAGCTGGTCTCCGATATTGAGTATTTCCTGGACTACGAGCGGGGAGCGGGATAATGCTTTCAGAATGACTCTCTGCCCATGCTCAACCCGTTTCGCGATTTCCACTTCCCCTTCGCGGCTCAGGAGCGGTACGGTCCCCATTTCTCGCAGGTATAACCGGACAGGGTCGTTGGTCTTATCCAGATTGAGGGCTCCGAAATCAAACTCACTTTCTTCTCCGGCATTTTCATCCCTCTTGTCTTCCCTCTTTCCGTCGTCCTGAAATTTCTGCTCGGTATCGATCACCTCGATGCCGGCAGAGCCAAAAAGGGAGAAAATGCTGTCCAGTTCATCAGAGGAGCATATGCCTTCGGGCAGAAGATCGTTTACCTCGTCATAAAGCAGATAACCGCGCTCTTTACCCATAAGGATGAGCTCTTTTACTTCGTCGTACTTTTCCTCGATAGACAAGACTGATGTCTCCTTTCCCTGCTATTTCCTGGATAGGCTGACTAATCTGCGATCCACAAGAACCCGCTCTTCGATCAGCTTATTCAGCGTCTCCTCGTCATTCCGCTCGGCCGCTTCGGCGATCCCGGTTATGATTTTCTGTTTATAGGATGCCAGCCTCATTGTCCTCAAAGCGTTCAATGAACTCTCCGCCGTGTCCTTCGACGGAATCTCGGGCACTTCCTCGATTTCCAATTGAGCCAGCAACGCCTGTTCGGCTTCACCTGCCAATTGCCGGTGCAGGTATTCGTATGTCACGATCTGACTGTGACCGAAACCATCCAATAGTATGGAGAAAATTTTTCCCGACGCCAAGCCCTCAAAATCAAGTTTTGTGCAGAGAGGAAGAATTTCATTCTGTAATCCGGGATTGTTCAACAGCAACTGGAGGAGCCTTTTCTCCGCAAATTTCATCGAAACTGCCGATGAGACGGAATCCTCGGCCAGCCGAGTTCTCTTTTGCTGGGCCGCACGTTTTGTCTCCGCCAGCAGCTGCTGGTCTTCAATTCCCAACCTGCGGGCAAACTGAAATACATAATCCGACCGTTCGACCGCACTGGGCAGTTTGGCCAAGTAGGGCAGGACAGCGTTCACGACTTGAACCTTTTTCTTAGGGTCGTCCAGGGCGCCCTGTTTCCGAATAGCCGCTTCAAGCACAAATTCCAGGTAGGGAACGGACTCTCGCACCCGGGCCTGGTATGCTTCGGGTCCGGCGGTACGCACGAATACATCCGGATCCTGTCCAGCAGGAAGCCGAAGCACCCTAACTCGGAAATCCCCCTCCAAAAACAGGTCCAAAGACCTTTGGGCAGCCGCAAGCCCGGCCGAATCCGGGTCGTAACTTACGACTACCTCGCGCGAATAGCGGCCCAGTAATTCCACCTGCTGCGGCGTCAAGCTTGTTCCGAGAGAAGCAACCACATTTTCCACGCCATGCTGGAAAGGGATTACAAAATCCATGTATCCCTCAACCAGTACAGCCTGGTCACGGACCTTGATCGCTTCCTTGGAGAAGCTTAAACCATAAAGGTTACGGCTTTTATTATAGAGCTTGGTCTCCGGCGAATTCAAATACTTCGGTTGCCGGTCTCCCATCGTCCGCGCGCCGAACGCAACCGTTCTCCCCTGAATGTCGGTGATGGGAAACATGATACGCTCGCGGAAACTGTCATAGAGCCGGGCTCCGTCATCCGATCGCTTGACGAGCCCGCATGCCTCCAGCACCTGGATTGCGAAGCCTTGTTTCTTCATCGACTCGATCAAGGCATCGCCTCCGGCCGGCGAGTAGCCCAGCTGAAGTCGCGCGATGGTTTCTCGCGCGACGCCCCGGTCAAGCAGATATTTCAGGGCGGACTGTCCTTCCTGAGAGTCGATCAGGCAGCGATGATACAGGGCAACAGCTTCAGTCATCGCTTTGCGCAAAACATCCGTTTTGATGGCAGTGTCCGGGGAACTGCTTGAATCGGGAATTTCGGGAAGTTTGATATTGTACCGATCGGCAATAAAGCGGACGGCTTCAGGGAACGAAAGATGCTCGATCTGCATGACAAAACGGAACACGTCACCACCCTGTCCGCAGCCGAAGCACATGAAGATTTGCTTCTCTTCACTGACATTGAATGAGGGCGTTTTCTCCGTATGGAACGGACATCGGGCTACGTAATTTCTGCCTCGCTTTTTGAGTGCAACATAGTCGGACACAAGCGAGACGATATTGACCGCGCTCCGCACTTCATCCAATACACTGTCAGAGTAGAGGGGCATAGGCAACAGCCGTCGGCTTTTCAGATCCCATATACCATTTGCATCTTGGGAATCCCGGAGACTTCGAGTCTCTGAGATAATTCTGCACTGAACGACTCAAAGATGCAAAGGTTCAAAGCGCCCGAAACCGGGATCAGGGTTTCTGCTTCCTGCGGTTGATAAGGCTGGCCACGTAGCCGGCCCCGAAACCATTATCGATATTCACGACCACCACATTGGAAGCGCAGCTGTTAAGCATCGCAAGCAGAGAAGAAAGCCCGCCGAATGAACTCCCGTACCCGATGCTGGTCGGAACTGCGATGACGGGAACGCTCAGCAATCCGCCGACAACGCTGGCCAGCGCGCCCTCCATCCCCGCCACGACCACCACGACGCTGGCCTGCGTCAAGGCTTCCCTGATATTCAGCAAACGATGAATTCCCGCGACTCCCACGTCATAGGTTGTCTGCACCTGATTTCCCATGAGCCGTGCCGTCAATGCCGCTTCCTCAGCGACCGGGATATCGGAAGTCCCGGCGCATACGACATAGATCTTGCCGTCACCGTAGATTTTCGTATCCTGAACGACCGAAATCGCCCGGGCAGCAGGGTGGAATTGTGCTTTCTTTGTAATGCGGTGGACTCGGTTGAATGCAGTTCTATCCGAACGTGTTACCAGGATGTTTGACTTTTGCGGGAGCAGACTCCTGACAATCGCGGTAATCTGCTCCGGCTTTTTGCCGGGCGCAAAAATGACTTCCGGGAATCCCTGACGCAATGTCCGATGATGATCTACGCGCGCGAAACCCAGATCTTCGAATGGCAGATTCTTCAGCCGCTCAAGCCCCTGTTCCGGAGTCAGATTCCCCCGGCGAATATTCTCCAGAAGTTCCAGTACCTGTTGTGGCGTCATAATCAAACCGGGCCGGCAGGGTCATGTAATAACGTGCCCCTGCCGGCAAACTCAATTAATAATTTCGCCGCGGAGGTCCGCCGCGATCCGTTCCGCGTGGACGGGAGCGGTCGCGATCCCTATCGCGATGGCTCGGCCGGCCCCGGTCCGAATGCTCGCGCCGCGGAGGTCTTGGTGCAGGCTCCTGCGGCGGCAGTCCTGCCTGCTCGCGCAAAACGGCTTTGCGGCTCAAACGGATCTTATTGGGAGGCTCGATACTGATCACCTTGACCGGGATCTGATCGCCTACTTTAAGCTCCGAGTTGATATCCTGAACGCGGAAATCCGCCACCTCGGAAATATGAAGCAGTCCTTCGGTGCCGGGGAATATTTCCACAAACGCGCCGAAATCGACCAGCCGGGTCACGGTTCCCAGATACGTCTTTCCCACTTCTGCTTCCATGACCAGGTCTTCGATCATGCGGATGGCGCGCTGGGCGGAATCGGTATCCGTCGAAGCGATGTTGACCTTGCCGTCATCCTCGATATCGATTTTAACGCCCGTCTGTTCGATGATGCCCCGTATGACTTTTCCTCCGGTTCCAATTACGCCGCCGATTTTATCTTTGGGAATCTGAATCGTTATGATGCGCGGAGCAAACGGCGAAATTTCCGAGCGGGAAGCCTCCAAACACTCCATCATCTTCTGCAGGATATGCAGACGTCCTTCCTTTGCCTGTGCCAGGGCTTCGGCCATGATCTTTTTGTCGACGCCGCCGATCTTTATATCCATCTGAAGGCCGGTAATGCCTTTTTCCGTGCCGGCTACCTTGAAATCCATGTCTCCGTAATGGTCTTCGGCGCCGGCAATATCGGTGAGAATCGCGTAGTTCTCACCTTCCTTTACCAGGCCCATGGCTACGCCGGCTACCGGTGATTTGATCGGCACGCCTGCATCCATCAGGGCCAGGACGCCTCCACATACGGTTGCCATGGAAGAAGATCCGTTGCTTTCCATGATGTCCGAAACGACTCGGACGGTATAGGGGAAAGCTTCTTCCGAAGGCATGATGGGGAGAATGCTTCTTTCGGCCAGCGCTCCATGACCTATCTCGCGCCTGCCCGGTCCGCGCAAAGGTTTTACTTCACCGACGCTGAAGGGAGGGAAATTATAGTGGAGCATGAATCTCTTGAAAGACTCTCCCTCAAGCGTGTCCATCCTTTGTTCGTCATCCGCTGTACCCAGAGTGGCAGTAACGAGCGCCTGAGTTTCGCCCCGGGTAAACAGCGCCGAGCCATGCGTACGAGGCAACAGCGATACTACGGCAGATATTGGGCGGACTTCATTAAACTGGCGTCCATCCGGCCGGCGCTTTACTTCAAGCATTTCATCCCGGAAAATCTTTTCCATCAAATAGTGGTAGATCTTGCCGGCAAGCGCTCTGCGATCCATATCCTCTTCGGGTATGGAATTGATGATCTCGTTCCGGACGGCATCCAGTTGAGCATCGCTCGCCAGTTTCCCTTTTACGTGAAGGGCGTCCGAAATTTTCCGCGAATATTCGCTTCCAATCTGTTCAACTTCTGCAGCATCCAGCACCGGCGCTTTAAATTCACGTTTGACGGGCTGAATTTGTCGGTAGAGGTCTTTCTGAAGATCGATCAGTTTGCGGATTATGCCGTGGGCAAAATCCAGAGCCTCGACCATCTGCTCTTCGGAAATTTCGTTTGCACCGGCCTCCACCATAACGATGGCTTCTTCCGTCGCGACGACGGTGAGGTTCAGGCTGCTTTCCTTAAGCTTGCTGATCGGCGGATTTACTACGAATTGCCCGTCCATCAATCCGATGCGCACCGCACCCACGGGATTGAAAAACGGAATCGACGAGCAGTATGTTGCCGCCGATGCCCCTGTGATGCTCATAATATCGGGATCGTTTTCCTTATCCGCCGAGAGCACGAGAGCAATAACCTGTGTCTCGCAATTGAAACCTTCGGGGAAAAGGGGCCGCAGAGGTCTGTCAATGAGGCGGGATGTCAGGATTTCCTTCTCTGTCGGTCTTCCTTCCCTCTTGAAAAATCCTCCCGGAATTTTTCCGGCGGCATATGTATTCTCACGATAATCCACGGTTAAAGGGAAAAAATCCTGTCCTTCCTTTGCTTCCTCTGCCGCACAAGCGGCGACCAGCACCACGGTATCTCCGTAGCTGACAAAAGCAGCACCATCCGCCTGCTTTGCGATTCTTCCCATTTCTATGGAAAACTCAAGCCCACCGATATCGGCAGAAACTCGATAAACCATTTTTTCCTCCTGCTGTTGAATTTGTCCGGGGGTTCTGAAAGGCGGGAATTATGAACCAGGAATTATGATTATGAGTCCTGAGTTAAGGATTATCACTCAATAACCTTTAACTCATAACTCATAATTCACAATCCAGCCGGCCCCCGGTGATTAGTTGAATTGACTGAAACCTAAAATGCTCACCCGTCTCATCAGCACTCACTTTTTGGGGCGTGGGAAAATTCCCTGTCGAGATCTGGGCAATGCTTGTTGCTTAAAAATCCGGCGCTTCTGTTCGTCCCCATTCACAATCTCGAGCACCGGGCAGACCCTTAGAGGAGCGGATCCCCAAAAGCCTGTACTAATCTACTTTCTGATACCAAGCTTCTCGATCACAGTCCGATATCTTGCGATATCCTTATCCTTCAAATAGTCGAGAAGACGGCGCCGTTTGCCAACCATTCTCAGGAGCCCTCTTCGAGAATGGTGGTCCTTCGCATGAGTTTTAAAATGCTCTGTCAGATAGGCAATCTTTTCGCTCAAAATGGCGATCTGCACTTCAGGCGACCCGGTATCGGTCGGGTGTGTTTTATATGTATTGACGATCTCCGTCTTTTTTTCTACCGTAAGTGACAATTCATCCTCCGCACAAGCCTTGAATATAAAGCGTTAAGTTACCATATGGACCGCTTCTCTGCAAATAATAGTCGTTAGTCGGCAGTCGGCAGTGGCCTGGCGATGGCGGCCAGGGCGCTTGCTTATTCCGAAAAGCCCGATTTCAGCAGTCGGTAGTCGGCAGTCGGCAGTCGGCAGTGGCTTGGTGATGGCGGCCAGGGCGCTTGCTTATTCCGAAAAGCTCGATTTCAGCAGTCGGCAGTCGTTAGTCTGCAGTCGGTAGTGCTGATGCAATAGTTGTAGAGCCAACCGTAAATTCGCAAATATTAAATTATCGATACTGCCCACTGCCGACTGCCGACTGCCGACTGAAAGTAGTTGTAGAGCCAACCGCAAATTCGCAAATATTAAATTATCGATACTGCCGACTGCCGACTGCCGACTGCCGACTGAAAGTAATCGTCCTGACCTCATTGGCAGTTGCAGCCCGCAGCTTGTCAAGCAACGTCTCCCGAACGCTCATCAGGGCCTGATCCCACTCCGGACTGCATACCTCGATCCGGAGATTGGCATTTTCGAAGTGGACTGGGCTGCAGACAGCGGCCAGTCTGTCGCCCAGGAGCTTTGGCCAGGCGCCTTTAAGGCAGGCCACTACCCATTGCCCGTAGTTCGGCTTTTCTTTGAACAGAGAAAATAGAACTCCGTATAAAGGCTCCAAGTCATTGCCCCGGATATGGGACCGGCGGTTCGGCAGTAATAAATGTGAGATCACGGGCCGACAGGATCGCAAAACCATGCAACGGCCGGTCAGAAATAATGCGAACGTTGCCGGTGAGATGCGGCTGAATGTCGGGAAAGATGTCGCCCAAAAATCCGGTCAGCCGCCTGTTTGGCGGGAGCGAAACGTTGGCAAATGCATCCAGCGTACCTGCTGTCCCCCAGAGTTCCAGAAGGACAGAGGCGGTCTGGTCGCCGGTATTGAGCAACGATATCTCCGTTTGATAAGTTGCGTCCTCAGAGACCAGGGGAAATAGGAAACGGCTCATTGGGAATCCGGACAATTGGATGCTGGTCCGGATGGTATCATCCGGATCAGTAAAAGTAACGGTTCCTACTACCTTGTCCACTGTGCTGGTTACTTCAATCCACCCTGTCCGGTTCAACAGGCTTGTATCGTTATGGAAAATATCCCACAGATCGCCTTTCAGCTGGCCGTTGGGAGAGATCAGCCAGACAACCGGCGAGGACAACAGGCTTCCGTCCTCTGCATGCAGGCGGATTGTGATGAATGCTTCGCTGTCCTGATTCGCGTTAATGATATTCACTGCGGTCGCGAAGTCCGGCTTAATAACAAAAAGCGGAGAATAGATCCTGGTTACTCCGGTATGCTTGTCGATATCGATGCCGTTGATGGATGCGGAAGCCCCGCCGATGGAATAGATCTCGCTGAAAAGCAATCCAAGATCCGATTGGACTCGGAGGTAGCCCTGATCGTTGGACTGAAGGAGAATAGCAGCCTGGACCTGAACTGCCTGCGAAAGGTCGCCCGTAGTTCGGGAAAATTGCCGCGTCACGGGATCGTACAGTTCCGCCGTCTTTAAGACATGCTCCTCATCCAGTCCATCCTGATCAGGATCGTCGTCATCCTCTTCATCATCGTCCAAAATCATTCCAAATCCACCCGTAATCAGCACCTTGTCATCGATACCATCCGTATCATCATCGAGAAGCGTAGCGGTATGCATGCGGCGGGTTGAAACCATTGTGCCTTCGGTGGGCAGGAAGGTCCCGGCCAGCGGATCGTAGATTTCAGCCGTATTAAGGGACCCCTCGGAGTCTCTTCCTCCGGCAATCAGGACGGTACCGTTTGAAAGCAGCGTGGCCGTATGATTGCTTCTAGCGCCAGTCATGGAACCCGCCGAAGTGAAAAGGCCTGTTTCCGGATCATAAAGCTCGGCAGAGTCCAGATAGCTGCCGTTATAGCCGCCGGCAATAAGCACTTTCCCGGAGGGGAGCAGAACAGCCGTATGGAAGGCGCGGCCGGCAGTCATTCTTCCGGTGAGTGTGAACAGCGATGTTTCCGGCTGGTACAGTTCCGCCGTTGCCGATACCGATATGCCGTCAATGCCGCCGACGATGAGAACCCTTCCATCGGGCAAAAGCGTGGCCGTATGCGCATCTCGAGCCGAAGTCATATCCCCCGCCGTCGGCTCAAAAGCATCTTCGTTCGGATCGTACAGCTCCGCTGTCTTATTGAAAGAACGGGAACTTTGCCCGCCCGCCAACAACACCTTCCCGCCGGCTAGTCTTGTTGAGGTATGCCGGTAGCGTTGTGTGCGCATGGTACCTGCAGTCGGGCGGAAGAAGCCTTCTATCGGGTAGTAGAGTTCGGCGCTTTTTGTAACCGCGGTGCCGCGCTTCCCTCCGGTGATAAGGACTTTCTGATTGGAAAGCTGTGAGACGGCATGGCCATGGCGAGCGAAGTTTAGAAGGCGGGTCGTACTGGTAAAGGTCTTGGCACTGACACTGAATGTGGAAGCGCTGTCCCATGTCGATTTGAGATCGTTCCCGCCGACGATGAGCACCCGACCGGCCTGTGCGGTCGTGAGCAGGTCCGAGAGCGCCTTGGTTTCTCGGACGGAGGCATTAACGGTAAGGTCCCTCTTTGTCTCGAGCTCCGTGCCGTCGGTCCCGTAGTGGGTCACGGTATAGGGCGAGCTATTGTAATTCGGATTGAAGAAGTTGAGTTCAATCTTGGCATCATCTGATTGAGGAATCTCGGGAATGATCCAATTGCGCAGTGATTCGCGATAATCGGTTTGCAGAGGAAACGCAAACATATCAACCACACGGGACTGCAGGAAATCGGCGCGAACTTTCCCTGTCATGGAGAATCCCGTGACTCCGGGATTATCGGATTGAATAAAGAGGCGTCCTTCATTCGTGTCATCAGGATCAAAATCGTAGAGGCTCGATAAATCAACTGAAGCCTGGGAATTGGGCCCCACTTCCAGGGAAACCGGATTGACTATATCGTTGGCCGCGGCGAGGATGCCGCTGTTTAAAAAGGCCGTGATGGTCAGTGTTGCCGGAGTATCGGACACATTCACCATGGACAGACCCGTGAACTGGTTCTGCTGGCTGATGTATTTTGTATTTCTGAACACCGCGGCATCGCCCAGAAGGTCCAGTTCATTGCTCGAAAAATTCAGGACGATCATCGTCTTTTCATCGGGAGTGACGGCAAGGCTTGAAGCCTGATCGAGCACCTTATCAGGATCATCGCCTACACTGAAAGATCCGACGATCGCTCGTGTGCCGATATCCTGCTGGACCACCACATCCGCGCTGCTGAGAGCATAATAGGCATATTTTGCATCCTTCGTAATGATGACATTTGCGGAACCCATCGGCGTGCCTAGAGTGTATTTGTTTACGAAGGAAGATTCAGGCGCCCACGATGGGATCTGGGAGATATTTCCCTGGCCGAGAATTAACCAGTAAGTGCCGGTGGGCAGAAATGTGGTGTATCCCGGGATACAGCCGATGGCCGCCGTTTCAAGGATCTCTCCGGTAGCCGGGTCAAACACAAAAGCGGCATTGACCACACAGTCCGACGAGCTGTTGGAATCCTGACTCCCTATCACGGCCATTGTTTCGTCCGCATTCAACACGGCTTTGTTGAAAATTGTGAAACTTGCTGCAGAATAATCTTCCAGAGGCAACACTCTCGCCTTAACCGTCATCGCCGAAGCGTCGGCAATCACAACGTTGTTTGCCATTGTGTCTACAATGAGCAGAGTATTTCCGTCCTTTGTTATCGTTATCTGGGCAGGCGCCTGCATGTTTGTCAGCCGTCCCAATTCATTCCCGGTTTCCATGTCGAATTTGATGACGCTGCCGGTAGAAGTTGAAGAGATGTAGCCTGTTCCTCCGTCCGGAGAGAGGGTCAGGAGGCTGCCGAATCCAAAAGAGCCGTTAAAACTATAGGTGTTTTTCAGCAGCATATCCTTCATATCAATCGTGAAGATCCGGTTGTCGAGAACGGAGACAACGGCCAGAGTCTCTCCATCGGGCAGCTCTGTCATAAACGCCGGCTTGCCCCCGGTGATGATCTTTTTGATCACGGCTCCGGTTTCCGTCGAAAATGCCGCAACAACCCCGGACCCGGTATAAGGGACGAATGCGGTTTTTGAATCGGAGGAGGCAATTATATTGGGAGAAACGTTGTCGGCGATGCTTTGCGAATTCACATCGAAATACAGCAGTTCGGAGTTTTCGCCGCCGACAAGCATGATCCGTCCGTCAGCAAGCGCGATGGCCGAATGCATCGATCTCGGCATGGTCATGGCGGCAGGAAGAAGTGTGAACGAATTGGCCGCCGGATCAAAAAGCTCCAGGCTGTCGAGATGCTGATCCGCTTTTCCGCCGGCGATTAATACTTTCCCATCAGACAGCAGCGAGGCGGTGTGGTTGATTCGCGCAAACGCCAGATTCCCGACCGACGTAAAGGTTTCCGTTTCCGGATCAAAAACTTCGGCTGAGGCCAGCGTATTCGTGCCGTTCCATCCGCCGGCGATCAGGACCTTTCCGTTCGGCAATAAGGTGGCGGTATGATTGGCCCGGGGAGCGGTCATGGATCCGGTGGATATGAACGCGTCGGAATCCGGATCATATATTTCCGCGCTTGAGAGATACTCATCGCATACCACTTTGCCGCTTTCGACGTTGTTGCATCCGCCGGTGATTAAAACCCTTCCATCGGACAGCAGTGTTGCCGTATGCCATTCTCGGGCATCGGCTAAAAATCCATCCGTATAAGAAAACTCTCTGACCGCAGAATTATATATCTCGCTTGAATTCAGGAATGCGGATCCGTCGTAGCCGCCGACAATGAGTATGGTCCCGTTGTTCAAGCGCGTGGCCGTGGCATTCTGACGCGCCGTCAACAGAGAAGCGCCGGCAGGGCCGAAAGTCTCAGTTGCGGGATCATAAATTTCCGCCGATGAAAGGTATTGTTGCCCGTTATAGCCGCCGGCAAGGAGAACCGTCCCCCCCTGCAGCAGCGCAGCTGCGGCCCCGCTTCGAGCCGAAACCATATCGTCCGTTTCCTCAAAAGTTCCAGTCTCCGGATCGTACAGCTCCGCAGAAACCAGATGACGGTTGTTATATCCGCCGGCGATCAGCACCCGCCCGCTCGCCAGTCGGACGGCAACATTCTGTTCGCGGCCCGTAAGCATTCCGGTCACAGGAGTAAGAGTGCGGGTTGCAGGATTAAAGATATCCGCATTACTGTTCAGCGCAGCGGCGTTTGGATTAACGGTTGCTACGACCCGTTTCTGTGCTGCGGCGTAGGGGACAAGAAAAAGCACAGGCCATAATAATAAAATAAAGGACCGGAAACGCATACGGCTCTCCAAAATAAGCGCCGCTCGCGGCGGCGGCAGAATAAGTTCGCAGCTCCAGATATTATCCATTCTGACGAAAGAGCACTGGCTGGGATTCACGGCAAAACTCAGAGCCGTGCCCTCCTTCGCTTCCCCAGAATGGGACATTAAGCATTACATCTCAAAATCGGCGCTCATTATATACGACGTTCGGCCAACTTCGGGATAAACTTCGTGAAGATTATTTGGGACATCATTGGGAGGATCAAGCCCAAATGCTTTGCAACTATCGACAAAAGATCGCACTTAATGTAAAAATTGACTGCGCATTTGTACATGGGATTCGTATAAGGTTCTATTGAAAGCGGGTTTGCTCGTTGCAGGTCCGGATTTTTCACAAAGAGGAGGTGTGGGGTGACTCGATTTGCCTCTCCCAGCATTATTAGTTTTTTCATTGCCATTCTAATCCTATCCGCGTTTGCAGCTCCCCTTGGAGCCCAAACCGCATCGGCACGGCTTGAGGGAATCGTCTGGGATCCGACCGGCGAGCCTCTGACAGGTGTTATTCTTGCGGCCGTCGATGAAGCGAGCGGGCGCCAAATGGAGACCATCAGCGACAGCGAGGGATATTACCGATTTCTGGCTTTGCCTCCGGGGATTTATACCGTCACGGCCAAATCCAAGGCATTCAAAGATGTAGTCCACCGGCATGTCAGGATCTACTTGCCGGATACTCTTATTGACAACTTCAGTTTCGAAGTCTCGGCTATTGATAAGGAAGTGCCGCCCGCTGCTGCTCCGAAAATCAATGATTCAACAAATTCCGGGGCTTTTTCGCCGCGCGATATGCAGGCTCTGCCGCTCATCGACCGCAATCCTCTTCCTCTTGGAATTTATCAGCCAAACGTTCAGACGGCTTACGGCATGGAAGACGATTCTACGGTAAGCGGCACCCGCAAGGTTATGAACAGCATCATGATGGATGGCCTTTCCATTACGGATCCGGTATCCCCATCGATGCAATCTTCCTTTTTTACCCCAAATCCCGAATCAATCAGCACTCTCCAGATTGTTACATCGGCGGCCAAAGCCGAATTCGGCGGCGCCGGCGGAGGGCATTTTATCCTGGCAACGCCTTCCGGCACGAAATCGTTTACGGGAAGTGTTTATGATTATTTTAGAAACAAGCGCTTGAATGCGAATGATTTTTTTAACAACACACTCCACTACCCGAGACCCGGGCTGGCCAGCAATATCTATGGAGTTACTCTTTCCGGCCCGATTGGAGGCAACAGCCTCTTTTTTATCAATTTTGAAGGCAACCACACGGATCAGCAGCTTATCCGGGAGCGCGCTGTTCTGACGGAAACCGCAAGAGCGGGCTTGTTCCGATGGTACGCACCGGATGACTTAACGCGCGACAGCAGTACAGTCAAATCCTTCGATATAGCGGCCAATGATCCTCGCGGGCTGGGAATTGACCCTCAAATAACCGCCGCCCTCGCAAAGGTTCCCGAACCGAACGATTTCACCGTCGGCGACGGTTTAAATATCGCCGGCTATCGTTTCGACGCCCTGGCCGACATCCGGCAGAAGAATGCAGCCGCTCGCATCGATCACTACCTGAATGCGAATCATCAGCTTTTTGTCCGCTTTAACTACGGAGATGCCGATTCAACCGATTCAGAGAACGGCGCAGAGATGTCGTATCCCAACGAGCTTAACGGTACTTATGTGAACAACAGCTGGGCCGTCGCAGTCGGATCCGACTGGGCAATAAGCCCATATACGGTTAATGAATTTAGAGTCGGATACATCCAGCCGAAGATCGAGCTGAAACGGCCTGCCCGGCTGAGCACGCCGATGCTTCTGGCAAATTCCTGGACCAATCCGGCGGATCCGTCTTTCCCGCGCTCCTACAAGGTCCCGGCCTTTGAAATCGCGGACAACCTTTCCCGTTCCATGAACCGACATTCCCTGAAATTCGGCATTTCATACCGCAAGAGCACGCAGACTATAACCGATTATGACGGGGTTTATCCCAACGTAACATTTGGAAGGGATCACGGAAATATTCCCGATATCTCCGTCGGACCGGAGGAGCAATTTGAAATTTCAACCGAGGACCGCGAATGGTTCGAAAGAATTTACAATAATCTGCTCGGAAGGATTGAAAGCGTAAACCAGACATTCAACTCGACACTGACATCCGCGCTTCCTGCGGGTACTGCCAGAATCAGGGATTACAGCACCAGCCGGTTTTCCGCCTTCATACAGGACGACTGGAAAATACGCCGCAACCTGACATTGAATCTGGGAATGCGTCTCGAAACGATGACTTCTCCAAAAGAGAAAAACGGACTCCAATCCGTACTGGACAAAGCTGCCGATCTCGGACCTGCGTCTGAAATCTCCGACTTTAATGTCGCGGCCCGTGATAGCTGGTATTCCACAAAATGGAATAACTTCGCGCCGCGTTTCGGTTTTGCATGGGACGTCATGGGAAGTGGAAATACCGTGCTCCGCGGCGCTTATGGCATATATTTCAGCCATCTCCACGGCGGAATCACAGACTTTGTAGACAAGAACAGCTATGGATTTATACAGACCGCCACTTTGTACCCGAACACAGGCGGAGGCGATTTCCGGCTGAGCGACGGCATTCCGCTGCCGGCGCAACCATCTCCGGTCTCACTGACGCCTGCCGCAACGCGCTCTACATCGATAGCCGTCCTCAATCCGGAGCTGAAAACGCCGCGCGTGGAGCAATTTAGTCTAACACTGGAAAAAAAGCTGTGGGGTCTTCTGTTCGACCTGGGTTATTCCGCAACGCGCGGAAAGGACCTCTTCCAATACGTCAATCTGAATCAAACCAAGACCAGGGGCGACTTCCTGCAGGCTTACAAGGAATTGAAGCAATACCGGGATGAGGGCACGCCGGTTCCGGATTCCAACACTCTCCTCCGTATTTTCGGCTACCCTCTTGCCGCTTTTGAAGCCCTGGATGGCGCGAATTTCGACAGCGGAGAAGCAGGCATCGCGGCCAATGAACTGGACCTCAATTGCTTCGGCGATTATGCTGCCGCGGGGGTCTCCGATTTTTATATCCGCAACTTTCCTCAGTTCGACGGATTTTTGTACGGATCCAACTCCGCCGAATCATGGTTTGATTCTTTCCGTCTTGGCATACGCAAAGCAACCAACAATTTGCATTTCCAGACCTATTACACCTGGAGCAAGAGCCTGGATACAATCTCATCGGACGGCAACACGTACGTGAATCCTTCCGACAGCTTCCAGCCGGAAATCGACAAGGCTCCGAGCGATTTTCACAGAACGCATGTCTGGAACGCCGTCTTTGACTATGCACTTCCTTACGGAAGAACCCGGAATCCCGATTCCGAAACGCCGAAGTGGATCGACTGGGTTTTTGGAGGATGGAATCTGGGATCCATTATGTTATGGGAAAGCGGGCAGCGTTTCAGCGTCTATTCGGGCCGGCAAAATCTGTTTGCCGACGTATCCAGTCTGGCAAATTTAGAGGGCAAACGCACGATAGGCACCATCTACAAATTTTCCGGAAATATCTACTGGTTTAATCCGGATCAAGCCCTGCTGTTTACGCACCCGGATGCCGGCGAAGCCGCTTCTTCCGGACGGAATACTTTCGTGGGACCGCGATACTTCAATATGGACGCGGTAATCCACAAAAGATTTCATATCGGAGAAAAAAGATACGTGCAGTTCCGGGCGGAGGCCTACAATGTATTCAACAACACACATTTCGGCCTGCCGAATACCGACATCGACAGTTCCATTTTCGGAATCATCCGCAGGACGCAGGGCAGCCCGCGTTCGCTTCAGGTAGCTTTGCGGCTGCAATTTTAAAGAATATCCGTGAAGAATTCCGGAAAAGTGATACGGGGAAGCCGAACGAAGCCAAAATGGATCCTGGCCTCTGCTTCCCCGCGCCGCAGCGAAATTTTGAGCGGCCTGGGACTGCTTTTCGTCATCGATCCATGCGGCCTGATCGAACCTCCGCGTCGTCCACGGGAAACGCCTTCGAACTACGCTGTGCGACTGGCTCGCTTTAAGGCCCGGGAAGTATCCGGAAGGCATCGGTCCGGCCGGATACTCAGCGCCGATACAATCGTCGTGCTGGGAGATGATATCCTGGGAAAACCTGAAATCCCGACGGAAGCCCGGCACATGATCCGCCGGCTCAGCGGCCGATGGCATGAGGTGATTACCGGCATCTGTCTTCTGGATTGCGCGCGGAATCGCGCCCGTACCACGTTCGGCCGGACCCGCGTTCGCTTTCGCCGGCTGTCTTCAGCCGAGATCGACTGGTATCTGAAAAGCGGAGAATATAGAGACAAAGCCGGAGCTTACGGCATTCAAGGCTACGCATCCCTTTTCATCGACAGGATTGAGGGCTGTTATTTCAATATCGTGGGATTCCCGATTTCAGCTTTCGAAAAACTGTGCCGCCGATCCGGAATCGATTTAATTCAGGATTTGAAATTCTAGATTCGAATTCCGAATCCTTCCTATCCCCATCTCAGCTTTTCGCGCAACAGTTTGAAAAAAGTGCTTCCGAAGGGCAACGCCAACCGCAATGTTGATTCAGCTCTGCGGATGAAAAGGTTGTCCTGCTGCTTCAGCGGCATCCCGACCTGACCATCGACCGTAAGCATGACATCCGTGCCGTGGCGTAAACAGACGCCGACGGAATCCCGGTCAGGAATAACGATCGGACGATTAGCCAGTGCATGCGGGCATATGGGGGTGATAATGAAAGCTTCCAGCGTCGGATACAAGATGGGGCCGCCGGCTGAAAGAGAATAGGCGGTGGAACCGGTTGGCGAAGAGATAATCAGTCCATCAGCGCGCGTATAAAGCACCTGCTGCGAGTTCACACTGACTTCCAGGTCGATGATACGGGCTAATGCGCCCTTGTTTATAACGGCATCGTTCAGCGCCAGGTATTGCGCTATGGATTCGCCATTCCGCACAACCTCGACATTCAGAAGCATGCGGTCTTCCAGCCGGTATTGCCCGGAAATCAAACCTTCAAAAGCCGCATGCATCTCATCCAGTTTCACTTCCGTAAGAAAGCCGAGTGATCCGAGATTGACGCCGAGTATGGGGACTCCTGTTGCGCCGATGAGCCGAGCCACATAAAGCAGCGTCCCGTCGCCACCGAAAACACTCACGATATCCACTTGTCTTACGAATTCTTCAGGCACGGCAAAGCATGCCTTAACCCGGCACAGATCGGCCAGCGCCCGGTCAAGAAAAACATCGACACCCCGTGATTGCAGCCAGGGAATGATATCGCCCGCTATGCCCTGAATGCGGGCATCCTGCTTTTTGAAAATCATGCCGATGCTTCGTATTGGAGAGTTCATGGCTAGGATAATAATCCCTTTATAATCTGAAGGTACAACAAAAACTCCCTATTTCCCTCCGCACCGGCTATCGGCGAAGAAATATTGCCGACGATTCGATATCCGGCCCGGCCCGAAAAATTTTCAACCGTTTTCAGCGCTTCGAGGCGTTTCCCCGGATCCCGTACAATGCCTCCCTTCCCTACTTCGCCCTTGCCGACTTCAAACTGGGGTTTGACCAGGACGACAATATCAACGGGGGGTTCCGGCGTCAGGCCGTCTGTTAAATATTTTCTTTCGAGGAGACAGGCTTTCAGCGGGAGCAGAATCTTGGTGACGGAGATAAAGGAAAGATCGATACAGATGAACGTGATATCGGCGGGCAGATCGGCCGGACTGAGATTACGGACATTGAATTTATCGCGAACGACAACCCTCGGATCAGATTGCAGTTTCCAGTCCAGTTGCCCGTGTCCTACATCAAAGGCATACACTCTGACTGCGCCGTTCTGAAGAAGGCAATCCGTGAAACCGCCCGTAGAAGCTCCGAGGTCTGCGCACACGCGGCCGCCAATTGGGATTTGAAAGTGATCCAACGCCGCCTGAAGCTTGCCGCCCGCCCGGCTGACAAAACGAAGCTGCCCGAGGACACGAATACCGGCATCTGCATCTACCTGCTGGCCGGGCTTCTCAATCTTTTGTCCATTTACCAGAATCCGGCCCGCAAGCAGCAGAGCCTGGGCTTTGTGCCGGCTCTCGGCAAATCCACATTCCACCAGCAATTGATCGATACGTCGTTTCATCCATTCATGCAGTGCGACTGACAATGAATCGGGCAAGGCTGCGCAGGATTTCCGCCTCTTCACCGAAATCCCGGATATCCTCCAGCGCCAGAGCTACCAGATCATTCGCTTTGTTTCTGGATGCCTCCAGTCCATAGAAGGCCGGATAGGTCGCCTTTTTGGCCTTTTCATCCTTGCCCGCCGTCTTGCCCAGAATTTCGCTGCTGGAAGTAATATCAAGAATGTCATCCACAATCTGAAAAACCAGTCCGATCTTGCTGCCGAACTCCGTCAAGGCATTCAGAGCCCTTTCATCAGCACCTGCCGCCAGGGCGCCGCATCGGACACAGGCTTTCAGCAAAGCTCCCGTTTTGGAGGAATGCAGGTATTCCAGGATACGAGGATTAACAGGCTTGCCTTCCGATTCCAGATCGACAACCTGTCCGCCGATCATTCCGTTGATAGTGCCTGTCGCTGCGGCAATGTCGCGTATGATGCTGAGCCGGGTAGTGTCGGAAAGCCTGGGGAGATCAGCCAGGACCTCATAGCAGCGCGTTAACAGTGCGTCGCCGGCCAGGATGGCCATGGCTTCGCCGAATACTTTGTGGCAGGTAGGCACGCCTCTTCGGAGATCGTCGTTATCCAGTGCAGGCAGATCATCATGGATCAACGAATAGGTATGCATCATTTCGATGGCCGCACCCAGCGACAGGAGAACCTCGCGGTCTCCATTCAGGCTTTCGCCCGAAGCGAGCACGAGGATCGGCCTCACACGTTTCCCGCCGGCAAATACCGAGTAGCGCATGGCTTTGTGAATCGTCGGAGGTTCCATCCCCTCCGCCGGCAAAAGCTTCATCAAATACTCATCTACGAGTTTCTTTGATTCCGACAGGTATGTGCTTATGTCCATGGATTTCGATTGATGATTGAAGATTGAAAATTGACGATTTGCGCCCCGGAGTGTTTTTAATCGTCAATCGTAAATCGTCAATCGTAAATTAAGTCAGGGTTCGTTCCCCTCGGCATCTTCAGAAAAGGGCATTTCCTTCATTTCTCCGGATGCCGTTTTAACGAGTACTTCAACTTTTCGCTCCGCTTCCTCCAGCTTCGAGCTGCAGAAGCGGCTTACCTTGATGCCTTCTTCAAAAAGCTCCAGAGCACGATCGAGCGTCAGGTCGCCCGCTTCAAGCTGGGCGACGATGTCTTCGAGCGATTTGAGCGCCGACTCAAAATCCTTCACCTTCAGTTCCATAACCCCCCCCTGGCAATTGACGATTTTGGATTGACGATTGACGATTTGAATCCACTGCCATTCGAAAATCGTCAATCGTAAATCGTCAATCGTCAATCTGTTCAATGCGGCAGTCCAGTTCGCCTGCGGCCAGTGTGACTCGAACCAATTCTCCCACGGCGACATCGGAGGACTTCTTGACGATAGCGCCTTTGGAATCACGGCAAAGGGCGAAGCCGCGTCCTAAAATGGCCAGCGGGCTGAGCGCGTCGATTTTTCCGACTGCGAGCTCGAATCGGGACCGCTGCCGATGGAGAAGCACTCTGATCGCCGACGTCAGGCCCAGGTAGTCGCGCGCCACCAGATCTTTTCTGTGAGTAATAAACCGGCGCAGATCAAGCGATCTCAGCCGCGACGAGAGCATCTGTTCCCGATGCCGGACCTCATGAGCAAACCGGTGCATTGCCTGTGTCATCCGCAGAGTGCTCTCGTCAAATCGCTGTTCCAGGTCGCGAATCTTGTTCGGAGCTACTGTGAATGCCTTGTTATGCGCCAGCCGTTCGAGCCGGAGGCGGCGCTGGTCCAGTCCTATGCGGATCGACTGAAAAAGCCTTCCTCTAAGAGAATTCACGCTTACCCTCAGATCTTCGCGCGCGCCGGATACCAGTTCAGCCGCCGCAGACGGAGTCGGAGCTCTCAAATCCGCCACAAAATCCGAGATCGTAAAATCCACCTCGTGTCCGACCGCAGAAATCAGAGGGAGCTCGGAATCGTAAATCGCCCTTGCGACAATTTCCTCATTAAACGCCCAGAGATCTTCAATCGAGCCTCCGCCCCGGCCAATGATAATAACATCCACATCCCGGCGGCCGTTCAGATAACGGATCCCCCGCGCGATCTCTTCAGCCGCTCCCTGCCCCTGGACCTTAACCGGGAATAGGAGTACGTCCAGGGACGCATTGCGCCGCTTCAGGATCCTCAGCATATCCCGCACCGCTGCTCCTGTCGGAGAAGTGACAATGCCTACCTTCCGCGGAAGCAGAGGCAGCGGAACCTTGCGGGCTTCATCGAACAAACCCTCTTTGCGAAGCTTTTCTTTCAGTTGATCGAACGCAAGCTGGAGTGAGCCCAGCCCGACGGGCTCCATATACTCCACGATTATCTGATAGTCCCCCCTCGGTTCATACACGCTCAGCCGCCCTCGAGCGACAACCTCCATCCCGTCTTCGGGGCGAAATTTCAGATACATGTTGTTGTTTTTGAAACAGGCGGCCTTTATTTGAGCGCGCGAATCCTTAAGAGAAAAATACAAATGACCGGAAGTATGACGCTTGAAATTGGAGATCTCCCCCTGTATCCAGACGATGCCCAGATCATCAAGGGAACGCTTGATTACGGATGTGATGTCGTAGACTGTGTAAATCTTGCGCTGCGAGAAAAGATCCACGGCCTCATGTTTATCATGAAGAAGAAAGTTACACAATAGCCGGCAGACTGTAAAATCCGGGAGTAGTCTTGCTCGTTCCTGAACTTACCTGCTGTGGATGACAGGGCGCAAAAGCCATCGGTTCGTGATTCGGGAATGCTTCTGATAATCGGCGCCAATCGGAGTATCAACCACTCCCTGAGCAAAACCGGCCGCCTGAATAAGTCTGTTACCGTGGCCAACGATGGCAATATGCTCCGGTGTGGAATTCAATCGCGTAAGGATATCGCCGGGCAAAAGCTCCGTAAAGGGTATATCCTCCACTGTCACGGGAGCGATGTTGCTGTTCGCCCACATTCGAATGCCAAATTGAATCGGCAGGCCGACTACCTGGCTGACTGCCCAATTTACAAAACCGATACAATCGAAATGCATTTTGTTATGACAATTCTCGCCAAGCACATACCAGTCTTTGTATGTGGTGGGATGCTGAACGCGGCGCGGATAAAGCCCCCCGATATCGGAGTAATGGCCGGGCAGCGATCCACAGTTATGGAGCTCATAGTCCCTTAACAGCTGGCGGTCGGCTCTAATATCGGGATCGAGCGGGCGGCCGCCGGCCGCTTCGTAGCGACCTGCACAGCGGTAAACCTTGGGCTGCCGTATCTCGGCCGCGTGAACTCCAAGATTTTCAAGGGTAGGATCCTCAATAAGATACAGCTCTCGGCCGACTACCGGATCGCTGCTTTCCGGATAGGCTCCATAGCATCCGGTCAGATAATGAGCGCCCTGATAGACAGCCTCAAGGGCCTTACGGACTATGGCTTCTCGGATGGAAAGGGTTTCGGGAGCAGGTTGTGGGAGAGACATGAAGGCTCCTCTTTGTAAATAAATCCGCAGGTTGAATTATTCATCATGCCGGCAACCCCGGATATTCCAACGCCGGTGTTTCCGGCAGATCATATGGGCCTTATCGAAAAATAAAATGATCCGAATTAGGACTGGAAATCCAGGAAGCAAGTGAATGGCCGTTTCGGTCCTTATCCGTCATCAACGGATTGTCATTGGAAATGGAGTCAAACTCCTTTCTGAGCTTCGAATTGCACATGGACCAGTCCAAGTCGGAAGCAAGGGGGGAGATGCCGGCTTCACAACCGGGGCTGTATTCGCCGGAACAGAAGTATTCGATATGAGAATCTTCACAGAAATAGTTGCCATGAGCGAAGCCGGGAGGAATCCAGATCCATTCCCCAAAATCGGCATCTTTGGCAGCGGGCAAATCGTACGCGATAATCTTTCCAAACGTCGGAGATCCTTTGCGGATGTCCAGAACCAAATCCGTCATCCGCCCGCTCAGGGTTCGCACCAGCTTTCCCATGTAGGGATTCCACTGAAAATGAAGGCCGCGAATAGTCCGGTTCTTTGAATAGCTTTCATTACATTGAAAAAAGTCAACGCCCCTCAAAAATTCCATTTGCGGGTGAGTGTTGAAATCGCTTTTCCGAAAATGCTCGCCGAAATATCCGCGATGATCGGGGAATCTGCCGAATCGCACTACCTTGATATCCGGAATCGCTAAAGCCTTTACTTCAAGGATCTTCATCCTCTCCTCCCATATGAGTTTCCGGTTTCCCGTTTCCGGTTCCCCGTTTGGGGTTTTATCCTACCCTGAATTGATAGTTTGCGCCATATTAAGACACACAACTGAACAGGAAGGATCTCCGCCATTGCCCTCCGCGCTTTTCAACGGGAAACGGGAAACCGGAAACACGAAACGGCAAGCCCTGAAACCTACCTGCTCAGGAACGCGATTACATTTGATTACAATTAAAAACAATCTGGTGACAACAACGGCCTTCTCTTTACCTAGACTCTAGCCTTCATTTTGGAGAGAACATGGTGATATTTGAGCCGGCGGCCTCCTCATACGAGAAGTTCATCAGGACTGGCAATTTATCCTGTTTGTACCAGATGGATACGTTCGACTTGACTATCGTAAGCATTTACTTCGGGATTCTGGCCATTCTCAGTTTCTACGGCCTTCATCGCTACCTGATGGTTTTTCTTTATAATAGGCATAACAAAAAGGTTACGGCTCCAAGCTCGAGGTTCGAAGATCTGCCGCGCGTTACGGTTCAACTCCCTGCCTATAATGAAATGTATGTGATGGAGCGGATTATTGATGCCGTCTGTTCCTTTGATTATCCACATGACAAACTGGACATCCAGGTTCTGGATGACTCAACGGACGAGACGCAGAGGATCGCGCGGAGTGCAGTAGAGCGTTGGAGCGCATTGGGACTGGACATCCATTACATCCATCGCGATGACCGAACCGGCTTCAAAGCCGGCGCTCTCGAGAATGGATTGAAAACGGCAAAGGGCGAGTTTATTGCCGTCTTTGATGCCGACTTTGTGCCGGAACCGGATTTCCTCCAGAGGTCTATTCACTATTTTACGGATCCGAAAGTCGGATTAGTCCAGGGACGATGGGAGCACCTGAACCGCGATTACTCATTCCTCACCAGGACGCAGGCGATTTTCCTTGATGGCCATTTCATGCTGGAAAGCTATACGCGATTCCTCGGCGGACGGTTTTTCAACTTCAACGGTACAGCCGGAATTCTTCGAAAAAGAACCATCGAGGAAGCAGGCGGTTGGGAGCATGACACGCTGACCGAGGATTTGGACTTGAGTTACCGCGCCCAGATCAAAGGATGGAAATTCGTTTTCGTGCCGGATCTAGCCGTTCCGGCGGAGCTTCCCGTCGAAATGAATTCATTCAAAACCCAGCAGTGCCGATGGGCGAAAGGTGCGATGCAGGTCTGCAAAAAGGTTCTCCTGCGCGTGCTGAAGGGCAACTTCGACGCCGGCGAAAAGCTGGAAGCCTGGTACCATTTGACGGGTAACATTACCTATCCTTTAATGGTCATTCTGTCTTTGATCCTGTTCCCAGCCATGATCGTGCGTTACAACCAGGGATGGTTTGAGTTGCTGACTATTGATCTTCCCCTTTTCATTCTGTCCTTCAGCAGCGTATCCACTTTTTATATCACTTCCCAGAAAGCGCTTCACAAAGACTGGCTTAAACGGATTATGTACCTTCCCGGCTTGATGGCCGTAGGGATCGGCATGACGATCCCGGGATCCAAGGCCGTGCTGGAAGGCGCCTTTGGATTCAAAACTCCTTTTGTGCGAACTCCAAAGTTTTCGGTGGAAGGAAACAAGGGAGAGTGGATGAGCAAGAAATACCGATGCGAAATCAATCCCCTCACCATCGTGGAAATATTGTTCGGCCTTTATTTTGCCTACGCAACCTTCTATGCCTGGGAAATCGGAATTTACGGCGTCATACCGTTCCTGCTTCTGTTCCTGTGCGGGTATTTTTACACCGGCCTGTGGTCGCTAATGCAAAGTCTGAAGCGTTCCAGCCTATGGGATACATCCGAGCGCTTCATTGCTTCGATGCGACCGTACTCGCGGATAACGCGCTACGATTAAGCTTCAGACTCCGGAATCCCGGCCGTGCATCACGGAAACCACCACAGTTTCAGCCGTCTATCTTGAAGATTGCATCCTGGCGAGCACGGATTCGAGGCTTTCGCCGATTAAGGCTTGATAGTCCTCCGGCGTGTCGATGTCATGTATGGCTCCGGACTCTTCGGTAGGCAGGACTGCTATTTCGTGTTGATGCCGCAGCAAAATCTTTTTCGGTCCCTCTTCCAGCGGCGCATCCAGAAATTCCTGAAAAAGGCTGCGATGAAAAATCGCGGGATGGCCTCGCCTGTCTCCGACTTTGGGACAGGCTATCAAACACTCCGAATCCAGAAAAAGCCGGGTGAGGCGACGCACCAGATCTTCCGATATGACCGGCTGATCCACCGGCCATATCATGCCTCCGTCGAACTCCGGACTGATGTTCGTCAATGCCAGCTGAATTGAAGACAGCTGTCCTCTGTCGGGATCAGGATTGATCCGGATATCCGCCGGCCAGTCGCGGATTTTCGCTTTAATGGCATCAGCGGACCGGCCGAGTATTATCAGCGGGCGGGGCAATCCACTATTTCGAAGAACGGTCAGGGTGTGCGTTAAAAAAACTTCCGTCCCGAATGGAAGAAGTGCTTTGGGATATCCCATCCTTGCAGAATCCCCGGCGGCCAGGACGATCGGCACAATTGAATTTACAGATCTCATAATTAAATCTCAGCAAAGCAGCAGGCTTTAAAAACGGCAGGCATCAGCACAAATCGGGGTTGTTATCAGATCCTGGATCTTTCTTTGAGGTTTCTGTCAGCAGAAAGCGCAGAAATGCTGATATGAATCCGAACAGCTTTCTGGATTTCACTGACGTTTTCCAAAACAAGCGTTCCGCCTATTGATTCCATTAAGGTTTGCGCAGCCCGGAACTCCACGTTGCTGAAGCGCAGCGAACCGGAAGGAATCGATTCCGTTTCTACAAGGCCTACCGGCGCCAGACTGGAAACGGTTCCATACAAAAAATTAATCTCCATCCGATCGCCTGAATCCTGTACACGCACCGACAGGCTTGGCTTGCTCCCTCCGCTTCGCAACTGCTCGATGCAGTATTGAAGCACATGCAATATTGCTTGATAGAAAGCCTGGTTAAAACCACAGCTGTTTTTACCCGTCGCAGCATTTTCAAAATCGATCCGGATGCCGCAGCGTTGCAGCTCTGCGTTCCTCGCATTCAGCGCTTTCTGAATCATCTCTGCGAAACTGCATTCCTGCGTGACGGGCCGGAAATACCCGGCAGAATCGGCCCATTGTGTGAGCAGAGCCCCGACCGATTGCATACCCTGAAGATGCCGCGTCAATTCCGGCGCAGCAGAGTCCCGGAGCTTTTCAGAAACATTCTGGACGTTTTCCTCTATAAAATCGGCAATCTCATCCAACAACCCGGGCGTCATTTGACCGTAGGCGCTCCATTCCCCGAAAGAGACATCCCGGGTGGATTTGGGCTCAGCCTGAATCGTGGGCTTATCGGATTTCGGAGGATTTACATTATCCGGGCTGAGGGGATTGAATTTCCGCCGATCGGCAGCATCGCCCTGCTTTTTCAACCGCTCTTCGGAAATCCGCATCTGACGGCGGATTGTTTCTAAAAGGTTATCTGTCATATTCATATAGGATATTTGCGTAACAGGGCGCGACTATACCCCAGAATTCCGGCCCAATCAAGAGCCTGATGACGCCATGTGCTATTACTGCAATTACTAAAGGCTAAATTGTTGGCCGATTTCCTGTACAATGAGGTGACATGAAATCTTGCATGCGCGCATTTCTTTTCTTCCTTCTCGTGGCATGTGCCTGCAATACGGTGGCCGCTGCCGATCCTGTCAAGAGCCTGCGCTCGGATCTGGACAAAATCTTTTCTGACGGCCGGTTGGCGGATGCGCAACTGGGGATTGAAATTATTTCCCTGGACCGCAAGGAAGCAATTTACAGGAAAAATCCCGAGAAACTGTTTGTGCCTGCATCGAACAATAAGATTCTCACTGCGGCGGTCTCTTTGATTCTTTTGGGGCCCGATTATCGTTTTAAAACGCAGGTACTGGCAGATGGGCCGGTCCTCGACGGAGTACTGAAGGGGAATCTGGTCATTGTGGGTTCGGGAGATCCTTCGAGTTCGTCGAGAATTCACCCGAAAGATCCATTCCATATATTCAAAGACTGGGCCGCAAGGCTTAAACAGCAAGGAATACGCGCCATCGACGGAGACATTATCGGCGATGGTGGATCGTTTGAAGGGAAAGGGCATGGACAGGGCTGGGCATGGGACGATCTGGCCGAAGGTTATGCCGCTTCCATTAGCGCTCTGCAATTCAACGAAAACCTGATTTGGATAGAAATCACACCCGGATCTGTAACGGGCAGCATGGCTTCAATTAAAGCGGAACCGCTGCCGAATTATTTATATCTGGTTTCCAGGGTTACCACCGGAAGCGAGGCGACCAAGCCACGAATTGACATCGAGCGGGCCAAAACCGGCGAGACCTTTGTCGTCAGCGGCGTTGTACCTCTGGCCGGGCCCGTGCTGCTTCGTTCTGCAGCCGTTCAGTCTCCCATCCGCTATTATCTGTCGGCTCTGAAACAGGTTCTCATGGACGCAGGCATCGATGTCTCAAACTGTGCGATAAGAGGGATGCGTGGCTTTCGCCCGGCGTCCGCGACTCTTCTCTGGGTTCATGCCTCCCCGCCGCTCTCTGAACTTCTGAGCTCCGTAATGAAATTGAGCCTGAACCTCGGCGCCGAAACTCTTGCCCGCGTTTTAGGTCTGGAGTTTCGGGGTGAAGGCACTTTTTCCAGGGGAAAGGAAGTCGTGGAAGAAGCGCTGGCACGGATGGACATCAGCAAGGAGAGCTATTCCTATGCAGACGCATCCGGCCTCTCGCGTCTCAATCTCATCAGTGCAAACGGGCTCGTACAGGTTCTGCAGTATATGCATCACCACCAGCACTTCTCGCATTTTTATAATGCTCTGTCGATAGCGGGTATTGATGGAACACTCGAAACCCGCATGAAAAATACAAAGGCAGAGAACAACGTGCATGCGAAAACCGGCAGCTTCGCAAATGTATCCGCTTTATCCGGATATCTGCGGACCGACGATAATGAAATGCTGGCATTCTCGATCCTGGCCAATAATTTCCTTGCAGCGAGAGATATAGTCGATGGAGTGCAGGACAAGGCACTCGCGCGTTTGGCTGCCTTCTCGCGCAAAGAGCACAAGAAGAAAGGGAGCACGAAAAGCCAGAAGGTCAGATAGCATTCAGCAGTCAGCTTTCAGCTGATAGAATTCAGAAAGAGGCCGGAAGCATTGCAGGAGAAACTGGATAAATAGCTCCAAGCATTCTGTCCTCAGCAAAGGGATGTATGATTCGAATACCACTGCTTTTATGGCTTGCATTCATAGGGCATAGTCCTGAGCAGCCGCAATCCAAACCGCAGTCTGACAGCCGCCCGATCGATAAAAGCGCTTACTTTGCTTTTGTGGATCATGATTACATCTTCACGGTTGAGGTCGTGAAACCGGGAATTCTCCTGCTGAATTTTGTTTCCATGAGCGACGGGGAGATCAGGCTTTTTGCCAGGGATATCCGCATTACTCTGGATAATCGAAAGACGACGGTAAAACTCCTTACTGTAGAGACCGGCGATATCAGGCAACCCATGTCTGTAGGCTCGATGAATATCAGGCCGAGATCCTCATTTGGAGTCCGTTTGACCGGCGACTTCGGCCAGGCTCAGCAGATTTTTGGTGCTGCTATTCGGTTGGGAGATGAGGATCTCAAACTGGCCCCGCTGACAAGCTTTGACTTCGAGTTTCTTGCGGCGAGAGTAAACAGGCTGAATCTCGGGTCGCCGGATTTCAGCGAAGATTGGCGAGTGCTTCGGCTGGAGAAACTGGGAAGCCGGTCCCCTGCCGGCAGGCGGGAAAGGTAAGCGCAATCTTCGAGTTGACGGCATTCGGTCTGGATTAGAAAACGAAATATTCCCGCAGCGCTTTCATCCAGCGTTCGAACGTATCTGCGGCAAAGCCGCCTGCCTGTGCCAGCTCTGGCCTTCCTCCGCCCTTGCCGCCCAATTCGGACGCCGTCTTCTTGATTGCCTCGCCGCAATTGCCCGGCAGATCGCGGCTGCGTGCCACGACTATCTGGCAGGTGTCCGGCATACCCAGGATCGCGATAACGCCGGGATTTGCCGTCAGTTTTTGTGCCAGGGTTTTTATAGCGTCGAGTTTCCGTTCGCTATAAGTCCGGAAAACCATCGTTCCGCGTTCCGTTTTGTCGGCGGTTTGAAGTAATCCTTCTGCTTCCATTTCCAGCAAGTGGTCCCGCAGCAGCTCATTCTCCCTGTCCCTTGATGACCGCTCCTGAAACAGCTTTTCCGTTAATGCAGGAAGATCTTCCGGAATGGCGGAATAAAGCCGCGCCAGTGTTTTCAGCAACTCATGGTCTTTGTTAAGAATTTTCAAAGCTCTCCCGCCCGCTGCAAACTCGACCCGGGTTCCGCCTTTATATCGCTCGAAACCGCTGATAAAAATGATCCCAATTTCCCCCGTATGCCGGACATGCGTACCTCCGCAGGCGGATCGGTCAAAGCCCTCAATATCAATGACGCGTATTTCTCCGGTGCGTTGCGACTCTTTTCGGACGCCCAGAGCATTGAGGCTTTCCCGATCGGTTGTAAGGATGCGAACAGGGCGGTTCTCAAAAACAATATTTGTCGCCAGCTGCTGAACTTCCTCCATCTGAGAAACGGAAGGCTGTGCCAGATCGATGTCGATCGTGGATAACTCCATTCCCATGTGAAACGACATAGTTGCAGCACCGGCAATATGAAGGAACGCCTGGGAAAGGACATGCTGTCCGGTGTGCTGCTGCATATGATCGAAGCGCCGCGGCCAGTTGATTTGCCCGGATGCCGAGCCGGTCGCAATGTCCCGATCGAGGATATGAAGGATGGTTCCGACATCGTCTTCCATGACATTCAGGACATGGGCCTCCTGCAACATTCCCGTATCACAGGGCTGGCCTCCTGACTCCGGATAAAATGCAGTCTGATCGAGAATTGCCGCAGGATTTTTATCGATCTGCCTGATATCGAGCACTGTTGCCGAGAAATCTTTCAGATAGGAATCCATGTAATACAATCGTTTTGTCATGAAAACCGTTCTTCCCTCCATTTTTCAAATTTGACACTCATTCTGTGCGGTGTCTATACTGCCCCGTTATGAATTCAAATAACAGAGTATTTCATGGAACCACAATCCTGCTTGTCAGGAAAGGCAACCAGACAGTTATCGCCGGCGATGGCCAGGTGACTTTGGGAGACACCGTTATCAAGGCAAGCGCCCGGAAGATACGCCGCGTCTATAATGACCGTGTTCTGGTGGGATTTGCCGGTGCTACAGCCGACGCCTTTGCTCTATTTGCCAGGCTGGAAGCCAAACTGGAACAGTTTCAGGGCAACTTGAACCGGGCTGCCGTGGAACTTGCTCAGGAATGGCGCACAGACCGAGCTCTGCGTCATCTGGAAGCATTCCTGCTGGCAACCGACGGCAGATCCGTTTATTTGCTTTCCGGAACGGGCGACGTCATCGAGCCCGATGACGGATTACTGGCGGCCGGCTCCGGAGGAGTATTTGCTTTGGCGGCTGCGCGCGCACTCCTGCGTCACACCAAGCTGCCGGCGGCCAAGATCGCGCGGGAAGCATTGAAGATAGCCAGTGAGATATGCGTTTTTACCAACAGCGAGATCATTGTTGAAGAACTGTGAACTTGCTCCAAAACCGACGCCGGCGGGCTGAAGTCTGCCGCCACATTTGAATCCGGGCATTCGCCCGGATATTTCAATTAGCGAGAATCCATGCAAGAAAGCTCAAAACGCCGCAAAAACCGACCATCCGGTCTGGACGAAATGTCACCGCGTGAAATTGTTGAACAGCTCGACCGGTACGTCGTAGGACAGAAAGCCGCAAAAAAAGCAGTGGCCATCGCTTTGCGCAACCGAATCCGCCGGCAGAAGCTGGACGAGGAAATGGCCCAGGAAATCGCGCCCAAGAATATAATCATGATCGGGCCGACGGGCGTCGGAAAAACCGAGATTGCCCGGCGGCTTGCGAAGCTCGCCAATTCCCCCTTTCTGAAAATCGAGGCGACTAAATTCACGGAAATCGGGTATGTTGGACGCGACGTCGAATCGATGGTGCGCGACCTGGCAGACATTGCCGTAGATATGATTCGCGCGGAAAAAATCAATGAAATCGAAGAGAAAGCGGAGCAGAACGCGGAGGAACGGCTGCTCGACCTGCTTCTGGCTACGGTGGAAAATGTCCCGGGAGAGAAAAGCCGGATGGAAAGCGGCGAAGACCTTGCGCGTATTGAAACGATGCGCGAAAAGCTGCGCCGCCAGCTGCGCGCGGGCAAACTCGACCAGCGGATCGTCGAACTGGAAGTGCGCGAGCATCCGACAAGCCCCATCTCGCTCCAGATTTTTGAGGGCTCCAGCTTCGAAGACATCCAGTTTAATATGCGCGACCTGCTTTCAGGAATGATGGAAGGCAAAGCCAAAAAGAGCCGCATGCCTGTTGCCGAAGCCGCGGAATATATCGTGCAGGAGGAAGAGCAGAAACTGGTGGATATGGAGCAGGTCGCCCGGCTTGCGCTCGACCGTGTGGAACAGAGCGGCATCATCTTTCTGGACGAGATTGATAAGATCGCCGGCCGCGAATCGGGGCACGGCCCTGATGTCAGCCGTGAAGGAGTGCAGCGCGACATATTGCCCATCGTGGAAGGGACCAGCGTCAATACCCGCTACGGAATGTTAAGAACGGATCATATACTCTTCATTGCCGCAGGAGCGTTTCACGTGGCAAAGCCTACAGATCTCATTCCGGAGTTGCAGGGTCGGTTCCCGATCAGGGTTGAACTGAATCCTTTGAACGAAAATGATTTCGTCCGGATCCTGAGAGAGCCTCAAAACGCTTTAATCAAACAGTACATGTCGCTGCTTGGAACAGAAGGGCTGAAGCTCAGGTTTACAGAAGATTCGATCAGGGAAATTGCAAGGCTGGCCTGTCTGGTTAATGAAGGCACCGAAAATATCGGAGCCCGCCGTCTGCACACGATAGTTGAAGCGCTTCTGGAAGATTATTCATTCGAAGGAAAGCAGCGAAAACCCAGACAGATCAAGATTACGGCTGCTTATGTCCGCCAGAAACTGGGGGACATCGTGCAGGACAAAGACTTGAGCCGGTATATTCTCTAATGCGGAAAGAATCTGGAACTGAAGTATTGAGCACGATTCTGGCGATTGCCATATGCCTGATGATGGGTCCGGGCTGCGCCAAAATCAGCGAACCGCAACCGCCGGAAGTTCACGTCCCGAGGCCGGCAACCGACCTGGCCGTTCAACAGATCTCCGACTCCATCAGGTTGACTTTCGCCCTGCCTCTGCAGAACACAGACGGTTCCGATGTAAAAACACTGGAAAGGGTGGAGGTATTCCGTCTTGATGAAGACACCGGCCAGACGGTCTCAACAAATCCAGTGCCCGAAGACCAGTTTGCCAAACGCGCGGTGCGGATCCTGTCGATCCCATTTCCCGATATTTCCAAATACCTGCAGGGAGAATCGTTCGTTATAGAGGACAGGGCGGATCCGCCGGACCCGTTATCGTTTTATTCCCGCACCTATCGCTATGCCGTGCTTTTCATAAACAGGAAGAATCAGACCGCGGGCTTCAGCAACCAGGCACTGATTGCGCCGGTGGCTATTCCGGGGCCGCCTGAAAATTTTGCGGCAAAAGTAACGGAAAACTCCATCGAGCTGAAATGGGCTGAACCGAGCGAAAACATGGATGGATCAAAACCGCCCAGGATTGCGGGATACAAAATCCACAGAGCAGAGGGGACCGGGGAATTCAGTTCCATACCAATTCATCCGGACCTCGTTCGAAAATCCGGATTTGAGGACCGCGATTTCCAGTTTGACAGGCTTTATCGATACGTGATCAGAACCGTGGGAAGCGCCGGGAATCCCTATGCCGAGAGCCTTCCTTCCGGAATCCTGCAGGTTGAAACGCGTGATGTCTTCCCGCCGGCGCCGCCGGAAAATTTCACCGCAGTTAGAGAGGAAGACAGTATTATTCTGCTTTGGGCGCCATCGTCCTCGGCTGATGTGGCCGGATATAGAGTTTACCGGCAGGATAATAAAACGGGCGCGCGCGAACTGCTGCAAAAGAATTTGATTACGGTTTTAAACTGTCGCGACAGCCGGGCAGAGCCCGATCGGCAGTATGAATACGTCATTCAGGCAGTCGACGCCCACGGAAACGAAAGCACTATGGTACGGGCGGAATTCGAAACAAGATAGCGCCTTGTTAACCCGGAATATTCATGAAGGTTCGTCGCGAGGCGGCGCAGACGGGCGTGGATACAAGGCGCGCGACGCGAGGATTCCGCAGGCGTACTCGACAGTACGTCAAGGAATCCGACCGAGCGCAACGCAGTAGACACGCCCGGATACGCCGCCGCAGTAGAAGCTTCATGAATAATCCGGGTTAAATATATGAAGAACAGGAGAAGGTCGTATGAAATTTTTCTTGGATACAGCCAATATTGATGAAATCCGGAATGCGGCTGAGTATGGCTTAATCGATGGAGTGACAACTAATCCATCTCTGGTCAGCAAGGAAGGTCGCGATTTCAAGGAAATCCTGCTGGAGATCACGAAGATTGTGGATGGCCCGATCAGTGCGGAAGTCGTCAGCATCGATGCGGCGGGAATTCTGCGCGAAGCTTACGATCTGGCCAAGCTGCATCAAAATATCGTCATCAAGATCCCGATGATCAAAGAAGGGATGAAGGCCCTCAAACAGCTCTCCAAAGACGGTGTGCGCACCAATGTGACTCTCGTATTCAACGCCAACCAGGCCCTCGTTGCAGCAAAGCTGGGGGCGACATACGTTTCTCCATTTGTCGGCAGATTCGACGATATCAGCGAAGTGGGTATGGATCTGATAGGAGATCTAGTCCAGATATTTGACAATTATAAATTCCAAACCCAGGTTCTGGTCGCCAGCATCCGCAATCCCATCCATGTTAAGGAAGCAGCCTTGCTCGGCGCACATGTAGCTACCATGCCGTTCAAAGTGCTGGAACAGCTTCTCCAGCATCCTTTGACCGATATCGGCTTGGCCCGTTTTCTGAAAGACTGGGAGAAGGTCCCTAAATCCACGAGGCGATAAATCGTGATTTAATGGACCGTGCCGTTCTGCGCCCCGCCGTTTTCTATTTTGCAGTCGCGACGTTTGCCCGTACCAGCGGCAACAGTTCACCGACGAGGTAGAGCGATCCGGTAACCACCACAAGCCCGGAAGCCGAACATTCCTTCCATGCGGAATAAAGAGCTTCCGGCATACCGGCATGGATTTTCATGCGGGGGAGGAATCGCTTATGCATTGCCGCTACCTCGGCGGGATCGGCGGAACGCGAATTGGCAAGCGGCGTCAGATGTATGCTTGTGGCAATGGGAAAGATTGCGGATCCAATACCCCGGATATTTTTATCACGCACCACACCGAAAACCAGATGCACTTCCCTTTCCTTCCCCCCGATGAGGAAGTCCCTTAATAGCTGCGCACCTTCCGGATTGTGCGCGCCGTCCAGCAGCGTGCGTTTGCGGGATGAATATTCGTCGAGTCTTCCCGACCAATAGGTATTGGCTAAACCTTCTCGGATATCGGCCACATCTATGCGGAAGGATTTCAAAGCCTCGATCGCCATGACCGCAAGCGCGGCGTTCCAGGTTTGATATTCACCGGAAAGAGAGAGATGCAGGTTCCGGTATCGCCGGAGCGGCGTGCGGAGATCGAAAGAATAGCGCCCGCGTGATTCCCTGAGATTCCGAATGGCGGCATGCCGGCTTATTTCAAGAAGTGGAGCATGAACCTTTTTCGCCTGATTGAAGACGACTCGACGGGGAGCCGGCAACCTGCAGCCGGAGATCACGGATATGCCTTCTTTAATGATTCCTGCCTTCTCTCCGGCGATCTTGGTCAGAGTGCGTCCCAGATAATTCTGATGGTCCAGCGAAATCCCCGTAATTACGCAGACCGCCGGATGGATAATGTTTGTTGCATCGAGTTTCCCGCCCAGGCCTACTTCAAAGACGGCAATGTCGATCTTTTCGTCGGCAAAATTCAGGAATGCGCAGCAGGTAAGGAGCTCAAAAGTCGTCAACGGCCGGTCAAGCGTTTTATTCTCGAGCAGGGCCGCCTCGACTTTTCGGATCCGCGTTGCCAGGCTGGAAAAACGGCGGGCTGAGACCTGGCGGCCGGCAACCCGGATTCTTTCTTCAACGCGCACCAGATGGGGAGAAGTGTAAAGCCCCGTAACCAGGCCGGCATGCCGCAGAATGGACTCGCACATGGCAGCGACACTTCCCTTCCCGTTCGTACCGGCTATATGAATGGAAGGGTATCGATCCTGCGGATCGCCCAGTGCTTGCATCATGGCGCGTGTGCGATGCAAACCGAGGTGCATCATCTGCACCTCGTTGCCTTTCTGAGCCAGATATTTCAGAGTTTCGCTATGGTTCATGGAGATGATAATGAGGCTGATGTTCTATCTGGAAAAATTGATTATATCCAATGCGCCTGAACTACGGCGCACAATACCAGAGTGGAATTATAGTCGAAAGGAGAAGACTCAACCACTCCCATTCACAAACCCGAGACAACCGGGTTGCGGCTATGGTTTGTTGGACATGACGACTTCCATCACCTCCTCCTGGGTTTGCGGAAGCACGGTTTATAATCAACCGCGCCTAAGCCACGAATAATCACGAATGATTCCGAGGCTATGGCGCCTGTAAACGGAATTAGCTTACAATTGGCGCGGACGCAGGAGGAAGAAGCCATGAAGGTAAGCATTGTCGGCGCGGGGGGAGCCGTGGGATCGGCGGTTGCCTTTTATTTAGCTGCGTCTGGGCTGGCGGAAGAGATCGTCATGATCGACGTGCGCCTGAACTTCGTGAAGCAGCACGCGATGGATATCAGCACTGCGGTTTCTTCGCTCGACGTCCGTGTCAGGGACGGGAATTACGAAGACCTGGTCGGATCGGACATCGTCATCAATGCGGCAGGAGTTCCCCAGGGACTCATCGCCGATCGCATGGAACTGCTTCCCCGTAATATACCATTGGTTCGAGATATCGCTGTTCAGATCAGGCGATATTGTCCCTCCGCCGTCATAATCACAGCTACCAATCCGGTGGATCCTCTTAACTATGCCATGTGGCGCATGGGAGGATTTGATCGCCGTCAACTCATCGGCTACTCAATCAACGACTCATTCCGTTTCCGTGAACTGGTAGCCCGGGCCAGAGGAGTCCCGGCAAGCCGGGTGCAGGCTACCGTGATTGGCGAACACGGCAGCAGTCAGGTGCTCCTGTTCAGCTCTGTCCGCATCGATGGACGGCCGGTGCAATTCACCGAGAATGAAAAGATGGAGATACGCGCCGTTGTGCCCACCATACTGAAGCACTATGAGGAACTGCAAACCGGCAGGACTGCCGGATGGACATCAGCCGTCGGTATGGCGGCGATCACGCGCGCCATTCTGCAAAATTCCGGAGAAATTTTCCCCTGCTCCGCGATATTGAACGGCGAATATGGACTGCGGGGTTTCAGCATGTCGGTTCCCGCGGCCCTTGGGAGAAACGGCATGCAGGAAATATTGGAATGGGAACTGGCTCCTGATGAGCAGGAGAGATTGAAGAGCACCATCGACCTGCTGAAGGATGCAGCCCGGGTTGTGGATGAAAGTCTTCAATAGACGTGGAGTTGAGTGATGGATGGTACCGCAGGGCGTTTCGAAAAGCTTATGGAACCGGGAAGAATCGGCCCGGTTCAGACACGCAACCGTATCATCAAAACGGCGAACGGCACATCCTTCATGGAAGAGGACCAGACAATCGGCCCGCGCATGATCGCTTATTATGAACGCCTGGCCAAAGGCGGCGTCGGCTTCCTTGTTGTAGAGTCGTGCGGAGTGGAATATCCGCTTGCGATCCAGCATGTGCACTATCGTTCCGACGGCAGCTATGAAGGAGTGCAGCTTCATCTCGATGACGACAGATTCATCTCCGGATTCCGGCGATTAACGGATGCCGTTCACAAGCATGGTTGTCCTGTCTCGATTCAGTTCCAGCACGCCGGTCCCTGGAATCCCACGGGACTTCTTCCCCGGGATCCCAAAATCCGCGATATTAAGTGCGCCTCCGCGATTGCGCAGGAAGAATTGCCCGGACCGGACTTCCTTCCCTGCCGGGCGATGAGCAGGCAGGAGATCGAGGATCAGATTGATCTGTGGGCCGCTGCGGCTGAGAGGGCATGGAAAGCCGGTTTCGACGCCTGCGAGATTAATCACGGGACCTGTCATCAGGGGAATACCTTCTTGTCTCGCGTTTGGAACCGGCGTGACGATGAGTACGGGACGCAGAACTATGCGAACCGCACTCGCTTTCTGCGGAACATCATTGCGGAAGCAAAACGGCGATGCGGCCCCTCATTCGCCGTGCATGCGCTTTTCAACATCGTTGAGTACAACCATCCGCTTGCTACCACGATCGAAGAGGGCGCAGAGATGGCAAAAGCGATTGCAGACATCGCCGACGGCATCAACTGCCGGGCTGAACGCTATGGGCATCGGGGAGGACTCATCCAGCCAGATCGCATCCTCTATCCCGAACCGCCGGCTGAGCTGCCTGCCGATCTTGACTGGAGCCGGCAGGGCAGGGGCGCCACGGTGCCGCTCGTCGAGGCGGTCAAGCGCAAGGGCGTTCGGATACCGCTGTGGACGGCCTGCCGCCTCGATGCGGAGTTGGGAGAGGAATACCTTCGCAAAGGAAGTCTCGATTTTGTCGGCATGACCCGCCGGCTCCTTGCCGATCCGGCTCTTCCAAACAAGGTCAAGGAAGGCCGGCTGGAGGATATCCGCGTCTGTCATGGCTGCCTGCATTGCTTTGATATGCGCAACAAAAATAAAAAGCTCGAATGCCGCGTCAATCCCACGCTCGGAAGGGAAACCTTACCCGAATACCAATGCCGTACTGTCGAACGCAAAAAGAAGATATTCGTAGTGGGAGGCGGTCCGGCGGGTATGGAAGCCGCGCGCCTCGCTGCCAGGCGCGGTCATACGGTGATCCTCTACGAAAAGGATTTCCGCCTGGGAGGGCTGGTTAATCTGGCAGCCGTCCTGAAGGACCTCGAAACCGAAGATATCACCGGTTATATTCGTTATCTCGAAGCACAACTGAAAAAAGAAAAGGTTGCCGTTCATCTTAATAAAACTGTAACGCCCGCCATTGTTCAGGCGGAGAAGCCCGATGTCCTGGTACTCGCAGCGGGCGCAGCTCATATCAAATGGGATCTGCCTGGTGCAACCGGCGGAAAAGCTATCTCGACGGATAAATTGCATCGCCTGCTCAAGCTGGCTTTGCGCATCCTGACGCCGGTTCAGGTACAGAAACTCTCACGCCTGTGGATGCCCGTGGCAAAAAGCATTGTCATCACAGGTGGCAAGCTTCACGGCTGTGAACTGGCTGAGTTCCTTGCCAAGCGAGGCCGGAGAGTCGTTCTTGTTCACGATGGGCCGCCGTCCGAACTGGGCGACGGCATGACACAAGATGACCTGGAAAACCTGTGGCCGTGGTTCAGGCAAAAGCATGTATCCGTGTGGACCGACTCCGCCTATCGCGAAATCGCCGGATCAGGTCTTAAGATACAGCTGCGCGACAAGCGGGTATTTATAGTTGGAGGCAGGCAAATACTGGCCACTCAAGACTGGGGTCCAAATAGAGAAGCTATCGATATGCTGGCAAAACTGGTTGAAGAAACCTACGTGATCGGCAGCTGCAAAGAACCGGGATTGATCGTCGATGCCGTCCGCGACGGCGCCCTCACCGGATATGCAATCTGATTCCAAATAAGGACAGTCACCAGTGTCCCCGTAGATCAGGAGGACTGGATTTTCTCAATCTCACCGGCAACGGATTTTCTGACGGATTCCAAAGCACGCCGGAGATCGGCAAGCTTTCCATCCGTCCAGTCCATGCCTTTGGTGAGACCCTCCCGGAGCTTTTCTTCCGCATCCCCGGCCATATTTTCGATGGTATGCTGCAATTCGAGCCGTGCAGCATCCGCCTTATTTCCAAGTTTTTCTGTAAAGTGACGGATATCGCGACGCGTCTGGCGCCCGGACTGCGGAGCAAACAGAAGAGCAATCCCTGCGCCCAGCAACGCCCCTGCAAGCAATGCCGTGGCAGTACTTTTATTTACGACTTCGTCCGACATAGATCGTTTCCTTTCTGGATAACGATACTTAAACCTAAATATATAATTCCATCACGTTGCCGACCATATCAGGAAATTCGCCACCGATACGTCGCCGGCGCAATAAAAATTTCGGCGGATCGGTTTCCCTGCGTCAGTTCTTACTCATAAAGTCCAGCAGCTTATTGGCGGAATGAGGGCTGCGGAGTTTCAGCAGCGCTTTTTCTTCTATCTGGCGTATCCGTTCTCTGGTTACCCGGAAGACCTCTCCCACTTCCTGAAGCGTATACTCCTTTCCGGTATCATTCAAGCCGTAGCGCATCCGCACGATCTGCTGCTCGCGCGGCGACAACACCTGCAAAGCAGAATCGGTTACCTCTTCGAGATTGCGATCCATCGCATTCTTCTCGGGCAATACGGCGTTTTTATCCTCAACGAATCTATTCAGTGATGAATCCGGGTTGTCTCCGACCGCCGCCTCCAGAGAAACCGGCTCCTGGGCAGCCAGCAGGATATCTCTGATCTTGGAAACCGGAATCTTGAGTTCTCTGGCTAATTCAGGAATGGAGTGCATCCGCCCTAACCGCTTGGAAAGCTCATTGGAAGCCTTGAGGGTACGATTCATAGCTTCTATCATGTGAACCGGAATTCTGATGGTTCTGCCCTGATCCGCGATTGCCCGTGAGATGCTTTGACGAATCCACCATGTTGCATAAGTTGAGAATTTATGGCCCAGGCGGTAGTTGAATTTATAAACCGCCTTCATGAGCCCGATGTTCCCTTCCTGAACCAGGTCCAAAAGATCCAAAGTCGGGTAGGAATACTTCTTGGCAATGCTGAACACAAGACGCAAATTGGACTGCACGAACTGGTCCTTTGCCTCCAGCATTTCTGCCTTGCTGGAGTTGATCTGTGTCACAATTCTTCGCAAATCATCGACTCTTATGTTGTAGGTGGTCTCGAGTTCCTTCAGATGGGCCCGAGCACTGCGCAAGGATCCGCCATTTGATACCCTGTTATAGGAGAACTCTCTGACAGCCGCATGGACCTTTTCCATCCGATGCCAAGCTTCTGCCACGCTGCCGGTTAATTCATCGATCTGCGCTTCGCTGAATTCCAATTTCTGGAGCGTACGAAAAATCGCTTCGCGTTCCTTTTGAATTCGGTCCTCGTTTATGGGCATTTTGCTATTGCGAGGCTTCTTTTGTTGCCGGCTTTTTTGCATTCGCCGGCACCTGGTTTCCAGACCTTCAAGACGCGCCATGATTCTGCGTATCTGCCGGAGACGAATCTGAGTTCGTTCTTCAAGAGAGGTTTCTTCTTCCGTTTCCGGTTTTGGTTCCTCACCATGTCGAGGCGCAGAAACGGATAATCCACGAAGCTGAAGCTCCGCCGCCATTTCCTTTAATTTCAACGTAGTAATGGTTGTGAGAGATAGAAGCCTCAGAATATTCAGCTTTGCGGATTCGATTTTCTTTGCCAGAGTCACTTCCTGTTCTCGCGTCAGGAGTGGAAACCTTCTCAGGTTTCTATAATAAATGAGGATGGGATCAGCCGAGGAATCGCTTTTCCCCAATTCCCCAGCCGGCTTGTCTTCATCCGGAACGGATTCGAGTCCGGCTTTATAATCCGCATTCATGAATCCCGGATACATCCCGGCTGTCTCCGAGTCTTCATCATCTCTGTCTATTGACTCGTAATCGATTTCATCGGGGATTCTTTCTTGTTCCAATTCGATCATGGTCTGCACTATCCTCACGGTAGAGTTTTAGGCTATTACAGCATCAAAGGCATCGATGGGGAAATCCGAAGAAATACGTGTTCTCCTATAGGCAGTTTTACTCATGCCCGGGCATTGTCGGGAGCAGAGATCGGAACTCGCTGATTCAAAATATTTTTGCGGTTATAATGCCTGTTCGTGAAAGGAAACAGGCATGATGACATCCATTCCTCTTCTTACCAGACTCCCGGCATGGCAGGCGCTCCAGACTCATTATGCGAAAATCCGGGGACTGCACCTCCGGCGGCTTTTTGCTGAGGATCCGAATCGCGGAGAACGTCTGACGGCTGAAGCCGTAGGAATCTATCTGGACTATTCGAAGCATCTCATCACCGGTGAGACACTGGAGCTTCTTCTGCAATTGGCGGAGGAGGCCGGGCTGAGGACCCGCATAGATGCCATGTTTCGGGGCGAAAAGATCAACGTCACGGAAAATCGAGCGGCCCTGCATACGGCATTGCGAGCCCCTGTGGAACGTGCCGTTTTCGTGGACGGCCAAAATGTTATCCCGCAGGTGCATGCTGTGCTCAACAGGATGGAAGAGTTCGCCAAAAGGGTACGCAACGGGCAATGGAGAGGACACACGGGCAAGTCGATCCGCACTGTAATCAATATCGGCATCGGCGGTTCGGATTTGGGACCGGTGATGGCATATGAGGCATTGCGGCATTACAGCCGGCGCGATCTGACATGCCGTTTCGTCTCCAACATAGATGGAACGGATTTTGCCGAAACCGTCCGCGATCTCGATGCCGGAGAAACCCTTTTTGTTATTTCGTCAAAAACATTTAAAACCCAGGAAACAATGACCAACGCTCATACCGCCCGCGACTGGGTTCTAAAAGCTTTAAAAGATCCGGAAGCGGTTGCCAGCCATTTTGTCGCAGTCTCAACCAACGCTGAAGAAGTGGCCGGGTTCGGCATTGACACTGCAAATATGTTTGAGTTTTGGGATTGGGTTGGAGGGCGATACTCCATGGACTCAGCAATCGGACTGTCCACAATGATCGCCATCGGCCCGGAGCATTTCCGCAGTATGTTGGGCGGTTTTCATCAAATGGACGAGCATTTCCGCACCGCACCTTTCGATCGCAACCTTCCGGTGCTGATGGGGTTGTTGGGCTTATGGTACAACAACTTTTTCGGCGCTCAGACAGTGGCGGTCCTGCCTTATGAACAATATTTGAAACGCTTCCCGGCCTATTTGCAGCAGTTGACAATGGAGAGCAACGGCAAACGCATTACAATGGACGGCACGGAGGTTGCCTGGCAAACAGCACCGGTATACTGGGGCGAACCGGGTACTAACGGGCAGCATTCCTTTTATCAGCTGATTCACCAGGGAACCAAGCTTATACCCTGTGATTTCATCGGCTTCATTCAACCGCTTAATCCAATCGGCCGCCACCATGACATGCTTATGGCAAATATGTTTGCTCAGGCAGAGGCCATGGCTTTCGGCAAAACCAGCGAGGAAGTTCTGGCGGACAATACGCCCTCATGGCTGGCGCCTCATAAAGTATTTGAGGGCAATCGTCCCTCCAGCACAATCCTGCTGGAGCGTTTGACTCCAGAGGCATTGGGAAAACTGGTAGCACTTTACGAACATAGCGTCTTTACACAGGGCGTTCTTTGGGGGATTGATTCGTTTGACCAGTGGGGAGTTGAATTGGGCAAGGCGCTTGCGGCACGCATCATTCCGGAGCTCGAGTCTGAAAACGAGAGTGTGCTCGATCATGACAGTTCCACCAGCATCCTGATCAGACGCTACAGAATGCTGAAGAAGCTGCCGGATTGAGTCTCCGGGAAAAGCGTGCTCATTATCGATTTGCCCTGACTCCGATGCGGACGAAGACATAGGTTCGAATGCGGCTAAATCCTGCAATTCCAAGCTTTCATCGATGCCCGGAGCCATTCCATTCTGATTGGTGCAATATCATAGAAAACGGGCAATTCTATATTTGAAGACGCTAAATAAGGAGATGAGTCCAAAATGCGATTACCGACTTTATGGGAATGTATTCCATTATTGCTCCCCGCTCTGATTGTGTCGTTTTGCATTGCACCGGTTCTCTTTGGCCAGACGACATCGGCAGTTCAGGCGCCGCCTCAATCCAAATCGCCGCAGATTGCAGGGGTGCCTTCTCCGGTCGGACCGCCGCCCGCTCGAGCTCAAACGGCGGCTTACAACTGCGAACCGGTCAATCCTGATGCCACGCCGGAGGCCCGGGCGCTGCTGAAAAAACTGTGTGCGCTATCGGGACAAATGAGTTGCGAAAAGGCATCCGCCCCAACAGAACCTATATCGATGGAATGGATTGCTGCAACTATAGCCAGCCGCGGCGGCGGAAAAAAATCAGCATGCTGACCGCGAGGACGACACAAACAGCCCAAAAAGCCGGATACGCCCATGACTTGCTCAACTCGGGAAAGTAATGAAAATTCATGCCGTAGACTCCCGCCAGAAAGGTAAGAGGGATGAAAATAGTACCGATTATCGTAAGAACCTTCATGACTTCATTCATGCGATTGGATACCGATGACATGTAGGTCTCGGTCAAATCATTCGCTAATTCCCGATAGGTTTCGATTATGTCGATGATTTGAACGATATGATCGTAAATATCCCGCATGTAAACCCGCGTGACGTCGCTCATGCACTCATGCGGCTCTCTATGAAGAAACGAAATGACTTCCCGCATAGGCCAGGCTACTCGCCGCAGCATCAGCAGGTCGCGCTTAATCCTGTGAATGTCCGTTATGACCATACGTTGCGGATTGGCAAGCACATCATCTTCAAGGTCTTCCAGAAGATCTCCGTAATGCTCCAGAATGGGGAAGCAGTGATCGACGACAGCATCCAACAGCGCGTAAACAAGAAAACTGGCGTCATTTAAACGCAGGCGAGAGCCTTTCATCTGGATCCGCTGCCGGATTGGATCCCATACGTCTCCGTGGCTTTCCTGGAAAGTCAGGACGGTTTTGTGACCCAGGAAAATGGAGATCTGTTCATTTTCCAGCTCATGATCATGAATTTGCAGCATGCGGGCAATGATGAAAAGGCGGGCCTGAAATTCGCTCTCATAACCGCCAATCGATTCGACCTTGGGCCGTTCCGGGATATGAAGAAGATCTTCGACCGCCAGAGGATGAAGGTTATATTTTGCAGCAAGGGCGTGAATGACTTCCATGTCCGAGAGCCCGTCGATATTGATCCATCGCACAGCGGACCACTCCGGACGGTGGTGGACCAGGAAGTCATCCAGGTCATCGACATCCTGAAAAAGGGTCTGCTCGGCAGAGTAATCTATGCAGCTGACATAAACCGGAACACTTCCACTGGGAAGCTTTTGGATTTCATCATGTTCCACTCCCGGCGAGTCCCCGGGTTTACCTTGACGGAAATGCAATACCGGAACCATATGATCGCTGAATCCTTTCCCAAAAGATATTCCGCTCTATACGAAGCCCGGCCAAAGAGGCCCGATTGTTGCCTCTATGGCAGAAATCCCGGCCGGAGTTCAAAAAAAGGGCCTGCTCGCCGATGCAATTGCTCATCGTAAGAGCCAAACCTTCCGATGCAATCGGCGCGCCTTTTGTCCTCAGAGCATTCAGACGATAAATCCTTGCCGACAACCAAAACTCAAAAGAATTTTATAGCATGAATTACACTGATGAAACACTGATGCTTTTGGAGAAAGATACGCGCCTATCGGGGCTGAAGAACACGGTTCATGCGGGTGTTTACTGACAGGCGGGATTGTCCTATCTTTAGGGATACCGGAACGGCCTTTATCAATGATAAATCGATTGAGGTGGACAACAATGGCACTAATAGGAGCAAATGAATTAAAAAGAAAAACATTGATCACAGTGGATAATCAACCGTATGCGGTCATCGATGTGTTTTTCGCCTCGCCCAGCGCCCGCGGCGCTTCAACCATGGTGCGGACCAAACTCCGGAACCTGATCACCGACGCTGTGATGGAAAGAACCTTCAGGACCAGTGAAAAATTCGAAGAGCCGGATGTTCTTCTGGCCCCTGCGTCATTCCTATATTCGGACGGAGAGAATTGCCATTTCATGGATGAAGGAACATATGAGCAGTTCTCCCTGGCCGAAACACAACTGGGTAATGACCGGCTTTACCTCAAAGACGGCAATTCGCTCCAGGTGCTTAAATACAAAGGCACGCCCATTGCAGTTCAGTTGCCTCCCTTCGTCGAACTTTCGGTAGCCTCCACTGAGCCGGGTGGACGCAATGACACCGGTTCCGGCGGATCGACGAAACCCGCGACACTCGAAACCGGTCTGCAGGTCAGAGTACCGCTGTTCATAAAAGAAGGAGAAACGGTGCGAGTCAGCACACAGACCGGCGAATTCGTATCCAGAGCATAAGCGATCATCTGATCGAATAAGCCGAGTCTGCCATATTCACCCTCGTTCATAGTGCCTCAGCACAAACCGGATAAGCGCCGGTTCGATTTCATTGCTTCGAGATGAACCCGCCATGAGAATGAAACTTCGCAGGCTTTATTTCATCCAATAAGAAGCGGATTAAGATGTCTGACTGGCGGTTCGGGTGAGGATTCTGATATGAAAAGGCTAGCGAACGCGGGCATGATCCTGATAGCGGGCATTGTCTTCTTCGCCCAGGCTGGAAATGCCCGGATTACCGTTGCTCAAACGGCTGCATCCTCTCTCCCCATCCCCGCGCACATCACGATTCCCTCCGGCCATAAATTTATTATGCAGCTCGAGACGCCCCTTCATTCCCGTACTACCCGCAAGGGAGACAGGATCGAATTCACGGCTGCCGCGGACGTTGTCGTCAATGACGAGGTGGCCATTCCCGATAAGAGCCTGATCCGGGGGACTGTTATCAAGTCGAAACGTGCCGGCCGTCTTTTCGGACGCGCCGAAATTCATCTGCGGTTTGACGAGGTCAAACTTCCGGATGGCACGGCGCTTCCAATCAAGGCCAGCATCACGCGCATGGGATTCGATCCTGTTGATCCGAAAGCCGGCGAGGATCCAAAGCTCAAAGGTGATTCAGGCGAAGATTCGGATGCCAAAGCCGTAGCGAGCAGCAGTGCTCAGGGTGCAATTATTGGAGTCTTGTCTGCCGGACCGAAGGGAGCGATGTACGGCGCCGCCGCGGGCGCGGCAGTAGCGATAGCTCAGATGGCAATCAAGCGCGGCCCCGATCTCGACCTGCCCCGCAGCACGATGTTTGAGGCTCAGTTTAATGAACCGGTCGATATCCCGACAAAATCTCTGCAAGTGCAGCGCGCCCCTCTGACTGCGCCTGAGGCTGAAGCTCGAATAGCCGCAGTGGCTGCCGATGAAGATAATGCCGTAAACACTCCAGTACTAAATGAAACGCCGGAGGAACAGCCCTCACCTGAGGCGGCAATATCCAATCCGCCTGTTGATCCATCTCCTCCTTTGCCCACCGCACAACCTGTCCATGCAGGTGCGGAATCCGCCCGGCCCGAATCCGCAATTGCTACGATAAGTGTAAAAGTACGGATGGTGCAAGTGGACACGGTCGTGAGAAACAAGGCCGGCCGGTTGATAGACAATCTGACGATGAATGATTTCAAAGTTTATGAAGATGGCATTCAGCAGGAGATACAAAGCTTTTCTCGGGATGAGATGCCCCTGTCGGTAGCATTGGTTGTCGACCGGAGCGGCAGCATGACAAGCTATATCGCGGAGCTCCGCCGGATTGCCACGCGGGCTTTGGATCAACTCAAACCGCAGGATCAGGTCTGTTTGTTCTCTTTTGCCGATTCGGTCGATCGCACTGAGGATTTAACAACAGACCGACGGCGGATAGCCGATGCACTCGACCGCATTCGGACTGGCGGAGGGACTAATATCACGGATGCTCTGCACGACTCCGTCACTTATCTTGCGCGAAACGCTCCGGGGCGCCGTCATGCAATCATCCTGGTTTCCGACAACCAACAGACGTCCAATCCCCGTACAAGTGAAGCAGAAACCATTAAAACGGCAGTGGATAGTGAAACGGTCGTCTATAGCCTGAAAATTTCAGGAGATCCTCTTGCGCTCGGCGCACAAATCCCGAACCTCATCCTCGGAAGTGGTCCGGTTAATAAGGTAACGCGGGAGACCGGCGGCGAAGTCATCAGTGTCGGGCGGGTTTCATCGCTCGATTCGGCCCTGGGATCCATTATCAACCGCTTGAGGATGAGGTATTCGCTCGGTTACTACCCGTCCGGCTCGACACAAGGAGGCGCGTTTCACTCGATCACAGTCCGTCTGGTGGATCACCACGGCAAAGCAGACAGCGACTATTTCATACATGCAAAGCGCGGCTACTACGCCACCGGCAGATCCTCAACATTCACGACGGCAGAGTTTTTTGAAACTCAGGCAGCCCAATCGAATCCACAGCCGGAATCAACTATGCCTCTGGAAAAGCTCCGCTGATTCCGTTAGACTCCAACACGTGCCTCAGCGGATGGATGCAGTATTCCCACCCAGGAAAGTTGCTGAACCGCCGATGCATGTTTGACAATACTCCTGTGCTGACTCATGGAGAGTTGGCTCCGCCTTTAATCGCTTTTTTCGTTTCCGGAGAAAAAATAATGAGCATAGCCGACAGTCCTAAACTTCCACGGTGTTTCCTGGATATCACTGCCGATGACAAACCGCTTGGCCGCATCGTTGTTGAGTTGCGCTCGGACGTCGTTCCCAAAACGGCGGAAAATTTTCGCGCTCTGTGTACGGGCGAAAAAGGCTTCGGCTATAAAGGCTCTTCATTCCATCGGATTATTCCCAACTTCATGTGTCAGGGCGGCGATTTTACCCGCCACAATGGCACCGGCGGCAAGTCGATTTACGGAGAGAAATTTGCTGACGAGAATTTCTCGCTTAAGCATACCGGCCCTGGGATCATCAGTATGGCTAACGCCGGTCCCAACACCAATGGATCTCAGTTCTTCTTATGCACCGTAAAAACGTCCTGGCTTGACGGAAGACACGTTGTATTCGGATCCGTCGTCGAGGGTATGGATGTAGTGACGAAAATGGAAAGCTTCGGAACCGAATCAGGCGCGCCGAAAGCCAAAGTCCTGGTTGCCGATTGCGGCCAACTCTAGACATCGGGGTCGGACCGCGCTAATTCCTTATTAAAATTGAAGATAGCTTGCTTATACGAACGGGGACAGCAACCAGTGTCCCCATAATAGGGGGACACTGGTGACTGTCCCCGGTAAAATCTACTGCAGATTGACTGCCTGTTTCCTGCGATATTCCGCTTTCGAGCAGGAGAATTGCTTCTCGATCTTTTCGCGGAAAACAAGACCCGAGTTGTAGGCACAGAATGGGTAGAGGCGTCCGTCAGGCGCAGAATAGTGAATAACACACCGCTTGACGCGTTCCACATCGTAATTGTAGCCATCCATGAAATGCATGCCGGCTACCATGAGGGTTTTATAGGTATAGGTGCCATCGTTCGTGCCGCGACCGGCCTTTTTGTCAAGCAGTCCCTCGATGGTCTGTCCAAGTTTTGTCAAAGTTAAACCTTCAGGCGCCTTGCTTTCGTCGAAATGCTTGTTGGCGCTGCTGAACAGGCTGAACTTGCTGAGGTTGTTATATAAAGACTTGAAGGTGGTTTTGTTTTTGAGCTTGTCCGCCTGTTTCTGGATATCGTCGAACAATCCCATGATGTTGAGGAAACGCGTAACCGGCGTCGGCTTCCGGTTCTTGTCTACGAAGAAATAAGTCCCGATGCCGCACAGCGGGTGGCAGGAAACCATGACATTGGGTTCGTTCCTTAAGGCTTGAATAAGCTCGGTGATCGGCGTCGTGCATGACAGCGGGAACCAGTCCTCCTTTGACGTATAACCCAGCTTATTGACGCCATTCGCCAGGTCGGACAGCGTGAAGCGCATCTTTTCGCGCTCAGCGTCGTCGATTCGTCCGGTAATGGCTACGGGCTGGAAGCTGATGCCGGAGCATACATCGATTGTGTCGAGGGCGAACTGAACTATCTTCGGGACCTGATCGTCGTTGAGGCCTCCCACAATGGTCGGGACGTAGACGATCTTGAGGCCGGCCTTCCGGATGTTTTCAATGGCCTTCATCTTGACATCCAGAAGATCCTTGCGGCCGCGGATTTTCTCGTACAATCCCGGATCGACACCATCGAATTGCAGGTAAAGAGTATGAAGTCCGGCTTCCCTGGACTTTTCTGCAAAAGAATCCTCGGCAAACTTGAGACCGTTGGTGGCGCACTGCACATGAGAAAATCCCATCTCTCCGGCCTTTGTAAGGATCCGGTACCAGTCAGGATGCAATGTGGGTTCTCCGCCGGCGAACTGTATGACGCGGCCGGCGACAGGGCGGGAATCTCGAAGAGTCTGGAGCATCTGCACAACCTGCTCATAGGACGGCTCGTAAATGTAGTCCTGCACATTCGCGTTGGCGAAACAGATCGGGCAGGACAGGTTACACCGATTGGTAAGATCAATATTGGCCAGCACAGGGTGACTGACATGCAGGTTGCATAATCCGCAATGATCCGGACATAATGTGGCATCCGGGATGGCAGGATTGATAACTCCACAACCGACATCGCGGTTCCATGCCATCATGCGATGGAAATAGTAGGCGTCCGACAGGAGAACCTCTTTAAAGAAACCATGCTCTGGGCAAGTCTTCTCCATGACGATCTTGCCGTCTTTTTCCAACACCTCGGCATCCAGCTTTGCCGCGCACTCCGGGCAAAGTGAAACGGTTCGGTAGGGCACATTGCCTGGCAATGGATTAATGGAAGCACCAGTCAGGGTTGTTTTCTCGGACGCAGTCTTCTTAGCCATTCCTCATTCCCTCATAAATTTCAGTGGATAATTTAACCATCCATACATCACTAGCTGAGTTATTACGAATTCGTCGCCTTAATTGCCCGATGGCCGCATTCAATGCGGGTTCCGATCCAGACTACTGACGATTCAAATGATTCCACACGGTGAACCGGAGATTTTACCTCGAAATCCGGCAGGAAAAACAGGAATTTAAGCTTCCCTCAAATACAGTGCCGGGCTACCCTCGTTTTCAAATGCAACGGCACCAGATCAGTAATCATTCACGAATCCTGCGGTGCATTTCTTTCGCGGAAATTTTCTAATTTTTTTATGTTACTTCCGGCCGGCAGGTAGCAAACTAATGCTGCAGGAGGGCATCATGGCAGACCTGGATGAGATACGACAGCATATGCAGCAGTTTAGCAACGAGGAACTGATTTCGATTCTCCTCAAGCATGACGAAAATCAATGGCGGCCGGAGGTTTTTGACATTGTCGGAGCAATCCTGAGCGAACGCGGCGTTTCTTCAGGAAAGGATTTGAAATACGCGGTAGGTCCGGGAAGCGCTTTTGAGGAGACTGAAGGCCTGAACCTGATGACGGTTGCCGAATATGTGAGTCATCTGGATGCCGAAGCCGATCGTTTGATTCTTGAAGGGGAAGGGGTGAAGGCGTGGATTTTCGAAGACGATACCCCTCCAGCCGAAGGAGTCCCACCAACCGTCCAACTTAAGGTATTTGCCGAGGATTGGAAGGCCGCCATGGAAAGGCTTGTCTTCGATGATGGGCTGCCGCCCATTCTGCAAGACGATGTTGCGGAACCGCCCTGTCCGAGGTGCGGATCCAGGAGGATTGTCGAGGAATCGGAGATGGTTGACAACCTGAGCGAGTCTGGGAAATTGTCACCGAAACAAGAATGTTTCTATCGCTGCTTTTCCTGCGGCCACAAATGGTCTGAACCAAGATAGCATCTCTTGATTTGGAAGCATGAATCGAATCAAATCCGTCGGCATCCCATGTATCAGCAGTCCCTAACCGCAAAAATTAGCTCCTGGCGCGGCCCGTGATCGCAACCAAATCTTCAAAGAATCATTGAGGCCGCGCGCTGTCGGCATTCAGCTCTCAGCTCGTTTATCTATTGCTATTGGTTTCAGCTGTTTTTGCCGGAAAAGCTTCTTTGCAAAACGCAAAGAAGTCATAGATACGGCCCCGGGAACGACGCGGCCAGGTGCAAATAAAGAAAAACGCGGGCCATGCTGGAGTGATCGATACTAAATAGCAACGGGATTGATCTCGGTCTCTTATTCGCCTTGACGGGAAGATAGGCTGGGGATACGATGATTTTGGCATTATTTGACAGTATAAATTGCAGGTTGTACATGTCCTTCATTATTGTTCGTGGCGGAGGCGAGCTTTCGAGCGGCGTGGCCTTGCGCCTTCGCCAGTCCGGTTTACCCGTCATAATAACTGAGCTTCCCATGCCGCTGGCAGTGCGGCGGCGCGCTTCGTTCGCGTCCGCCGTATACACAGGCCACATTCTGGTGAACGACTGCCTTGCCTGCCGGGTAGATGAGCCGATCGACGACCCCATAGTCGGTCAAATGGTTTCGCACGGAACAATTCCGGTTCTCGTAGATCCCGCCGGTGTTTCCATTGACATTTACCGGCCGAAGATAGTGATCGACGGCAGAATGCTGAAGCAGAAGCTGACACGGCGCTATCCGGTAGAACTGCTGATCGGGCTGGGCCCCGGATTCGTTGCAGGCGAAAACTGTGATGTTGTGGTTGAGACCAACCGCGGCAATTCAATGGGCAGTGTAATCTGGCAGGGCACGGCTGCGGCTGATACCGCCATTCCCGAAACCATCGAGGGACATGCAGAAGCTCGTGTTTTGCGCGCTCCTGCCGATGGATTGGTGGAAACACAGGCCAAAATAGGCGATCTCGTCGTTACGGGTCAGACGATCGCGCGAGTGGGCAACACTTTTGTATCCGCTCCCTTCAACGGCGTCTTGCGCGGTCTGATCCATCGCGGAGTAACGGTTCGCAGCGGCATGAGAATCGGCGATCTCGACCCGCGCAATGATCCGAGTCTGTGCGCCAGGGTTTCCGACAGATCGCTTGCCGTAGCGGAAGGCGTCCTGGAAGCCATTCGATCGAAATTTGATATGGCAGAGCTCAGGAAATAGAGGCAGGGAGTCCGGGCCGGCGCCGATAATTCCGCAAATCAACTGCATTCCAAGATCACTAGCCCTATAGGTATACCGGAAAAGCGGCCGGCATCGTGTGTCCGGCGCCTGCAATAATTGGCATCTCGATCCACCTTTCATTCAACTTGACGGGAAGACGGGCTAGGGATAGGATGGCCTCAGCATCGTTGATTCGTTGAAATTACAGGTAATACATGTCTTTCGTTATCGTCCGCGGCGGAGGCGACCTTGCCAGCGGCGTGGCCTTGCGCCTTCGCCAGTCCGGTTTGCCCGTCGTTATAACTGAGCTTCCCATGCCACTGGCAGTGCGGCGGCGCGTTTCGTTCGCGTCCGCCGTATACACAGGCCACATTCTGGTGAACGACTGCCTTGCCTGCCGGGT
>JAFGIY010000198.1 GCA_016929335.1 Acidobacteriota bacterium | reverse complement strand
TATGGGCATGAGGTCCTTGTCAAAGGCAGCTGCAACATTTTTATCCCTAAAACAGGAAGGGATAGGCGGGATAAGCTGCCTTATGTTGACTATCCTTGGCTGGAAATGGATTGGTCGCGCTCGTAGAGCTTTGCCAGGCCGAAGTCGAGCAGCTTCACAGTTCCCTCGCCGGAAACCATGATGTTGCCTGGTTTGAGGTCTCTATGGATGATGCCCTTCCTGTGCGCGGCATCCAGCGCTGCGGCAATCTGAACGGCCAGTTGTACTGCCTCCTGTTCCGGCAGGGGGCTGGGGAGAGGTTTCCCTTCAACATATTCCAGAACCAGGTAGTCGTCGCCGATGTCGAAAATCTGGCAGATGTTCGGATGGTTCAGTGCGGCAATGGATCGGGCTTCCTGCTTGAAGCGTTCGCTGTGCTGCTCCCTGACCTTCTTGATGGCCACAGTGCGGCCCAGGCGGGTGTCCTTCGCCTTCCACACTTCACCCATGCCACCGGAGCCGATGGCGGAGAGGATTTCGTATGGGCCGAGTTTCCTTCCTGGGGACAGTCTCATGGCACAGGCACCCGTTTCTTCAGCTCTTCAAACCAGTTGAGGGTAACGTCGATGCCCGGCCGCGATGTCCCATCAGCGGACGTCTCCTTCATCATCAGGAAACGACCTCCATTCGGATCGATATCCCAGGAGATCCATCCGTTAGTACGACTGCTGTAATATTTGTTTTGAAAAAGGACTTTAGGTATTTCAGCCCGGAATTCAGGCTTTGTTTCAACTGAAGCCGCCATCACACGATCTCCGTCACGGTAATACAGCCGGCTGCCGTCTCGCGACCAGATCGGACTGTCCCCTCCGTTTATTGATATCTTTGGCCGTCCTCTCTCCACATCGGATAAAGACCGGACATAAACCTCATTATGCCCGGATTCATTGGAAGTGTAGGCTATCCATTCTCCATCTGGTGAAATACGGGGCTGAGTTTCATTGTATTCATCATTCCGCCACAGTAGTCGCCATTGGGGATTTTCACCCATTGTGAGCATTCCTATGTTATCAATTCTTCTACCCGGCGGCCGTATCGAGCCTAATAAAATCTTCATGTCTTTTGAAAGTGATGACGGAAAGATTTGCATCCCCGGCTCTTTATGAAGGGGATCGATTTTTTCGGTACCGTCGACAGACATTCGATAGATTCCAACAGCAGAACCGGCAGATATCCGCCCCAAAACAATTCTTCGGCTATCAGGGAGCCAATTTGGAGAATATTCTTGAGCGTCGCTTCGGCTTATATAGCTCATACTTGCGCGAGCGATATCCCAAACCCCTATATTGTTATTGCCGGTATTGTCTTGAATGGAGAAAGCAATACGCGCTCCATCCGGAGACACTCTGGGATTTGAGTAAAATTTGGGCGGAGCATTGAGTATTTCTTCATTTCCATGGAGATCAACCCAAACCAGGGATCGAAGTGTATAGAGGTCCTTTAGACAAGCGAACGTTCCCGAATTTGAAACACAAAAATGCGGTGGTCCATACGTCGGAATGTCTTCAACCATGGAAACTGCCCTACCGGTTGGCTTGCGTTTGTCGATATCAAACGGTACGGCAATAAGATTGTTTCCCGCTGTGTAGATTAAATGTCCGGTCGGAAGATAAAGCGCGGTGGCGCCATCGAATAAAATCTTCCTGTCCTTTGAATCGATCGATTGCACTGCGATTTGATATTTCCCGTTTGTGTCAATTGTAAATAGTACTGATTTTCCATCAGGCAGTAGTTGGGGAGAAAATAAGCGCTCACCATTATTTGCCTGGATCAGAGTCTCCGGATCCCCCCCGTTTTTAGATACCCTCTTAATGCTCTCACTCCCGGCGTAATAAATATTCCCGTCTTCTCCCCAGTGATAGTAAGCAATGGATGGATCCCTGGAAATCGGTATGGACGTCCCGCCGGCAACGGGGATTATTTTTAATCGGCTGTCATCTTCGGACCAGTAGCCGATCGACTCGCCATCGGGTGAAAAGAAGGGTTGTATCGTTCTTTCCATGGTTCCAGCCACTAACTTGAAATTCAACTCATCCATGGAACGCAGATAGATCCCCTTGCTTGTACTGACGGCTAATTGGCTTCCGTCGGGCGAAATAGCGAGAAATGGCCCCGCATCAGTACTAAACCTGCTACCTTCAGGCAACCTAATAGGAAAACGAGTGACTTGAGGCGCCGTCAGCTTAGGTCGCAGAATCCAGACAACTGTTCCAACAATTATGATTCCAAGAAGAGCTGCAATCCATGGCAGTATGGTTTTATAGCCTGACCGGGATTCCGCAACAGGAAAGGGCTGCGCTGATGCGCCCCGGGGATCAGCCAGAACCTCCTGAATATCCGCACGGGCATCACCGATATCTCGATATCTGCCGGTAGGTTCTTTCTTTAAGCAGCGTTCAAGCAGCAGCCGGATTCGCGGATGAAGATTTGCGGGAAGATTCTGCCATTCGGGCTCTCGTGCCAGCACCGATGCCAGCGTGTCCGAGACAGTGTCGCCTGTGAACACCTGTTTTCCGGTCAGCATTTCAAACAACACAACTCCGAACGCCCAGATATCGGCGCGCTTGTCGACTTCCTTGCCTCTTGCCTGTTCCGGGGACATGTAAGCAGCAGTCCCGAGAATCACTCCCTGCTGTGTGGCTGCGACGCTCAATGTCGGCGAGTTCGACAGGTTCAGATCCGCCTGATCGCCGGCAAACGCCTTTGCCAGGCCGAAGTCGAGTACCTTGACCTTGTCGTCCAGCGTCACCTTGATATTCGCCGGCTTCAGGTCCCTGTGAATCACACCTTTCTCATGGGCTGCTTCCAGGGCTTCCGCAATCTGAAGGGCAAGCTTCAGGGTTTCTTCAACGGGAATAGAGCTCGATTTTATCCGTGCATCCAGCGTGTTTCCTTCGACAAGCTCCATTACAAGGAAGTTTGTTCCGCCGGATTCTTCAAGGCCGTATATGGCGGCTATGTTCGGATGATTGAGAGAGGCCAACAGCTTCGCTTCCCGCTGGAAACGGGCAACACGGTCGGCATCCTGAGCAAACTCTTCCGGCAGGACTTTGATCGCCACATCCCGCCCGAGCTTTGTGTCTTTGGCCTGATACACTTCCCCCATCCCGCCTTTGCCGATCTGGGAGGTGATTTCGTAATGAGTTATTTGAGTGCCGGTTGAGAGAGTCATTGTCTGGTTCCTGTAAACGAACCTATTTCGTAACTACTCACCCCATTATCCCATTTTCAGCCGAAAAGCCGAATAAATATTTTATGGAAATTATGGCTCTAAAAGCTTGACATCATAGAATCGCCATTCTTTGATGATGATCCAGCAAAGATATTGGATCGGGAACAATGGGCTATTTCGGATCGAAGGCAACGTCGGGATTGTGCCAAGCAATAATTGCCATGATGCCGCCACATGATACCTACATTGAATCGCACTTGGGCGGCGGCGCGATAATGAAGCGAAAGCCGCCGGCGCTGCGCAATATCGGCATTGACCTCAACCCAAAGGCTCTCGCCAAATTCGAATGCCATTATCCGGTGCAATTGATAAACGATTGCGCGATGGATAGGAAACATAAGCTGCCTGTCGGCCAAGAATTCTCCCTACCCGCCGCCTCATAAACTTCCGATAATGACAGGTTATGTACAGCTGCTCTCCGAAGCCGGACATTCTTTTGCCCAAAGCTTCGATCGGCTGGATTGGATGCCCCATGATCCCAAGCTCTGACAAGCTCTCCGATTATCTGCGCTATTTTTTTACCTGCTACCTGACTCAACATAGGAATGTCTCGCCCAACACTGTCGCCGCCTACAAGCAAGCCTTCCTGCAATTGCTCCGCTATTGGAAGCTCCGCTTCCCCGAGCAACCCGATCCCGACCTCGGCCAGTTTCAACCGGCGCCTATGTTGGACTTCCTCTCTCATCTGGACAAAACCCTCGGCAACAGCCCCTCGACACGAAACGCCCGCCTGGCAGCTGTGAAATCGTTTTTTAAAATGGTGTCCCTGCTCGAGCCCCGCTACCAGAACCAATGCCGCCAGATTCTGGCTCTTCCCTCCAAAAGAACACGGCGCCGCAAATTCGACTTCCTGGAAAAGAGCGAAGTCGATGCGGTCTTTGCTTCCGTGGACACCCAGAGCCAGGACGGCTACCGGGATCTCTGCATCCTGCGCACCTTGTATAACACCGGCGCACGCGCTTCCGAGCTATGCGCTATCCGCATTCCCGATCTCAACCTCGACCAAAAACAGGTCCTGCTTTACGGCAAAGGGAGAAAGGAGCGGACGGTTCCGTTGTTTGACAGCACCACAGCCTTCCTGCGCACATATCTGAAATCTGAGCGGCGGGTTGCTCTCACTCCCTACAGGGATTTCCTTTTTATCAATCAACGCCGCGCTCGCCTGACGCGCTCCGGACTGTACTGCCTCTGCAGCCAATACCTGGCCATTGCAGCTTGCAAGGAGCCGACCATTGCAAAGAAGAAAATACATCCCGTTCATGGGTGGCGCCGCACCACGGCCAGCCATCTTCTTGCCGCCGGCATCAATCTGCCCGTGGTTCAAGACTGGCTGGGACATGTCTCCATTGAAACCACCTGCACTTACAAAGGAATCCCCATGCAAACCAAGAGGGAAGCATTGCGGAAGTTCTATCTCTTCGAGCAGTCCTGGTGCGAGACCATGCCCGACGCGATAGATTGGGATACGCATCCAGATCTGCTTTCGTTTTTGGAATCGCTGTAGCGCTTCGGGCTGTGGCGCGCGGATACGGCGGCTGAACGGAGTGTGGCGCATGCCGGAAAATTATGTGCTGAGTTTTTTGGGCGAAATCGCTTGCCGCTTCATTTTAAATTAAAGGAGATAGAGTAAAGGGCGCATTCTTGCCACAACTCATGTATCCGTTGAGGTTAGAGGCAACTTAGAACATAATACATTTTATCAGTAACCAATCAGGCTGCTGGGTTAGAGGATTCCTAAACAAAATGGCAGCTTATTCCGACTATCCATTCGATCCGGATGCTGCCTGACAGGACGGCCAACCGATGCATCCGTGAGAATGAAGGTTCGAGGCGCCCGTTATTTCGACCGCTGCGCGACCGAACCGGCGCTGTATAGGAAGAGGAATGTTTCGGCAATGGCGCAAAACTACCAGGAGAAGGGGTTATCGGGCCGCTGGGAAGCCTCTCCTGCCCAATTTGCGTATTTCGGACTCATTTGCAGCTCCGATCGCGGCATCCATCGGCCGCCTTCATCGGCCGGCAGGAGAATTCAGCTTGATTCCCGCGGTAATCTGTGCCATTCCTATCCCAGCTGCAAAAAACAATTGCCTATCAATTATTGGGCAGTGTGTCCGATTCATCTGCAGCCTTTCCTTCTGAAAGGCTTGATAATGCAAGAGATAAAACTTCTTCCCAACAAAATCCAGGAATTGCTTGCGGCAAATCCAGATCTGAAGCTTCAGATGGTCGCTCATTCAATCGGGATTGACCGCCATAAAATTGAAAATACCATTCGAGACTGCTATGGCTGTACATTCCGTGAGTTCAAAAATGAATTTCGGCTCAAACAAGTCATTGAGGTCTTAGAAAAGGAGCCGGATACCCGCATAAAAGAATTGGCAGCTGATATCGGTCTCACCCCCAATGCTTTATCCCGTTTCATCAAATCGATGACCGGCCGATCTGCGAGGGAATTACGTCGCCAGAAATGGTAGATACTTTGCCATTTTGGATAGATACAGCACATTGCGAATCGATCCTTTATTGGAGTATTTTTGATTGAGGATAGATCTGGAGATGATTTTCAGATCTTGAGCTCGTATCCATTAGAGGTGCGGTATGAAAATTAAGATACTCATTTTTCTTTTGAGTGCAATCCTGCTTTCCCCAATCCTGAACAACTCAGGGAATTACAGCGCCGTTGCACAAAATCAGTGTTCTGAAAACTCTCCCTATATTTGCCACTGGTGCGGTGGAAGCTACAGATATTGGCCGGCAGACAACTGTTATTTTTATTTTTGCAGGGAGATCGTGGTTTTTTGGGGAGACTGCTTTCAGTACTCTTACTGCGTCGGTTGCTGGGGTATGCCGGGATGGTCATGCCAGGATTATTGCACATAAAGGAGGGTGTCATGAAAAAAAGGATCAGACTGGCTGGATTTTGCCGGTTTATATTGGCAGTACTGTTGGGTATTTCACTTGCCCAAGCCCAATTTATTCCTTTTCATGCCAAGCTTGAGCGTGTTCAACAGATTTTCGGACCAGATGGAAACTTGGAAGCCGAACAGATAATCAACGATGATTACATGCGTAACTCCATAGGGAGTTCCTACACAGAGGGTGTCGTGGGCAACTCTCTTACCGGCCAAATGGAGAAATCTGTAAAAGTTATAGAAAACGCAAGGGACGGCCGAATATACCTGATTGACGAAGGCAAGAAAACAGTTGTTATAACTCTGAATCCGATTGGCAAAAAACAATTTCAGCCGCCCGCCGGCGGCAAAACAAAAACATACCTCGGCAGGACCTGCACAGTGCTTTCGAATGGGCAGGAACCAGGTGAAATCTGGATTGATAGGGAATTGGGATACCCTGTGCATGAACGCAGAGAGGTGTCGCTCGCCGGAAATAAGAAAATGGTCCGGATAAGCAGGGTGACGGAGATAATGGTAAATCAGGAACCCGATGAAAAACTATTTATGGTTCCGTCTTTTACCGGATATAAGGTAATTGACAACACGAGGTAGAAAGGGTTTAGGTCACAATCGGAATCGGACCACGGGAAGGCCTATAAACCTTGAGTGATATCTATAAAAGACCGCCTACAAGAGAACCCTAAACCCGATTTTCGCATCTGCTTTTGTTTTTATGCGGATGTGTAACAAAACAAATCTGGCGCGCCCTCGGTTGCCCCCGCTGTACCTACCACATCGTGCTCCTATTGCGCTTTATATACCTTGCACAAAAGCGCCGTATGCGGCCAACCGCCCACTTCGGGATTGCAATATTCGGCACCAACGGGACAGAGCACGTTTGAATTGGACTCCCAGATCCCGTGCAGCGACGGCTCCGCCGCGGCTTTGCCGGTAAACCACCATCCGTGTTGCGCCCTCAGCATGGCGGGATGGACTTCATCCGTCAGATGCGCTCTCTGCTTTATTTTCCCGCGCACTGTTTCAATCCAGACCCAGTCATTGTCTGAAATGCCCAGTTTCCTTGCCGTTTCGTGATGTATATCGGCAACCGGATCTGGCTGCTCCTTAATAGCGGACTGGATCTGGCGCAACTCCGAATGATAAAAGGGCATAAATTTCCCCGTCGCTATCAGGATGATCGGATAATCTTTTGCCAGTTCCGGATTGCCTTCAGGGCTTTCCACCGGCTCCCGGTATACCGGAAGAGCTTCCAAACCGAATCTGGCGAAAATGCTCGAATAAATCTCCACTTTGCCAGACGGAGTGCCGAAACCCTGGCTTTCAAACTTCCTATAGTTTCTGGACGGCATGGGCCCTCCGCCTCTCAATACTTGAGAGAAAGTGACGCCTATGGGGGCCAGCCTGTAATCGCAAACTTCCTCCATGGTTTTCCATGGCCAGTATTCCGCCTGGCCCTGCCGGATCCCGAGCTCTCTCCAGAACTGGTAGTCGTCCCTCCGCTGGTACAGCTGCACTATAGGTATGCCCGAAATTCCTTTCTAAATCCCCAATTCAGATATAGAATACTTCTGAATTTGATAAACGGTCAAATCCAGAACGGAAGTTTACATATTACATTTTATGTTCTGAGTTTTATTATGTTCTGAGTTTGGTTGATTCTTCTTCTCCGGAGTTTCAAAGAAGTAATAGAGAGCTTTTCCCTTCTTCTTCAGTTTTTCTTCGCCGCTGTCTTTTATCTTTTTCGGTTGATCCTGCCCAACGCACAAATGCGTGATCTATTTTCTTTTGGCTTGGTTTATTGTCCTCCAGGAGGCGAAAAAAGAAAGGCCCC
>JAFGIY010000197.1 GCA_016929335.1 Acidobacteriota bacterium | reverse complement strand
TTCAGGCCTCCTCCTTCGCTTTTTCTGGTTTCTTCGTCAGCCATAGATAGTCCTCCTGAAAAATATTGCCAGTCAGAGAATTCAAGGTAGTCGTTGGTCCATAATCTATAAGATAAGAAGAAGACCTGATTGAGAGTTCAATATGTTAAAAGAAGCTCTGATGGCGCCGGATCTAAAAATGAATAAACTCAGATGACAATCCTCGTATAAAGCCGACATCGCAGCCATTCTAGCCGATAGTACAGACAAACACCAGCAACAATAGGGGGACAGTCACCAGTGTCCCCATAGGAAGCAATGGACCTCGCCCTGGAAGGCGCGGCTCTAGCCTGCTCCGCACAGCGGGACACGTTTTTAATATCTCGGGGCCGGGGTCGGAATCGGTATCGGGATCGGCTTTTGCTCATGGAGCATATCCATTGTGTTCGCACTTAATATCATTCCCAATTCGACCCCGATTCCGATACCGACCCCGACCCCGAAAATGCTTCTTCAATTCCTCGCATATAACATCACATTTACTGCTCTACCAGCTCAACCCTCCGGTTCTTTGCGCGGCCTTCCTCGGTTTTATTCGGAGCTACCGGCGCCAGTGGTCCCACTCCATATCCTTTCAGTCGAACCGGATTCACCTTATGCTGTGAGGTCAGGGCTTTAATCACCGCGTCAGCCCGCGCCTGTGAAAGCTTCATGTTGGTATCGATATTTCCGACGTTATCGGTGTGCCCTATGACAAAGACCTTCAGGTTTGGGTTTTCGGTAAGCATTTTGCCGATTTCAGTGAGGGCAGGCTCGGATTCCGGCTTGATATCCGATTTATTAAAATCAAAGTGAATGCCATAAATGGCTACATGGCCGGTCGAACTGATGCCATCCGCCATAAACTTGGCATCCGCGACCACTTCCTGTTCCATCGCTTCCTTTTCAACGATGAAAAGATAGTACGTATTGCCTTGCCAGTTATCCTGCTCTATGGATGCCCAGATCTCTTTACCGTCCTTGGTAGCCTTCATCCAGGTATTGCCTCTTCCATTCGGACTTTCGATAAAGGACTTGCCTCCGATCTTGTTGATTGCGTTGGCGTAGTTGCGGGCAATCTGGAGCATCGATTTCTTCCCTCTCATCTCCTTTTTGACGTTGTAGTTGTATCGGGTCAGATGTCCCTCTACACTCACTTTCTGCTTGGTTACGGGGTCGACAAAATTATGAACGTCGAATTCTTTGTCTTCACAATTACTGATGTAGAAATCGGGAACACGGCTGAAGAGCACCGGATCTGTGCATCCTTGCTTATCCTCCTGAGCAAAAGTCAAATTTCCCATCAAGAACATAGCCGCAGCTATAGCCAATGCAATGACATTCAGCTTTTTCATGATTACTGCCTCCTTGAGTGTAAATTCCAGCCGGATTGTCCGCCCGATTCAGCGATGTTGTTCCCGGCCGATCTGTAATGAAGCTTTTGTTAAAATAATGGCCCAACTTGGCGGTGACAGTCAAGAAAGGCGAGACATGGAGGCTGACAGCGCGCAGCTACTACCGATATCGGACATTTGGTTGCGGCCGCGGGCTGCGCCAGGAGACACTGCCGGTCATTTCTTCAGGACTTCGTAAAGTCGTTTGACATTCAAACGCAGGAAGCCCGCTCCGGGACCTTCCTTGGGCATCTGAGCAAACACGTCGGCCATTGACAGTTCTTCCACCGTCTGCTCGAAGCTCAAACCCTTTTCAATGGCATCGGTAACAACCTCCATCTATTAGCAATTTGGCACATTCCTGTCTCATCAAAATGGGATCTGATTGCCTGTTCGTTATTGCCGGATCTGCTATGGATTAATCAGAGAGCGGAGTTCGCGGAAAATCTCGCCGGAAAAGGCTGGATAGGTTCGTTCGAGTTCATCCGTCAGCCTTTCGCTGAAAGTCATATTGTCAAGAATTTCAATCGCGACAATATGAGTTTCACTTTCAGATGGAATTCTCATTCCAATCTGCCGTCCGAGCTCAAGAGCTGTGGCGAAGTTCGCATCATGAACGCCGGTAAGGTTCATAGTCTCGCGGAGTCTTTCGGCGGTAAATCGATACCAGCGGCCGGGGATCCCCTCACGGGTTTTGATGGAATCCACCACGATGAGGCGTTCAAATCCCCCCAGAAAATCAAGAAGATTCAGCCCCCCTGCGCAGCATTCCTCTATAACTTCAAGATTGGGCATGTTGCCGAGCATTTGGCTGAAATCGCGAACGAGACGGATGCCTATTGAATCATCCGAGAGATAGGGATTGCCCATCCCAAGGAGAAGGGTTTTGGCAGCAGGATTCGTTGCTTCAGAAGCGGGATGCATGGTTTATCGCTTGAAATGCCAGCGCAGCTCCCCTCTCGAATAAACTGAAATATCAAGCGGCATTTGCCCCGGCAAAGAATGGGTTGCGCAGCTGTAACATGGATCAAAGCATCTGAAAGCCATTTCCACCATATTAAGAATTCCCTGGGTCGGTTCCTTTCCGGGTTTAATCAGAGCCTGGGCGACCTTCTTGGTTACCATCTGGATAGGAGCGTTGTTATTGGTCGTTCCGACGATGAGATTCGCACTTTTGCAGATGCCGTTTTTATCGCATGTATAGTGATGGGTCAGGGTGCCGCGCATGGCTTCCACAATCCCTACGCCTTCGCCCGTAATGCTCTTTGGAACGACACGGAAGCGGTCGCTGGTGATTTCCGGATCGGCGCAATAGCGCTCAAGCATCTCGACATTCTGGAGCATTTCCACAAGCCGGGCCCAATGGTTTGCCATAAGAGCTTTGCAGGGTTTGCCGCCGAGGGTTTTGAACATTTCTTCGAAGGCTTCCTGGGCTCTGGGTGTCGCCATGCGATCCGCCACATTGAGCCGCGCGAGCGGCGTCGCACAATAGAGGCTGGAATCGAGGCCTTCGACAAAACCCTTCCAGCCGCGTTTTCTGAGATAGGGGAACTTCAGATAGGACCACTCTTCAACATGCTCCGCGACATACTGTGCGTAATCCTCCGGTTTATATCTGCAGATCTCGCGCCCGTTGAAATCAACCACGCGGACCTCGCCATGGTAGAAGTTGGGAGCATTGTTTTCATCCACAAGGCCCATATTATGGACGTCCAGCGTATAGGGCCCGTTGAGGATGAGATCCACATAAGCAGGGTTTCCCAGCACAACATCACGGAAGAGCTTGATGGAAAAATCGGCAAACGCGGAGAGCTCCTGAACCATGGGCTTGATTGTTTCCAATTCCTCCCTGTTCAGACCCTTGCAAACACCGCCCGGCAGGCACCAGACCAGGTGTGTGAAACGGCCCCCTAAAATCTGCTGAATCCTCTGCGCCATGGCGCGGGCTTTGATAACGGATCCTCCGATTTCGAGTCCTACCTTGGCCACAACGCCAAGAATATTCCGCACAGCCGGATCGGAGTCCGGGCCGCAAACAAAATCAGGAGCCGCCAACGCGTAAAAGTGAGCGATATGACTGTGAATAAAATGCGCGTGATAGTACATATCCCGCAGCTTGTGGGCTACGGGCGCCACTTCGTTGCCGAAGCATCCGTCGACTGCTTTGGCGCTCGCCATGTGATGGCTTGCAGGACAAACGCCGCAGATGCGGGTGGTGATGCGCGGCAGTTCCTCGATCGGCCGGCCGACTACAAAACGTTCAAAACCCCTAAGCTCCGGAATTTGAAAATAGCAGTCCTTTACAGCGCCTTCGTCGTCAAGAAAGATCTCAATTTTGCCGTGGCCCTCAAGTCTTGTAATGGGATCGATACTGATGGTTTTCGTCATGTCCGCAGACTCCTTTGCAGTAGAGAAGCCGGCATGCCAAAGCGATAAGCAAAGCTCGCGAAGTCCGGCAGCCCGTTGATAATTTCCTGGATCTCCGCCGGATCCTTACTATCGATAATGGCAGCAAGCGAGCTCAGGAATTTCGCTCCCTGATCCACAACATTTGCCGTAGGTCCATAACAGCCGCGACAGCCCTGGCCGGTATCCGGGCAGCGAACTCCACAACCGGAGCGCGTGGCCGCACCCATGCAGAGAATTCCCTGTTCGAGAAGGCACCTTTCCGGATCCTGGATAATTTCGTAAGGCCGGTAGAAACGCCTTATTTTCTTTTCGGTCTTCTTCCGCCGGCAGTCATCGCAGACGGTTAATTCCGAGGCGCCGACGACAGCTCCTTTGGGAGGCAGGTCGCCTTTGGCGATGGCAAGCAGAACCGCTTTCACCTGGTGAGGCGCCGGCGGGCAACCGGGGACATAATAATCGACGTCTACAATGTCATTGAGTTTGTAAACGCGCTTGTAGAATTGAGGTATATGCAGCGTGAAGCCGTTGACTTGAGTTTCGGGGCATGGCGTTTTCTGGTTCCCGGGCTCAATGGATGGATTATTCAGGTATGCCCTGGTGATAATCTCGTCTTTTCTTGCAAGATTCGCCAATCCCGGGATGCCGCCCATATGCGCGCAGGAACCGAAGGCAACGAGAATTTTGCTTTTCCGGCGCAGGAGTTTGGCAAGATGCTCGTTTTCGCTGTTGCGGACTGCGCCGTTAAAAATAGCCACATCCAATTCGCCATCCTGCATCGCTTCCACATCTTTGTATTTCCCATCGACTGCGATCGGCCATAGGCGAATATCAGCCAGCTGAGCCAAATCGAGGATAAACTCGTTGGTATCCAGGACTGCAACATCACAGCCGCCGCAGGCCGCCGCCCAATAAAGTGCGATCTGTAGTTTTTTCTCCGCCAAGATTCACCTCTCTATTCTGTCTGCCTGCAGCACACCTGGGATTCGGCTTGGACCGAGCATTTTTATGCGCTCGGTCATGTCGTTGACAATATCTGCAAAGCGCTGTCCTTCGCTGGCGCTCACCCATTCCAGGCGCACGCGCTCATCTTCGACTCCCAGGTCGGAAAGGAGCTTCTTGAGCAGAGGGAATCGCCTCATTGTCTTATGGTTTCCTTCCGAATAGTGGCAATCACCCGGGTGGCATCCGCAGATGAGTACGCCGTCGGCGCCCTGTGACAGGGCTTTGATGACAAATGTGGGATCTACGCGTGCGGAGCACATGACCCGGATAATGCGGATATTCGGCCGGTATTGGATGCGGCTTGTTCCCGCCAGATCAGCCCCTGCGTAAGAACACCAGTTGCATAGGAATCCGACGATTTTGGGCTCGAAGCTCATAACAGCACCCCTTCAATTTGGGCAAATATCTGTTGGTCGGTGAAATGACGGCCCTTGATCGCGCCTGAAGGACAGGACGCGACACAGCAGCCGCACGCTTTGCATACCGCACTGATTATTCTGCTGCGTCCTTTTTCCTCGTCGAACTCAATGGCGCTGTAGGGGCACAGCTCATTGCACATCCGGCAGCCCGAACAGCGGGTTTCATCCACCTCGGCGAAGACGGCGTCCACCTCAATTTTCCCTCGGGCGATCTTTCCCAGTATGCGGGCTGCCGCCGCCCGTGCCTGTGCGACAGTATCCGGAATGTCCTTGGGAGCAACGCAGGTGCCGGCGATATAAATGCCGTCCGTAGTGGTCGCCACCGGATCAAGCTTCGGATGGCTTTCAATAAACCAGCCATCTTTGTCCTGGCTGATATTCACCAGCCGGGCGATCTGCGCGGCATCTTCACGCGACTCCATCCCGACCATGAGGATTACCATATCCGCCGGGATCTCGATCACCTCGCCCGACAGCTTCTCGTTGACCTCGATGATCATTTCGCAATCGTCTTTGGAATCCGCCTTGCGGATGACGGGATGCTCATTTTTCCCGTACATCAGGAACACGGTTTTTACTTCCGACGTCTTTCGATAAAAATCCTCATGGCCCTTCCCGAAAGCATGCATGTCGATATAAAGGTCCGACACATAGCATCTGGGTATGGCCGATTTGATTTCATGTACATACTTGAGCGCCGTCATGCAACAGACGCGCGAGCAGTAACCGTGAAACTCCTGGCTGCGGCTTCCCACGCAATGAATGATGGCCACATATTGAGGAATTTTTCCTTCCTTTGTCTGGATGCGTCCGGCACGGAGCATTTTTTCAAAATCAAACGAGGTGATCACGTTGGGAAGCTTTCCGTATCCATAATGACTGATGCGGGCGGCATCAAATTCCTTATACCCCGTGCTTACCACCACGTTCCCGACCTGAACCTGGACCTTCCCATCCTCATGCGAGTGATCCCGCTCGATGGAAGCGGTGAAGTTACCGACGAATCCGTCCAGTGTCCGGACCTGCGAGCTGAGCATGATTTGAATATTGCGGTTTTCTTTCACGCGCGTAATGCGCTCCGTTATGAGGTCGCGAGCGGAGTCCAGATAGGGCGCCGTCAGATCCGCGCGGATAAGATTGCCGCCGAGATGTTCGCTTTTCTCCACGAGATAAACCGCATAGCCTGCTTCCGCCAGTTCGAGCGCGGCAGTCATTCCGGAAATGCCGCCGCCGATAATGAGTGTTGCAGGGCACATGTCTACGGAGAATCGATCCAAAGGCTCGTGTCTCTCTACACGCAAGATCGCGGCTTTTGCCAGAGCTTTTGCCTTTTCCGTCGCTGCCGCAGCATCCTGATGCACCCAGCTGCAATGCTCCCGGATATTGGCCATTTCGCACAGATACGGATTCAGCCCCGCGGTCTGCAACACTCTGCGAAAGGTTCGTTCATGCATTCGAGGACTGCAGGCTGCAACCACAACGCTGTCGAGTTTATGCTCCTGGATATCCTGCAGGATCATTTCCTGACCCGGATTCGAACACATGTATTTGTAGGTTCTCGTAATGGCGACGGTAGGATGATCGGCGGCAAACCTGGCAACCGCTTCGCAATCTACCAGCTTTGCGATATTCGTGCCGCAGTTGCAAATGTAAACACCTATCCTCGAATTTTGCATGCTCACCTCTCGTCAGGCGGCCGGCTGCACGCGCTGAATGGGACGATTGGACGCTTCCTGCAACGCTACGGCCTCCCGTATGATTCCGGCAAAGTACATCGCAACCGGGCGATAAATCAGATGCGCCCACTTGCTGAAGGGCATTCTCAAAAGCCAGGGGAAAACGCCCATCAGATGCGCGACATAGGCAATATTGGCCGCTTCCGGGAATCCGGCGCGATGCAGAATGTGCTGAACGATACCGGTGACGACCATGTAAAACAGCAGCCAGAGAAACATCCAATCCGTGCTGTGAGAACGCCGGTGCTGGACCTGAGCTTTTTTCAGCCGCCCGAAAAGCACATAAACAGTTCCGATCAGCAATCCTGCACTGGCAAGGTATCCGAACACATGAACAGACCATTGGATTTCCGGACCCGCCTGAAGTCGATCCAGAAATAGAACAATCAGCACAAGCATTGCGCAATAACCGAACATCAGCCCCAGATGGGTCATCCATGGGATGTGAATGCGGTTCTTGTTTTCAGGATCGCATTGCGCGTAGCGTTTCTGTGAAAAAAAATGCACCGGAAGCAGATAGATCTTCTTCAAATAAAGCCACCACGGGATAGGAGCTTTTATGGGATCTTCCATGATCAGCCGCCACATCCGGATGACGTTGATCGCCAGCAGGATGGTCAGAATCACCATCAGTGCCAGGTCAATGGTGTGGATCATCGAACTGGGCAGGAATGCGCCCGGACCGTCGTAGACGTGAATGCTTCCATTTGAAAAACCGTACGCGAGCAATCCTGCGCCGGTAAGAAGAGCCACGATGACAACAAATGCCAATTCGGTTTTCCAGGACATGTAAAACAGCCTGGCAAGTCCCGTAAAATCATAGCGGGAAGTCAGCCAGCGGCGCATGCTCATCATGGTTTCACCCGGCTCGGCTTCGCGCGGGCACTGCACCGAGCATTGGCCGCAGTAATAACAGAGCCAGGGCGTCAGAGATCTTTCCAGTTTCTTTTCGAGTCCCATCTGAAGAAAGCGCATCGGCTTGCGCGGGAACACAAACAACTCATCCGTGTGAGGACACACGGCGGAGCAGTTGCCGCAGTGATAGCAGTTCTGCACATCTTCGGAACCGAAATATTCAAGCTCGTCAATCAGCTTTGGATTAACCCGTATCGCCATCGTAGCCTCCTCAAGCCGTTTAAGCCTGCGCGAGATTCACGCGGTATAAAGGATCGGCGCCTGACTGCTAAGAAGGTTGCTGCAAAGTGATGGTAAGATTCTTTGCCCGGGCCTCGATCTCACTTAAGGACAGAGCATCCCAATGCCCGATTCCCTTGCCGCTCGATATGCTCCGCAGCACTCCGGCGGCCACGGCCGATGCCTGAGCTACCGTATCCGGAATGTCTTTGGGCGCCTGGCACATTCCGGCGACATAGACGCCGCCGCGCTCCGTATCCGTGGGATTTCCGTTATAGTCAAGCTCCGAGAACCATCCGTCGGCTCCGCGCGTCAATCCGAGCATTCTGCTGAGCGCTTCGGTCCCCTGGGCCGGAATCAGGCCGACAGCAAGCAGAACCATATCCACCGGAAATTCCAGCAGCCGGTCGTTCACAATATCTTCGCCTTTGACGATCATCCGGCCGTTCACTTCACTCACTGTTGCCGACCGCCCACGAACTACAAATGCTCCCTCCTGCTTGATCCGCTCGGCAAATTCTTCATACCCCTTCCCAAACGCCCGCATGTCGATATAAAACTCGTAGCAAACCGCATCATGCAGTTTCTCTTTCACAAGGTGGGCGAATTTCAGGGAATACATGCAACAAACCCGGGAACAATAGGGGCTGTAACTGGCATCTCTGGATCCGACACAGTGAATGATAGCGACGCTTTTTGGCGGCGGGCCTGCCGGATCAAATACCCACTCGTCTTTCTTCAGTCGCTTATTGAATTGCCGGGTCTTGGTGACAATCCGGCCGCCGGTCGGACCCGAGGCGTTGGTCAGCCGCTCGAATTCGAGAGCGGTGAGCACATTGGGATATTTCCCATAGCCGTAACGTTCAACCTTGGAGGCATCGAGCACATCATAGCCGGTGGCAATGATGATATTGCCGACTTCCACTTCAATCGTCTCATCCTGCTCATCCAGATTAATGCATTCCTTCGGGCATTTTTTGGCGCAGGCGCCGCACTTTTTGCTCTGAACATATGTGCAGTTTTCCGCGTCCACCAGATAGGCATTCGGCACCGCTTGAGGGAATGGGACATAAATTGCCTTGCGAGTTGTGATGTTGGCGTCGAAATCGCTTGGGACACTTACGGGACAGACATCGGAACAGATGCTGCAGGCAACACAGGCCCTGGCATCCACCCGCCGGGCTCTTTTCAGTATCTTTGCCCGATAGGCGCCGGGCGCTCCGGATACTTCTATGACCTCGGAATTGGTAATGAGATCGATCATGTCATGCTGGCCGACTGCAACCATCTTGGGAGTCAGTATGCACGCCGCGCAGTCGAGTGTCGGGAAGGTTTTATCAAACATGGCCATGTGACCGCCGATCGTGCCGCTTCTCTCAACAAGGTGAACCCGCTTCCCCGCATCGGCGATCTCAAGTGCCGCCTGTATCCCCGCCACTCCACCGCCAATGATCAGCGTTGCAGGATGCACCGGCGTTTCGCCGGGGATAGCCGCGAGAGCATAAGGCACAGCCAGAGTCGCACAGGCAACAATCGCTTTGGCACGTTCCGATGAATATTGATGAGTGGCTCCGCGCGAACGGAATGAAGCCAGGCGAACCTCTGCCGGATCCTGTCCCGCCAGCGCCATGGCCCTTGCGAAAATAGGTTTAAAATAGCCGGGCTGATCTCCGGCGATCACTACCCGCTCGATCCGGCCGAACTTGAAAAAATCCGCCAATGACTGCAGATCAAGCCTGGGCTGAACACCAAAAACCTCGACATGTTCCACCCCCGGCAGGTTGGAAGCGTATTTGGCAACGGCATCCAGGTTTAAGCCATCCAGCTTCTCCACCTGGCAGAAATAAACGCCTGTGCGCATGAGGACCTCCGTGAGTGGGACTTTGGGAAATCTCTATTATTGGAAACTGTGTATCATGACGAATCATGGAATGTCAAATTATACTTACATTAAATTTAGGGTGATTACCCTAGCTATTATATAAGGTGAATATATGACAAGATCGGTCCTTTCATCCTGTCATCACATCTCCATCATTCAGGTATTCTCTTAAATGTCTATCAATTGCACCCCCGCAACCTATTGTGATACGATTGTTTCACTATCTATCCGGTAAAAGCCTTAGAAAGGAGGTCCGTATCTCCACCCATATAAGCCTGCTTGCCAAGCTGGTGATTTCCAATGCTTTTGTCATTATTCTGGTAGCTGTCGGCGGAGTCTGGTCTGCCCGATACATTCGCGGAGTCCCGGCTATTATAATGATGCTTTTTCTGGGGAGTGCAGGCTGTGCGATATCGGCGATTGCCGTTTACCTTATTATGAAGAATTATTTTCAACCGCTTATAGAGTTTCGAAAGGCCGTAGAATCGATTCATGGAGGGATCACCCCATCCATTGTCGCCCGCTCCGATTCGGATCCGGCCATCGGTGGTGTAATCCGTTCGGTCCGCGATGCGATTGACCGTCTGGAGGATGAATCGCTATGGCATACAACGCGGCTTTTGAATTCCATTGAAGCGGAGCGGCAGCGTATTGGCCGGGAGCTTCACGACCAGACCAGCCAGACATTGGCGACTGCGCTCATCAATCTGAAGCTTGCCGACAGTGCGATTGGCGCCTATTCCCCCGATGCCCGCAAAAAGCTTGCCGCGGCGAAGCATCTGATCGAGCACAGTCTGGAGCAGATCAAGATTTGCGTATACGACCTGCGGCCTGTCATGCTGGATGATCTGGGTCTGGTGCCGACATTGCGATGGCACATCAAGACGCACCTGGCTGGAACGGGGCTTGCCATCGAGGCGGACTTCGAGGACGCGAATCTCCGGGCGCCATTGGATATTGAAACCACTCTCTATCGCATAGCTCAGGAAGCGTTGTCGAATGTGACCCGGCATGCGCACGCAACCCGGGTGGCCATAAGGCTTGAAATCAAACCGGAGTATGCCGCGCTGCTGATTTCGGATAATGGACAGGGATTCGATCCGGATTCGGAAATCATCGGCAAGAGGAGCAGCGGCGGGCTTGGGCTTCATACCATCAGAGAACGCGTCAAACTGGCGAAGGGAACATTAAATATCAAATCGGCTAAAAGCATGGGAACGCAGATTAATGTCGTGGTTCCCATTGCCCCACAAAACTCTATGACGAATGAAGGCGAACCCTATGACAAAGGTGCTGCTCGTTGACGACCATCCACTCTTTCGCGAAGGAATTCGTGCCCTGCTATCGGCAGAATCGGATATGGAAGTAGTGGGAGAAGCCGCTGATGGCGAACAGGCGATCGATCTTGCCAAAAAGCTCTCTCCGGACATTATTGTAATGGATCTAGTAATGCCCGGGATGAACGGCATGCAGGCTGCCCAGCAATTGCATGATAAATACCCCGATATCAAGGTACTCATTTTAAGCATGTACGATGATGATGAGTATATTCGTCAAATTCTGAAAGCCGGGGCATCGGGATATGTGCTCAAGCGTGCCGCGAGCGATGATCTCCTGCGAGCCATTCGCGAGGTGGAAAAGGGCGGATCGGCTCTCCATCCAGCCGTAGCCGCAAAGCTTATCAAGGATTATGTCCGGAGAACCAAATCCCCCGAGCAGGGAGATTCCGGTTCAGCCCTCACGGCCCGTGAATCCGAAGTTCTGAAGCTCATTGCTGAAGGTCATACCAACCAGCAGATTGCCGATATACTGGGACTTGGCAGAAAAACCGTCGACACTCACCGCACAAACATCATGCGCAAACTCGATCTGCACGACGTTACGGCCCTGGTGAAATACGCATTGAAGCGTGGTCTCATCAACCTGGAATCCTAGCTTGCCCTAGATTATTTGCATTCTTGCCTGTAAAGGAGAGGGCACCATGACTATGGATAATCAGAAAAGTGAAGAAGACAGCCATGTGCTGGAAGAAGCTGTTCTAAAGCAGTTTGGATTGCGCTGGGCGGTTCTGGCCGGCTGGCGCGATGCCCTGAAGCTGCGACGTGTCGAGCTGCCCCATGAAGCGGATCGGCTGCTGGAGAATGCGCGCATCAAAATTGCTTCCGGTTGCTTTTCAGTGTGTGAAGTAGGATGCGACCTGTCGGAGCTGGAAGCGGTGCTGACGGCAACAGATGCCTCCAGCGGCCACAATTGGGTGGACTTCTGGGTGGATATGCTTGGCCACTCCATGGCCAATGATGCAGAGACGGAACGTATCCTGAAAATCCCGGCAGTCCGCGCACGATACAACAACTGCGGTCTCTCGGTCTGTCGCTGTTGAAACATAGCGACCGCAAACCCGAAAGCAAATATCACTCCGGCAGAGCTCTGATTGCGGGACACACCCGACACTGTGGAGATCCTATGTGATCGACCACGGCTAGAAGCCGTGGCTTCAGCCTGCCCCGCACAGCGGGGCGCTTTTTGATATCTCGGGGTCGGGGTCGG
>JAFGIY010000196.1 GCA_016929335.1 Acidobacteriota bacterium | reverse complement strand
GCCTCTGCATCAAAAGCCTCAAAATCCACTGCGAGAGCCGGCCTCCCGCCGGCTCATTATATGAATCTTTCCATCGAAATTCGGCAAAATGTTTGACCTTAGCCTGCCCGCACAGTGCTGACTGCTGCTCACAATACTGTGGGTGTCCTGTCTCAAAACTCAACAATGAGGTTGAGAACCGTGGTGGCGATGACGCAATCTGCATAAGCAAATATTTCCATGTGGATCGCGGCTGAAGCCGCGACCCACATGAGATAGGATCCCGATAGTCGGCGTTTCCATTCCCGGCTGCCTGCACGGCGGCGTCTTATCGCTTTTTAAGCAAATGGATCATTTCCGCGCCGGCGTGCAGTACGGAGCCGTAACCGTGCGCTGCGAGAGGACTGGCCGGGCGGTAGTAATAAAACATCGGATCGAATCCCATCCCTGTTCCGATGCATGTGCCTTCCACCTGCCCTTGAACGTTGACCCGCCCCGCCACCGCATTCCACGCCACTCGAAGCATCGGCAGATGAGCGTCCCGGCTGATCCATCCGCGGTTTATGGCGCGCGCTATGCAAAAAGCAAACATAGCCGACGCGGAAGTCTCCAGGTACGAATCATTCCGATCCAGGAGTTGATGCCATAATCCCTGCCCCGACTGGCAATTGGCCAAGCCCCGGATGTGGTAGCGCAAAAGGTTCAATATCCGATCACGATCCGGATGATCTTCCGGCAGAACATCCAGCAGTTCAACCTTTGCCATGATCGCCCAACCGTTCGCACGCGCCCAGTGAAACACAGGCTTCACATCCATGCCCTGAACCCAGCCGTGCATGTAAAGGCCCTTTTCCTTGATAAACATCCGATCGGCAAACTGAATGATCTGCCTGGCGGCATCATCATAATACCGGCTTTCGCCGGTCGCTTTCCCCATCTGGGCCAGCGCGGGAACGCTCATATATAAATCGTCCAGCCAGAGAGAAGCAGGGAACGGCCTGTTGCGCATCAGGGTGCCGTCTTCGAGGCGCGATTGTCCTTCACGGATATATCGGATGTAGTTGTCGATCAGAGGTTGAACATTGGTCGCTGCTCCCGCCCGTTTCGCTTTGATCATCGAAGCGCACATGGAACCGGAATCATCAAGCGACCTGGGATTGACGATGGAGTAAATCGGATTCCAGCTCATCGGGTCCGCCTCGAATTGAGCCCGATAGACGGGAAATAAATCGGCCAGAAAGTTTAGACGTTTGGCCGCATAATCCGCAAACCGGCGATCACCCGTCGCTTCACTTGCCAAAATCATTCCGGAGTAGGTTACGCCCCATTCGTAGCTGATGATCGGGAAATCCCCCCCTTCGATAACAACGCCGGCTGCCGGTTTGCTGATGTCGGTGACAGGCTCATTTGTCCTGGAGTTCACAAGCCGGCAGGGAGTGCGGCCCTCGAGATAACCGTGTATCCGGTTCAGAATTTCCTGAATCGATTCTATCGTTGCGGCGCCATAGCGGATAGGATAATTTGGGGGAATTCTGTTGGGATTGAACGGAAGCCGTGTAGGAACATTTTCCTGTGTCTGGGCGGAAAGCGGAGCCATCAGCAGAATGAATGCCATGAACGTAAACATCGTACGGATTGCGCGCTGCAAATCAGATATATTTTTACCGATCATAGTTTTTATCTCCGGGAGTCTGCATTCATGTGAAAATCAGAATGATTCTATGCGCTCTTGACACCGGATTCCAAGGTTATTGGATAAAGATCGGCAAAAGGACCCGAAGGCTCAAAGGAAAGGATATGTTTAGGCAAAATGCGTTGGTATTGGCTATTCTCCTTTTTTGGCCGCAAATCAGCGGAGCGGTTCCGCGCATCGACCGGGAGGCTCTGGTATCTCGGCACAATCCGGTCCTGCAAAAGCTGGATGTGGATGCACCGCTGACTGTCGGCAATGGCGGTTTTGCTTTCGGGGCCGACATCACGGGGCTGCAGACGTTTGCCGCGCATTATCATCGATACGGAATCCCGGTGGAAACTCTATCGCGATGGGCCTGGCACTCTCAGCCGAATCCAAACAACTATAAACTCAGCGACACGAATCAGGACTACAAGCTGCCTGACGGACACGTATTGGGATTTCCGACACGACAGGCTTCTCCTGCCGGCGATTGGTTGAGAAAGAATCCGCATAATCATCCCCTCGGCCGGCTTGCGCTGGAATGGATCAAGACCGACGGATCGGCTTTCGTGCCCGAAGATATTCAGGACCCCGAACAGACACTCGACTTGTGGCGGGGCGTAATCCGCAGCCGGTTCAAGTTGTCGGGGACAGGCGTATCGGTAACGACTGTCTGCGACCCTGATTCCGATACGATCGGAGTGCGCATCGAATCCCGGCTCATTGCGCAGGGGAAGATCCGCGTCCGGCTCGCCTTTCCCCGTGGACATGATCTGACCGTAAAAAACACCCCGGCATTGGACTGGAGCAATCCGGAGTCTCATGAGTCGGCAATCATTAAGAATGCGATTCCCGGCGGAACGCTGATCCGGCGCCATATCGATGAAACCCGCTATTCCGTGATTCTAAGCGTGCCTGCACTCTACAGCGCCCCTCATGTTTTCAGCATCACCGGCAACGGCGAAAGCAGAATACTGGAATTTTCGATTCGTTTCCTGCCCGGCGAAAAACCGCGGCCCGAGCTTCCGCCGGGCGTTTCGAAAATTCTGGCCAAAAGCGCCGCGCACTGGAAGAAATTCTGGAGTGAGGGAGCGGCAGTGGATTTTTCGGGAAGCACCAATCTTCTTGCGCATAAGCTGGAAGAACGTATTGTGCTTTCGCAGTATCTCATGGCTGTGCAGATGGCGGGAGACATGCCTCCGCAGGAAAGCGGTCTCACCTGCAGCACCTGGTACGGCAAGCATCACACGGAGATGATCTGGTGGCACACGGCGCATTTTTCGCTGTGGGGTCATGACGAATTGCTGGAAAAGAACCTGCAGTGGTATCAGGCGCGTCTGCCCGCAGCCCGCGCGCTCGCCGCCGGCCGCGGCCTGCGGGGCGCCCGCTGGGCGAAAATGGTCGGACCCGAAGGCCGCGAAAGTCCCGGCGGCAATCCGCTGATCATATGGAATCAGCCTCACATGATTTATTTATGCGAACTCCTTTACAGAAGCCGGCCGTCCCCCGCCACGCTGGCCGGATACCGTGAACTTGTTCTGGAGACAGCGGAATGCCTGGCCTCCATGGTTCATTTCGACGAAGCCTCCGGCCGGTATATGCTGGGGCCGCCGCTTTGGATTGTGCAGGAAATTTACGATCCGGAGACAAGCCGGAATCCGGCATTTGAGCTTTCCTACTGGCGCTGGGCGCTCGGTGTCGCGCAACAATGGAGAGAGAGGCTCGGGATGCCGCGCGACAAAAAGTGGGACGACATCATTGCCCTCCTCTCCCCACTGCCGGTAGCGGACGGCAAATACGTCGCACTCGAATCGCGCCCGGACACCTGGCAAAACATCAACAGCCGCCATGATCATCCGGAGATGTTGATGCCGTTCGGCCTGCTGCCCGGCGGCCCCGATGTCGACCGCGCGACGATGGCCCGCACGCTGGATGCCGTATTGAAAGAGTGGGACTGGGAGACAAAGATCTGGGGCTGGGATTATCCGATGATTGCAATGACGGCGGCGAGGCTGGGACGGACGGAACAGGCAGTGGAGCTGCTGCTCCGCGACGGCCCCAACAACCGCTATTTTGCCGGCGGCCATTGCCCCCAGGGAAGCGACCAGGCAATCACCCAAAAATCTCCGCCCCGCGCCCGCAGGCACGAGATTGCCGCGTATCTGCCTGCCAACGGCGCGTTCCTGTCGGCCGTCGCACTGATGGTAGCGGGCTGGGACGGATGCGCGGATCAGCATCCCGGTATTCCGAAGGACGGCACATGGAAAGTGCGCGCCGAGGGACTGCGTTCCCTGCCTTAAAACAATGAACCGCGGATTTGCGCGGATTGGCACGGATATAAAATTATCGGATCCGGTACAGAAAATTTCGATCATTCCTCGCAGAATTGCCGCCCTGGGCTACACCATGCAGGTCCCGACCGAAAACAGGTTCCTGATGAAAAGAACCGAACTCCTCAACAAGATCGCGTCACTCCTCGGTGGAAGGGCTGCGGAAGAAATTATCTTCGGTGATATATCCACGGGAGCTCACAACGACTTGTCCCGTGCCACCGAAATTGCGAAGAGCATGGTCAAGGAATATGGCATGAGCAACCGGCTGGGCCAGGTGTACTACTCCAGGGAAAAGCGGCAGCGGTTCCTTGATCTGGGAATCCAGGAGACAGCCGACTACAGCAATGCCACGGCTGAAGCTATAGACGAAGAGATCCGTGCAATCGTATCCGGCGAATATGCGCGGGCAGTTGAAATCCTTAAAAGCAAGCGAAGCATTCTTGAAAAGGGAACCGAACTGCTGCTCGAAAAGGAAAAAATCGAGGGATCGGAGCTGAGAGATTTGCTTAGTCGGCAGTCGGCAGTCGGCAGTCGGCAGTAAAAAAAATATGTTGGTAAGGAAATATCAGAAATTGGGAATATCAATGCCGACTAACGACTGTCGATTAACGACTATCAAATATCAACTGCCGACTGCCGACTGCTGACTAACGACTAGAGATGAAAGTCGCCGGCGGCTTCGGGCTGATAGGTTATGGCCTCAATATACAAACGTCTGACTCCGGAGGGGACACTCCATTCCACAGTGTCTCCCGTACGATATCCTATCAGGGCTGTACCGATGGGCGCCAGGATGGAAATTTTGCCCCGCTCGAAATCCGCTTCACTGGGAAATACAAGCTGGATCGACATCTCCTTTTCAGAATCCAGATCTTTGACGCGCATGTGAGTATTCATCGTAACGACATCGGAGGGCACTTTCCTGGAAGGCACGACAACGGCCTTGTCCAGTTCTTCCTCCAGGTGAGCCAGATATTCTCTGTCTTTTTGATTCCAATACTGGGTTCCCTCGAGCAGCTTCCGAAGTCTCTGCATGTCGTAATCGGTAACGTGAATTTTCCGTTTGTTCATTTGCAGCTCCCTGTCCGATTAATAGCGCCCGATCTCCTGGTCGGGGCGCATATTCATGAATGAATGCTTTTGTTTTGATTATGTGAAATCAGCGGGTGAATGCCGGATTGTCCTGGAGATCCTGCTATCGCTTGACCGCCGGGACAGTCCGGCCGCAGTTTTTACAGGGACTGCTCCGCCTTTTTATTCGATGAGGCACAGCCCGAATTCTCCCGCAATGTGGATATATGGCTATGACATCAGAAACACCGATGCTCCTCCCCACGATGAGATTCGAGTTCATATGGCCCCACATTGCCTTTATCTCAGCCGCGTTTTTCAGGATCGCTTCGGATCGTCCGGCTTCAGACGGATGGATAAACACAATCCGCGATCTTTGATAATCTTCTTTCAGCCTTCGCGGAACAACAATCGGGGAGACACTGGAATAAATTGGGTCAGTTACTGAAAAAGGATCATCCAATGGATAGCATCCTGTCATCCATTGGATGAGATTCAGACGGGATCCCGTGCCGGCCCGTTTTTAATTGTTTCCCGGGGATCGCGCGTGCTAATGGTACAGCAACAAGGGAATTGTCATGGAGGCGAAAAGGGCCGGCGGATCGCATCCGGGAACAAGACGGAGTTGAGTCCGGAGCGAGTGCATCGCGAAAGAGCTCCGGTTGGACATAGAATGACGCGTTAACCTTTTTGCGACTCCCCAAAGCCGAGGAGAACTCAGGAACGGAGGTGAGATTTGACGATCCGGATATTAATTGCCGACGATCATAAAATCGTGTGTGACGGCTTGAAAGCTCTGCTGAAGGCTCAGCCCGAAATGGAAATCGTCGCTCAGGCAGCGAACGGAAGAGAGGCAGTGAAGCTCGCACATCAACAGAAACCCGATATGGTAATCATGGACGTGGCAATGCCCGAACTCAACGGTCTGGAAGCCGTGCGCCAGATTCTTGCCGCCGATCCTCAAATAAAAATCATCGCTCTTTCCATGCATTCCGACAGGCGCTATGTCACCGGCATGCTTTCCGCCGGAGCTTCCGGATACATCCTCAAGCATTGTGCTTTCGAAGAACTGGTGCGCGCCATTCACATTGTTCTTTCCAATCAGGTCTATCTGAGCCCGGCTATTGCGGGAATCGTCGTGCAGGAGCTTACACAATCGAAAGCCTCGCGCCCAAGGCAATACGCTTCCGCTTCCCAACCGCTCACTTCCAGAGAACGGGAAGTGCTGCAGCTGATTTCCGAGGGGCACAGTGCACGCGAAATTGCACAGCGCCTCCATCTGAGTGTAAAAACGATCGAGACCCATCGCCGGCAGATGATGAGCAAGCTGGGGATTCACAGCGTAGCCGATCTCACCAAGTTCGCAATTCGAGAGGGCCTGACCTCGCTGGACAAGTAGCTGCAGCGGAGTCCGTGGCGGCTTTCTCTTTAACCTGCTTTTCTCACCGGGTTTCGTAGCGAGGTGGCGCAGATGGGCATGGATGCAAGGCGCGCGACGGTCGGATTCCGCAGGCGTACTTGACAGTAAGTCGAGGAATCCGACCGAGCGCAACACGGCAGACATGCCCGGATCCGCCGCCGCAGTAGAAACTCTGTGAAAAATGCGGGTTAAATCAATTCGCGGGTTGCTGTTTCGAGATATTCGGGATCGAAGCGGACAAGTGCCAGTTCGGGACCGTCATGGGCGGACGAAAAGACAAACGTTCTGCCGATCCGATCTCTCCAGGCTCTCGTAATGCGGGCGGATTCGTGGATGTGTCCGTGCAGCGTCAGCAGAGGCTGACCGGACTCTATGAAGCGGCGAACGGCGATACTCCCCACATGAACATCCAGATCGACATAATTGACCTTTTTCCCGTCCAGCGCGGCCCGATCCAGATTCGTATCGTAGGGAGGCGTATGGAAAAGAAAAATGGCTCGGGAAAGGTTCGCGCCCCGCGTCAATTCCAGAAGGTCATTCTGAATCGTCTGATGCTTCAGTATGCTTTTTTCAACAGAGACGGAGAACCATCCTTCTTCCGGAGCGATGCAGAGCGGATCCAGATATCTGGACACATCATAGCGTTCCCAGTCCTTCAGCATAAAAGGTGTGGGTGGGATATAAGCATAGCCGTAGATTGTATGTTTTCCCCACAGAATGCATTTGTTGTGCACATAATTCCAGAGCCCCTGGGCGCCGAACGCTTCCAGTTCCGCTTCCCGGATTCTCACATCGTCGTTGCCCAGGATGACGAAAACAGAAGGATAGTCGAAGTTCATGATTTTCTTCAGTCTCCTGAATCCGGCTGCAAACATGTCTTCCAGAAAGTCTTCATATCCGCGTACGCCCGTCATCGAACCAAGGCCGGAAGGCAACAGGTCTCCTCCCATAAACACCGCGGCAGGGTGCTCTTTCTCGATGCATTGGAATAATTTTTTGTAACGTTCTTCCCTGCCATGAAGGTCAGAGACAAAAAAACAGGTGCTCATAAAATCCTCATGCCTATATTACTTAATGATCCCAAAAAACCAACCGCTGATCTTCACAGATCCCCACAGATAAATGAAGGATTTAGATCCGTGTGAATCCGTGAAAATCCGCGGTTGATGTTTCAATTCTTGCTTTGCTTGCCGAGGGGGATCAGAAAGGCGGGATCGTTTGTGGCTCCTATTCTCACCGCATAGCTGGTCTGGTTCTGAATATCCTTGTCGGTAATAAGGTGGACGCTGAGCAATCCGTCGGTCTTAAAGCCCGTTTTCAAATAATTGATGTAGCTGAGGCATAAGCTCCAGCCTTCAAGCCAGAGCATCAGGTCTTTTTCCTGGGCTTCCGTTCCGCCGAAATGAATCAACAGATCGATGTCGCTCTGGGGACCAGCCGTCGCATTCTGCGTGCTTCCAAACAAATACAATGCCTTGACTCCAAAACGATTGGGATCCATAAGCTCCGCTATCCGCTCCACACTCTGGAGGCGCCAGCGCCAGTGAATGTTGGCGCCCGCCTCGGGCGCCGCCACATCCGGCACCTCCGGCGGGGCCTCAATCGGTTGCCGGGAGGGCTCTGCGAGAACGGCCAATGCCTCATCCAGTTCTCCGTTCATCAGGACCTGAAGAACCATTCCCGGGACGGTATTGGCAACATCGATGACGCGCACGGCTTCGGCCAGGTGGGCGAAGTCAGGCAGAAGCTCCGGCAGCCAGTTTCGTGAAGCTCTGAAGAAGGATTCGTTGAAAAGTGTTCCCCAATCACCGGGATAAAGAGGCAGATACCGGATGGATGCTTCGACCAGATCCTGGAAGAAGTGAGTACCGAAGGAAAGCTCCGGGATGTAATCCTTCTGCTTTTGAGCAATTTCGATCAGCATGGCAGTGTTGTTGATATCCGAGTAAGACACGCTTACTCCAAGCCGGATATCGCCGCGGCTTCCCCAGCGCCCGGGACCCATAAGTATGAACCGGCGCTTCGGCAGCAGCTGATTCAGAGCCGCAACCGCCCGGCCGACCGCCAGCAGTTCGGCCCGGTTCGGCAGTTCGGCATATTTCTGAGGATCGACATATACGATGTGAGTTATGTCGGGAATGGCTCCATTGGTGACATAGCGATTCGCGGAAAAGAGGATCCGGTCTTTCGGCACATCCCTGGGGATCGACGCCGGTTGCGACTTGGCTCCGTGGCTCTGGAGGCGGCACTGAACAAGGTAGAGATCGGTTCCGTCGTGAGCGAATTCAATATCGATCGGCGCCCGAAACTCTGCCTGGAGGGTTTTCAGCATCGCCGTTGCCTGCTCGATAAACTGTGTCCGGCCGAACAAACCTTCAAAAGTAACAACGCATGGATCCCTTTCCCAGTCGATTCCCAGAGACCATGGCTGGACCAGCCGATCATCCTGGAGTATGGAGACGAGCTGGTGAATCATCGGGTATTCATTGCCGCATTGCGCAAGGAGATCCCGGATCTCGATGGTTTCGAACAAACCTGATTCCAGATTGATAACGTCGATCCGCTTTGGAGAATACCGAACCTTTTCCTCAACGGTGACGTTAACGCGGAGCGACGGCTGGCCCGGAGAAATGAGTATCGGATAATCATCCTGAACACGGTCTACCGCCCTGGTGCCGAGCCCCGGGACCATGCGCAGCAGACCGTCTTCGCGCCGGATGCGGCGGGACCACTGAAATTCGTTGCGGCTGAAGGCCACGCCGGCGAAGGCGGGCAAATAATACCGGCCGATCCGGGCGCCTACCACCTCCTGGATCATGATTGCCATCTCTTCGTGATAATCGATCAAACCCTTCTGCATCCGGTATACAAGAGGATCCGGGCCGAATGTGGACGCATAGACTTCGGCAACCGCATCCATGAGAGCCATCATCCGATCGTGTTTGCTCCCCTGATTCGCAATGAACAGGCTTTTGTATTTTCCGGCGAATGAAGTCCCCTTGGTGTCCTCCAGCAGACTGGAGCTCCGCACTATCAGGGGAACTTCAGGAAGATCATCCAGGGCGTTGGACATGCTGTTGACGATTTCGGGAGAAAACGATGCGCTCTTGAATACCTGGATAATGGCCGGGTATTCCTGCCGTATCTGCCCAATATCTTTGTATTTGTGTTCGGCAATCTCTTCCAGGTCGTTGTGGTTGATAAAATTGTGGAGGCCGTCCGAAGTGAGGTACCACGTTTTGGGCGTCTTGATGCCATGCAGAAGCTCGTTGCCCGCCGCATGCTTTTTCAAAATCTGCGAGGCGACAAACAAACCCGCGCCCTTGCCTCCGAGTTTTCCATGGCTCCCGGTGGGAAAGATGGTTCGATCGAGCAGATCGTGAAAATCATTGATGCTGATATACTGCTTGGCTACCTGTACAAAATTTGCATCCTCGCTCAAAATGCGCTGAATAAGGGAAACTCGAAATGCTCTTTCTCTCGGCGAGGCAAGCTCGACTCCCTGCGGGATCAGATGACTGTAGCGCTCGATGGCGCCGGCAATTTCGGCCAGCGAGGAATTGGGATTCTCCAGGGCTTTGATCAGAAATCCGGAACGATCTTCCTGCATCCATTTTTGGATAAACGTCAGGATTTGAGCATCACTCAGATGCTTTCCCGCAAGTTTAAAAATGTCTTCACTTGCGGAGAGCAGATCCTGTGCCGCCGCGATCCGGAGCGGACGGTTTTCATCCTGGTCCGTTTCGTCATCCTCGCTTTTCAGCGTCGGGCTGATGCTTTCGAGAATGCGGTGCGCCCTGTCATAGCCCGCCCAGGAAAGATGATTCAGCATCTTCCGGGAAATGCGGGTAAGAAGTTTTGGGTCCGTTCTTCTGAGCAGATCGAGAACAACGGCCCACTGCTCGTGACTCTCTCCTTTCAGCTGCGTCCGTTCAAATACCTTTTTTAAATTTGTGTGGAGGATCCGGTGTTTGAGACGGTCTGCAATGGTGTTGATCAGCTTTCGCTCTTCCTTGAGGAAAGGTCCTTCATCTGCCAGCGGCCGGTCTTCCAGATAGCAGACGCTGATCCGGCCTGCGACCTGTTCCTGAACCAGAATATCCGCATGCTGTGCCCAGGGGGAATCGCGGAAGTCTGAAGTATGAACCTCAAAATCCCCATACACGATTCTGGCCTGGCATATATCGGGGAACTGCCATCCGGAAGGAAGCGTCATGACGATGCGCTGCAAGACATCCTCCAACGCCAGGTTCGGATTGCTCATGATTTCTTCAACTTCATAGAGACAGTTGAGTTCTTTTGCGCGCTCTTTCAGATCTTCAATGAGTTTGTTGACGGATTTTCTTTCCATTGCGATCCTCCGGAAACCGCGGGAATAACGGATGGTTTAAATAATGAACCGCAGATCCTCACGAACCATCGCAGATCCTTCTATTGTCTCATCTGCGCTTATCCGTAAGAATCTGCGGCTAAAACATTCAGACATGTCCGGATCCGCCGCCGCAGTAGAATGCCTGCGAGAAATGCGGGCTAGCACCATCCGCGGTCTTTGCAGGCGCGCGCCACGCGATTGACCGCAAGGACATAGGCTGCATCCCGGTTCGGGAGTTTTTGCCTTTTTGACACTTCCCTGACCGCATGAAATGCAGACGTCATCTTGGCATCCAGTTTGTCGAAAACCTCTTTCTCATCCCAGTAGTAATTCATGTTGCCCTGCACCTGCTCGAAATAGCTGCAGGTAACTCCGCCCGCGTTGCAGAGAATGTCGGGAATGAGGAATGTCCCGCGCTTGTCGAGCATCAGGTCCCCTTCGGGTGTCGTGGGTCCGTTTGCACCCTCTGCAATCAGTTTAACCCTGCGATTGATTCTGGGCACAGTGTCGGCCGAAATCTGATTTTCAACCGCGGCCGGAATCAGAACATCGACATCCTGCTCCAGCCATGCCTCGCCGGGAAGGATTTCGTAACCCATGTCCTGTGCTTTTTTCCGATTGATAGTGCCGAACGGATCGCTGATAGACTTGAGTTCGTCAAATAGAATTCCGGATAGCTTTCTGCAGCAGAATGTCTTATTGTCAGTCGGATCCCAGCTTGAAACGCTGATCACCGTTCCGCCGATTTTGTGATACAGCTCAACGGCGTACTGCGCAACGTTGCCGAATCCCTGGATACTCGCGGTGGTATTCTCGGGCTTGAGGTTGAGTTCTTTGAGCGCTTCCCGGATTGTGAGGACAACCATGTATCCGGTCGCTTCCTTGCGTCCCAGTGATCCCCCGATACTGATCGGTTTTCCGGTGATGAATCCCGGGTATCTGCCGCCATGTATCTTTTCATATTCATCCAGCATCCAGAGCATATCCTGCGGATTGGTCATCACATCCGGAGCAGGCACGTCGAGGCAGGGTCCAACGTCGCGGGCAATCTGTCGCACCCATCCGCGGCACAGCTGCTCGATTTCATTCAAACTGAGATTGTGAGGATCGCACACGATCCCCCCTTTGGCTCCGCCCAGCGGTATATCCACAACCGAGCATTTCCAGGTCATCCACATGGCAAGCGCACGAATAGTGTCGATGGTTTCAAGGGGATGAAATCGGATGCCTCCCTTGCAGGGACCTCGAGCATCATTGTGTTGAACTCTGAAGCCCCGAAATATCTGTATTCCGCCGCGGTCCATCCGGATAGGAATGCTGAAGTGGTATTCCCTTATCGGATTGCGGAGCAAATCCCGTGTCGGTCCGTCAAGGCCCAGCATGCTGGCGATTCTGTCAAACTGTGCTTGAGCCGTTTCAAATGGATTGTACGATTGTTCAACGACCGTGCCCTTCTTGGCAGGTACTGGTGTAGCTTTCTTTGTTGTCATTGTCATGTCCTTCATGGATAAGTTCACTTACTGATATCCGGCATGTTTATATCCTGTGAAAAGGATCTGCCCAAGGATGCCTGAAGCGAGCTGAAGACACGATGAAGACAACGGGCTCCCTTCAGCTCTTCCGTCCCATCAAATTCTTGAGATCGATTTATTTTAATGTAAGAAAGCCCGCGAACGGCATAAGAAAAACTGCCGGAGAGAGATTTTTATACATGGACCCGGGCAACGATTTGGATTGACAAGCGAATAAGATCGTTTAAGCCGAAGTCTGCATCCAAGTTCCAGTCCATGTCCTGGAACCGGCGCGATTATGCATCGCGGGAAGCAACAAATTCTTCCGGTCCCGGCCTATTTCTTCTCAGCCGGAATTCTGCCGGAATACAGAGGGCCGAAATAAAAATCATACTGGCGGCCGGCGATATAGCAGAGAACGGCGGCGATCACCAGCGGGACGGAGATCAGGGCCAGCAGCCTTTCCATCGGGAGCGTTGTTGCAAGGAGATAACCGCCGATGGTCGGTCCTATCATAGCGCCGATTCTCGCGACGGCGATGGCCACGCCGGCACCCTGATTCCTGCATCTCGGCGGGTAAACGATCGGAGCAAGGATTGTGACATCCATATGAGCCGAATTAATGAAGAATCCCGTTACGAAAAGCAGAATGACAAAACCGGCCGGTTCCATCCCTCCCCAAAAAAGGACGGCCACCGCGGCAATTACATGCAGAATCGATCCCCATCTGAAACCGAATTTGTCAAAATAGAAGCCGCTTAACAGGCAGCCTGCCGCAATGGCTATTCCACTGGTCCCCGTGATAAATGCCGCACTCGAAGCAGTAAATCCCTTCACGACCAGCAATTGCGGCGCCCAGTTGCCAAAAAAGAAGACGGCGATGGAACTGATCAGGTAATAGGCCCAGATGACCGGCGTGACCCATGCCAGTTTGCCGGAGAAAAGCTCCTTTATGGCAGCCTTGTTCTGAGTCGAACCCTCCGACACGAACCGCGTCTCCGCCCCGATTTGAAGACCGGGCTGCATATCCCTGACTATTGCGCCAAGGACTTCTCTCTGCTTTTCGCTTTTGTGCCGCGCAGCCAGCCATCGCGCGGATTCGGGCAGTGCATACCATAAAATGAGGATGGCAATCACCGGCGCAATGAAGCCGACCAGAAACAACGGGCGCCAGCCGATGCTGTCCAGCATGAATCCCGCGACATATCCCCCGAGCACCATGCCGAGGAGAAATCCCGAATACATGATCGATACATATTTGCCTCTGCCCTTGAGCGGAGAATATTCGCTGGTGAGCGTAATCGCGCAGGGGACCGCACCGCCGATGCCGAATCCGGTGAATATGCGTATGGGAATGAGCGTCTGTACGGAGTTGGAGAAGTAAACAAGCAGAGTTCCGACGGTGAAAATGCAGGATCCGAGAATGAGGGTCTTTTTTCTTCCTATCCGGTCCGAGAGAGCGCCGCAGAGAATTGCGCCGAACAGATAGCCGAAAAATGCCGCCGCAAACACCACGCCGAATGATTCCGTGCCGGCATTCCACTCCTTCATGATCATGGGAGCAGCTACCGTGATGATGGAATAATCATATCCGTCCATCAGCATGATCAGGCCGCACAAAAGGATCACGCGGAGCGAAACCCTGTTCAGCCTGGAATCGTCTATAACCTTCCCGACATCGATTGTCGATGGTGTGACGGCCGTTCCATTCGCATCTTTCCCGCTCATGCTCTCCTCCTGAACTTCAACACTCGTTTCATGCGGATCTAGGCTTCAGAGACTGTCTCAAAACCGGCAACCAGACAAAAAATTGGGGCGGCTATGACGCAATCTACACAAGCAAAAATTTCCATGTGGGTCGCGGCCGAAGCCGCGACGCGGGATTAATCCTGTGTGTGAGAAATACTGATGCCTGCCCTTCTGTTTGCATGAACGTGTCGCGGCTGAAGCCGCGACCCACATGCAAAGATGTTAAACTTAATGGGTACCCGTGAGGATGGCGCCCTGAGCTGCCAGAATGCGCTGGAGCTCTGAGACATCCGCCTCCAGCATCCTCGGCGTAATGTTTTGCTTCGCGCTGAGAGCGGCGGCCACGCCCGCGGCCTGCCCCGTCACCATCGTCTGCATGAGGAACCGTTGATAGGCTTCGCGATAGGCTGAAACAGCTTTGCCGGCAACGAGCATATTCTCGATATCCCGGGGAACGAGGCATCGATAGGGAATGTCATGCGAACCGCCGGCCCTGGGAACATCCGGAGGCTTCATGGTGCCCAGCGTCCCCGGACCCACCACGTGCACGGCGCCCGCAGGGAACGCGCTCTTCCCGATCACATCGGGAAATTTCCGTTCTTCGACTACATCTTCGCCCTTTAAGACATAGTCGCCCAGAATGCGCCGCCCTTCACGGATCCGCATCTCCGGGCAAACGCGCGTGATATAGGCCTTCTCAAATCCGGGCAGATATTTCTTAATGAATTTCCAGGCTATCACAATCTGCCGGCGGCATTCGATTTCGCCAAAAGTCAGATCGTCGACGCTGGTCGCATCGCAGTTTCCGACCTGCGAAGAATGCTGGAAATGCGCCTGGATGACGCCCCCCTCGCGCGGTATCAAAAAGAAACCAACTCCGCTGTAACCGTGCCACTCGCCGGTCTCCAGTCCCTTCATCTTGAGGCTTCTGTATCCCATGACTTCGCCGAACTCTGCAATGGAATCGACCTTCCGTATGCGTTCGACGAGCTGTTCATAGGTCCACTGATGCCGGGTATTTTCCTGGAAGCGCTCGAATTCGAACTCCTGCGGGTTGTCTTTAATGTATTTGAGGACCTTATCCCAGTCGACGCCATCGGCGGTGAAGGAGAGCGAATGCGGTTCCATCTGATCCCTGGGCAGAATCTCATAGGGAGCGCCGGCCCGCGCGGCAATTTCCCCTTCGCCCGTGCAGTCGATCGTCACCTTGCCCAGAATCATCTGCCGCCCGGAGACATTCTCGACCACAACTCCCTTGACGGCTGCTCCTACCTTGACGACATCCACGGCAAGCGAATGCAGAAGAAGCTTCACATTGTTTTCCTGCATCATCTCGAACATCAGAAGTCCCCACCAGTCGGGATCCACGTAGGCGAAGGTGTACCAGCCGCGGAAGTCGGGTTCCATGTGAGGAATTGCGTGTCCTTCCCTGAGGAGGCGCTCGTGAGTTTCGGTAATGATCCCGCCGATAATGCGCTCGTGACGTTCATTGTAGAGATTGGCATAAGCAAAACCCGGAGGGCCCGAAACATTCATCTGGCCGCCCAGGGCCCCGACCCGCTCAATGAGGAGAGTGTTTGCCCCGGTTCTTGCAGCGGCGATGGCCGCAGCGACGCCCGACGTCCCTCCACCAACCACAACCACGTCATATCCATCGCGCACTTGCATGATTGCCCCCTTCCCGGATACCTTTACATCCTGTAAGGCTGCCTCAGCATATCAGCAAATCATCCTGATGATTTGTTTTTATGCCCTTTTCGTTGATTCCGATTTATCCCGTAGTCTTCAGTGCAAGCAAATCGACGTATGCGTTTTCGATAAGCTGATCCGGCCGAATACCCAGTTCCTGCATCAGCTCCCTCGCAACGGCTTCGCCCGTTGCCGCACTTTCGCCCTCGGCCAACACTACCTCCAGCTCTATGAATTCGCCCAAACCTTCGACCCGATCGAGATGGATGCGGGTTCTTCCCGCGAGAAACAATGTCCGCTGTTTTCGGACACGTCCCGCCTGACCATAGGCCAACAAAAGGGCGTTGCGAAGAGTATCCGGCGAGCTCGTTGGCGAAACAACGTAGAAGCATTCTTTCGGACCGATCCGGTCGGCACGGTGATAGAAAATGAGTTCCCCTTTTTCAGGCGAAAAAGCGCGAAGCTTCAGCCGTCCGTTCTCACATGCAAAAAATGTGTCGTCCTGGCTTATCTCAACCGGCCCCTGATCCGCCAGAGCAGCGGCTTTCGGGAAGACCGAGTCTATGCTTTCGATGCGCGCCTTAATCTCAACGTTCCTGGGCATAAGTTTTTATCCTTTGCGGCGGTCGGCGAAGAGCGATGCTGCGACGCCGGCTGCCAGTATCAGAATGACCACGGTCAACAGGTACAGGTTAAAGTGTTTCCCAAGTGTGAGCTTCAACCATTCGGCCAGCATCATTTTTATCCCTACCACCAGAAGCACCAGCGCGAGGGAGGCTTTCAGGTAGCGGAACTTGCTCACCATACCGGCAAGAGCGAAATAAAGCGACCGAAGGCCCAAGATCGCAAACACGTTGCTGGTAAAGACAAGAAACGGGTCGCTCGTTATTGCGAAAATGGCCGGGATCGAATCCACCGCGAAGATTATGTCTGTTGTCTCAACCATGACGAGCGCCAGAGCAAGCGGCGTCAGCAGCAGTGTTCCCCGCCCGGCTTTCTCGACGACATCATCGCGCACCGCAGCGGCGCCGGGGAATTCGAGTTCATACGATGCGGGCGCACCTGCGCGAACAAAGAAATGCTCTCCATGAAACCTGGACGTAACAGGCAACAGTCGCCGTGTGAAGCGGACCACGACGTTCTTATCCGGATCCACATGCTCCGTCTTGAAGAAAAGCATCCGGAGCGCCGTAAGAATCAGGAAGGCTGCAAACAGGTAAAGCACCCAGTGGAACTCGGTGATCAGCTTCGCCCCGAGAGCGATCATCGCTCCACGCAGCAATAGAGCGCCCAGAATGCCCCAGAATAAAACGCGATGCTGATACAGAGGCGGCACAGAAAAAAAGCTGAAGATCAGGGCGATCACGAAGATGTTGTCCACGCTGAGTGACTTTTCGACAACATAGCCGGTCAGGTACTTTTCTGTCGCGCTGCTGCCGTCGTTCCGCAGGCCGTCTACGGCATCAATTGCCGATCCAAGATTGAACCATTGAGCCTCATAGGCAAAATACACGAACACGGCAAACGCCATTCCGAGAGTAAACCACACCGCGGACCAGGTTAGGGCTTCTTTCACACTAAAGACATGGGCTTTGCGGTTGAAGACTCCCAGGTCCAGTGCCAGCATTAACAGGACCAACGAAATGAACGCTATCCAAATCCAGATCATATGGAGTTTGATTCCTTCCGGCTTCCTATCTGAACGGTGTACTCTTCATAGGAGACAGCTGTTCTGAAACCGATCCTCCGGCTCCGGGCGCACCGCGCGCCCTGTTTATATCGGTTGAATGATAGCAGCAGGGCTTCGACCGGGACAGTACTCCGACATATCTTTTGTCTCAATGGACGCAAGCCGCGAATTATCTGCGACAGCACTTCAGTGTCGAGGGGGGGGCAAATTGAAAAATACTGCGAGGGTTATCCAAACGAGCGGAATTACTGAGTCCCGCAAATATCCGGGACTCAGTAATTCCGCTCAACAGAAGTTTACTGTATTTCGCGCCAGTTCCAGTCCAGGCCGCCCTTGAATACGGCCGCGTTCATTCCGTTGCTGAGCCGTACAAGATTGGCTTGAGGGAAGCGGTCCGCCATGGCGAAATAGAAGCCGGCGACGGTGTCCTGCTTCACCAGTTCTTCTTCGGTGGCAACGATATACTCTCTGGTGAAATCGAGGGAGCTTTTGTCGAACTGGCATCCGGGCTTCTGATGTCCGGGAATGATAACTTCGGCGCCCATCTTTTCTATTTTATCGACATCGGCGATCCACTGTGCGCGCTCTTCCTTGGTCAACTCGCAGGTGAAGGGATGCGCCTGATTAAACAGGACGTCGCTGGCAACGAGAGTTTTTATTGAGGGAATCCATACCATTGTGTTGTATCTCATGTCGCCCATGACTTTCGTCATGATCTCCAGGGGTTGTCCTTCCAGTTCGAGCTTGTCTTCTTTCAGAGCCTCGATTTTTGCCGACACTCTGCAAACGTTGTGGGATCCGATAATGCTTTCCCAGTGTTCGATCTTGCCGAAGAACTGTTTGTTCATTATGTCGGCTTCCGATTTGATCGCAACAACACGGGCTTTGGGGAAAGCCTGGGCTATCACGCCGGCTCCAAAGTAGTGATCCGGATGGGCGTGGGAAAGGTAAATGGTCGTGAGATTCTTTCCTGTTTCCAGGATCTCGGTGATAATCCGATGGGCATTGGATAGAGTCCATTGTGCGTCTATGAGAATCGCATCCTTCTTTCCCATGACGATGGTGGAAGCGACTTCAAATCCATTCTCGTCGCTGAAGCATGCTTTTGTCGATAACGAGTTCTGCCCGCTGGCGTTCAGTCTAATCTCCATTGAATTGTTCTCCAATCTTGGTTTTGCTGAATTATGCAATTGCCGCTAAAAATTGGGGGAGGTGGGCTCAGCTTTTGCCCTCCCTGCCCCGTCCTTAAATAATAGCCGACCATTCTTTATAAGCATTTCTACCCTGGGGAACAAGAGGAAAGTAGCCGAACCGGTTAGTCTCATGAGTTTATAGTCAGCCGGCTTCTGAACCAGGATTCCGCGAATTGATCCCGCAATCTATGCAATTCAGGATGACGGGGAAGATTTTCGCTCCAAACGGGATCCTGAGATCTGATTGGCTATTGAGACCATAGTTCGGGATATAATAGCCGCAGCATGAAAAAAATCGGCAGATATGAGATACAGGGTGAGTTGGGTCGGGGTGCGATGGGCGTTGTCTACGCTGCAACGGATCCTCTTATCGGGCGTCAGGTCGCAATAAAAACCATCCGGCTGGGAGCGCTGGATGCGGGAGCCAATCATGCGGAATTAACCGAACGCCTCCATCGTGAGGCAAGAGCGGCCGGAGTTCTTTCTCACCCGGGAATTCTGACGATCCATGACGTGGGAGAGCAGGGCGAAGAAGCCTATATCGTCATGGAATTTATCGATGGCAGGACTCTTGAGGAAATGCTGGCCTCCGGAGTTCCTCAGCGTTCCGGCATGCTTCTGTCGATATTGAGAAAGGCGGCTGAATCGCTTGATTATGCGCATTCCAAAGGAATCATCCATCGCGACATCAAACCTTCCAACATCATGATCAGTACCGAAGGCGCGGTAAAAATAGCGGACTTCGGCGTTGCCAAACTCACTGCTTCGACCTCCATGACTCAATCCGGATTTGTTCTCGGCACTCCCAGCTACATGTCTCCCGAGCAGGCCCAGGGCCGCGCGATCGACGGACGTTCGGACCAATTCTCGCTTGCCGTGGTGGCTTACCGAATGTTGACCGGGAGACTCCCCTTCGAAGGGCCGACGCTGACGGCTCTTCTCGCCAAAATTCTGTGGGAAGATCCGGAGTATGAGAATGCCGGGCTGAAGCTTCCGATCCGTCCGATATTTGAACGAGCATTGGCCAAAGATCCTCTGTTGCGCTTCCCGAATTGCGCCGAGTTCGTGCGTGAACTGGAAGAAACGTATGCGCGGAGCAAGGCAGAGGCAATCGATGCGGCCCCTTTTATGACGGGCCACATTACGGCATCCGCCGGACCCAAGGCGACTTCACCGGCTCCCGCTTCAAGAGATGAGACTGCGCCTGCCCTGGAAGCACCGGGATCCACTCCGAATAGTGAGGCTGCAACAGCTCATACACCGGCGCCGCCGCCCGCACAAGTGGATAAAGGGGTTTTGTATTCTCTTTCTCCTGCTTCGCCTGAAAACTCAGGCCGGGCTATAAAGAAAAAATCTTCCTTAACAGTGTGGATATTCTCCCTCGGAGCAGTGGTATTGGCGGTGGCCGCTTTCTTTGTGATCAAAGTTTTGCTGAAACCGGGACCTCCCGTTCAAGAAACGCCTGCTCCGGCCGCCTCAATCCTCAAAACCGACGCGGCCCGCGTTGCGGCTCCCTCTGAAACGGATGAAACGGTCCCTGAGCAGGAGAAGAAGAATAGGACTGAATTTTCCCAGCCCGAAACGGTTCAACCCGTTCCGGCTAAAGCAGTCGCTCCTGAAAGCACGCAGCCAAAGCCAAAACCCCCGGAGGCTGCTGTAAGTCCAATCCCGCATGAATCGGGTGTCCTCACCTGGACGGGTAATCTGGAAAAGAACTCCATACTGGTCATTGCAGACCGTAATGCCACGGTCGGGAATGTTGCCGGCAAATTACCCGGCAAACCGGTCCATATCGAGGTGGAACCGAAAGGCCTGGCTATCCGCCAGATGCCGAGCGAAATCAACAGCTGGGACCAGATCATCCTTTACAGCGGGAATCAGAAATACACTTCCATTACCATTCGCTGGCAGCTCATCAAATAGCCGGCTTTGATGCACCTGTCGCAGAACATGTTTTTCCTTGACATTCATTGAAGGCGAAAAACATATTTAGTCATTCGCAATTTGAGTCGGCGAGGATGCAAACAGATCCATTTATTAAAGCCTTTGGGGAAAGGCAAGGTGCATCCTTCATCTATCGGCAGGTTGGAAGGCAGTTCAGCTGAGAAATATTCCCGCTTGAACTCCCCACTCGAGCAATGAATTCCGGGATTTTTCCCGTGGAGGACATGTGTCATGCGCGTCATATTGATTGCAGCGACCTCCCTTTTTTTGGCCATGGGCGCAGCTCTCCCACAGAGCGGGCAAGGAGCAATCACCGGGACTATCACGGATTCTGCCGGCGCTCTGATGCCGGGCGTTCGTATAGAGGCCAGAAATACCATCACGGGCGCCATGTATCAGGCAGCGAGCGGTTCGACGGGAACCTACACAATCGGCCAACTGCCTGCCGGTACCTATCAGATATCCGTTTCCATACCCGGATTCAAACAATATACGCGCACAGGCATTACAGTGGTGGAAGCTCAGGTCATACGCATCGATATTGCCATGACAATGCTTTCCCCCGACGAAATCCTGACCAACGATTCCGTCATCCAGCTGCTTAAGGCCGGCATTAATGAAGACCTGATCATTTCCAAGATCCGGGAGAGTCAACACAGCTTTGATCTTTCCGTTCAGGGCATGGTTGCTCTCAAAGAGGGCGGCGCCAGCGACCGGCTGATGAATTTTTTAATGGATCCGACAAAGCCTCCGGAAGCAAAAGCGGACCCGGCTGTTCCGGTAGCCGCCGTCGCGCCCGTCGAGATCAAGGAACCGCCCAAAGAGCCGGAAAAAGAGCTGCCCAGGGAACCGTCAAAAGCCGCAGATACTCCCGCAGCTAAGCCCGAGCCGGCGCTCCCTGCCGAAGCAGGCGTGTACGTCAAAGCCCGCGAGAAATGGCAAGAAATTCAACCCGAGGTTGTGGTCTGGCAGACCGGAGGGATGTTGAAGCGCTTCGCAACCGCCGGCATTGTGCAGGGCGACGTGAACGGCCGGATTAAAGGAGCCCACAGCAGTAAGGTGCTGGAAATCCCATTGGAGTTTCTTATCGTTTCCCCCGAGGGAGTGGACATAACGGAATATCAATTGATACATCTGCGCGAACAGCGCGATGCTCGTGAATTTCGCACCGTCACCGGGGGAATTTTCAGCTCCTCCGGAGGAGCGACCCGCGACGCGATTGCCTTTGACAGCACGAAAATCGCCGGCCGAACCTTTGCGGTGAATCTGTCCAATCTGGATACCGGAGAATACGGATTTCTGCCGACGTCCGCAGCGGCAGCCGGTTCTTCAGGCAACGTCGGGAAGATGTATACCTTCCGCGTTAAATAGCAGCCGCTTTGGAAGCCGGGCGCTGATAATCCGGCTTTTAAAAATATCCGTTCGGCTTAGCAATTGACCGCGCCTGGAAGATTTTATCCTGCCTCGCAAGCCCTGGGCTTAGCCGGCTCTAAACAGCGGTCATTCTTCGGGAGGCGGGGACGGGTTCGATTGACGGATGGCGCGCAGGTCTATTCCGAGGTGCTGGCACTTTTTGTAGAGATGGCTGCGCTCCAGTCCCAGCGCCCTGGCTGTCTCGCTCATGTGGAAGTTTCGCCGCTTCAGCTCCATTAATATGGTTTCCCGTTCAAAGGATTCCACTCTCTCCGCAAGGATTCCTCCGCTGCCCGTTGCTGCGGCAGGCGCTCTGTCGGAAAGCGGCAGGCTCAGCTTGACGGTCTGTTGATCTACGGCATCATCGGCAAGCAATAAAAGACGCTCGACGACATTACGCAGTTCCCTGACATTACCCGGCCAGGAGTAGCGCTTGAGTTCTTCGATCGCTTCAGGCGTGACCGGTTTTATCTTCCAGGAATTTTGTCCTGCAATCTGGCTTGAAAAATGCTCGACCAGTACGGGTATATCTTCCATTCGTTCCCGCAGCGGAGGCAGAACCAGCGGGAAAACATAGATGCGATGAAAGAGGTCCTGGCGGAACCGGTCTTTGCGAACCAGGTCTTCCACATCGCGATGAGTAGCCACAAAGACCCTCACATCCACGGCAATCGGATGGGCCGAGCCGATGCGTTCGACTTCTCCCTCTTCGAGAACGCGCAGCAATTTCGCCTGCATGCTCAAAGGCATGTCTCCTATCTCATCGAGAAAGAGTGTTCCGCGATGAGCCTGCTCAAATTTCCCGGAATAGCGGGCGCTGGCGCCGGTGAAGGCGCCCTTTTCATGTCCGAAGAGCTCGGATTCAATCAGGTCCGGAGGAACGGCAGCGCAGTTTATGGTTACAAACGGCTCCGCCTTTCGAAGGCTGTGTTCATGCAGAGAACGCGCGACCAGTTCCTTGCCGGTTCCTGTCTCTCCATAAATGAAAACCCGCGACGTGCTCGGACCGACCCGCTCGATCTGTGCCATTACGCGCCGCATGGCATCGCTCTTCCAGACGATCTCATGTTTGCCGACGCGCTGGCGCAGCTGCCGGTTTTCTTCCTCAAGCCGTGTTATCTTGAGAGCATTTTCGACGGTGAGCAGCAGCTTTTCCGTCGAGATCGGCTTTTCAAGAAAATCCATCGCTCCCAGGCGCGTAGCTCGAACCGCCATTTCCACGTTGGCCTGTCCGGATATCATGACAACGGGAACCGGAACGCCCGCGCTCTTCAAATCAGCCAGCAGCGACAGTCCATCTTTGCCGGGCATGACCACGTCGGACAGAATCATGTCGAATCGCTGTGCCTTCGCAAGCTCAAGCGCCTTGCCTGCATTGTCGCAAACGGTCGCCTCATATCCTGCCAGACGGAATGCCCTGGAGAGGGAAGCCAGCGTTCCCTTGTCGTCATCCACAATCAGCAAATGGCTCATTGAAGTCCCATCCATTTCTCAGCGGCTCGAAAATTTTATTCTGAACGTCGTACCCTGCCCCGGCTCGCTCTCAACGGAAATTTTGGCGCCATGATCGCTGATCACCGACTGCACGATGGCGAGGCCGAGGCCCGTGCCGTGTTGTTTCGTTGTATAGTAAGGAGTAAACAATCTGCTGCATTCCTCTTTTGTCAGGCCCTGGCCGGTATCGGAGATTTCCAGCAGAATTGCGTCTTTCTCCTTATGTGTGCGCAGTGTAATTGTGCCGCCCTGAGGCATGGCATCGACGGCATTCAGCAAAAGATTCTGCAGCGCACGCCGTATCTGCTCAGGATCGGCTTGAATGGAGGAAAGGCCGGCATCCAGATTCAAGTCGGTTTCGATGGCAGGGCGGTCGGGCGCGTTGAACTGAGCGTCAAACAGCTGAACCGTTCCGCGTATCAACTCGTTCAGATCGACCGTTTCAATCTGAGGTTGAGGCATTTTGGCGAAATCGCTGAACCGGCCGACGATGCTTTTCAGGTTGGACAACTGCGCCAGAAAGGTTCCGGTGCTTTCGCGAAAGACCTCTTCGAACTGCTCGGGCGCGCGTTCTTTGGCACGCTGCAGATTCTCGATTGTGATCTGCAGCGGGAAAAGCGGATTCTTCAATTCGTGGGCGAGACGCCGCGCCAGTTCACGCCACGCCGCTACCCGCTCCGCCTGCACAAGCCGGTCGCGCTGATCGATCAGCTGCTGTGTCATGGTATTGAAGGCTCCCGCCAGTTCGCCGATTTCATCCCGGGAGGATACATTCACACGAGCATCCCAGCTGCCCTGCGCAACGCGCCGGGCTCCCACTACAAGCTCTTTCACAGGATGCGTGATGCGCAATGAAACCCAGTAACTCAAAGCGATGCCGAGCAGAATTCCAGCCGCCGCGGCGATGATTCCTGTAAGCGTGATCTTATTGATGAGTCTTAAAAGCTCCTGGCGCGAGCTGCCTACGAGGAACATACCCAGAAGTGTGCTATCGCGACCGAGGAGGGGAATGGCATGAACGGTCTCGTGACCGTCATTCCAGGCAACTGTTCGAGAGGCCTCTGCGGATGAACCCATAACCTGCTCAATCAGCGGTCTCAGCTTTTCCGGCTCGTTCACGACCTTTGAATCCATAATGAGCTCTTGTGCAGAAAACTCCGGCGTCAGATTGGGATAGAGAAGAACCCGCACTCCCTTCTGTAGAACAAGAGAGGAAAGGAATTCTTTGCCCAGCCTGCATCCTCCCGCGACATACAGTTTTTTGTCTCCCGCACTGATCATTCGAACTGCCACGAGCGCCAGGACCGTCTCATCCGGCAGTTCTTCGCTCTTGAGGAAATAGCCTTCCAGGTTCCAATCCGGGGACTGGAGAATCCACTCCGCCCTATAGCCGAAGCGGGCAGGCCAGTGAGCGGAAGACAGGATCACGCCGCTGCCGTCCATCAATTCCAGGAAATCGAGATTATTCATCGCGGCCAGGCCTGCGGCTTCTTCCACATAGAGAGACAGCTCGGACTCCGGATGGCTCAAAGCAATGGCCAGCTGCATCACGGAATCCGCTTTGGCAATTGCTGCGACCTTCTGAACTACTTCCACTCCCCGCCGCTGGAATTCCTTGCGGAACTGGGCGACTAAAGCGGCCGTCCGCTCATTATCGAGGGTTTCGTAGGCGCTCCGCATTCTGGCAACGGCGATCCCCGTCACCAGCGCCGCGGTCAGGCATACTACCAGTGAAATCAATATTAAAAGGCGTGTGCGAAAGCTCACCGTATCTCCGCCTCCAGCCACATATCGTCGAAACGCCACTCCCCGAATTGGCTGATGCCCGGAGTTGTCCACGTCTTCAGTTTCGAGCTTGAACCGTAGATTTCGGGAACATGGAACAGCGGAATTACATAATACTCGGCCAGAGCCGCCTTCTCAGCCGAATACAGGCTTTCGGCCGATGCAGGATCCGGCAAATCAATGCCACCGAGCCGAAGCGCCGAAATCAGATCGGCGAGAGCCGCTTGTGGCGACAGGGAACGTACAGGCAATCGCACAAGGCGAACGTCCACATTTGGCGGGTGATCGGATACCTTGAGACCGATTCCGGCTTCACGCGCATTCAGAGAGATCCTTTCCGCGATGTTGCGCGCAAGCGGATCGATCGCATCATAGGACAGATGAAGAGCCGAGCGCGATTCTCCGGGTCCGGAAATCAGCTGCTGCGCCTTCTTCACATCCTTCCGGACTGAGAACAGAAAAGCGTAGCCGCTCAGCCACTGGGGCAGCAGTGAAGCCGCTGTTTCGCCCTGCTTTTGCATCAGCCAATTGAGAATGGCTTCCCGGTCGATGGAAAGCGCCAGCGCTTCGCGCAGTCGTGCATTCTCAGTTGCGGAGCGGCCGCGCTCAAAAGCGAGCGCAATCAGCGTATCCGGCTGCGATCGCCAAGTCCTCGATCCTTCAGGAATTCGGCGCATCTCATTCGGCCAGATTTGCACAAAATCGGCTTTTCCCAATTCCAGGTCCATCAGCTGCTCGGCCAACGGACGTCCCATCTCGATGGATACGGAATCCAGAAACGGGCGGCCGGCCCAGTGCTGCTCATTCGCGGTGAAAATCGCCTGACGCCCCGGTTCCCATTTGGTGAGCTGGAATGGACCCGTACCGCTTAGAGTCTGATCGGATGCGTGGATGAAAACGGAATGCGATGGTTGTGCCAGATCAAACAGCAGGTCGGGCATTGGAATGCCGGATTCAATCAGCAGCCCATCCCGCAGAGCGGAGATTTTCCATTGCGGCGAAGAAGAACGCAGCGCGGCTGCGGCTATCCCGGGCGTCAACATCGATCCGTCGTGAAACTTCACATCCGGCCGAAGACGGAAGCGCCATCGCCTGCCGCCGGAATCCTGCTGCCAGGAAAGAGCCAAAACCGCCTGCGGGCGGCCGTTTTCATCCAGCCGTATCAGGGATTCGAACACAAGGGCAATCAGCTTGTCTTTTGCCGCCGCCTCGAGGCGGCTTGCAGGATTTTCGTCGGGAGCGAGGCTGCGCACGGATTCCTGCATCTGGACGCGCAAAGTGCCGCCGTAACGCGGACGTCCGGCGGCATCGCCGGCCCGCAAGCCGATCAACAAACTAGCGGCTGCAAGAAATCGACAAATAGAACGCTGCATAGTGCCCCGTTTTCAGGTCGCGCGATATGGCAATCGCGGCATCCTGTTCCGCTACAGGCCATAGCGCCGTGATGGGTCCGGGAAACTCAACAGGAGAGCTCTTGACGACGACGCTCCGGTTCACGATCTCAAAAGCCTGAATGGCGCCTCGCGCCAGCGGATCGGTCCGGAGCGAAACCAGGATCTGACGCTTTGTTCCGCATTCGCTTTCAATAGCGGCAATTTCACTCCCCCAGCCGTCGTCCATTGCATCAATTTGGGCGTTTGTGCTGTCATATAAATAGGCTCGTCCATCCACTCCGGCAATAATCCACAGCTCCGCTTCATCCTCCGCCACACCGGCAATTGAAAAAAAAGGAGGCAGGTTTTCGCGAAAAAAAGAATTCCCGGCAGCGGCAAGGCGGATATCTCCGGATGGAAAAGGCCAGGGCTTTTCTTCCTGCATGCATTCAAAGGCAAAGCCCGAATCGGCTGCCCCTCTGCAGAACAGGCCGGGAAGATGGATTTGTACGGCATCTCCGTCGTCGGAAAACCTTCCACGCAAGTCTCGTGGCCGGGGCTTCAGGCTTTTTAGCGGAGTGGAGCGCTCGAGTTCCCATTGATCTCTGCTGCGGCGATAAAGCGCAACACGATCGGGATGAAGAACCATCAGCCCGTCATTGCGAACCTTCAGATCAAGAACCGGGTCGGCGTGTTCAAAGAGAATCCTGGTTTGGACAGTCATGTAAGGCGCAATATCCTTCAGGAGAGAATCCTGCAGCCGCTCCTGGGCCGTCATCACAAAATCGGTATTTGTGCTTCGCTTAATCTCGGCAATCCAGAGGTACTGCCGGAAATTTTCAGACAGAGTGACGTTCAGCACTGCCGCTGCCTGCGAGTCCGGAACAAACCCGATGCCTTGAGTGTGCAATTCCTTCTCAAGAGCCCGGCGCGCGACATCCACGTCCGCCGCGCCGATAGAAGCAAGAGAATGGAATGAGAAAACTGCATTCTTCAGCGGTCCCATGCCTGCCCGGATTTTGGCGGCCAGGTCGCGAGCTGCTTCGGCAAAAGAATCTGCGCCGGAAATATTCCCCGGGAAGGCCAGAGCGAGGCATACCGAGCTCATAAGAAAAATGGTTTTGAAAATCTGTGCGAGATTGTTCACAAACTGCCATGATAATCGACTTCATCTTAAAAAACCAATCCCGCATTTTCCGGCCATGCTTCAGCTGTCAGCCTTCAGCTCTCAGCTCCAAAATTTCCTTCAATGGAGTCTTAATCTGCCTCGCCCAAAATCTTACAAAAAAAGAACTCAGTTCTAGTGTAGTGCGCCCCAGATTCCTTGACATTTGATATGCATGATCCAATTTCCGCCAAAAGTCCCAACCGAAAGCAGCCACGGATTTCACGGATTAAATATTCATTATGTCCGTGTAATCCGTGGCATTTTTCTCTTGACAAAAATAAAGAGCTGTTGGACGCACTACACCAGCGCAGTAATGAGAATTCGTGCCAATTCGTGGCTCGAAGCCGTAATCACAGGCTCTGATGAGGGAGCCTGCCGGGTTTCGTTATCAAATATCTGCGCCAGATATTCATTGCGTTCACTGTGAAACTCCACCACGCAACCGACCTCCACGAGTTCGAATAATTCCTCAATATCGCGGTTCCGCATCCGAATGCAGCCATGAGAAGCCTTGCGGCCGATCGAGCCGGGAACATTCGTTCCGTGAATTCCGAATCCTTTCAGGCTGAGTCCGAGCCATCGTGTTCCCAGGGGATTTGAAGGACCGGGATGAATGACTTTTCCGGAATGATAGTAAGCCGGCCGGCGCAGCCGGTTGATGATCGTATAAGTTCCACTGGGACTCGGAGTCGACTCCGCGCCCACGGCCGTAGCCCAGATCTTTATCACCCGATCCCCCTCGAGCAATGCCAGTTTACGATCCTCAATGCTGACGACAATCTTGCGGACCGGTTTGGATGCTGCATTTTGTGTGGCATTCACCATCCGCGTCCGCTTTTCTTCGGCTATTACAGAGATTGCCGTAAAAATTACAATTGCTGTCAGAACCGCTGTCCTGGATTCTCTTCTCATGGGCTTCATTTGCCGCCTCCTTCTTGCGTCAGAAGTGATACAGCAATGCCCGTGCCAAGGCATATTATGCTGATTTATAAAGACTTAGCTGTTTGGGAAAGGATTGCCGGCGTGTCCCTTCAAACACATTGCGTCGGGATGGACACAGGCTGAAATGAATTTTTAAAAATATTGCGTCTGTATTTGCTGCAAGTTAAAACCAAACCGGAAAACGGGATCCGGTTTGATCCCGGACTTGAATCCTCAGGAGCCTGTTCAGGTCGATCAGGAGGTCCGCTGCCTTTCAGCGCCGATTTCCTTTATGAGAGCCTGCCGGTGCCTTTCTGTCTCGTCCGCGAACGGCTTAAATGCCGTTCGCATCTCGCTGGATGTGGAACGGCTGAGTTTGAAGAATTGCTTTTCGATCATCGCCGTTTCAAGATCTCTGGCAATGGAGAGAGCCTGAATGACGCTGAAAGCGCCTGTCTGCGCCCTTTTTATCTGGCTTTCTACATAAGCAATAGAAGTATGGATTGCCTGCGGCTTTAGTCCAATTTCATTCAGCAGCAACCTGCATACTACCCGGTCTGATCGAAGTGCTTCAAGCCAATCGGCATGTTTCTGTTCATCCGATACAAGACTCTGCCAAAAACTCTTGCGCCCGGGGAACATCTCCGCAAAGATTTCATACAGCTGTTTGACGGCTAATTCATGCCTACTCATCATCAAAAGAAAATCCGGTTCTTCTTTCGGCATTTTCCGTCCTCCCGCTCGATTGGCTGGCTGATTTTGGCACTCACCGACCGAAGCCGTAGAAACAATACAAATGAATCAGGAGCCGATCCGGGACAATCCGGTTGAGCAAAACTAGCATATAAGCATAAAAAGGGCACGAAATCTTTACTCTGGACCATTTGCCTTCCATCAAACCGATTTTCCCCATTGTTCGGCAATTTCCCAACTCCTGATGCGATTGTCACATAACCTCGGAATCGGCGGATATTCCCTGCGATGCAGAAGACACGTTCGTGGAGATCAGAAAAAACGGTAAAACATGGGTGCTCGGTGGGTGCGGTTACCGGTTCGATGGTGCTTGTGCAGGCGATGCCGCCCGAATTCCAAACGCATGATTCCATTTATTTGCGGAAGCAAAATCCAAAAAAATCTCTTCGGGCTTTTCAGAAAATCCGCCGCCTTCAGCTGTAAGTTTATCTTACACTTCAGGCCTTACGCTGATGGATCAAATACTTAAGCTATTCCTTAGTTTAATCGTTTTCTGAAATTAATTATCATATAAAGTTGTAAAAGCCTTTTACATATCTCATCTTCCTAAATTTCCACGGCTCCGGATAACCAAATTATTATGGATCTCCGAATATATTGATATATAAGCATTTAGCATCACCATCCAACTGATACTTCTATTCCTCTGCTCGATTGGGGCATGCAATTGCATTTATTAATAATGTTTGCTCTAAACTGGGTCATTTCTTACGGACTACTTGGAGGTAATACCATGAAGGCCACATATGTTGTTTTAGCCGCCATTTGCATCTTTGCATGTCCTGTGTTTGCGGATACTTTTCATGGGGTTGAGTTCCCTCAGGGAATCGTATCTTTCGCCGATGTGATTGTTTCATATGATCCGGTCATAAAAAGCGGCCAGCCGACAGCGCCATACAGAATTGCATCAGAGGCGATTGGAGCTCCTGACTATCCCGAAGGACCTACGGAAGGATATGTTTCGCTTGGCGACGGTGGCAGCATAACCGTGCAGTTTACGGATAATTCGCTTACCGGCAGCGGCAACAGCGACAAAGATCTGTGGATTTTTGAGATCGGCCCGGATGTTGAAGATACTTTTGTGGAAATCAGTAAAAATGGCGCTACTTGGTATTCAGTTGGCGCGGTGACGGGTGCAACGAAAGGAGTCGACATCGATGCCTTCGGATGGACGCAACTTGACTTCTTCTCCTTCGTGAGGCTGACGGATGACCCCAATCTGGACGATCAGTCTGGTAACACTGTTGGTGCGGACATCGACGCGATCGGCGCGATAACCAGTGCTCCTCCGGTTGATATCGTTCCGGAACCCACGTCTCTCCTGCTTCTCGGCACCGGACTTGGCTTAGCCGGCATTGCCGCATGGCGGAGAAAGAAATAGCAGGCTTCATTTATATACTTATACTCGAAGACAAAGGGCCGCTTTTTGTGAGCGGCCTTTTGTGTTTATCCGGCGTATTCCCCCATTATCCATAGTTTGTCGGGTAAGAGAGCAGGCTTATCCTCATAGTATTCGTGTCAATTCGTGGCTGACAAGAAAGCGGGTTATCGTGTGCCGGGAGGATTCAGGCGCATGTGAATCTCGGTTCCGCCTTTCTCGAAGCGAACCTCGTCCACCAGCCGGTTGATAAGGTAAATTCCCCGGCCGTGTGTTGAGAAAAGATTCTGGCCTACGATGGGGCTCGGTATGGATGCGGGATCGAATCCCGGCCCCGGATCGCGGACGACGATGAGCATGCCGCGCATGTGGTCGCACGCGACGCAGATCTGAATCTGCTTGGATGGATCCTGTGCCGTCCCGTGTTTAATTGCGTTGGCGAGGGCCTCGCTGATTGCCAGTTCAATCTCGAACTCCCGGCCGCCGGCACAGCCCATTTCGCCGATAATGGCCATGACCTTATCGACGACGGGCGCGATCGCATGAACGTCGCCCCGCAGCGTTACATCCAGCTCTATCAGAAGCTTGCTGCTGTCGAATTCACAACGGGCAGGGGATTCGGTCGACATATCCTTACTCCTTGGCGCAATGGGCAAGAGGAGAACCGGTCCTGGAGCAGGAGCAACAGGGCCCGCAGGTATGATTCAGGCAAACGGCTGCATCCTTTTCTTATCTATATATCATAATCCAATTTCGGTTAGAATGGGCCCATGCAACCATGACTTCAAAGCCGACAATCGTTTTGAAATTCGGGGGAACATCGATGGCGGATGCCGGCTGTGTCGGCCGGGTTGCCGACATCGTCCTGCGGAAGATTGCCTCCGGCTATCGGATCGTCGTTGTCGTGTCGGCTCGAGCCCGGCAGACGGACGGCTTTATCGACGAAGCTCGATCCTTCACGCCCGATCCCTCGCCCCGCGAAATGGATATGCTGCTGAGCAGCGGAGAACGCATCAGTGCGGCATTGCTCTCCATTGCACTCAATTCCCGGGGTTGTCCCGCACTGGCCTTAAGCGGTTCCCAGGCCGGCATTATAACTGACGACAATCATACAAATGCCCGGATCATCGAGATCCGGCCATTCCGTGTTCATCAGGCTCTCGATGAAGGTTTTGTGCCCGTCGTTGGAGGATTTCAGGGCGTCAGCTTCAAAAAAGAAATTACCACGCTTGGCCGCGGCGGTTCGGACGTCACGGCGGTTGCGCTTGCATCCGCCCTCGAAGCCGAAATCTGCGAGATTTACTCCGACGTCAATGGCGTTTTTACTGCCGATCCCCGCCTCGTCGAAAATGCCGCCCGGCTGGGAGAGATATCCTATCAGGAGATGCAGGAACTGGGTGAAGCGGGAGCACGCGTTCTCCATCCGGGTTCAGTGGAATTCGCCAAAACAAACAACACCGTCATCCATGCGAAGTGCACTATGGAGCCTGATGGCGCAGGCACTTTTATCAAGGATCTGGAAGGCCGGATAAAACCGCGCGTCGTCGGCATCGCCCACGAGGAGAAAGTCATCCTGCTCCAGGTCGATACTGACAGCGGAGAAGGAATGCAGAGCCTATCCGCGCTCGCGGCCTTCTTCGAGCAGAAGGGACTCAGAACCAAACAAATTTCCTTCCATCCCGGCCTGCATAATGCGCTTTGCGGAAGCCTGGTTATTCCGGAAAAAGAGAACTACCAAATTGCATCGGTGCTCAGTCAACTGGGCGGTCTGGTTGAGCCGCGAGTCCGGATAATGCGGAATCTTTCAGCGGTATCCATCATCGGATCGGGGATATCGGACCGCTATGGATTTCTGATGGATTCCCTGACTCTGCTCGCCAATTTGAATGCGGCAATGGCGGGCCTGCACACATCCTCATTCAGAATTACATTCCTCATCGATCGCACGCGCATGCGAGAAGTCGTCCGGTCTTTTCACAGGCATTTTATCGAGATGCCTACCCAAAAGGCCTGACTGGGAAGAGCGGCAACGGAAGCCGGCTAAAAAGCGATCGCTGCGTATCTGCATTCAGTTGCCGACGGAAGGACTTCCTATTTGGAGCCATGCCGCCCGGAAGTATCTGCGTGTATGGCTTTCAAAGCGCCCCGGTATGGAATTCCTTTAATAACAAGCGGGTGAACCGGAATTGTATCATTAATTGAATATTTGAGAATTAGCTATGGCCTTTCTTACGGAATATCTGTATGATTACGGCCTCAATAGGGTTTTTGTAAGATTTCGTTGATTGAAGACGCTGCAGACTCCTGAAGGGGGAAGCAGCTTTTTTTATGCCTGAGAAATTGCGGATGATTGCTGAAACCATCCATTTAAACAAAATGCCCTCAACAGAGGGCCAACAGATTAGGAATAAGATGAAAGAACAAGGAACCGTAAAGTGGTTTAATAACGAAAAAGGCTATGGTTTTATCAGCCGTAATTCCGGCGATGATGTTTTTGTGCATCACAGCGCCATTCAAGGCGGAGGATTTAAGTCGCTTAACGAAGGCGACAGCATTGAATTCGATGTAGCCAAAGGCCCGAAGGGATTACAGGCTCAGAACGTGGTAAAGCTGTAAGTTTGCTGACCCTGCATCAGAGGCTCCAGATGTCTGGAGCCTCTGCCTTCCTGCAAATCGATCCGCCTCTCCTGAGAAGTCTGTCGAGCTATTAGAAGCCCGGCTCAAATGTCGTATAGAGGCGTTTTGAAATCCAATCCTTTATCTCGAACACAATCGAAGAGATTAAACGGAATCTGCGTATGTGTCTCGGGATATAAAGCCTTCTCGGGCTGTCGACAGGCTCGTGAGAGGAAGGATATACGAGTATGGCAAGAGGTGAAGTATATGTAAATTGTCCCAACTGCGGTTCCCAGTCGCGCGTACCGTTCATAGCACTGAGCCACGACAACTACCACTGTTCCCGATGCGGCAAACGTATCTCTCTGTCTACGATCAATCCGACGGGAGACAATGGAAGCCAGCCACCGCCACGCCCCCGATCCAAAAAGCCCTTTCACCGGCGCAAGCGACATTAGAAATCCGCTCTCTCTAAACAGCAGCATTCCGGCGCTTATGATGCGCCGCCTTCGCCCGCATTCAGACCGGCTGGGCGGTTGCCTCCACTTCAGGCTGTTCAACAATCGGGCCGATTGCCACGGCGCATTTTTTCGCCGCGGGCTTAAGGGCTCTATCGGGATACGCGATGCGCTTGGTAGGAGGCTGCCGCATGATCGCGCCCTCTTTTCTCGTCCGGCGGTTCTCGCGTATGGCAAGAAAACGCACCACAAGAGATTTTGCGCGCTCGATTATGGTCATGGGGCCGAAAGCTTCATTATAAAGTGCCATTACCTTTCGGCATTTTTCGGCGGCCTGGCGGTTGGGGGCATATTTCAGAGCAGCGCTCAGCGCAGGCCTGAAGCGCAGGGCATTCCCTTTTATGGAATCCAGGCGCATTTGCATAAACACATCCGGGCCGGCATTGTCGCCGGGAACATATCGGAGTGTCTCCGGATCCCACTTCAATCCTGATCTCTCCCTTTCCGCAACTTCCGCCTTTACCCTCAGGTAGCCTTTGATGGCCGTCATCGCCATGTTCAGCACGCCAGGCCCGTGCGCAAGAAATTTCCTGATAAAAGCTTCACGCAGATAGGCAGCGGTTTCCGGCAAGGTGAAATGCGGGTGACGGAACCAGATCTCATCCTGTCCGTGTTTCCGCGGCCATGGTATGCCGGCGATAATTTTCCCCTCCTCCTCATAATCCTTATAGAGACGCGTTCCCGGAGTTGGGCCCAGCTCCATGAACTGGAGCAGGTCGGATTCCAGCCCGATCGCCCAGTCGATATCTTCGTGGATGCTTTCTTTATCGTGATGCTCCAGAAATAGGATGGCGGATGCCAGCACCGAAATCCCGTGGTCCTGCAAATCGGCAATCAGCTGGTGGAGATCGATGCCCTTCGTTTTCTCAAACAAGTCCGCTTTGGATTCAACTCCGATCCATAGGAAATTCACTCCCAAGCGAAGCAGAAAATCGATTCCCAGTGCCGTAATGGCTTCGGCTGAAGAAAAAGTGCTGAAGGTATACGCTTTCCCCTTCTTTTCCATTTCTTTGAGCAGCTGACGGGCACGGACGGGATCCTTGCAGAAATTCTCATCCATCAATCCGAAATCGTCTACTCCAAGCTCCTCTTCCGTTTTGCGGCAGGCGGCAAAGATATCCTTTCCGGTACGCAGGAATGGATGGTATTTGCGGTCAAATTTGTGGGATGTGGCGCAAAAGCGACAGGAATTCTGGCAACCGACTCCGGGAATGATGATACCGGCTTTTCCCATGATAGGAGCGCCATAGATGAATGCATTAATTGCAGACGGGATAGAGGGATGAACGATGGGCCGATTCTCATCTTCCCCGAAATATTTCCGCAACCAGGAAACCCCTTCACCATGGCAGATTTCATCGCAATCCACCAATTCCCGCAGTTCAGGAATAGCCGTGCCGTGACCTCCAAGAATGATCCGGGTGTTCGGGCAGTGGCTTCTGACATAAGAAGCCATCCGGCCGGCCTTGATCACATTGGGAGTGATGAATGAAATTCCCACATGCGAATAACTGCCCGAGTCAATCTCCCGGGTAAACTCTTCCCATGTCGGAAAATCCAGCACCGTAACCGGGACACGGATGTTTTCAGCCATCAGATAGAGAGCGAAACTTGGATTATTGGATCGGGGAGAATGGATTCCCTGCTCCCGCGTAACCTGGTTGTTTAAAAGCTCCATTGTGCATAACGGCTCTGTCGTATCGTCTTTAACTCCAAAGGGCTTGAAAACCCCGCACAGCAGTAATCTGGTCATCGGCTATTTCTCATTTCACTTTGTTTGTTGGATAATTACCGACAGGCGAGGAATACGGCGAATAGCAGGATTCCAGGACTGAGAAATTGGTCAACAAAGGCTCTAAAAGGCATCCGGCCGCGGCGGTAAGCTCTTCTGCCGCGGATTCCCTTGATGCCATTAATCAATTTCTTCGGCTAAAGCACTACCAGCGGGGTTCTCGATGCCTGCCGCCGCCATGGTTGTTTCCGTGAAAGCGGCTCCCACCGCCTCCCCGCCGCTCCTGTTTGGGACGAGCTTCATTGACTGTAAGATTGCGTCCTTCCACTGCATATCCATTCAGTTCTGTGATGGCTTTCTGCGCAGCCTCTTCTGCGCTCATTTCCACGAAAGCAAATCCGCGTGATCTCCCCGTATCAAGATCCCTCATGACGGTCACCGATTCGACACTTCCCTTCTGTTCAAACAGCTGCCTTAATTCGGTTTCTCCCATCGAGTACGCGAGATTGCCGACAAATAGTTTTCGACCCATGACACCGCTCCTTTTCTATTCCGGAAAAATTGCCGTCGGGCCCTATGCCCGACGCTCACTGTCCGGATCCAACGCGATGGATTGTGGCTCGGTGCAGGAATAACTGGGGAGGAATCAAGTCAGGCTGTTTCTTAGGTGACTCTCCGCGCCGCACAAGAAGAGGCAGTTTCCACCGGACGGATAGGAATGTACCACAACAATCACGCTAAACGAATAAATACTTCCGTCCGGACGGATCATAGGATGCATTTTCAAAGAATGGTTTGACGGTTAATTGAGGTCAGGTGAATTTTGTTCGGGCCTTCAAATTCAATAAAATGGAACAATTTCCGCGCAATCCAGACAATCTGCTCGCCGCAGTGGCAATAGAAACATTACTATGGGAAACAAGCAATAAAGCAAGATTTGGCTTCGAAAGCGTTTGGACGATTGTTGGGCAAAACCTCTTTGGTCCCAAAATAGACTCGTCCACGTCAACATGCACGTTGACATCAACATAGACATGGCCATTGACGGCTTTTACCTCATTGCGGATTAGAACAAATTTACCGTGTAATTGAGGTGCTTTTGATAATAGGGCAATGGTATTATATATTTTTCGGTGGACTTCAGGCCTCTTCATTTCACGCGTCATCGTATTGAGCCAGACAATCCATCGCGTGATGTTTTAAGCTACAAGGGCTGAATAAAAACAAAATCGATCGCCAAAAAGGAGTTCCCTTAATGCGCGTCCACCTTGTCAATCCCAGCAATGCCTCTTTTGGAGTGGGAGTCATTACACCCCGTTGGCTGTATGTTCTCGCCGGCGCCACACCCCGTTCCTATGGCGATCCAATAATCACGGATGAGACTCTTGATTCTTTTCAACTCGAGCAGGTCGCTCCGGGAGATGTGGTCGGGATCGGGATTCACACCAGCAACGCTTGGCGTGGATACGAAATCGGGCGGCAGGTGAGAGCGCATGGCGGGTTGCCGGTCTTCGGCGGGATTCATGCGACGCTGTATCCGGAGGAACCGCTGTCGCAGGGTCGTGCGGTGGCAGTGGTTCGCGGAGATGGAGATCTCGCGTGGGCCGAGGTGCTTCGTGATTGCGCTGCAGGCAAGCCCAAACCGCTATATGACGGCGGAGCAATTGACGCGGCAGAGTTTGCGCCGGCCCGCTGGGATCTTGCTCCGCGAGGATCCTACATGTGGGCTTCCGTGCAAACGATTCGCGGCTGCCCGAAGCACTGTTCATTCTGTTCTGTATGGCGAACCGACGGCCAGCTGCCGCGCCAGCGTCCGGCAGGCGCGATTGTCGAGGAAGTCGTCGCTCTGCGCCGCATGGGTTACCGTTTCATTGCTCTTGCTGATGACAACTTCTACCCGGTTACAATCCACGATCTTGAGCTGGCGCGTCGCCACGATGACAAGAGTCAATACGAAAGCCTGATTTCGATGCGCCGTAAACGGCTCGATCTGATGGAACAGCTCTCTCGAATTTCCGACGACATTGTCTTCTTCACTCAGATCACAATGGAGGCGGCCGAAGATGAAGAATTTCTGCGCGCGATGAAGTCCGCTCAAATCAAGGGCGCCCTAGTCGGCGTCGAATCCATTACGGATGCGGGGCTGAAAGCCATGTACAAAGGCTTCAATCTAAGCGGGGAAGATCTTGTGGCGAGCCTGAAGCGGTTCCGCCGATTCGGCATTCATGTTCTGGGATCGTTTATTTTTGGGCTCCCAAGCGATACGGCGGATACTTTTGCAGCTACGGCGGAGCTCGCAGACCGAGCTGAACTGACGTTCGCGCAGTTCCTGCCACTTACTCTTTTCCCAGGGACCATCGATTTTCAAAATTGGGAAAAAGGCCAAAATGGCAACTCTGCATCCGGGGAGGAGGGGGCTCTCACGCGGAATTGGCTCATTCCGCCCGACAACAGGCCAAAACTCTGTTTGCCGCATCCGACGATGTCGGCGGATGAAATCCGGGACCGGACCCAGGAAGTGTGGTCCTCTTTTTATAGCCTTTCCAAGATCTGGCGACGATCCCGCTGCGTTTCCAGTCTTCGATCCCGCCTCGCTTTTGTTTTGATTTCAAAGCTCTACCGCCAGATGTATGCGAAAACCGGGATGGCGGCTGAAAGCTCCAGACATGCGCATGCTGTTCGATGGGCACGGATCATTGCCAGGCCGTGCCATTTTCTTTTTTCCGCACGGCCGATGCCCCAATTAAAGGCGCCGATACCCTCTCCGATGACGGAATAAGGCAAGGCTAGTGTGTCAGATTCCTGTTTCGAGGCCTCGGCGATTTGCCGATTGGGTGTCGTTCTCGATAATGGGCGATGTCGGAGGCGGTTACGGCTAAACGAGGGTTTACAGGCATTTCCGCAGTTTCGCTCCTGAGATCCGCCAGCAATTTCTGATAGCAGAGGTCCGGAGCTTCCTGAAACATCAATTCATTTTTTTTGAAATAGCCGGAGTCAATCATCATTACAACAAGCCTTGGATCCTTGTCTTTGTCCTCAACCCTAAAACCGTATTCCAAATATTCGCTTTGAGGGATCACTCCGATATACCTGAGATGTATTGTTTCAGTCATCGTCTTAATCATCGCCTTCATAAAGATGCTTCTGAAAAGCTGAATCGAAGCTAACGGAGGACAATCGGAGGAAGCTGCCTGGAAAGCTCGATTGACACTTCTATTATACGCTCTTTTCTGGAATCACCAAATCGGTATTATCCCGGATCGCGGAGCCGGCCGATGATGCAAAATAGACATGAAAAATGAAGCAGCAGATCTAAAAGTTCTCGCTGCACTTAAAAAGAGCGGCGAAAATCCTGTCAGCCGCTGATCAGCGCTTTTTCCGATACGACTTTGGCTTGAGTGAAAAGCATCAGGTAATCGCGGCCGCCGGCTTTGGAGTCTGTTCCGCTCATGTTGAAGCCGCCGAACGGATGGACGCCGACAAGGGCTCCGGTGCATTTTCGATTCAGGTACAGATTTCCTACATGGCACTCCTCTTTGGCTTTCCGCAGATGCCCTTCATTAGAGCCGTAGACCGAACCGGTCAATCCATATTCGTTGTCGTTGGCAATATGGATCGCCTCATCCAGGTTTTTCGCTTTCAAGACGGTCAGGACCGGCCCAAAAATCTCCTCCCTGGCAATCCTCGCGGAAGGGCTGACATCGGCAATGATGGATGGCTTGATAAAAAATCCTTCGCCATCAGCCGGGCCGCCGCCGGCAACCAGTTTCCCTTCCTTTTTCCCTATCTCGATGTATTGGAGAATGCTCTTCATAGCATTCTCATTAATAACGGGTCCCATGTAGTTCGCGGGATCCGTTGAGGGGCCGACTTTAATCCGTGCGGTCTTCTCGACAAGACGCTGTAGAAAATCGGAATAGATTTTTTCGTGAAGGATCAGTCTTGAGCAGGCTGAACATTTTTGGCCCTGATATCCATAGGCGCTTGCAATCACGCCTGTCAGGGCTTCATCCAAATCGGCATCCTCATCGACAATGATGAAGTCTTTGCCGCCCATCTCCGCAATCACGCGCTTGATCCATATCTGTCCGGGCCTTAAGCGTGACGATTCTTCAACGATATGCACTCCCGCCTCTTTGGAACCCGTGAAGGCCACAAACCGTGTTTTCGGATTTTGAACCATCGCATCGCCGATTACGGATCCGGCGCCCGTCACAAAATTGACGACCCCGGGCGGGAGGCCGGATTCCTCCAGAATATTCATTATGAAGGCGGCAATTGCCGGAGAATCCGAAGATGGTTTTAGAACTACGGTGTTGCCGGCGACAAAGGCTGCGGTTGTCATCCCGGTCAAAATGGCACATGGGAAATTCCATGGAGAGATGACGACACCTGCGCCAAGCGGAATATAGAAGAGCTCGTTCGTTTCTCCGGCAAAAGGAGTCAGCGGCTGTGATTCGGCGTAGCGAAGAGCTTCGCGGGCATAGAACTCACAAAAATCAACAGCCTCGGCCGTATCGGCATCTGCCTCCGCCCAGGTTTTGCCGACTTCGAAAATCATCCATGCGTTCATTTCCAGCCGCCGGGCACGCAGGCGTTCGGCAACCTGAAACAGAATGTTCGCCCGATGCTGCGCTGAAAATCGTTTCCATGCTTCAAACGCATGCGTCGCGGCATCAACGGCATGCGCAGCCTGTTCCAGATCGGCCTGCTGGAAGACGCCGATGATTTCCGATTTCTTGCTCGGATTAATTGAGGAAAACGTTTTGCTCGATTTCAGGCGCTTGCCGCCAATGATAAGGTCATACTGGCGCCCCAATTGAGACTGAACAAGCTCTAACGCCTTCAGCTGGCCGGTGCGATTGGCTTCCTGACTAAAATCCAACAGACTTTCATTCTTGAATTCCGAGTTCATAGGCCACCCCCCTTGGACATCGTTATAAGGATAGTATCAGATACGATGTGCGCCCCAACGGCGGCCAATCTCTTCAGACCGGCGCGGCGCCTATGGAGCGGACTTCAATCCGCACTGCCATGCCCTGGTGATTGATGGAGCTATTCCGGCGAAGGCTAACGTATGCCACTCCCTTCGCTGGATTATTCAGTCTTCATGCCGCTCTTTCCCCGCTTCCTCCTTTTCGAAAGGGACACACGGAACAGTTGATATCCCGGATTCAGATGATCCCCGTTTTCTTCAGCTTTTTCAGCTTCACAGGCCCGTAGCCGAGATGTTTCAGGTAGACAAATCCATTGTCATAGCCCACCGGGCGACAGGCCCATTTTGTCCTTGGGGGCGTTTCCGTCAGTTTATATTGGGCTTGAGCAATAATGATCGGCCCGAACACCGGATCCTCCACAGGAGTGAAAAGCCCTCGATCGTTCCAGTTCAGATCTTTGAGAGTGTTCATTGGATCGACAACGGGCGCTACTACCGTAGTGATGGGAGCCAGCCGGCCTTTCTTGGCGTATTCGACGGACATGTCCACCAATTCCTGGTTCGTATATTTGCGGGTTTCCTCAAATACCAGATCCGCCCATCTCAATTGCTGATCTTCCGACATGAATGGAGCCATAGTCTTCCACTGCTCTGCACCCCACTCATCATATTTGCCGATCGTGTCGACAAAAGCTTTCCACTGCTCCAACCTCAGAGCACCCAGGAATACGGCCCCATCTTTTGTTGGAGCGAAGCAGTACAGCCAGCCTGCGATATCCAGGTTGCCGAAGCGCTCACAGACTTTGCCGGTGCCCTGGTACCATTGATACGCCCAATCATCAAAACTTGCGTATGCTTCGGAGGTCGCGCAATCCAGCGCCTGTCCTTCGCCGGTGAGACCCTTCCAATACAGGGCGGCCAGGATGCCTGCCGCCATGAATTGCCCGGCGGGCGCGGCGCCGATCCAGGGTCCTGATTTAGTGGGGACAGCCCAGGGCATATCGTCGTAGGTTTTCCCTTCATGCAACATTTCCCCCGTCGCGTAGTGAATGGCGGACCTGGCTTGAATAATGTTGTCATAATCCGGCATTTTGTTACGGCTTTTAGGCCCGAATTGGCCGAATGGAGTAATGGAGGCAAAAATCAGCTTCGGATTAATATCCTTCAGCTTTTCATAGCCCAGGCCCCATTTGTCCATTGTGCCGGGGAGAAAAGTCTCCACAAGAACATCAGCCTTGATTGCGAGCCCTTTGAGAATATTCCTTGCCTCCGCTTTATTGAGGTTCAGCGTGACATGAAATTTGTTCCGGCCTTCCGAGAGATAATTCAATCCCACGCCCTGATGCAGGATGCCGTAGGGAGTGCAGGTTCGCAGGAAATCTCCTTCGGAAGGTTCTATTTTAATCACTTCCGCTCCGAATTCCGCCAATAGAGAGGTGCAGAAACTGCCTGCAAAACTGTTATAACTCAAATCCAAAACGGTTATGTCATCCAGGGCCTCAGTTTTTGTATGCGCGACTTTGGGATCGTCCTGCTGCCTGAACCAATCTGCTGAAGGTAGTTTTGTCATCTTATTTATCTCCTCCCGCCGGTTTTGTATCTTCTCTGGACATAATCACGCCGCTCTTGCCGTCCCAATCGGAGGGAGGCCTGCGTGAGATCAGATCAGCCCATTTCCCCAATGCGCCGCATTCATAGTACTTTTTTATCTGTTCCTTATTTTTCCCAAGCTTGCAGGTCATTATGTATTCATTATCAAATCCTATGGCGCGAACCGACCATTTGACCTTGGGAGGAGTCTTGGACATCATGACGGGAAACTCATATTCGTAGAACGGACCGATCATCGGATCGTCCACATATGCCATGAAGCCCCGCTGACGGCAGTGCTTATCATCCACGATATCCTTGACGCTGAGAACGCGGGTCGCCGCGAAGCCATGCTCTTCGGCGAGACGCTCAATCTCCTCGGGCTTCTTCTTTCTCGCCCATTTCTCGATAATCTTGAGAAGCTCGAGCGTATTTTCATCACGCAATCGGGTGAGATGATCCTTGAATCTTGGGTCCCTGGCCAATCCGGGCCGTCCCATCGCCGTGCAGAGTCCTTTGAATTCCTCCGGCATCGCCGCCGCAATGGCTACAAACCGGTCATCCCTGCATCGGAACGTGTCTGCCGGACTGACACATAAATCCCTGTTACCCGCCGGCATGGCGGTCTTGCCTGTAATTTGCTGATATGGCCATACCCAGGACATCATCCGGATAATGCTTTCGGTTTGGGAAAGCTCGATGTATTGGCCTTTACCGGTTCTTTGCCGGTGATGAAGCGCGGCCAAAACGGCGACTTCGCCCATGAGGCCTCCGAAGTTATCGCAGATGTACAAACGGCTTTTCAACGGCCGCTGCCCGGGGAAGGAGGACAACCATGCAAATCCCGCCCAGGCTTGCGATGCACCGTCATTTGAGGGCATGTTTTCCTCGGCATACCGCCCCCATTGTCCATAGCCGTTTTTGGCAATGTAAATGAGGCTCGGATTGATCTCTTTCAACTGCGGGTAGCCGACATTCCACTTTTCCAGCACCCCCGGCCGCATGTTCTCTTCCACAATATCCGCCTGAGCGGCAAGCTGCCGGAAAATTTCCTGGCCTTCGGGCTTGTGAAGATCCAAACCCATCCAGAATTTATTTTCGTTCGCATGCACGAATCCCGTTCCTTGTTCGCGGAAATAATCGCCGAAGGGGATGAGATTACGGGAGGTATCGCCCAGAGGCGGGATTTCGCACTTGATCACTTCAGCACCCAGCTTTGCCAGGAACGATGGGCCGGAAGGCCCCAGAATGAGCGTGCACACTTCCAGTACCTTGATTCCTTTAAGAGGCGCCGGCTTGGTGTGTTTGTTTTCCAGATAGTTGCGCCATGTAGTTTCAGCCATAAATCCATCTTCTCCTTGTTTCTGTATTTGTCATGCTGTAACTGACTGCGCCCAGCATCCAGCTTGTTGTTGATGCAAAGCAAAAAACATGTCACGGATTTCACGGATTCCGATGGCTCGAAATGCCGAAATTCGCGAAATCCGCGGCTTGCCCCTTTATAAAACAAACGATAGCAATAAACCCCGATGAGGGGCGGATGGTACACCGTAACTCTGACGAATCAGCCGAATGAATGGACTATATCATAGCAGCGTCTTGGCCGGACGACATTAAATTTTAGGGGGGACGCTGGCAACTGTCCCCGTTATTAGGTCGCGCGATGTTGCGGATTGATATAGTTGCCCAGTGATTGAAGAAGCTTGGGAGAATTATCGCTGAATGTGATGACAAAAGCTCCTGCTTTGCCGTGTTGCCTGTATTTGCTGTCACGACGTATGACATTACCCTTTAGGATAAATGGCGGCTTCTTGAAATTTGGATTCAGCCGGAGAGTGACAGCTGAGTTATGCGGAGGCATGAAGCTTGACCAGAGGAAAGCGCTCATAATTGAGATGTCTTGTATGACAGCATCATACTCATTCCCTTCAAAGATGACCTGGCAATCCAGGTGCACCTTTTTTCGAGGAACGGCACGACGATCCGGCGCATGGAATTCCGGCATTGCCATGAACACATCCTCCATTTGCGTATCAGATCGGAATCCCCGGGAAAAAGGATTATGCAAAATGTTTATTCTACGGGGACACTGGTGACTGTCCCCGTTATTCGGGAAGGGCTGAAATCCTGCTCCTGAGGAGTTCCGCTTCATGGGACGGGAACAGGCCGCTCTCCAGGGCCTGACGATACAGCGACCGGGCTTCCTTTATTTTCCCCTGCTTGAGATAGATCTCTCCCAGCAGCAATGTCGCATCGATATAAGGGACCTGCTGTCGCACGATCTGCTGAAGGATTTTCACCGAATCAGCGGCTTTCCCCTCCTGTAGAAGGTAAAACGCGAGAGAATAGCCGTATTGAGGATTGTCCGGCTGCAGCGCACAGGCGCGACGCAGGTAATCGACGGCTTGATCCGTCTTATCCATCCGTGCGTGGATCATTCCCAGGTTATACGCAGCCACCGCGCATTCAGGATCCAGTTTCTCGGCTTTCTGCAGATAGGTTCGGGCTTCTTCGAAGCGGCCCATTTCTCCAAGCAGCAGGCCGAGGTTCAGATTCGCCTCCAGGCTTTCCGGCTGCAATTCGCAGGCTCTGCGCAGACTTTGCAAAGCCTTCTCGTTCAATCCGAGCGCGTTGTAGGCGAAAGAGATATTGACATAAGGCTGAAGGGCTCGTGGTTGCAGGCGAATGGCAGTCTCACAGTATGCGATGGCTTGCCGGTAATCCTGCTGCGAGAGGTGGAAGCTGCCCAGGTTGTAGTGGGAAGCCCAGTGATCGGGACGGGCGTTGAGGATTTCCTTGAATTCCCCCGCAGCTTTATCAAAGGCTGCCGTCGTTTTGGCATCCAGGAAATCTCCTGGAATGGCCGCCATAGCAGAAGCCGCTCGGACGCGTACCAGCCGGGATTTATCCTGCACGGCAGCGCTCAGGGCGTTCACCGTTTCGTGGTCGATCCGGTCGCCCAGAGATTCAGCAGCGCTGGCGCGCACCAGCGGAGATGGATCTTTCAACGCCCGGATCAGGAACGGCCATTTCCGGTCGTCGTCGCAGGGCCGGAGCAAGCGAATCAGTGAGGCGGCGAAAACCGCATCATGGTCTTCGCGTCCCAGGTATTTGAGCATGGCCGGAAGCTGTCGCCAGTCCCGCTTGCGTGCCGCATCAATAAGGGAAGCCCGGTGAAGCACCGGCGCCTGGTAATCTCTCTTTCGCCATTTGCGCACCCATCCGTCGGCCCATGCGGCGTCCTTGTTCGTATGACAGACATTGCAGGCATTGGGAGATTTGTAAGCCAGCGTCGCCGCAGGAACAGGCGGCAGCATCGAATGATCGCTCCGGCGCATTCGGGCAAATTCCGTCATCGGCATATGGCAGGAAATGCACACGCTGCCCGCGTTCGCTTCCGCATGATGCGAATGACCGGCCGCATTTTTCACATGCCCGGCATGACAGGGCATGCAGGCATTGTTTTTCTGATCGCCTGCGAACCGGAATCTCCCGCTTGATGTGTGGCAATGCATGCAGTCCAACTGCCCCGACTTTGCGCAGGGGCTCATCAGCCACTGGGTATAGGTGTAATTTTCGCCCAGATCCCGTCCATCCGGATAATAATCCGGCAGTTCGAAAGCACCCAGGTCGAAATGGTCGAAGAAATCATCTCCGGGTTTAAAGGAAACGGTCAAAGGAGAGGCTTTGGCATGGCACACAGAGCAGGCATCGCTCGCGATTTTGCTGCTGTACTTCGGCGGAAGAATCACATCAATTTTGAGATCCTCGGGAGGCTTGCCCGCCGCAGCCTGACGGCAGACGCGAACATGCTCAACCGCGGATCCATGGCAGGCTTCGCAGTTGATGCCCGGCTCCCGCCAGACGGATTTGTATGTATCGGTTTTCAGATCGTAATTGCGCGCAAACTGGCTTACATGGCATCCATAGCAGGAAGTATTAAAGGTGTACTCCTGATCTTTCCAGCCTACGGGGTCCTCTTCGACATCACGAAAATGGCGGATGCCGCTTGCCGCGGTATCGAACCAGGATTGTCTGCGCACATCAAAGGCCAGTGGAAGAACCTGCAGTCGGCCACGATCCATGGGTGAAAGGAAGTAATAGACATTTTTCCCTCCCAGCGCATGTACCAGCGGGTATTCCTTGTTCCCTTCGGGCCCGCTCTCTTTTATCCAGGCCCGTTTCCCATCAAATTCCATCCGGTAGGCGGAATCACCGATCGTCACGCTCCCTTCCCGGACCGCAAGCCTCGACTGAAACAGCTCCGCCGTAAAAGGCTGCATGGCCAAGCCATGATAGGAAGGAGCCCAGAGCTGGTAAAACTTTTCGTGGCACTCCCGGCAGGATTGCGTACCGGCGTAAGTGGAGGATCCCGAGCCTTCTTCCCCTGCTGTCTGAAATGACCGTGCGCCTGGGCGGAACTGATAAAAAGCCAGGGCTGCAGCGACGAGCAATGCAACCGCCAGAAGAACGAAAATCGTATGCCTTTTCTTCATATCGGGATTTCCTTATCGCCTCCGCCCAAACAGCTTCAGGAGATGGAATGGGGCAAGTATCTTTGCCGAATACGAGCTTTAGTCTACAACCGCGAGCGCATCCATCTCAAAAAGCAGCTCGCTCCTGCAGATATCGGCAACCACAAAGACTGCCGGCAGGTCGGATAAGCCGAGTCGCCCGGCGAGCTTTTCATAAACTCTCCAGTCGCCGGCTCTTTTTAAATACACGGTCGCAGAGCGTATGTCTTTAAATTTCGCTCCCTTTTCACTAATTAATGCTTCAACGACTTCCAACGTCTTCATGATCTGGGATTCCGCATCCTGCGGATAAAGGCTGCGTCCTGTCTCATCAATAGCGGCTGTCCCGGAGATAAATACCTGACGATATTCTTTCTCTTCAATACAAATTCCGCGGGAGAATGCGGAACCATAGCTGTATGCGGACGGCTGCAGCATCCCCGGCAGGACAGAAACCTCGACGTTGCCGGTAACGGCCAAAACATCACCGCAACAGAAAGCCCCGGCCGGGTTGCGTCCGCCGATCCCGGTGCTGGCAGGAAGATAAACAGGATTGCCATTGGATTCGTCTGCGGACCCGGGGATCAATCCGAATGATTTGAATTTGTCCGTACGCACGCTGTTGAACACATCATACCATTCGAGGACGTCGTCCAGGTAAATCCATGTGCGCACGACGTTGCGGAAATCAGCGGACTGGGAAGCCAACAGCCGATTCATGGCCTCAAACATCGAAGCAGCCTGATCAAGCCTGCTCCGGCTCCCGCTCTGAAGCCCATGAATTCCGGCAATATGGACATAGGTCGCATCTTCTCGCTTCCAGACGGATCCGCAGGGACGTCCCCCATCATAGAGAATGCGGGGATTTTCATCGGAGACCGGTTTGACGGCATGAATCTGCACGCCGCTTAAACCATCGCCGTGGACCGGCGCCCCCTGAATATAAGAAAACGGCTTCTGCGCCATATCCGGGAAGCGCTCCCGAATACGCGCGTAGGTTTCATGGAAGTCGAGTGTACCGAAAACCCGTTCATTCAGCATTCGCATTCCATAAGAATCCAGAACCGATGCTGCTTCCGCACAAATATTTTCTGCAGTTGCATTAGCCGATTTGCTATTCCTGTCGATCCTGACAGTAATATGAAGCTGATCCGGTCCGACCTCTAATGCGAATACTGTACATCCATCCATTGTGCGCGATTCCCGCCTCCCGATAATTTAATCATGCATGCATCCCGCAGGAAACCAATAAAATCGTAGATAAAGATCCGACCGCAGCATAGAATAACCCAAAATGAATATTTGACACGAGAAGGGGGGCAAATCCTATGAAATTGGGGACACATGCGATTGTAATGTTGCTGGGGATTTTTCTCGGGGCGTATCCATCTGCCGCGAAAGATGGGAGCAATGACACCGGCGCATCCCGTCGCCCCAATATCCTGCTCGTCATTGCCGATGATATCGGTATAGATGTGTTGACGGATGCATACCCGGGCCTGATTAATGATCTGGTCAAGAAATACGGACCTTCGGGCCATAAACATGCCGAATATCGTCAAATTGAAGGCAAACCGGCATCCACTCCTGTATTGGATAAGCTTGCCAGGCAGGGCATGAGATTCACGAACGTCTGGGCGCACCCATTCTGCTCACCGACGCGCGCGACAATCCTTACCGGTCTGTATGCAGCGAAGACCAAAGTTGCCACTTACGCAGATGCACTGTCCACGAAACATACCAGCTTCGTCCGGATGCTTAAAGACGAAGCCGGTTACAGCACCGCCGTTTTCGGCAAATGGCATATGGCCGGGCTGCCCGGCAAGCCTGCGGATTATCCCGGCATGAAACCAAAGCAGGCGGGATTTGACCTTTTCAAGGGAAACATGCATGCCGCCATCCGCTCATACTGGGACTATGACTATCAGGTGCAGGATGCGGACACTCCCGCGGATCAATGGCGTACCGAACCCATGCCGAAGAAATCGCTTCCCGGCATAGCTGCGACGAATTATGCGCCGGTAGTCAAAGTCGCCGATACAATCGAGTGGATCACAACCCGGGAAAAAGAAAATCCTGATAAGCCGTGGTTTGTCTGGCTTGCATTCAACCTGGCGCACACCACAATCATTCAGAAGCCGAGCGCCATGTGTGTGCCGAATGCCGACACGCTCGATGCCGTGAGCTATAAAGAGATGAAGGGATGCGGAGGCACCTTTGGATCGAACGACGCAGGGTCCTGCAGCGGCGAAGCCCTCAATCGGGCGATGACCAATTCCCTGGACACAACGTTAGGCAAACTGCTGAATGCGGTCGACGCCATGGATTCCAATACCTATGTCATCTTCATCGGCGACAACGGCACGCCTATGTATGGCAGGCCCAATCTGAACTTCATCGACAACATGTATATAACCAGGCAGGGCCGCGGAAAAGGGACAGCTTATGAAAGCGGCGCCCTGGTGCCCATGATCATCAGGGGACCCAAAATAGCGGCCAATACTCAGAGCAGCGGATCCATTCACGTAGCAGACCTGTTCGCAACGATCCTGCAGCTGGCGAGACTCGATCCGCCGAAGCAAGTTGCCGATAGTGACGGAACCGGAACCGTACCGCTGGATGCCGTATCCATGTCCCCGATTCTCTTTGACAAGGCCAGGAGCGTACGCGACCCGAATACGGGCTACATACTGAATGAAAACAAAAACCTTATGACAGGCGGCACCCGGTGGGTTGGGGCTCAGAATGCTACCCACAAGGTTGTCTGTATCGATAGCCCGAGCAATTGCACATTCTACAATCTGGTCGACGATCCGCTGGAAGAAAAGCCTCTCGCCAAACCGGACAGCTGTATCGGCTATACCGACGGGACATGGACTCCGGCTGATCCGCGATGGCACTATTGCCGGCTGACAGAGGTTGTCTCAAAGTATTCCATCCTATCGGAAGACAAGAAATAGGATCATATCGGGGTCGGACCGAAACAAAGTTCCTTATTTCATACAGATACATGAAAAATCTCCACTGATTTGGGCCTTAAAATCGTTTTGCAGGGGCCTTTTTCTGGTTTTAAGGAATTGCCATCCCGGGACACGCCAATTATCGTCCCGCCCTCTCTTATATGAATCCTCGATTGCCCGGGAAAGTGTCAATCAGAACTAACCCCAATCTCGGCTATCTAGAATAATCCAATTCGGTTACAATGGACTCACTTCAGGGATTTGAGTATCAATGCTTTGTCCGGCTCTCTATAGGAGCCGGATCGGTTAGGTTCTTCGGATTGGTCCGCGAATGAAGCCGATCGGAAATGAGGTGGTGCGGCTCAACCTCCAAATCCGATATCAAAGGGGATGTTAAAATATGAAAAGCAACGAAGTGCAGGCTCTGTTACCTTACCGATGGGTAATCCTTGCCATCTCCATGCTGGCAGGATTTATCGGCAGCTACGCCCAGTTCCAGCTCCCGCCTCTGGCATATAAGCTCATACCGGCTCTCAACATTACTCCGTCCGACTTTGCCTTGCTTATAGGCGGTCCATTAACCGGCTCCCTGTTTATCTGCCTCATAGGCGGTACTCTGGGCGATCGATACGGCGTGAAAAATGTCGTTACTGTGGGCCTCATCTTCGCCGTGATCGGCTGCACCTTCCGCTATGCGGTTACATCGTTCTGGCCGTTTTTTCTGCTGACGGTCCTGGCCGGCCTGGCTTCGGGCCTGCTGTTAGCCAACCTGGCCAAGCTGTTCGGCGCATGGTTCCCCCCGGAACAGATGGGTACGCTCACCGGCGCCTTTATGGTCAGTCCCATGCTCGCGGGATTTGCGGGAACAGCCACAACGCCGCTCTTTCCCTCAGAAGCAAGCGCCTTTATATTTTCGGGCATCGTCTGCCTGGTCATACTCATACTATGGTTAATCTTCGCTAAGAATAAGCCGGCAGGGGCGCCGGATCTACCGGTATTGCCCGTAATCCGCTATCTCGGCGAGGCAGCCCGGAGCCGCAGTATCTGGCTGGCCGGTCTCTGCGCGTTGTTTGTCATGGGCGCCATGATGGCCTTCACCGGATTTCTCCCTGAACTGCTGCGCAATCTAAGGGGCATCGATCCGAAACCGGCCGCGCTTTATGGTTCTCTGCCGAACCTCGGAGGCATTTTCGGGTCCTTCCTGGGTCCGCTAATCTGCAAGCGAATGGGCGTTATGAAACCATACCTGGTCATCATCAGTCTGCTGGGTGCAGCAGGCGTCTTTTGGGCATGGCAACTGCCGGTTGGCCTGCCGATTATCATTGCCTTGATCGTGGCCGGCTTCCTTATGAGCGCTATTCTGCCGCTGATGCTCTCTCTTCCTATGCTGTTGCCTGAAATCGGTCGTACGTATGCAGGCAGCGCCGGCGGGATCATTACCACATTGCAGGTGCTCGGCGGGATCGCAATCCCAAGTTTCGTAATCACCCGCCTGACAAGCCCGGATTCTGCGACCTTTTTCGGCCTGACGGCGCTGTGCTACGCGCTGATAATTATTCCGGCATTGCTGCTGCCGGAACTCGGATCCAGAGCTCTTTCATCCAGGACAGCCGCGCGCACGGACGGAGTCTCAGCAAAATAAAGCCTGTCAGGCTCAAAACGGCTGAAATGGGATGGCATTTCCGCACGCAGAGGAATAGCGTGTCCAATAGGATATTGAAAGATATACGAGAAATGCATGGCTGATTGGTTTCGACGGCTAAAATATAATTCCCTTTCTACGCTTTTATCCTCTCCGAATAGAGCTATCGCTTATTTCGCGCGCCGCGATCTCCTCAATGAAAAAGTCGGTCCCATAAACGCCGTCTGGGAGCTTACGGAACCGCAAAAGATACTCCGCAAACAGCAGCCGGACGGCTCATGGATAAAATCGGCCAAAGACCCTGACATATATCCCCCAAACCATTATTCGCTTGTAGAGACTTTTAAAAACTTCCGTATTCTTGTTGAAAGATACGGGTTTACTAAAAACCACCCATCTATCCCCAAAGCCGCCGGATTTCTTTTTGCTTTCCAGACCCCAAAAGGCGATATCCGGGGTTTTATAGGCAACCAGTATGCCCCTTATTACACCGGTTATGTGATATCGTTGCTGATCCAGGCCGGCTATGAAGGTGATCCCCACATAGAAAAAGCTTTTCAGTGGCTTCTCTCCATGCGCCAGAATGACGGCGGATGGACCGTTCCTCTCTTAACCCACAGCCTCGATCGAAAAACGTGGATTAAGCTGACTTCCACCTTCATGGAACCGCTTGAGCCGGACAGGTCGCAGCCATTTTCCCATATGGCAACGGATATGGTTTTACGGAGCTTTGCCGCCCATTCCAAATACCGCCGGTCGGACGAAGCCAAAGCCGCCGGAGCGTTATTGAAGTCCAGGTTCTTTCATAGGGACGCTTACACTTCTTACCAGTCTCCCAAATATTGGACGCGGTTCGCTTTCTGGTGGCCCAACCTCTTAACATCCCTAAATTCTCTTTCTATCCTCGGCTTTTCTAATGACGACCCCGATATTATGAAAGGGCTCAACTGGTTCCTGGAAAACCAGGAAAAAGACGGCTTGTGGAAGCTGGAAAGCACCAAACCGGCAAATCCCAGAGATTATGAAGCTCGACTCTGGCTGTCGCTTAACATATTCAGGCTGATGAAGAAGGTTTTCCCGAGCGCTATCATTTGAACAGAGCGAAGGTTACAGGTACAGCGGGAGCGATGATGCAAATGCGGCGGCCTGGTGGGGGAAACAGCGTGAGAGGAACACACGCCGCAGGAACCAAACTGGCCAACGAGTCGGCATTCCGGATCGCCCAGGCTATTGAAAAAAAGCCGCGTCGACACAGCTGAAAGCCGACGGCTGAAAGCTGACGGCTTACAGGCTTTGTCCTTGATGTCTAATTGCCGCTTGATGCAGAGTGCTGTTTATGTCTTAATCGCCTGCGCGCGAATCCTGATAATGCAATAAACAGCTAATCCGGCAGGAAGCCCTAATTTCTATCGAATTTGCTGCGCGGAGGAAAATTGTGAGTAAGTGCCTATCCAGCCTGACACGAAAGAGCGCTTTATTAAGCCTGACCTGTTTATTTGTTCTAGCTATCTGCGCGTGGACGCAGGATGAGAGCCTGGCGCCCGGCATCAACGAGAGCTTCAAGCGGCAACCGGGACTGTCTATAAAGCAATTTGATTTTACTAATCGCGATCTCAATCAACAGAAAGAAATACTGGACGCTTGCGAGCTTAAACCGGGAATGCATGTTGCGGATATCGGAGCGGGCAGCGGCGTCCATGTGCGTCTTTTTTCAGAAAAAGTATCGCCTGCGGGCAAAGTCTATGCAGTGGATATCGTTCAGGAGTTTCTCGATCATATTGAGGCGACATGCAGGGAAAAGGATATTAAAAATGTCCGATGCGTCCTCGGGTCCGCCACTTCGTGCAATTTGGAGCCTTCTTCGGTGGATGTCGTGTTTACATGCGATACGTACCATCATTTCGAATATCCATTTAAAATGATGGATTCAATACGCAACGCCCTTCGCCCAAACGGGAAATTTGTGATCCTGGATTTTAAAGACAAATCAAATCACGTTCGCGCGGACAGCAAAACGGTTATCGAGGAGATTACCAAATCAGGTTTCCACATGGTCGACAGCAGGGATTTCCGGCAGATGTTTTTTATAGCGCGCTTTGCCGTTGATAAATAGAAATCCCAAAAATCGAATGGTGTTGGTCCTTCGCCCTCCAATCCGGACTGTGCCGGGTTAATACCGGCCATACTCTTTAAGAGATTGCATCATAGCCTGCATGTCCTCAATTCGCGCTTTGTCCGGCATCTTGATGAAGATGATCAGGCCGCCATTCTTGCCGCATTTGTCGATGAGGTCTTTAACGAAAGATTCCAATTGGCCGAGCGACCACAGTTTGCTCGAATTCGGAACCCGGACCATCAATCCGGTATGGCCTCCCAGTATCTCCTTTGCCCGCACGGCATCCACCGCTTCTATTGAAGCCAATATTTTCCCTTTAGGCAGTTCCAGGAGGCATTCCAGTCTGTCGCCAAATTTGGCTTCGAAGAACGGCACCGGCACGTAGCCCAGGTCTACGTGGACCTGCAGAGATTTTTTCAGTCCGGGCCAATAAAATCTTTTGAATTGGGCTTCGGACATGAATACCAGATCACCCCTCCAGAGCGGCATGCCTACTCTCGGCGGGTAGTCTTTTTCCGCAGGGTCGGCCGGAATGGCATTGGCGATGCGCCTTTCCAGTATCGCCTCGCAGGCCCGGATTAGCTTGTCGGGCCGGCGGTACATGTCGAGCATCGAACCTTTCATCCCGCGCAGGAAGCTCGTGAGGATATCAAAGGGCGCTCCACCCACGCCGCCGGGAGCGAACCGGGCGAACGGAGGAAAGCCCAGCTGGGCCAGCTCTTCATAGGCGTCTCCGACGATCTTACGAAACTTTTCCATCTGTCTCCCGGCTCTGGCCAGGTGTCTGGCCATTTTCCGGAACTCCGGCCCGGCAAAGAGCGGCGTCAGGCCTTCGAGCCCCATGAACATGCTGTCCAGTGGCGGCAGTTTGGCTAAAGGCGTCAAAGCCCCGTATACGCGGGGAAGATAGCGGCGGATCATAAAACCCGAAGGGTCATTCAGGAACATATCGTACTCATCCGCCTTCATGTATTCCCCTTCGAGGAACTGGAATTCATAATCCGGCGGTTTCGGTCCGCCGGGCCACACGAAGTTCCGGATATCCAGTTCGGTCATCGCGTCACCGCAGGATGGGAATCCTGCCTCAGCGGTATCGGGTTCCAGGTCTAAGGCCATTTTTCGCATCGTTCGCTTAAGGGTGATAGGATCGTAATAGGCGGCCGAATTGGGAATCCCGGAATAGGCATGCGGCTCGACAATGATTGAAAAAGGAACGCGGTCCGGCACTCTTAATTCGATTACGTCCCTGATACGACTGGCTCTTTCCTTGTAAAGCTGCTCGACGGTTTTGCCTGTACGTTTCTCGATCTGCTTTTTTAGAAGCAGATTTTCTTTCCGGTATTTTGCAATTTCCGTTCTGGATGTCATTTGCGGATCACCTCGAATAATGGATCAAGGAGAGTCTCTTTTTCACTGCGGAAAGTTTTACGACTGAGGAGTCTTTCCTCACTTTGATTCATGAAGCCCTTTCAGGATATTGGATGGCCGCGATCATAGCACAGAAGGGAGTGGAGGCTCAAAAGATAGGCGGCTCGGGATTTCCCGGACTGCAGGTGTGCTCCTTGTGGAAGTCTGCCGATAATCAGTCGAATCGGGGGGTGCCGAAGAGTTTGAAGCAAGCTTATGCAGTTCGTCGAGCACGACAATCGGTGTTGTGCGGGGTCATGCGATGCTGTTTATAATCTTAGCATCCGTCCGAACATCGCTGTTGAGATAAACGCCGTCCGCGCCGGCTAATTCTTTTGCCAAGTAAGTTTTGCCGACCTGACGCGGCCCGCTGAAAAGCACCGCCTTCTCACGAAGGTCGAGCAGCAGCCTTTTCCCGAGATAACGCATACGGCAGCAATAAATATCACTATTCCTGCCGCGGCAAAAGTTAAAAAAGCCTTTATTTCTGCCGTAACTCAAGGCCCGCCGTCCAGAAAAAATCCGTCCGCCTCTTTTATAGAGCCTATTTTCGCGGACCACTGCGCAATAAATGGCCGCACGATGTGGAGGAATGTAGTGATCAATTTCCCGGGAAGAAAAATGTAAGGAAAAGGTCAGTTCGAAGAAAGGACGAAGAAAATGGCTGGTGAGAGCAGGCTTTTGGGAAACAGCAGAATGGCGCTAAATAGTTGTAAGGAATGGTGCCGAAGGAGGGACTTGAACCCTCATGCTCGCGAGGAGCGCGGGATTTTGAGTCCCGTGCGTCTGCCAATTCCGCCACTTCGGCGCTTCTGAGTGCTTCACTTGATGCGGTCGCAAATAGTAGCTTATCCCCTCCCCCCGAGTCAACGGGGAGGGTTTCTTTGATCATCCCCGCCGTTTCTGTTATAATACTTCGTTCCCGGAGGAATTATGGATTTTCGTATAGGAGAAAAGGTCGTCTATCCCAATCATGGCGTCGGTATTATCGAGGAGGTCAGCAGCCGATCCGTCAATGGCACCCCGGAGCAATTTTATATGCTTCGGATCCATTCCAACGCATCCGTTGTCATGGTCCCTACCGCCAATGTTAAAAGCGTCGGTTTGCGCCGAATAATAAAAAAATCCGACGTGGATGGACTCTTCAAGCTCCTCAAGGAGGATTTCTTCGAACCCGAGGCCGACTGGAAGGGCCGCTATAAGGATCATTCCGAAAAAATGCGCACCGGTTCCATCTTCCAGGTAGCAGAAGTGCTCAAGAATCTAGTATACCTTAGCTACAGAAAAAGCCTTTCGTTCCGCGAAAAGCGAATGTTGGATCGCGCTAAACAGCTTATTATCAGCGAAGTAGCAACCGTCCGTGGGTTGAATGAGAAGTCAGTCGAAGACCAAATAGACCGTCTGCTCTCCGAGGCATATTCACGCTCGGTGAAGACCACTGCCTAGCCTTGTCTCCCCTGCTGCTTTATTTCGTTCTCCTGGCCTTCTTCATGGTCCTCGCGGTGTTTTTTTCCGCCGCCGAGACCGCCTATATGGCCGTAAACCGTCTCCGGCTGAGATACCAGGCCGAAGCCGGAGACAGGGAAGCGGAAGCGATCAAGGAGATTGTCTCCAATCCCGACCGCATTCTCGGAGTCATCCTTTTCGGGGTCACCGTGGCGGAAATTGCCGCCGCCGGCATCGTTACCTATGTCATCGCATCCAATATAGCAGGCGAGTATGTCGAGATTTTCAGCCTCGCCGGGTCCGTCCTTTTTTCAATTGTTATTCTCATCTTCTGCGAGCTGACCCCCAAAATCATCGCAGCCGCTTACCCGGAACAGGTATCCCGCATCCTCCTTTTACCTATCCGGATTACCATCCGGATCCTGTTTCCACTGGCCAGACTGGCCGCCTGGACAGCCAATCACATCGTTTCTCTCACAGGACTGGATCCCAAAGCCAGCCCCTTCGCCCACGGCCTGAGTGAAGAAGAAATCAAGGCAATGATTGCCGGCTCCAGTGAAGCGAGCATGCCGTCAGCAAAGAAAGAGCTGCTTCACAATATCTTTGAAATCGGCGCTACACAGATCCGCGAGGTGATGATTCCGCGAGTGGAAGTGACTGCCGTAGAGATCAACGATGATATACAGAAGATCCTGGATGTGGTGAATAAGACCAATTATTCCCGAATCCCGGTCTACCGGCAGATTTTTGACAATCCGATCGGCATCCTGAACGTCAAAGACCTTCTGCAGTACATCCACAAAAACGAGGAAATCAATCTAAAAACCCTGCTTCGCCCGGCCCATTTCGTTCCCGATACCGCACCGCTGGATTTTGTGCTGCGCCGTATGCAATCCATGCATCTGCATATGGCCATTGTCGTGGATGAGTTCGGCGGCATTGAGGGGATTGTCACGCTGGAGGACCTGCTGGAAGAGATCGTCGGAGAGATCCGGGATGAACACGACACCGAAATCGAAGATATCCGCGAGCTGGGACCCAATCTTTATTCCGTTGCGGGAAAACTTCCCGTCAAGGATTTCAATCGCTTTTTTGATGAGAAACTGCCCGAAGCTCCCGAATATTCAACTCTGGCTGGCTTCCTCGAAGCGCTGACCGGGCGCCTTCTCATGGGAGGCGAAACGGTGCAGTACGAGAGCCTGACCTTCACAATGGAGAAAATCGAGGGATTCAGGATCGTCTCGGTGCGCGTGCGCGCATCCAATGCGGGGACAAAACAGGACAGCAAGACATAACCCGGAGATATGAGCGTCATCCATTTCAGGAAGCGGCGGCTTTGAATGCCTCCCGCGCAGCCTGAATGGTGGATTTGATGTCGTTATGCGTGTGCGCCAGAGACACGAAACAGGTCTCGAACTGCGAAGGAGGAAAGTAAACGCCTCTTTCCAGCATCGCATTGAAAAACTTTGCGTATCGATCCGTATCACTGGTCTTCGCTTTCTGGAAATCGGTTACCGGCGATGATGCAAAGAAGACCGTAAACATCGAGCCGATATTGTTGATCTGCACCGGGATGCCGGCCCGTTCGGCGGCTATCAGCAGCCCTGTGGCCAGCTCCACCGCCATGCGCTCGATCTTCGCGTACGTTCCCGGCTTCTTCAGAGTCTTCAAGGTGGCGATCCCGGCGGCCACAGCCAGTGGATTACCGGAAAGCGTCCCGGCCTGATACACCGGTCCTTCCGGAGCTACCCACTTCATGATCTCGTGGTGGCCGCCATAGGCGCCCACGGGGAGCCCGCCTCCGATGATCTTTCCAAGACATGTCAGGTCGGGCTTGACGTTCAACACCTCTTGAGCTCCTCCATAGGACAGCCGGAATCCGGTAATCACCTCGTCGAAAATCAGCAGAACTCCATGCTCGCGCGAGAGCTTGCGCAACCGCTGCAGGAATCCCTTTGCAGGCAGAACAGTTCCCATATTCCCCGCAACCGGCTCAACAATAATGGCGGCAATCTCGGCTCGATTCAGCTCGAGCACCTGTTGGACTGTTTCGGCATCATTGTAGGGAATGGAAATTGTGGCACCGCACTCCGCCGGCTGGACACCCGGGCTGTCGGGCAAGCCCAGCGTCGCCACACCGGAGCCCGCCTTTACCAGCAGGCTGTCCACATGTCCGTGATAGCATCCGTCGAATTTGATGATTTTGGTGCGATTGGTAAATGCACGGGCAAGCCGAATAGCGCTCATCGTGGCTTCGGTGCCGGAATTGACCAGCCGTACCCTTTCAATCGACGGGATCGCATTGGTAATCATTTCCGCCAGCACCACTTCGTTTTCGGTTGAAGCTCCAAAACTGGTCCCCAGCGAGATCTGACTCTTCAGTGCAGCCTGTACCGGTGCGGGAGAGTGGCCGAGAATAAGCGGCCCCCAGGATCCGAGATAGTCGATGTAAGACTCGCCGTCAACATCCACAACATGGCTTCCTTTCCCCGACCTTATAAAGCGGGGATTCCCGCCGACACTCCGGAACGCGCGGACCGGGCTGTTTACTCCACCGGGAATAAGCTTCTGGGCGCGTGCAAATAAGACTTTCGATCGTCGATTCACTGGATTGACTCCCATCAGGAGGCGGAATCACGGCTGCATATTCTGTTCCCGTCCTGCCTGCCGATTAATGCCGATAGAACTTCGAGTTCACCTCAACAGTTTTGCGGCCTCTTTTGCGAAGTATGTAAGGATGATGTCGGCGCCTGCGCGACGGATTCCGATCAGGGACTCCATCATGGTTCGCGGCAAATCCAGCCATCCCATCTGTCCTGCCGCCATCAGTGCGGAATATTCCCCGCTTACCTGATATGCAGCCAGCGGGTGCGGATAGCGGTCCTTCAGCATTCGAATGATATCCAGATAAGGACCCGCAGGTTTTACCATCAATATGTCCGCGCCTTCTTCAATATCAAGTTCGACTTCCCGCAGAGCCTCCAGAGCATTTGCAGGATCCATTTGATGACTGCGCCGGTCGCCAAAGGCCGGAGCGGAGTCGGCCGCTTCGCGAAACGGCCCATAGAAACCGGATGCGTATTTCACCGCATAGGAGAGGATCGGAATATTCTGATAATGGTTTGCGTCCAGAAGCTTCCGAATTGCCCCGACTCTTCCATCCATCATGTCGGAAGGCGCTACGATGTCCGCTCCGGCTTTGGCTTGCGAAAGGGCCGTCATAGCAATCAGCTCCAGGCTCTCGTCGTTCAGAATTTCTTCACCTGAAACAAGGCCGCAATGCCCGTTCGCGGTATATTCGCACAGGCAGACATCCGTAATCACCAGAATGCCGGGGACTTCTCTCTTCAGCGCACGCACGGCTTCCTGCACGATCCCATGATCATCATAGGCACCGCCGGCGCGGTCGTCCTTTTTCTCGGGAATGCCGAAAAGCATGATCCCGCCGATTCCCAGAGATTTCACGGAGCGAACTTCCTCGACCAGCATATCAACCGACCAGTGATAATTGCCGGGCATCGACGATATCTCTCTTTTCAATCCTTCGCCCGGACAGACAAACATGGGGTAGACAAACTGCTCGGGCGAGAGACGGGTTTCGCGCACCATATCTCGAACAATCTCATTCATGCGAAGCCGTCTTGGGCGAGTAGTCGGGAAGGTCATGTCCATCTCCTTTTCTCTGAAAAAGGCGCGGAAAGCCTGAGAAAGTGCAGAATTATAACACAGTATCGCCCAAACATGTGGGTCGCGGCTTCAGCCGCGACACGCAGTTAATCCTATGCATGCATAATATCTATGCCTGACCTTCTATTTTCACGAACCTGTCGCGGCTGAAGCCGCGGCCCACATGAGGAGTAAAGCCGCAGGTTATTGAGATGTTAGTTGAGATGGATTTATGGTAAAAGTGGATAAATGCCCGCTAAACCGCGATCAATCAAACTCCATCCCCTTGAAATGCAGGTGCGGAAGACCATTCAAAAATTCGACATGCTTCTGCCCGGCGAACACGTTCTTGCAGCCGTGTCCGGAGGAGCGGATTCCATCGCCCTGTTGTACTGCCTCCAAAAGCTCGCCCCAAAGCTCGGCCTTTCGCTCTCTGTCGCCCACCTGAACCACCGCATCCGTGGACCGGAGGGGGACGCCGACGAGGAATTTGTCCGCCGCATCAGTGCAGATCTGAAGCTTCCCTTTTTTTCGGAAAGGATTGAAGTCAAACAAAAAGCGGCGGCAAATAAGGAAAACCTGGAAGAGCTCGCCCGTCAATTGCGTTACGATTTTCTCCGGCGCACTGCACAAAAGATCGGTGCTCAGAAGATCGCGGTCGGCCATACGCTGAACGACCAGGCCGAAACGGTTCTTTTCCGTTTTATCCGCGGAAGCGGGATCGAAGGACTCTCCGCCATACATCCTGTCCTCGATGGGCTGGTGATCCGGCCCCTGCTGGAATGCGGCAGAGATTCCATCCTCAAATATCTGACGCAAAAGCAGGCAAGCTATGTTGAGGATTCCACGAATAAAAATCTTCAGTATTCCAGGAACAAAATCCGCGGAGAATTGCTGCCCTATCTCACGAAACACTTCAATCCGCAGCTGATCTCCACCCTTGCGCGGGAAGCTTCATTAGCCCGCGAAGCATGGGATTTCATCGAGTCGGAGGCAAACCGGATTTTCGAAGAAGCCTGCGTCAAGAACGGGGAAAATCTGTTAATACATCTGAAAGGTTTTGCCGAACTCCATCCCGTGCTGCAGAAGCATGTGGTCCGACGAGCTCTAAAGGAATGCATGGGATCCCTCCGCGGAATAACGTTCAGGAATATTGAGAGTGTATTGTCCATTTGCCGGGCGGACTGCAGCGGGGACCAGATCCGGCTGCCTCAGGGGAAGACGGCATTCAGGCAGTTTGATACGCTGCTGTTGACCGGGCAGAAGACTCAGCCGGCGCCATCATTTATATATAGGCTTGATCTGCCGGGTGAATGCCGTGTCCCGGAAACCGGATCGGCTTTCCGCTCAATAGAATGCAGCGCGCCTAATGCGAAAGCCATGAAAGACAACCGCTCCCGGCAGGCATATATCGATTCATCCACGCTGCCCCGGTTTCTCACTATCCGTTCCAGAGAACCGGGAGACAGGTACGGCGGCCCAAGACATCGCAAAGTCAAGAAGCTGCTGATTACGGGCAAAGTTCCTTCCCGGCAACGCGCTGCATTGCCAATGGTTGCCGCAGGAAAGGATGTTATCTGGATTCCGGGTTTCCGGCCGGCGCGCCGCTACGAAGCCAGGCCCGGATCACGAAAATGCATCCTCCTGGAAGTGATTCCGGATGCAGATAAAGAAAAAAAAGAATTTTAAGTTTTGAAACCTGCATAACGGCTATGGGGTCTTATATTGTGGCAGGGTTTCAGAGTTACTAGGAAACCCGCCGATGGCTCTGCTATAATTGCATTTGTGGACTTCGTAAGGACACTCCCGATCTGAGCCGATGAAGGAGGCAGTGGCTGCGAAGTCCTGAGTGGAGGTTTATGTTTTGAGCACCAATATGAAGAACATCCTGGTATGGCTGGCAGTAGCGGTGTCGTTGGTACTGCTATGGCAGCTGTTTTACAACATCCGCGACGTCAATATTGAAGAGAAGGATTTCAGCGCCTTCTACCAGGACATGACGGCCAAGAAGATCAAGTCCGTCAAAATCATGGGAGAAGACCTCGAGGGAGAAGATACCAACGGCAAGAAGTTTAAAACCACCATATCCGCTGAAGCGGTCGGTGATCTGTCCAAGGATCTGCGGCAGAATGGCGTTTCCATAAAATTCGAAAAATCATCCAATTCCTCCCTCATGTATGTCTTTCTGTCATCATGGCTTCCCTTCATACTGCTTTTCGCCTTCTGGATTTTCATGATCCGGCAGATGCAGAGCGGAGGAAACAAAGCTCTGTCATTCGGCAAGAGCCGGGCACGGCTCCTGTCAAGCCAGCAGAAAAAGGTTACCTTCAAGGATGTGGCAGGCGTCGAAGAAGCCAAAGAGGAACTGACCGAAATTATCGAATTCCTCAAAGAACCTCAAAAATTTCAGAAGCTGGGAGGCCGTATTCCTAAGGGCGTCCTCCTTATGGGACCTCCGGGCACCGGCAAGACTCTTCTCGCGCGCGCCATCGCGGGTGAAGCAAATGTACCGTTTTTCTCCATCAGCGGATCCGATTTTGTGGAAATGTTTGTCGGAGTCGGAGCCAGCAGAGTGCGGGACCTGTTCGAACAAGGCAAAAAGAATGCTCCCTGCATTATTTTCATCGATGAAATTGATGCCGTAGGACGCCATCGAGGCGCCGGACTGGGCGGCGGCCACGATGAAAGAGAGCAGACCCTGAACCAGCTGCTGGTTGAAATGGATGGCTTCGAGTCCAATGACGGAGTCATTCTGATTGCCGCCAGCAACCGTCCGGATGTGCTGGATCCGGCGCTTCTGAGACCGGGCCGGTTCGACAGGCAGGTGGTAGTGCCGTTGCCGGATATACGCGGGAGGGAGGGCATCCTAAAAGTCCACACGCGCAAAATACCGCTCTCGGATGACGTCAATGTTTCAGTGATCGCCCGCGGCACTCCGGGTTTCTCCGGAGCTGCGCTGGCAAACCTTGTGAATGAAGCCGCGCTCAACGCAGCCAGGTATAACCGGAAAGTTGTGGCGATGAGCGACTTCGAGGGGGCCAAAGACAAGGTTCTGATGGGCAAAGAACGTAAATCCATGGTGATTACCGAAAGCGACAAAAAGGTTACGGCCTATCATGAAGCCGGACACGCGCTGGTAGCCTTCATGGTCCCCGGAAGCGATCCGCTTCATAAAGTCACCATCATCCCAAGAGGAATGGCATTGGGACTGACCCAGCAGCTTCCGGAAACAGACAAGCACAACTACACGAAAGAATTTGTCGAAGGCCAGATTGCCATCCTGATGGGCGGCCGCTGCGCGGAAAAAATGTTTTTGGATCTCGAAACAACCGGCGCAGCCAACGATATCGAGGTTGCCACGGAGCGGGCGCGCAAGATGGTCACCGAGTGGGGAATGAGCCCGGTAATGGGCCCGCTGACCTTCGGGAAAAAAGAAGAACAGATTTTCCTCGGCAGAGAAATTGCGCAGCACCGGGATTACAGCGAAGATACCGCCATTCGAATCGATCAGGAAGTCAAAAGGATCGTGGAAGAGGGCTACAACCGGGCAAGCAAAACTCTGGAAGAAAACCGCGACAGCCTGATCCGGTTGGCGGACGCTCTTCTGGAATATGAAACCCTGGACAGCGTGGAAATCGAGGCGATCATCAAAGGCCGGCCTCTGAAACCCAGGATAGCGGCTTCTTCCGATACGGATTCCGAGGGCGAACCGGCAAAGGAAAAACCGGCCGGTTCTACGCCGCTGCCGCAGCTGATCAATCCTAAGGGCAAGCCTGCAACGGCATAGGTCTACTGAAAAGCAGCCACGAATTGCACAAAATTCTTCGGATGACATTTGTGTGATTCGCAGCTATCGTTTTGCTATGAGCGCATCCAATTCGAGAAGGAAATTTACTCTCCGCGCAAGGGACTGGACTCTGAATCTGGGCGAGAGAACCCTTGTGATGGGGATCCTCAACGCAACGCCCGATTCCTTTTCGGATAAGGGACGCTATTATGCGCCGCAGGAAGCCATCGATCGGGCATGGCAGATCGCCGAGGAAGGAGCGGACATACTGGATATCGGCGGCGAATCCACCCGCCCCGGTTCGCAAAGAATCAGCGCCGAAGAAGAGTTGCGGCGGGTGATGCCCATACTGGAGGCGCTGGCCGCCGGCAGGAAATATCCTATTCCAATCTCCATTGACACATCCAAACTCGCCGTGGCCAAAGCCTCGCTGGAATGCGGTGCGGCCATAATCAACGACATTACATCCCTGCAGAAAGATCCGGGCATAGGCTCGTTGGCAGCCGGGCAGGATGCGGCTTTGGTGTTGATGCACATGCGGGGCGAACCGAGCAACATGCAGACGATTGCCCCCAGCAAGGACATTCTCGCTGACATCGACATCTGGGCCAAGGAAGCGGTTGCGCGCGCGCAAAATTCTGGTGTATCCTCGGAGAATATTGTATTGGACCCGGGAATCGGATTCGGAAAGACGGCAGCTCAAAATCTGGAAATACTGAGGAATCTGGACCGGCTGGCGGCTGCCGGATTTCCAGTCCTGGTGGGAACATCACGGAAATCGTTTATCGGCGCCCTGCTGAAGAAGGCCGCCGGCGAATTGGTCTTGGGAACAGGCGCCACCGTGGCAGCCTCCATCATATACGGAGCGCACATTGTTCGCGTACATGATGTCGCAGCAATCCGGCAGGTTGCGGATGTAACCGATGCCATAGTCAACGCTTAGTGAGGAAAAATGCAGAAACGCCGCGGATTGCACGGATCTAATATTATTTTAATCCGTGCAATCCGCGGCATTGATTTTCTTTTTCGCGCTGCCTGAGAGAGTGAAGCTGTCGAATGGATTCGATGCTGGGCTTTTTGCAGATCACATCGTTTACAATCCGCGATTTTATAGATATCGCCCTGGTCACCTTTATCATCTACCGGTTCCTCCTTTTAATGCGAGGCACGCGGGGCGTTCAGATGACCTTCGGTATCGTCATGCTCCTGCTCTTTTATGTCGTGACACGCTATTACCGGCTGGCTTCCGTTCAGTGGCTTTTGTCGAATGTTCTGACTTATATCGTCTTTGCCATAATCGTGCTGTACCAGAGCGAAATACGCCGGGCGCTCGCCGATATCGGAAAAACTTCTTACTGGAGCCATTCCCGCCGTCGCGGCAAGGAAGGCTTTGAGGAAATCATCCTGGCGGCTACCACTCTGGCCTCAAAAAGAATCGGCGCACTAATCGTTCTGGAACGGGACATCGGGCTGAGGAATTACGTCGAAAGCGGAATTGCTCTGGACGCCGTGCTCACCTACGATCTCCTGGTAACCATTTTCAGCCGGAATACGCCGATGCATGACGGCGCCGTGATCGTCCACCGGAACCGCGTTCTTGCGGCCGGCTGCTTCCTGCCGCTTACGCTGGATCCGTATCTCAGCAAGGAATTGGGAACGCGGCACAGGGCTGCTATCGGCGTGACCGAAGAAACCGATGCGGTCGCAGTCATTGTATCGGAAGAAACAGGAACGATATCGCTGGCGCTCGGAGGCAAAATCACCCGCAACCTGGACAGCGACCGTCTTCGTGTCGCGCTCCATGACATCGTGGAAGGCCGCGCGAACGTGCTTCCTTCAACAATTCTCGGCCGTCATCCGGAATCCGTATGAAGCGATTTATAAAGGCATACATCCTGGAAAACTGGAATCTCAAAGCAACTGCACTGCTTCTGGCTTTGATTCTGTGGCTGTTCGCCCGTGGAGAATCCGGAACTGAAAGAGTGGTGACTATTCCGTTGGAGGTCCAGGTGCCGAGCCAGATGGAAATTGTCGGCGAGCGCCTCACCACGATTGAGGTCACCATGCGCAGCCCCGCTTTGTCTGCTCAATGGTTCGATGTGCCCCTTCCTACCTGCGTGGTCGATCTGCAAAAAGCCCAGGAAGGGGAGCACATTGTTATTCTGACACCGGACAACGTTAGAATTCCCAAAGGCTCCCGCATAGAAATACTGCAGGTAAATCCCACGCGCGTCGTGCTGGAGCTCGAACGGACGGTTTCAAAGGAGATTCCCATTATCGTGCCCCTCCAGGGAAAACTGCCGGAAGGACTTGAGTTGTACGGCAAATCCCAGAATCCCACAAGCCTGACTGTCACGGGGCCGCGATCCCTCATCGAATCTCTCAAGGAAGTTGCCACGGACCCAATTCCGCTTAAAGAACAGGCCCAATCCGCCAGGTTCTTTGTCAACCTGAGACTCAAAAACAACGCAATCCGCACCTCGTGGATAAATCCGATCCAGATAGATCTGCAGATCGGGCCCGAACAGAAAAACAGTCAGGAAGAACACGAATAAGCAGCTTGCTTTTGGATTTTTCGCCTCCATCTGCTATTCTCGAACACTGTTATGTCGCATCAGAAGATCAAATCCCTGGACGAAATTGTTCAAGCACGGGCCCGCCTTCGGGATCTCGGCAGGAAACTTGTTTTCACCAACGGCTGCTTTGATATTTTACACGTCGGTCATGTCCGATATTTGAATCAGGCCCGCTCACTGGGAGACGCGTTGGCCGTCGGAATCAACAGCGACCGCTCTGTACGGGAAATTAAGGGGAATTCGCGCCCGATCATGCCCGAATCGGAGAGGGCCGAGGTGCTTGCCGCTCTGGCGTGCGTTGATTTTGTATTTGTTTTCGATGATCCGACTCCCGGACGCGTCATTGATGCCATCGTCCCCGATGTCCTCGTTAAAGGCGCAGACTGGGGCATCTCGGAAATTGTCGGACGCGAAACGGTGGAGAGGGCCGGGGGCGTCGTGCTCAATGTGCCTCTGGTTGAAGGATCCTCCACTACGGAAATAATACGGAACGTCATGGAGCGCTTCGGGCAAAGCAGCCACGAATTGCACGAACAACAGGGATGATACAGCTGAAGCGGACATTCGAAGCGGCGATGGAGAGCGGCGCCCTGCGACAGCTGGCGGCGAGCCTTCATGAAGGGAGTCGTGTACTCACCGTATCCGGAACGGCAGGCGGAGCCAAAGCCCTCACAATTGCCAAAGCGATTCTGACCGAACAGCGCCCGGCGGCCGTGATTGCGCCTTCCAACAGCGAAGCCCAGAACCTGGCCGGCGAGCTTCAGTTTTATTTCGAACTGCTTTCCCCGGATCCCATCGAGATTGTTCATCTGCCCGCGCTCGAAGTGGATCCGTACAGGGGACTTTCGCCGCACCCTGATATTTCCGCCGCCCGCGCCGGGGCAATCTGGCAACTGCTTCAGGACGGCCCTAAAGTACTGGTATTGTCTATCCACTCCGCGGCCGTTCGCCTCCATCAACCGCAACGGTTTCTAAACTACTGCCTGATGCTGAAAGAAGGCGAGGAAATGTCTCCCGACATGATACGCGAGTATCTGTACGAGTCCGGTTTCGTTGAAGACGATCCCGTGACGGATCCCGGGGAGTTCTCGCTGCGGGGAGGAATACTCGACGTCTTTGCTTCGCATCTCGACAAACCCGTCCGCCTCGAATTCTTCGGCGATCGTATCGAATCCATCCGCCATTTTGATCCCGATTCGCAGCGTTCCGTGGGAACCGTGCGCACCGTCGAGATCATCCCGATGCGGGAGTACTGCTTCCGTCGCGATCTGCTTCGCCAATGGGCCGAAAAGGTCCCATCCCTGTGGAGCGCTCCCTTCCTGCCGCACCTTGAAGAAGAACTCGCTCTTGCCCGCCAGGGCGAGATGTTCCCCGCATTTGAATTCCTGCTGCCGGCGATCGATCCTCTGGAGAATACGATTTTCGATTATCTGAAAGGATTCCGGATTATCACCCTGGACCGTGAAATTCTGGAAAACACTCTGGCCAGGCAACATGCGGAGCATTACGAACGGTTCCTCGACCGCGTGGAAGCGCATAAGCCCGTCCTCTCTCCGGAGCAGATCTATGTCACATCAGATGAATTCCGGAATCTTCTGGATCGTCATCCGCGACTGGAGGTGGAGGAGCTAAATATTGCCGATTCGGATTCCTCTCCGATTTATTTCTCTTCGCAGACCACCCGCAAGTACCACGGCAATATCCGCGAACTGATCGGCGACCTGAACAGGTTCCGGGAATCCGGCGAAAGCATCGCCTTTATCCTTTCCAACCTGGGCCGCGCGGAGCGCATGAATGATATTCTGAGGGAATACGACATACCTTCGCATCTTTGCCGCGCGGGCGAACCGGAAACAGCGGAGGGATCCCCTCCGGCCGGCGTGGTTTTCCTGGGCATCGGGAATCTTCACGCGGGCTTTTACCTGCCGGCAGTGAATCTGCGTGTTCTGACCAGTCAGGACCTCTTCGACGAATCCGATGTCGGCCTGGGACCGAAGAAGTCAAAATCCAGCCGGCGACATCTCTTTATCTCCGATTTTCGCGATCTGAAGCCGGGCGATTATGTCGTCCACATCGATCACGGCATCGGGCTGTTTAATGGACTTAAAACCATCGGCCTCCAGGAAGGATCGAAGGAATTCGTGCTCCTCACTTACCAGGACGATGCCAGGCTGTACGTTCCCGTCGAGAGGCTGGACCTGATTCAGAAATACAGCAGCATGGGAGGGACGCGTCCCTCGCTGGACAGGCTGGGCGGCACAAGCTGGGCCAGGACCAAGTCCCGGATAAAGAAATCCATGAGAGACATGGCGGAAGAGCTCCTGAAGCTGTACGCTCAGCGCCAGATGGTCTCCGGATTCAGTTTTTCCGCCGACACCGCCTGGCAGCGGGAATTCGAGGATGCCTTTGAATTCGAATTGACCCGCGATCAGGTGGACGCTCTCTCCTCGGTCAAGAATGATATGGAGGCGTCCCGCCCGATGGACCGCCTGCTGTGCGGCGACGTCGGTTACGGCAAAACGGAAGTAGCGATGCGGGCGGCATTCAAAGCCGTCATGGACGGGAAACAGGTAGCCGTGCTGGCGCCCACAACGGTTCTCGCATTCCAGCACTACAACACCATGCAGCAGCGTTTCACATCCTTCCCTGTGCGCATCCAGCTTCTCTCGCGCTTCCGGAGCCCGAAGGAGCAGAAGCAGGTTATCGAGGACCTGGAAATGGGCCGCACCGATATCGTCGTCGGCACCCACCGGCTGCTGTCCAAAGATGTGGCGTTTAAGGATCTGGGACTGGTCGTCGTTGACGAAGAACAAAGATTCGGGGTCACACACAAAGAACGGCTCAAAGCCCTGAAGACCCGCGTGGACGTCCTGACATTGACGGCCACACCCATTCCCAGGACGCTGAATATGGCACTGCTCGGCCTCAGGGACATGTCGACCATCGAGACTCCACCCAAGAACCGGCTCGCCATTCAAACCTCGGTGCTTAAATACAGTCCCGATGTGATCCGTTCCGCCATAGAGATGGAACTGGCGCGGAACGGACAGGTGTACTTTGTTCACAACCGGGTCGAGACAATACATACCGTGGCCGCCAAGGTGCAGCAGCTGGCTCCGCAGGCCCGGCTGGGCATCGCGCACGGCCAGATGAACGAGCGCGAGCTGGAAAAGATCATGCTGAAGTTCGTTCAGGATGAACTGGACATTCTGGTGGCAACCACAATCATCGAAAACGGCCTGGACATCCCCAGAGCAAACACGCTGATCGTGGACCGAGCCGATCTGTACGGATTGTCCCAGCTGTACCAGCTCCGCGGACGCGTGGGCCGCAGTGACCGCCGTGCCTACGCTTACCTCCTCGTGCCTTCCGACGAAACGCTTTCCGAAGTCGCCCGCAAGCGGCTGGCCGCAATCCGCGAATTCAGCGACCTGGGCACCGGATTCCGCGTGGCCGCCCTCGACCTGGAAATACGCGGAGCCGGCAATCTTCTCGGCGGAGAACAGCATGGACACATCGAAACTGTCGGATTCGACCTGTACTGCCAGCTGCTGGAGCATACGGTTGAAGAATTGCGCGGAGAAAAACCCGAAGAGGAGGTCTCAACCAGCATCAATCTCAATATGGACATACGAATCCCCGAAGCTTACATCGCGGATTCGGGCCAGCGGCTCAGGATGTATAAGCGGATCTCCTCGGCGGCAACCGCCGAAGAACTGGACGCGCTGCGGCAGGAAATGGTGGACCGTTTCGGCCCCTATCCCGAGCAGGTGGAAAACCTCTTTCGCTACGCCGGCCTGAGACAGGAAACGCTGGCGATGCAGATACAATCCGTTGAGAAGAACAGGAACCAGATTTTCTTCCGCTTTGTGGACCACTCGAAGGTCAGCGCGGAAAAACTCATGAAACTCGTCACCCGGAATAAGAAGGCATCCTTTTCTCCCCAGGGCTTGCTGACCCTGGAAGTGCCGGATCTGCCGCCGTCCAGGCTTTTCGAAACTCTGGACGGTATCCTGCGTGAAATAAGAGCCTCGAATTAACAGAGATTAATTCGTGTCAATTCGTGGCCGGCATTTTGCCTTGCGGGAGCATTTCCGGTATGATTACGCATTGCGGGCTCTCTGCCTGAAAGGGGGCCATTTATAAAAGGGAATTCCAATGAAAAATCTGCTGTGGTCCATTCTGGCCGTATTCTTTGCGTTCTCCAGCGCGTCATCCAAGACCGTGGACCGCATTGTGGCTCAGGTCAATGAAGAAATCGTAACGCTGTCGGAGCTGAATCAGGAAACAGCCCAAATCCGCCAGGAGCTGGCGACCAAGTATTCCGGGGAAGAGCTGGAACAGATGGTCCAAAAAGCCGAACAGGAAGCGCTTGAGTCCTTGATTCGGGAAAAGCTGCTTTATCAGAAAGGTCTGGAGCTGGGATTCAATGCGGATGTGGATAAAAAAATCGCAGCTGCAGTCCAGCAGGTCGTCAAAGAAAACAATTTTGAGGACACGGAAGAACTCGAGAAAGCACTGGAGCAGGCGGGGCGGTCTCTTCGGGAATTCCGCGAGCAGTTCAAAAAGCAGATTATCATAAATGATCTGATCTATGAATTTGTAGACTCCCGGATCGCGCTGCTTACCCCGGAAATCGAAAAGTACTACAAGGATCATCAGGAAGACTTTTCAACTCCGGATGAAGTCACCTTGAGCACGATTGTGATCAAAGAAGCAACCGACCGGGAATCGGAAGAACGGGCGAACGATATTTACGGACGTCTGCAGAAGGGAGAATCATTCGCAGCTCTGGCGAGCCAATATTCCAAAGGAGCCACGGCGAATACGGGCGGCAATATAGGCACTTATATCCTGTCCAAACTGAATGCGCTGACCTTGAAGGCAATCGAAGGATTGAAAGAAGGCGATAGCTCCAAACCGCAGAAAGAACCCGAAGGCTTCGTCCTCTACCGCATCGACTCGCGAAAGGTTGCCGCCGTACGCCCGCTGGATCAGGTTAAAAACGAAATCAAGAACCGGATCTATGCCGGCAAAAGAGGGCCGGAACTGGAGCGCTACATCAACCAGCTGAAAGAGGACGCCTACATCCAGATATTCTCCGAAGCAAAATAAATCTTCATGGGGAGCGTCAGACCGTAAGGGAGCAAAATCCCGGAGTGGAAACTTGTGTGGGATTTGCTATTCACTAACCAAGCCCAGCCCCGATTTTCTGTTCAACTGCTTAAGAGGTCCCTGGCATCGCGGGAAGGGTCCGCGATAACTCTTGAGCACCTGAACTTCGTATCCAGGGCCGGAGCTTGGATAATGTATCCTAACTTCCTCTTAGAAAGCATGTTCCATGCCAAAATCCAGCCTTTTGAGGACGTCTTGCAAGTCTATATCTTTAATATATTTGCAAATATCCACGCCAGGATCTCGGCCGGTTGCCCGGCATCCTAATTCAATTACTTGGATTTTCCTACGGTTTTTTTGAAGAATCATATTTTTGATGGATCTGGCGCGGCCGCCGGGCGTTGGCGGTCTTCAGCTTTCAGCTGTCGGCTTTCAGCTGACAGCTGTCAGCGTCTTTGCCTATTTGGCAGGGGCTGCAATCTGCTTTCCTTCCCGGTGATTCGCTTTTAAGCAAACCTCCGGCTCGGCCCTCGCTGTACCCCACAGTTGACACTGTTGGTTCTGCCCATAAAAAGGCAGGGTTCGCACCAGTGAAGGGCCGAAGGCCCGATTCATAGCAGCCTG
>JAFGIY010000195.1 GCA_016929335.1 Acidobacteriota bacterium | reverse complement strand
TTGATGACGGCGCCGCGAATAACGTTCCGCCCCTTATTGAGCGTGAGGCGTTTTGAAACGCTATCATCCATAACCATGCGCCGGTCGCCGAAAAGACCGACGGCTTCCTTGCCGTTGAGCCACCACATGGACGCCGAGTTGGAGCCAACGGCCATGCGGACGTTCTCAATATCACGCGGACTGTGGACGATGGTAACAGCCCAGAAGAGGACGCCGTAAGTCGGTTTGTTCAAGCCATACGCAAAGCGAAAAAGCTTGACGTTGAAATTTGCGGAATCCAGTGCATGCCATGTGAGTTCCTGATCGGCGACGGTTGCTTTGTCTCCATGACGTGGAATGACGGTGAACTGGTTTGGTAAGTACTCCGTATTCATGGCGTTCCGAACGTAGGTATCGGTAAACACCGTATTGGTGCGATTCGGCTTGTTGATCGGCTCGAGAAGCAACCAGCGCCGGAGGAAGCCATCCTGATCCGGCGCCTTGGGAGACGATGTCGCCGGGGTGAAATAGGGCGCGATGCTGCGAGGAGCATCGCCGGCCGCCGCACCATCGGGCATGGCGGAAAAGACTGCCAAAACTGCCAGGACGACCATTCCCGGCATCATAATTGAATAGAGAGTTTTCATCATAGACCTGAGATTAAGGATTTATAGGTTGAATCCAAATCAGTACTTCCTGAACCATTTGAATTTACGACCACATCGCAAGTATCTGATTGGTCATTTATGTTCTTCCATTGCGCCGTAAACGGCAAGGAACCGGATACTGCCGGAAAGCCCGGTCGTTCGGCCGTATACGATCAGAATACGCCTGGAATCAAGACTCTATCACGATATTTGTCACAAACATGTGACAATTTTTCATAAGCATAACAACATAAACGACAATCGCATTTCTCATCGGAGTGTTCGCCGTCGGAACAAGTCTCCTGTGCGGCCTTACTCTGCGATAAAATCCATCTTCAGCAATGCTGGTAAGCTGCTTATTTCAGAAATGAAAACCAATCTATGGTAATGTTGAGGGAAAGCTGGACATACATTGTGGGCAGCCATCAGGGCACGGGCAAGAAGCAAAAACAGATGTACACTACCCTTGTGAAGAAGGCAATAAAAACGCCACAGCCTCAGGCATTGCAGCTCTACTGCTTTTCGAAAACCTGAATCACACTGGTATCGCGGCCTTCAGCGTCCTTGCTGTTTACGATGCGATCAAAGCTTTTGCCGTCCTCAGATAAGACATCCCGTCCTTTAATTGTGAACTTGCCGATATTTTCGACAAATTCCCTGGTACGCGGATCGAGTCGTTTTAGCGAGATCATATATTGCTGGGAACCGGGTGGTGGCGGTGTTACTTTGACGGGATATTCTTTGCCGTCGAGTTTCGCAGTGTACTCCACTTGCTCCAGTTTCCCGTTCGCATCAGTCTGGTTCGAGATCAGGTGCATCGTATCACCTTGGATATCAATTATATTTGTGGAGCTTGGATGAGGCAGTCGCCCTCCTGGGGCTTTGGACTTGGCCGGGTTTAGCTTCCATGTGCCGTTCCATGGATCCGCAGCCATTGCAGTTGTGGCTACTGCTGCCAAAACAAAAAACATCATAATAATGGATCGTTTCATATCGCTTTCCTTTCGGTTTGAACGGCCGCTCGCTCATTACTCCTGCAATTGTATGACGAGCTGAGGTACTTTGATACCGTTGGGCCGGTCGGGTCAAGCGAGTAAGACAATTCTTTCACGGTTGGAATGGGGGAAACTAGTCTCCGAAAAATTCCTTCACATGGAGGCACATCGTCGGAAATTTCATTTCATGAGCTATAAAGTGAATTTCTTAACTCATGATATGGGCAGTTTTTGAGCTATACAAGATATCACAAAACGAGGCATGTCTTTTTAATTTAACACTTAGACAACATTTTCATTTATATTATTATTTTCAACATACGCTGAAACTTGTGTTCCTAATGAAATTATGTTAACATTTTTTCATTAAAATGATAATTTTCAGCAGTTGCTGAAAACGGACGTTAAAATGAAAGACGAGACAATAGAAAAACAAGCCAAAGAAACACTTTTGGAATGCCTCAGAGAAGTTCCGTTCTTGGATATTGAAATCCAAGCCGAGTCTGGCAGCAGAATCGGCAAAGCGGATTTCAAGCTTCAGGTAAAAACTCCCTCAGGCACAAGCATTCTTCTTGTTGAAGTAAAATCCATTGGACAGCCGCGCATTGTCAGAGATGCAGTGAATAAGCTGCTGCGCGATAAAGGCGAATTCCCGAATGCCTATGGCATCGTCATGGCTCCCTATATTTCAGCTCAAGCAGCGGAGATTTGCCTGAAAGATGGCTTTGGATATGCAGATCTTGCCGGGAATTGCCGGATTTCTTTCGACCAGGTTTTCATTTCAAAAGAGGGAAAGGAGAATCGCTTTTCACGGAAGCGGGATTTGCGATCGCTTTATTCACCAAAAGCCGAACGAGTTCTGCGCCAGCTATTCTCTACGCCGATTCGTTCCTGGAAAATGCAGCATCTTGCCAAAGAGGCTCGCGTAAGCCTCGGTCAAGTCGCCAATGTGAAGCGACTGCTTTTGGAAAGAGAATGGATTAAGTCTGGCGGAGATGGTTTCCAGCTTATTGCTCCCGGCAAGTTGCTTGCAGAGTGGAGTGAAAATTACGATTTTTGTCGTAACAGCATCCGGGAATATTATTCTCTCCTATCGGTTGCCAGCTTAGAAAACAAGCTGGCTGATTATTGCGAACAAAGGAATGTGCGCTACGCATTGGCAGGATTTTCCAGCGCTGCACGCTTTGCTCCCATGGTTCGCTATCAACGCGCCATGGCCTATGTCTCCGGCGATATTGACGGAATGGCACGCCAGCTCGAACTGAAATCCGTTGCCAGCGGAGCCAACATCAGTCTTGTAGAGCCCTATGACGATGGAGTTTTTAATGGTGCGGAAATCAAAGACAGGGTTAAGGTGACTTCACCGCTGCAAACCTATTTGGATTTGTGCGGGATCAAAGGACGCGGCGAAGAAGCAGCAGAATCCCTAAAAGAGAAAGTGATGCAACGCACATGGCCGATGAGCGCGTAGATCACACCACCGATGCCGTAGAAGCTGCGAGATCCGTGATCATTGAATTGGTGCATATTCTCGGCGAGTATCGCGACAATATGGTTCTGGTTGGAGGGTGGATTCCCGGGCTGCTGATTCCACACAGCCAGGACAGCCATGTCGGAAGCATCGATGTCGATCTTGCTCTGAACCAAAGGCAATTGACAGAGAGCGGATATCGCGCGATCAGCGAAATCCTATCAAAGAGCGGATATGTTCAAGATGAACAGCAGCCGTTCATTTTCCGCAAGGAAGTGCACGGCCAGATCGTTAAGGTTGATTTTCTGGCCGGCGAATATGGCGGCACCGGAAAAAGCCATCGCACACAAAATATTTTGGAGATGCGCCCACGAAAAGCTCGTGGTTGTGACCTGGCCTTTGAGATTCCAGCCGCCAAAATCACCTTAAAAGGGAAATTGCCGGATGGCGCTCTCGATGAAGTGCAGGTTCAAATCAGTTCAGTAGTACCATTCCTGATTATGAAGGGGATGGCAATGGAAGATCGGCGAAAAGCCAAGGACGCCTACGACATTTACTTCGTAATCCAAAACTATCCCGGCGGATTGGATGAAGTCGTGAAGGCTTTCAAGCCTTACCTGAAAATGCCCTTGGTTCAAGAAGGCCTAAAAAAGATCGCCGGAAAATTCGCCTCTATCGATTATGTCGGCCCCAGAGATGTCGCCGATTTCTATGATCCTCAGACCCCAGAAGAACGCACCCTGCGTCAACGTGACGTGTATGGAAAAATCGACTACCTGCTAAAGAAACTAGGGATTCTTTAAAGCTTGGCTAACTGGGAAAGATAAGAGCATATGCTGAAATTTCTACGGGAGGATTCCGAAGGCGTACTCGACAGTACGTCGAGGAATCTGACCGAGCGCAACGCAGCAGACATGCCCGGATCCGCCGCAGCAGCAGAAGCTTCATGAATAAAGCGGGTTAAGCTTTCATGATCAGGGCAAAAATATCCAACAGGCAGTAACGCCGGAGACGCGAAGGTTTGACCTTGGCACGAGCAGTTCAGCATACAGAGACAACGATTCTGCCCGGCGACCATTGATCTGGAGGGATGCGTTCATGAAATTGCACAAACTCGGAGGATGGGCTGCAATACTATGGGTCTGTATTGAGAACAAGATCGTTGCCCAAAATACCCGGCTGTCTCATACTTGCATATGGAATCGTGGCTATTCCCCAGTTTGCCGTCACGCAGCTTGAATATCTGCGCGGAGGACTGCTCTTTCTGCTGAGTATGATCTGGCTTGGAATGGTGCTCATCCGAAAGCCCAAACCGCTATCAGCATAAATGGAGGTTCGCATGAAGATCAACTGGAAACGCGTCGTGATTGCCGCCATCTGGTCTGAGCTCATGCTTTTTGTTTTATTTCTTCTCACCGTGTACTATGTCAGTCAACCAACCCGCAGGGTGATCAATCGGCTGGAATGGTTCGGATTGCTGTTTTTGGCCGGACTATGGGTGGCACGCAAAATCAACTCACGCTTCATCCTGCATGGGTTGCTGGTCGGCATTATCGCGAATATTCTCTTTTTCCCTCTCATTCCGCTTATTGGTTTACTTCTCCCTGCGTCGCCGCGGAGTGGATCCGGATCGGGGCTTCTCGTTTCCTTTTTATTAAAGATGTTTGCAGCTGCGGCAGGCGCTTATGTCGGCGGAAGATTCAGGAAAAAATCTTCTGCATGACTGTCAGAGGTTCAGAATGCTGGAATTCAGGCAACAAAGAGCAGTTTGCCGAAAATTGGCTTTCCACAAGGGTTCTAATCCAGAATCGTTCCTTAGCTTTTGACCGTCTTATTTTTACTTAGGCCTTTATATTTTATGGAAGACCTCTGCAAGAAATTCTTTGACCCTTTGCCGCGCATCTGCTGTCGCTTCAGTATCGTGCAGGGAAGGGATGGAGGGGAAGTATTTGCGATCTTCCGGCGCCCCATCAAAGCCATGTTGGGCAGAGGGATACACATGAGCTCTGACGGGCCGTCTCTTGTTTTCGAGGATTGTAACGATTTCAAGACAGGACTTGGTGTATGGATCTTTCCCGCCCATGAGCATAAGAACCGGAATATTCTGGATCCACCCTTTACCCTTAGCTTTTGCAGGATTATCGCAATAGGGATAAAACAATATCGCTGCTTTAACTCCCGCCAAAGGATTGTCCGGCGCATTTATAAGATTCGCCGGAATTTCTTGAGGCGGATTCATCGCGAATGTGTCCATGATAGCCAACGCACCCGCTGACTTACCGATCAGGGCTAATTGCTCCTTGTCAACGAACGACAACTTGCGAGCTTCACTGATCGCAACCAGAATATCGCCTGGTTGCTGTTTAATATTATTAAACATAAGGTGCTTGAGATTATTGCGTATTGATGGAATGGATCTCCCCGTAAAGCTATCGACATAAATTATGGCATAGCCGAGGCCGGCAAGATATTCGGTCCAATCGACAGCGCCTTTCCACATCCTGCCATCCGGATTGATAAGCCCCGATGATCCGTGGAAGTAGAGGATAGTAGGAAATGGTCCTTTGCCCGGAGGAGTCTTTATCTTGAAATAAGGCGTCAATAGCAAAGCAAGCTGGTCAGGCGTTCGTTTCTTTATGTGCCAGCCCTGCATGAAACCGAAGATCAAAACGGCAATAGCGAGAATCAGCACAATCACCGAAATCAGAATCCTTTTCAGATATCGCTTCATTTCCTCTCCTTTGGATCAATGAATGAGTACGTCATTCATGCTTTATTTTTGATGCCTATTGGGGAGCGCTGAATAGAAGCTAAAACCGCCATCCTATTTTACTGGCACCCGCGGCTTCAGCTCTTCCGTCCAGTTTAGGACTATGGTGATCTTGGGCTGCGGGTTGACTGTTGTGGATGTAGCTCCTGTCGAAGCGGCCGGCTTTATCATCAAAAACCGTTTGCCGTCCGGGCTGATATCCCACGGAGTCAATATGACCTTTTGCGTAGCGTTGGAAACATACACGCCTTCAAAAATGATTTTGGGATTTCCCAGTTGGAACGTCGGCTCTGTCTCTACCGCAACAGCCATGGTCACGTCGCCGCTGCGATAAAACAGCTCCCGTCCATCCCGTGACCATAATGGGCTCCCTCCGCCACTAGTTGAGACTTGCCACTTCCCCTTGATCACGTCAGGGAAAGTACAAACGAAAATCTCTCCCTTTCCCGACTCATCCGATTGATACGCCATATACCGCCCATCGGGTGAAATCTGCGGCTCTGTTTCCGTATGTTTTTCCTGAAGCAATCCCTTAATTTCCCGCTTGCCTTCCATGGATAGTATTCCAATATCCAACCCGGGTGGGGAGAGAGACATCTCCTGCACAGCCAACATTTTTCCATCACGGGACAACGACCACGGAAAAATCCCAAACATCTCCTTGTCTGAACCTGACGCAAGCAGTTCGTCATCTCCAATGCCGTCGGCCGATTTTGAGTAAACACTCCCAGATCCTCCGCCGCGGTTTGAATAAAAAACAATCCGTTTGCCGTCCCCAGTCCATAGGGGAATCACGAAATTAAAGGCGCGCAGGCCACCGGTTTTATCAAATGTCAGCTTCGTTCTGGTTTTGTGAGGGATGTCCCAGACCCAAATGTCGTCATTGCCTCCCGCTACAGTCAACGCCACTTTGTTGCCGTCGGGAGATATTCTAAGAGCTTCATACGCATCGGGTGAGGCTCCAATAGGTTCCTCTTTCCCTTGCCTGTCCACCCATACGACGTTGCGTCCGGAAGCAGCGAATGGCATAGCCGCTGCTTGTGGCAAATAAACCAGCGTTCCCGATTTGGAGAAGGCACGACCTCTAATGCCTCCAAGCATTGAGACAGAGCCGCCTGTGACTTCCAGCTTTTCAAGGTCAAATGGAACGGCAAAGAGAGCAGTGTTATCGTCTGACGGAGTGTAAACAATATGTCCCGTGGGAAGATACACTGCATTCCTTCCGCCTTTGAACAACACCTTCCGCTCTCCGGATTTGAGTGATTGAACAACAATTTGATGATCCGCGAAATCACTGAATAAATTGGTAAACAACAAGCCTTTGCCATCTGGAAGCATTTGCGGGAATACGGGAAAACCCTCTTTCGCGCCTCTTGCCACGCTTCCCTTAATGAGATTTTCCGGTGTCCCGCCGTTGGCAGACACCCGCATTATGCCGCTCAGGTTGGAATAGACAATCGTGTCGTCTGAATCCCAACTCGCACCCAAAACAAATGGGCCAACATCACACAAAAGTACGGGCCCACCCCCGCTGAACGCTATCTTCTTCAGCTTTTGATCGGACTGAGAAAAGTAGCCTATCCACTGACTGTCGGGGGAGAAGAAAGGTTGAATCGAATTCTTATCAGTGCCGGGAATGAGTCTGGCATCCAGTTCTTCCATGGAGCGCATCTGAAGCCCTTCAGTTGTAGCATAAACAAAGCGGCTCCCGTCGGGTGAGACTGCGAACGTGATCCCGGAGATTTCATTCCTAGCGAATTGCTGGCCTGTCGGCAATTCATAGTCAAAACGAGTGACTCGCTTCGGTTCGGTCGTGTTGTTCGGCTTGAAGTGCCAGACGGCGACACCGGCGATGGTGCCGATCAAAACGAGCGATGCAGCCCAGAGGAGTGTTGTTCGCAGGCTTGAGCGAGGCTCCGATAACGTGACCGGCTTATGCAGCACACCGCCGGGATCGGCAAAGGCTTTCTCAGGGTCAATCCGCACATCCGCGATATCGTGGCATCGATTCCTGGCTTCCTTGACCAGACAACGCTGCATTATCTCAGTGATCTTCGGGTTCAGGTTCGGAGGCAGCGTGGAGAAGTCTGGTTGCCGTTCCAATACCCGTGCCAGCGTCTGAGAGACACTTTCGCCTGCAAATAAAGACCGACCCGTCAGCATCTCATACAGCACAACACCAAATGCCCAAACATCGACTCTCTTGTCAGCGGCTTTCCCACACGCTTGTTCCGGAGGCATGTAAGCCGCGGTGCCGAGGATGACGCCTTGCTGTGTGGCCGCATTGCTTAGAGTTGGAGAATTTGAGAGGTTCACTTCCTCTCTATCCCCGGCAAATGCTTTCGCCAACCCGAAATCCAGCACCTTCACTTTGCCGTCCGGCGTCACTTTGATATTGGCAGGCTTGAGGTCGCGGTGGATTACACCCTTCTCATGAGCGGCTTCCAGGGCTTCGGCGATCTGAAGGGCGAGTTTCAAGGATTCTTCAACGGGGATGGGCCCAGCCTTTATGCGATCAGCCAACGTCTCGCCATCCACCAGTTCCAGGACAAGGAAGTCTGTTCCGCCGGATTCCTCCAACCCGTGTATGGCGGCAATGTTCGGATGATTCAGGGAAGCAAGCAGCTTGGCTTCTCGCTGGAACCTTGCGACACGATCAGCGTCCCGTGCAAATTCTTCGGGCAAGACCTTGATAGCCACATCTCTTCCGAGCTTCTGATCCTTCGCTTGAAACACTTCTCCCATCCCGCCCTTGCCGAGCTGGCTGGTAATTTGATAATGGCCCAGCGTCTTGCCGATCAATGACATGCGTACCTCCAAATTGAGGTTGCCTACTTGCTGTTCAGTGGCGCCTGGTAAAGTGTGAGGCTGATTATATAAGGCTAGTGCTGATGTCGAAAGCAAAATTCCAGAGGAACGGTTTGCGGGGATGAGATGGTGCCGAACATGCTTTCTTTCCTGTAGCCGGTCGAATATAATCGGCGGCGTTCGCTAAAATCCTATGACTACCCCATCGATGGTGCAGTGCCCGAAGTGCTCGGCGCAGATTCCCTCAGGGAGCAAGTTCTGTCTGTCGTGCGGACAGCCTCTCAGTACGCCTTCCCAGATGCCGACAACAACGGGCGTAGCAGCGGAGTCCCCGAAGGCGCAGATCGAAACGCCACACGTCGCCAGGATAATCTCATCCGATTCAATTCCGGCGGGAGGATTCACCCCCGGAACAATCCTGGCTGATCGCTACCGCATCATCGGGCTGCTGGGACGCGGCGGCATGGGCGAAGTATATCGTGCCGATGATCTCAAGCTGGGGCAGGCTGTGGCCTTGAAGTTCCTTCCGCCCAAACTCGCCGAAGATCCCGTGCGACGGGAGAGATTCTTTGCCGAAGTAAGAATCACACGACAGCTTTCCCACCCCAATATCTGCCGGGTTTATGACATCGGAGAGATCGACGGGCGCCATTTTTTATCGATGGAGTTCATCGACGGTGAAGATCTCGCTTCGCTGCTGAAGCGCATCGGGCATCTCACAAATGAAAAGGCGCTCGACATCGCGCGCCAGCTTGCAGCCGGGCTCGCGGCCGCGCATGAGCGGGGAGTGCTGCATCGCGATCTCAAGCCTGCCAACATTATGCTCGACGGGCATGGGCGAGTACGCATCACGGATTTCGGCCTCGCGATTGCACAGGGAGATGAAAGCCAGACCACGGAGATCGCCGGCACACCGGCCTACATGGCGCCGGAGCAACTGGCAGGAAAGGGGGCTACAGTCCGCAGCGATATGTATTCGCTGGGGCTTGTCTTGTACGAGATCTACACAGGCAAGAAGGCCTTCACGGCTACAACGCTTGCCGAACTGCGGGAGCAGAAGGAAACCCACACGCCCAGGGCGATATCGGAATTGCGCGAAGGCATGGATCCTGTCGTTGAGCGTCTGATCCGGCGCTGTATGGAAAAGGATCCGAATGCGCGGCCGTCGTCGGTGGCGCAACTTGCGCTTGCGCTGCCGGGTGGTGATCCTCTGGCCGCGGCCATTGCGGCCGGCGAAACTCCTTCTCCGGAAATGGTAGCAGCGTCCGGATCGAAGGAGGGGCTTCGTCCTGCCATAGCATGGGGCATTCTGACATTCATAGTCCTGGGAACGGTGGCGATTATGTGGATGAACGATCGCCTTATGCTGCACCGCCGAATTCCATTCGAAAAATCTCCGGATGTCCTGGTCGAACGCTCAAAAGAGATCATTAACAAGGCGGGATATCCTGCGGAGTATGCCGACAGCGACTATGGCTTTATGGAGAATTTGGATATTCCGAGCGTTTTAAAAAACCGGGACAAATCCTCTGATCGGTGGAAGAATCTCGATGCGCGGGCAATTCTTTTCTGGTACCGGCAGAGTCCGGGTCCGCTTGGAACCTGGATTGGGCCATCCGGACCTGCAAACAATCCTCCCTTGCAGCTCCCGGGAGAGATTCTGGTTGTGCTGGACACCGAGGGGCGTCTGGTTGCATTACGCGCGGTGCCGCCGCGAGAATCCTCGCCTTCAGAGACTGCTGTGGCTGCGCCAGATTGGAAGCTTGTTTTCGGCGAAGCCGGTCTTGATATCACCCAATGGACTAAAGTGGATGCTCAACGGAATCCGAGCTCCTATGCCGATACCCGAAATGCCTGGCAGGGCATGCTTCCGAATCGGCCCGGCATTCCGGTTCGAATTGAAGCTGCAGGCTATCAGGGGAAACCGGTCGATTTTGAGATCATTGGTCTATGGACTGAGGCCGCACAGATTGGATCTTTTCGGTCGCCGCCAAATGCATGGGTGGTGATTCCTCTTCTCGGCCTGTTCCTCTTGGCAGTGATCGCTGGAGGAATATTTTTAGCCCTTAGGAACCTGCGTTTTGGCCGGGGAGATCGCCGCAATGCTGCTCGCCTGTCGCTTTTTGCAATAGCCTGCTTAGGGATCGCGCAGATTCTCACCGTACACTATGCCCCGCTGATATGGGGCGTGGTCCTGGTAGTTATAGGTACGGGCCTATTCCTCTTGGTAGGTGTTCTGATCTGGATTCTCTACATAGCAATGGAACCTTTTGTGCGCCGTCGCTGGCCGCAGGTTTTAATTTCCTGGACGCGACTTTTTTCGGGAGATTGGCGTGATCCGCTGGTTGCGCGCGACGCGCTCCTCGGCTGCGCGTTAGGAATATTGGGTGCGTGCATATTTTGTTTTCAGCGTGGCTACATCGATCTTCAGCCGGAAACATTCGCTTTCAGCACTGTTTTGGGAATCCGTTTTTTTATTGCCGGTCTTTTGGGTCGGGTCGTAGGAAACGTTTTTGGCGTCTTGGTGTATATCTGCTTCCTTTATCTTTTAACCATTATATTGCGCAACCAAAAAGCTGCTTTCACTGCCTATATCTTGATTTTATTTTTTCTGAACGCGCTTCAAGCCGCAAATTTTTGGATCTTCCCGCTGATACTGCTTTTTGTTGCTTTGCATCTCTTCTTGCTGGTGCGCTTTGGACTTGTTGCTGCCTTTTTTGCCAACTTTGTTCAAAATCTATTTATTTACTTCCCGATCACCTATGACACTTCTGCCTGGTATTCGGAAGAAGGATTTGTCGCCCTCGCCCTATTGGCGGCCATAGTTCTCTATGCATTCCGCACCTCGCTCGGCAGCCGCCCCCTTCTCGCCACTTCCCGCCTCGACGAGTGATATTTATGGAGTTGGCAAAGCCCATTCTAAAAGAGTGAATTGTTATATCAGACACTTCGGAGTCGACTATGAGACAAGCAATTATTTATCTGGGGGAAGATGACTATTATGTGGCGGAATGTCCCAGTCTTCCAGGCTGTATCAGTCAGGGAAGGACCCGAGAAGAAGCAATTATAAACATTCGTGAGGCCATTCAAGGCTATATCGCAGCACTCGAACAAGACAGTCTTCCCGTTCCACCCGAGAAGTTTGATGCTCTGCTCGTCGCCGTATGAGCAATCTCGTTTGGTGAAAAAAGTCAGCCGAGCTGCAAGCGGCTGAAATAATGACCCTTGCAGATACCTCCGCAACTCCCTTTTCTCGCACTTGACATAGATTCTTCCATACAGGATGCTGCCTCCTTTTACAGCTCATCTGGAAAAACATGAAGACATATCTAAAACCCTGGCAGTTGTTGCTCCTGATCCTGGCTGGTTGGATAAACCATCGACAGCAGGAGGCAATTGAGTATCTTCGCGCCGAAAATGATGTGCTCCGAGAAAAGCTCGGCAAAAAGCGCATTTTGCTCAACAATGATCAACGTCGGCGTCTGGCCGTGAAAGGCAAAATTCTCGGGCGCAAAACGCTCGAACAGGTGGCCACTATCGTAACTCCAGATACGATTCTGCGATGGCATCGGGAATTGATCGCGGCAAAGTGGGATTACTGCGAGCACCGTAAGAAGATCGGACGGCCCGCCATCTCGGCTGATGTTGTCGAACTCGTGCTTCGCATGGCTCGCGAAAACCCGAGTTGGGGCTTCGATCTCATACAAGGCGCATTGGCCAATCTCGGCCACCTGATTTCTGATAAAAGCGTTGGCAACATTTTGAAAGCTCATGGCATCGATCCCGCGCCGGATCGAAAACGACAATCGACATGGAAGAGCTTCCTTCAATACCATTGGGATGTCCTTGCATCGGTAGACTTTACGACGATCGAAGTCTGGACCAAGAATGGATTAACTACCATCTATCTGCTCTTCTTTATGGAATTGACAACACGGCGGGTGCACTTCGCCGGT
>JAFGIY010000194.1 GCA_016929335.1 Acidobacteriota bacterium | reverse complement strand
GCGGTCAACCCTGGGAGGAACCGTGCAAGAAGCCAACCCTGGGCTTCGTTTCGCAGCCGCTTCGCGGCTGTTTGCCGGGTCCTCCATAATCATTCCAGTCCCAAATGTATAAACTCCAGGTCGCGGCTTCAGCCGCGACATGTTGGCGCAAACAGAAAATCAGGCATAAATATCTCTTATATATGGGATTTATTGTGGGTCGCGGCTGAAGCCACGACCCACATGGAAATCTTTGCATATGATGTGATTAAAGTGTTTCCGGCGATAGAACCGGCCTTGGGAGAAAGAGAAATTGCATTTTTTGCGTCCGCCAGGTCAATTTATTCTCATACTAATTTGTAAGGAAAGCTTAAGTTAATTTAAGCTATAGCCGAAAAGTTGAACATGCCACGAAAAAGAGAATCGTGATTGCTCCGGCATCATGCGGCGCAGTCGCAAACCTCATCGTTTCTCTTTTTTGCGACGGAAGGACAGGCATCGGGGCTGGATGAGCACGGACGCTTATAAGGGCCTTATAATCAGTAGATGGGACGACAAGACCAATGTAGAAAGCGTACAGGCAGCGGCTGAAAAGGACAATCTGGACAGCCGTACAACGTCCGGCTGTTTTTTAAACCAGAGACCCGGTTCCCCGCCAGGCGAAAAGAATAAATAAGTGCAATCATTGGCATTATACAAGCGGCCGGAATCGGAGACACGCTCCGGAAAGTGCCGTCACGGGGGGCAGTCAGTCAAAAACGGTCTTCGAATACAGACGACAGCTGCAGCAGAAAGACAGCTTAAGATGATATCCGAAGCAGCATGAGGCTCCGGAAGATCATTTGCGATGACAGGTACCGGAGAGGACATGCCCCACGTTCCGTGTGTGAAAGAAAGCGAGCAGAACCGCGATATGGTCTCGTGCCGACTCGCCCGTCAAGGCAATGGCATTCCATTTGTCGAGAATGGCAAAGAAGGGCTTCAACGAATGGATGAAACCTTTTCCGCGATGAAACAGCCGGATATCAGTATGCCTGAAGCGGACGGATGGCGGATTCTGCCGCGCTCATACCGGTCTCCCAAAATGAAACCCATCCTCCTCATTGCGCTTGCTGCCCACGATCTTTTGGCCGACCGCACCCGGCCGCTTCGTGCCGGTTTGGATGATTACGCAATCAAGCCTTTGGGAATGTCAAGATCATTGAAGAAAATGAAAGCATTGTTGAATTCGGGGGTGGCCGCATGATCACACGTCCGGATTCATTGCTTGTAGTTGATGATGACACAATGAACCGCGAGCTGATGCTCCGGCGTCTGACGCGGCGCGGATTCGAAACATCCCTGGCGGGCAGTGGGAAAGGCGCCCTCGAGTGGATCAACTCCAACCGGGTAGACCTTGTCCTGCTCGATATAGAAATGCCCGACATGAACGGGATCGAGGTTCTGAAGATCCTTCGCCAGACTTACACTCCGGCCCAACTACCCATCATTATGGTGACGGGGAAAGCGAGCAGCGAAGACGTGGTCTCGGCTCTTGCGTCGGGAGCAAACGACTATGTGACCAAGCCCATCGATTTCCCCGTTGTGCTTGCCCGCATTCAGGCTCAGTTGTCGCGCAAACACGCTGAAGAAGCGCTCCGGGAAAGCGAAGAACGCTATGCCCTGGCAGCCCTCGGCGCCAACGACGGTCTGTGGGACTGGGATCTTCTGACAAACAAGACCTACTTCTCACCCCGCTGGAAAGCCATGCTGGGCTGGGAAGGAAACGAAATCAGCGACGATCCGGAAGAATGGTTCCGGCGAATTCACCCGGATGATGTCGACCGTGTTCGGGCCGATATCAGCGCCCATCTTGAAGAGCAGACGCCCCACTACGAAGATGAATACCGCGTGCTGCACAAAGACGGCAACTATCTCTGGATGCTCGGCCGCGGGATTGCCGTGCGTACCCCCGACGGCAAAGCCTATCGCATGGCCGGATCTCAGACAGACATCACCAGAGGAAAAGTCGTCGATGTTCTGACCGGGCTGCCCAACCGGGTCTTGTTCATGGACCGGCTCGGCCGCTCTTTCGAACGCGCCAAGCGACGCAAGGACAAGAGCTTCGCACTGATATTCCTGGATCTGGACAGCTTCAAGCTGATCAACGACAGCCTCGGCCACCTGATCGGCGACCAGCTGCTCGTGGCGATCGCCGCCCGCCTGGAAGCCACCGTGCGATCCAGCGACTCGATCTCACGCTTCGGCAAGAACCACACGATTGCGCGGCTCGGAGGAGACGAATTTACCATTCTTCTGGAGGATATATCCAGCGCCCTGGATGTGATGCGCGTGGCGGAACGCATCTCCTCCGATCTGTCCATGCCCTTCTCCGTCGCGGGCCAGGAGCTGTTCCCTACAGCCAGCATCGGGATCTCGATCTTCAATTCGTCCTACCAGAGTCCCGAGGAACTGCTGCGCGATGCCGATATTGCAATGTATAGCGCGAAGGCCCTCGGCAAGGGACGATATGAAATATTCGATGCCAACATGCGCGCCAATACTATCGCCCGGCTGCAGCTCGAAACAGAACTCCGGCGCGGAATCGAGAGAAGAGAATTCGAAAACTACTACCAGGTGATCGTCAACCTGAATACCGGGAAAATCTGCGGATTCGAAGCACTGATCCGTTGGAGGCATCCCACCCGCGGCATCGTAGTTCCCGGCGAGTTCATTCCGGTTGCGGAAGAAACCGGCCTGATCGTTCCGCTCGGCCAGTGGGTTCTCGAATCCGCGTGCCAGCAGATGCGCATATGGCAGGCCCGGTACTGCACCGATCCGCCGCTGATAATCAGCGTGAACCTGTCTGCCCGCCACTTCCTGCAGTCCGATCTGGTGCAGCAGTGTCGCGCCGTGCTTTACGAAACACAGCTCTGCAACTGCAGCCTCTCCGTCGAAGTTACGGAAAGCGCCATGATGCCCGATCCGGAAACGGCCATCGAGCTGATGCATCAGCTGAAATCACTGGGAATAAAAATTTCACTGGACGATTTCGGCACAGGGTATTCCTCCCTAAGCTATCTCCACCGGTTCCCTCTCGACAGCCTTAAAATAGACCGATCATTCGTATCCCGGATCATGGAAGACGACGAAATCGTCCGCACCATCCTCACACTGGGCCGGAATCTGGGATTGAAAGTCGTTGCGGAAGGAGTCGAAACCAGCGATCAGGTCAACAGGCTGCGGGACCTCGGTTGCGAAATGGCTCAAGGTTTTTACTTTTCCGTCCCTATCAACGCCCAGGAAGCCACGGATCTTTTGGCCGAAGAACAACACTGGGCCGACGCCTCCAAAACCGGCCACATCGACCGCTGGTCCAGCCCGCCCCGTCAAAAAGAGAGCATCGCCAACGCCGGCTAATCCGCACCTGCCTATCGCCACATCTCAGTTTCGATGATGCAATCCACACAAACAGCATTCCATGTGCGTCGCGGCTGAAGCCGCGACCCCTGGAGTTTATACATTTGCTCAAGCCGTGAAAGCTGAATTCAGGGGGATACTGCATTCATGCTGTGCTTTGCATGATCTTTCTGATGGGCAAATCCGGCGCCCGCGCCGCAGAAGCCCTGAGGGCTTCGTATCAGAGCCCAGGGTAGGCCGCGCTTTTTGCGGTCAACCCTGGGCTCTGTTTCGCAGCCGCTTCGCGGCTGTCCGGGTCGCTTATTATCATCCCAGTCTCAAATGCATAAACTCCAGGGATCGCGGCTTCAGCCGCGATCCACATGGAATTAGGGCGCTAAGCAGCCATCATAGGGGATTGCCCGCAGGGGCGTTTATGTCGCGGCGAGCCTGGGATCTTCCAGAAAATCCCGATCACGGTAATAGAAGTAATCAAAATCCGCACAGCAACGGGTGCCGGCAAGATCCTGGCAGCACATTCCAACGAAGGCTCCGGTGAAGCTGGGATTCCCCGCCGGCCCGGCCTCATCGGAGAGGATTCCGGCATCCAGGGGGCCCGGCAGCCATTGCCAGTCGCCTCCGCCTATCCGGAACGCAAAGTAAAGACGCTCATAATCAACCTCAACGCGCAACTGCACAGGCACTCCCTTCGGGATGGGAACCGGCGCGCTGAAGACGTCCGACTGCACGGCATCAGGCAGACAGGACATGACGCGGATATGGCGGCCCAGAGACTCGTCGCACGAGATATAGAGGTAGTGATATTTCAGGCCGTTGTAATAGCAGACCAGTCCGGCCATCTGCTGGAATTTTCCCGGCTCGAAATCAACCATGGTGTTTGCGCTATAGCAGTGCGACTGCTGCCGTCGCGCTACAAGAGACTGGCGAAACAGGCTGCCGATGGATTCGCGTCCATATAAACGCAAATGCCCCGGGCGCTCGGTCAGGCTGAAAAGCTCCTCCGGCCAGGGAGAGCGCAGCCACTGAAAGGCCGCAGGAAGCCTCGTGTCATCGAAGTTCTCGCGGAAATCCCCGCATGCCGGCGCATCATCGAATTCATGCACCGGCAGATCCGGCGCCTGCACTTCCAGGCAGGGCAGCCCGCGGCCGTCCGCCGTCCTCAACCATCCGTCCTCTCCCCACGCCATTCGCTGAATAGCCGTCTCACGTCCCAGGACACAGCGTCCCCGTTTCGGCAGCGGCCGGCCGCACAGATGCACCATGTACGCCTCACCGGACTGCGTTTCAACAAGATCCGCATGCCCTGCGCGCTGCAATTCCACATCCGGCCGGTGACGCGATGTCAGGATATAGACATCCGGATGGAGTTCGTAAGGCCCGGTCAACGAGCGGGATCTGGCCATGGTCACGGCATGATTCCATCCCGTCCCTCCCTCCGCAGTGATCAGGTAGTAATAGCCCTCACGCCTATAAAGATGCGGGCCTTCGGTGAATCCCGCCGGCGTGCCGTGAAAGATCGTATGGCATGGTCCGATCAGGCTGTGCTTTTCGCAGGAGTATTCCTGCAAAGCAATTCCCGCGAAACGATTCTTCCCGGGGCGGAAATCCCAAACCATATTCAGCAGATACTTCCGGCCATCGTCATCATGAAAGAGCGACGGATCGAAGCCGCTGCTGTTCAGATAGACCGGATCGGACCAGTCGCCTTCAACGTCCGGGCTTGTAACCAGATAATTGTGAAAATCTCTGAGAGATGCGCCGCCTGCGCCGCCTTGCGTCGTGCGTCCGTATCGTTTGACATCGGTGTAGGCCAGATAAAAAAGGCCCCCGTCATAGCTGAGACACGGCGCCCAGATTCCGCATGAATCCGGATCTCCAAGCATGTTGAGCTGGCTCGCCCGCCGCAGCGGACGCGTCAACAGCCGCCAATGCACAAGATCACGCGAATGATGGATCTGCACTCCGGGATACCACTCAAACGTCGAAGTCGCGATGTAGTAGTCGTCGCCGACACGCACAATCGACGGATCCGGATTAAATCCCCGCAATATCGGATTCCGTATGTTCATCAGCTTCCTGCTCATTTTCAATTCGTGTAATTCGCGGCTGATAGCTCACCAGGCGGTGAGGCCGCCGTCGACGGGAAAAGCCACGCCGGTGATGAAGGCCGCCTCATCGCTCGCCAGATAGACAAAAGCATTGGCAACATCCGTAGTCGTTGCCAGCCTGCCGAGAGGGATTTCGCCAAAACGCTGCGCGCGCAGTTCCGGATCCTGAAGCACAACCTGAACGAACGGGGTATCGACCGTACAGGGATGTATCGAATTGCAGCGGATATTATTCTTGGCGTGGCGTGACGAAACAGACCGGGTCAGCAGCGTTATCCCGCCTTTCACAGCAGCGTACGCCTCGTTGGTGTATTTGTGCCCGATGAGGCCGCAGATCGAAGACATATTCAGAATGCTCCCGCCACCGCCCGCTTTCATAACCGGAAGAGCGTGCTTGATGCCGAGAAACGGCCCCTTGAGATTGACGGCAAGCATGGAGTCAAGCTCTTCTACGGACATCTCTTCTATATTTTTCCGGATATTGATGCCCGCATTGTTGACTAAGACATCCAGACGCTTCGCAGCGGCCAGCACGGCGTCAATGGCCGCTCTCCAGCTCTCTTCAGAAGCGACATCCAGCTTCAGAAACGTTGCGCCGCCCAGCAAACGGGCAACTTCTTCCGTCGGCTCGTTGACATCGGCCGCGAAAACCACCGCCCCCTCTTCCAGAAATCTGCGCGCAATCTCAGCACCAATTCCCCGAGCCCCTCCCGTAATCAAAGCAACCTTATCCTTCAAACGCATGTTCATTCTCTCCATGACATTGACGCCGTGCAATCGCGCATTTAAGCATATACCAACTTATTTCTACATGTGGGGCGCGGCTGAAGCCGCAACCCGCATGATTCAACGCATGCCCGCTTGAATCGGGACCGCGATCCATATGGACATGGGGCGCATCGAGCTCTTATCTGGCGAGCCGGCGCACGGCGGCGACGATATGCTTCTGAGACAGGCCATATCCTTCCAGAAGATCCTCATAGCTGTGGGCAGACTGACCGAAACGGTCCTGGATCCCGATGGACTTCATCGGTATGGGCCGGCCCTGCAGCACTTCGCGAATCAAATCGGCCAGGCCTCCGATCAGCGAATGCTCTTCCAGCGTCACGACGCCCTTCATCCCCTCGGACAGCGCCGCAAGCGCGTCTTTATCCGCCGGCTTCATGGAACTGACATTGACCACGCGCAACGAAATTCCCTCATCCGCTACCGCATCGGCTGCGGCGACAGCCAGACTCACCATCTGCCCGTTGGCGAAGGCAACAATATCGTTCCCCTGCCGGATCAGATAGGGTTTCCCCACCACAAAGGGTTCGTCTTCCGGCATTACATCCGGCAGGTCGTTCCGCGAAATACGCATATAGACGGGGCCCGGATAGTTGACGAGCGCACGGGTCATGGACCGGGTTTCATTACCGTCGGCGGGAACGAGGACGGTCATGTTCGGGATCGCCCGCATGATGGCCACGTCTTCCACAGACTGATGCGTGGAGCCGTCGCCGAAATCCGAAAGTCCGCAGCTTGATCCCACAATCCGGACATTAAGCCCCGGGATGCAGATTCCCTGGCGGATCTGATCAAACGCGCGACCCGCCGCGAAGACGGCAAAGGAATTGGTGAATGGAATCTTGCCTGTCAGTGAAAGGCCGGCGGCAAAAGATGTCATATTGGCTTCGGCAATGCCCATCTCAAAGTAGCGTTCCGGGAAAGCTTGCTCGAAGTAGCAGGACATCGTAGACTTGCCGAGATCCGCCTCCAGAACGACGACCTGGGGATTTTCGCGCCCGATCTCGACCAGCGTCCTGCCGTAAACTTCACGTGGATTCTGGACTCTCATTTAATTTCCCCCCTTCCCCTTTGCATCATCAGGATCCGCGATGAGCAGCGCACAGGCAGTCTCGAACTGGCCGGCATCCAGCAATCCGTTATGAAATTCAACCTTATTCTCGGCGAAGGGGATGCCCGATCCCTTGACGGTCCGGGCAAGAATCATCTTGGGCTTCCCTTTAACGGCATCCGCATCATCGAGCGCGCGAAGGATGGCGCTCATATCGTGTCCGTCAATCTCCTGCACATGCCACCCGAACGCGCGCCACTTTTCGGGAACCGGGTTCGTATTGAAACGCTGGGCTACCGGGCCCGTTGCCTGAAGCCCGTTGTAGTCCAGAATCGCGACCAGATTATCCAGCTTGAAATGGGACGCGGCCATGGCCGCTTCCCAGATCTGACCTTCGGCCAGTTCACCGTCTCCGATCACGCAGTAAACGCGGCTCCCACGCCCGTCGATTCTAAGTCCGGCGGCAATGCCGCTTGCGATGGAGAGGCCCTGCCCGAGCGAACCGGTATTGGCCTCGACGCCCGGCGTGCTCTTCAGATCCGGGTGCCCTTGCAGAATCGATCCGTAGCGTTTGGTGCTCTTCAGCTCCTCCTTGCTGAAATAGCCGCACTCGGCGAGCGCGGCGTACTGCACCAGCGCCGCATGTCCCTTGCTTAACAGGAAACGATCACGATCCGGCCATGAAGGATTGCCCGGATCGTGCCGCATTTTTGAGAAATAAAGCGCGGTCACTACATCGGCGATCGAACAGGAACCGCCGAGATGCCCTCGCTGGCCTACGCCGACCATCTGAATAATATCCAGGCGGATGATGCGTGCGAGATGCTCGAGTTTTGCTATATCGGGTTTTAATGGAATCATAATTCGTGCAATGGGTGGTTTAAGGTGTACGTTCCAGAGCGAAGGTGACAATTCGTTTCAGGGTTTCGGAAAAAGAGAGTCCCGCTTTCTCGGCAGACTCCATGAATGAGACGCCCTCCGTCAAATCAGGGTTGGGATTCACCTCGAGGATATAGGGAGTTCCGTCTGCTCCCAATCGCAGGTCAATCCTCGCATAATCCCGGCAGAATGTGGCTTCGTATGCCTTCAGGGCATGCTCCACCACCAGATTTTCGGTAGCTTTGTCGACCCTTGCCGGGCAGATGGAGTGTACTTTGTGATAGGGGAGCACGAGAGGATTCCATTTGATGTCATACGTTATCACCGGCGGATGATCTTCCTGAAGCTGTGAAAAATCATATTCCAGAAGCGGAAGCACCATAGGCGGGAAATTTCCCAGAACGGATACATGCAGTTCTTTCCCTTCAATAAACTCTTCCACCAGAATCGGCGATCCGTACTGGGTAAAAATTTCATCCAGACGGTTTATAAGCTCGGGATATTCCCGCACCACCGAGCGGCTCTCGACTCCCGCGCTCCCATCCTGCAGAGAAGGCTTGATGATCAGGGGATAGCGCAATCCATGTTCGGGCTCCATGAAAGGCCGGTTGAGCACCAAAAAGTTCGGCGTTGCCAGCCCGTGATGGAGCAGGACCCGCTTCGTCAATCCTTTTCGCCGGCATAGAGAAAGACAAAAAGGACCCGCGCCCGTATACCGCATCTTACACAGTTCGTATAAACCTGCCACCGCTCCTTCGCGCTTCAAATCATTATGGAAAAATTCCACCAGATTGAAAATGGCGTTGGGAGGATTCTGAGTGACAACCCGAAGGAGTGCAGGCAGATCGTCTTTGAGGTTCAGGCCTTCCGACTCGAAATCTGCTTCGCGCAAGGCGTGCACGATTGCATCGTACTCCTCCTGCACAGTCGCAACATGGATGCTGTACTCAGGCGTAAAATCGAGCGTCGCCGGGTCAATCAGGCGCATGGCTTCGTATTCATCTTTTTCCACGTGGTTGTAGAGGACCAGTATCCTCTTTTTTCTCTGTGCCATATCGCTCATTCATCCATCAGTATCGTTCAGAAGGGCCCTCAGATGCAAATAAGATGTTGAAATCTTTCCATATCTGGAGGAATCTTCTGTGTTCCCTTTGCGGGGTATCGGAGGAATGAATTATGGGTTTCAGCGCCCAACCCAATCTCTGGCAGTGCGGACCGTATGCTCTGAAGCATGCTCTCATCATGCTCGGCATTCTCGTAGACGAGCGGAAGATCACCAAAGTCGCCCGATCCAACGGATCCGGCACCGATGAGAAAGATCTCGCGCGCGCCGCACGAAGATTCGGTTGCGATCTTCAGGAAATCCGGCTGAAGGATCCGGAAGAAGCCAGGAGGCGATTGACACATTTTTTGCGCGGAGGAATTCCCTGCCTGATTTGCGTACACCAGTGGAAACACTGGGTCGCCGTGGTCAAAGAAGAAAAGGGGAAATTTCTGCTTCTCGACAGCGAAGATGCCGCCGTCCTCACAATCGTCAGCTGGAAGCAACTCAAAGCCATGTGGGAATTCCCCATGGACAACGAAGAAGATCCGGATGAAGAGGAAACGCTTTACGATTTGTATCCGCTTACTCCCCGCTTTCGCGTCCACGTGCGGGCGAATATTTCCCTCAGCCGCGCCCGATACCTCCGCAGACAGGCAAATCGGGAACTGGCTAAACAATGGGATGAATATCTGGAGGATCTTCTCCGGATATGCAAGCCGCGCAATCCTCTCAGCGAACATGTGGTTTCACTGGGCGAATTTTTCCGGCGCCACGAGGAAATGATAGTAGGCCAGATCGCCTACTGGCACGGCAGGATCGAGCCGAAAGCCGTCCAGAAGGTGCTTCGAAGCCTGCGCTTCGTCGCCGATACGCACGGCCTCGTCGTCCACCTCGACGATGAGAAGCGTGCAATCGCCGGACTCACCGCTCTGCTCGCGCTATGGGCAGGAAGCCATTACGGAATCGGCCCCGTCTACGAAACTCGGAATTGAACCCGCGATTTCCCGGGAGTGGTACGGGAGGCGGACATGGTGATCCGTTCCCAGCCGGGGCAAATTGACGGCTGCGAAGAGGTCCGTCGACGCCTTTTGTTTTGCATGAGAATTAATTCCCAATCATTGTAAAGGGGAGATGATAATGGCATTGCTCAACGAAAGAATGAAGGAGATTTTTTTAAAACAGAATATCTTTGTCCTGGGAACTGCGGATTTGAAAGGAGTTCCAAATGTGGTTCCGATTGGAGCGATTAAAATCCTGGATGACGAAACCATCCTGATATCGGATCAATTCTTTCTTAAGACGCTGAACAACCTCAAGGAGAATCCGAAAGTAGCGATCTCATTTTGGGAGTTGGAAAAAGGCGAAGGGTATCAGATTAAGGGCGACGCTTCGATCCGGACCGAGGGCAAGATTTATGAAGACACGGTGCAATGGATTCGTGAATTTAGCGAGAAGATGGGTCATCCTCTCCAATCCAAAGGGGCGATTGTCGTGAAAATCACAGAGATCTACTCTGTCACCCCGGGATCAAGTGCCGGTCAGAGAATCGCCTGAATATTTCAAAACCTCCCTCATCCCGCCCACGCCGATCTGCGCGAGGATTTCGCAGGGATCGAGTTTCTTTCCGAGCGAGTGTCTTTTCATCGATTTTCCCGATTGCGCAGGCTTTCACGAATGGCTTCCAGTTCTACTACAGCATGTCTGTCCTTGGGGCTGTTCATTGCTCTTTTTGCAGTGATAAGCGTGTCTATGTCCAGCACCAGGCATTGGGTGCCCTCCAAATCCACCGGGATGGCATGTTGCTCCACTACGGAATGATCTCCTACCCCGGCAATTTCCGATAGGACATCCAGCGGTCCGAGATCTGTAAGCAAATAAAGATTCTTGAAACCTGCCAGCTTCGCCGGTTCATCCGGCAACGGACGCAGATCACGAGTTGTCCTAAAGCGGGGATGCAATCCATCAAGTGCGGCAAGCAATTCGGAAAGGTTTTCCGGAGTAAGAGGGGCGCAGATATCCACATCCTGCGTGACCATTTGTGAACCATGAATCACGCATGCCATTCCGCCCACAAGGACATATTTCACGCGATGGTCATTGAGGCGCTTCAGGAGATCGAGGGTCGAAGCCATAATATTGGATGCCCGCCTTCCGGGCCGCCAAGACGAAGATCAGCGCGGCATCATGGCGGCGCAATCGTTCCGCGGGAGTCAGAGTCAGCAAATATTCAAGCTGATTAGTGTCAATGCCATACTCAACAGCCGCTTGATAAGCCCGCATCGGATTGTCCGCTGCCTGATCTGTTGATTCCGAAGGATGCATGAAAGACTCCGATTCACCGGCTTTCATTATGCCATGTTAGCGCATTTGAATATGTATTCGGAGACGGGAAGCAATTCTTCCGCTGCCGAGCTTTTCAACGATTCCACATTGCAAAACAGCCCGGCCGATTTCGGGCATAGGACTGATCTGCATGACGGCGAATATTCTATAGCAGAAAAGACAAAAAGGGATAGAGTCTTATCTATGACTTCTTCGCATTTTGTAAAGAGGTGAGTGCGAATAAATTTCCGAAACCATGCGCAATAAGCAGGGGAGCTGACTGCCGAAGGCCGACAGCGCGCGGCTTCTATGTCCTGCATTGGTTCTCAATAGGAAAACGGTTGCCTGTCGATGAACCAAAAACTCAACCTCTCTCGTCCTCGATTTCGTCCTGGTCGTGGACTTGGACCGCTTCTCAAAACCGTCCACGTCCAAGTCCAAGTCTATGTCCAAGGTCTCGAGG
>JAFGIY010000193.1 GCA_016929335.1 Acidobacteriota bacterium | reverse complement strand
TTAGAAAGATCATGCAAAGCGCGGCATGAATGCAGGATCCCTCTGAATTCAGCTTTCACGGCTTAAGGAAAATGTATAAACTCCAGGGGTCGCGGCTTCAGCCGCGACCCACATGGAAATTTTGGATTGCGTCATCGCCGCTGCAGTTTTTATGTCTTTTGTCGAGTTTTGAGACAATCTCTTCAGGTCTGACGTGCAGATTTAGCACGCAATTAACGGCAATAAAAGTACAGGGATTATGTTGAAAACACACCATTGCGGGGATTTGCGGATATCGGATTCGGGCAAAAACGTCACACTCGCCGGATGGGTTCAGTGCAGGAGAGACCACGGCAACCTGATATTTCTGGAAGTCCGGGACCGGTCCGGCCTGGTGCAAGTGGTAGCAGACCGAAGCCGGGGCGAGGCATTTCATGCTGCGGATAAAATCAGGACGGAATATGTGATTCAGGCATCCGGAATTGTGCAGCCGAGGCCGCAAGGATCGGAAAATCCCAACCTGGCAAGCGGCGAGATTGAGGTTCTCGCGCAGTTCATTCACATACTGAATACATCGAAAACGGCGCCCATGCCGCTTGACGATGACGGCTACAGGACTGATGAAAGTACACGGCTGAAATATCGCTATCTCGATCTCCGCCGCGCCCGCTTGCAGAAAAACCTGTTTCTGCGCCACAAGGTCATCAAATTCATGCGCGATCACCTTGACCGCCGGGGATTCATCGAGATTGAAACGCCCATGCTGATCAAGTCGACGCCGGAAGGAGCGCGCGATTATGTAGTCCCCAGCCGTGTTCAACCGGGAAAATTTTATGCCCTGCCGCAGAGTCCGCAACAGCTCAAACAGCTCCTGATGGTCGCCGGCTTTGAAAAATACTTCCAGATCGCCCGATGCATGCGCGACGAAGATTTGCGCGGGGACCGCCAGCCTGAATTCACCCAGCTGGATCTGGAGATGTCCTTCGTCGAACGGGACGACGTCCTCGCCGTGGTCGAAGAGCTTGTTACCAATCTGATCCCTGCGGTTACTCCGCACAAACGCATATTCAGTCCCTTCCCCAAAATGAGCTACAAGAAAGCCATGGAGCTTTACGGAACCGATAAGCCGGATATCCGGTTCGGGATGCAAATAGCCGATCTGGGCGATGCATTGCGAAGCTCATCTATCAGGTTCATCGCCGAAACGCTTCAGGCCGGCGGCGCAGTCAAATGCATTCTTGCTCCGGGATGCGCAAATTACTCCCGCAAGGACTTCGATGAGCTCATGGAATTCGTCCTGTCGGCCGGAGCTAAAGGCCTGGCAACGCTGGCCTGGACTGCAGAGGGGCTCAGGGGAACCATTGCAAAATCGGTTGCCGAAGAGGAAGCATCCGCAATCGCCCGGATCACGCAGGCAAGAGAGGGAGATCTCGCCTGCATTGTTGCAGACAACCAGCCGGCGGCCTGCAAAGCGCTTGGCGCTCTGCGACTGGAGTTTCGTGACCGGCTGAACCTGGCCCCATCCGACCTGCTGGCTTTTGCATGGATCATCGATTTCCCGATGTTCGAGTGGGACGAAGAGGAAAAACGATGGAGTTTCATGCATCACCCGTTCACCAGCCCAAAGGCGGAACACATGGACCTGCTGGAGAGCAATCCCGGTGAAGTCCTGAGTGATGCCTATGATCTGGTATGCAACGGATATGAGCTTTCGAGCGGCAGTATCCGTATTCATCGCCGGGATATTCAGTCAAGGATCTTCAGATGCCTGGGATACAAAGACGAAGAAATCCAGAACCGGTTCGGTCACATGCTGGAGGCGTTCGAGTATGGCGCTCCGCCCCATGGAGGGATGGCGCCCGGAATCGACCGCCTTGTCATGCTTCTCGCAGACGAACCCAATATCCGTGAGGTAATCGCATTCCCGAAACCCGCAAGCGCCGGCGATCTTATGCTCGACGCTCCTTCAGATCTCGATCCCGGACACCTCCGGGAACTGCATATAAAAGTCAGTCGGTAGTCGGCAGTCGGCAGTATTCAGCTGCGTCATCTGTACGGTTCAGGCGAAACAGGCATCTCCTGCCGGCCGGGGATATAGTCGTTATGACGCATAAACTCCCGCCTGGCTGTGAATTTCCGGGGCGGCGTTTTCATGTCCTCGATTTCGAGTGTGAACTGGATTTCATTTAAGGAGACTTTTCCCTCGAATTTCAGCTTCACGTCTATTCCGGAAGGTTTCCCGATAACGACAAACGATATTTTATCTCCGTTTATCTTCCCATTGCTGATTGGAAATGTGCCTTGAGAATCGGTTACGGTGCCATTCAGTCTGGATCCGGCCGGTTCAAAACTGAAGATTGTTTCTGTTATCGCCGTCATCATATCTTCGGTTCTCGGAAAAAGTGAAAGCTTCGCAATCCAATTTCCAAAAATATCGGCGGCTGATACGGCTCCAGGCAAGGCGATCAGTACGATAATCCCTATCCAGAGGATTTTGCATTTCATTAGCAGCGGTATCCTCCCTTTTGCGTATGATCTTTAGATAAATTAAACCGAATGGCTCCCGGTAAAACAAGAAGCATTTTGCCGCCGGAGAGGCTACAGGCTGTAATGGATTGCAGCTAAATCGCGACTCTCTGCTTGGAAGCCTGCTTTGTTTATGTTATGGCTGTTATTCTGGTTGAAAGGAGTTCTGCGAATGGCGACTCAGAAGCTTTACATAGCATTAAATCCTGAAGCTCAGCGCACGCCGGCTTCAGAAGGATCTGGTTCGGGAGTCCCCTCCTGGTCGATGGCGCCGCGGCCGGATAGTCTCAACGGCAAGACCGTCTATCTGGTGAATCAGGGTTTCGGAGGAAGCGACCTTTTTATGGAGCAGTTCAAGGCATGGTTCGCCGAAAAAATGCCGAGTGTAAAAATCGTTTCGAAACGCAAAACGGGATTCATTTTCAGAGACGACACCACGGATCTATGGAAAGAAATCGAGGAGAAGGGCGACGCGGTCATCTTCGGCGTAGCCGGCTGACCGGGCTGTATCACGGCGGTCGCCGGATGTTGCCGCACACTCGAGCTGAAATATGGAATTCCCACGGCTCCCATTTCCACCATTGAATTCAAGACCGTCGAGCAGGAAGACAGAGAGTTTTTCGGCGTGCCCCTTCGCTTCAGCTACACCCCCCATCCGGTGGCATCCATGCCGCCATCCGTTCTGCGTGGATACATTGAAGGCAAAGACCCGGCAACAGGACGGCGATTCGTGGACGAAGTGCTGGAAGCGCTCACCAGGCCCTACACGGCGGAAGAGAGCCGAAACCACGCCATTGTGCGTCCAATCCCCGATCATAAGCGCCTGCTGGAAGCGGATACCGAAGAAAATCTGCATCGGCTTTTCATCGAACGGGGATGGACCGACGGTTTGCCTATAGTTCTGCCGACGGAAGAGCGTGTTGCTGAAATGCTCGCCGGCACCGGCCGGCCTCCGGATAAACTGGCCGGAAAGGCGTTCATGGTCGACACGCAGGAGAACCTGAGAGTTGTCGTCGAGAATGTTGCTGTTGCCGCGGTGATGGCCGGCGCCCGGCCGGAGTACCTGCCTGTGCTTCTCGCCATCGCCTCAACCGGCCAGCCCGCAATTCAGCCTTCGACGCTGCCCTTTGCCAGTGCACTGGTGGTCAATGGCCCTATCCGGAATGAGATCGGCATGAACTGCGGAATGGGAGCGATGGGGCCTTACAGCCGCGCGAATGCCGTCATCGGACGAGCCTGGACACTGATGAGCATCATCTGGGGTTTTGCCCGGCGCAAAAGGACTTTCTGGACTTCGCAAGGCAACAATTACGCCTATAACAACCTTTGCATGGCCGAGAACGAGGAACGCAGCGTCTGGGATCCGTTCCACATACAGAAAGGATATAAGAAGGAAGAAAGCGTTGTCAGCCTCTTCCGCGGATGGAACCTGATTAACAGCATGGGCGCAGCTGCCAGACGCTCCTGGGGTGAAGAAGTAAAGCTTCAGATGCAGGCTCTCCCTGCTCTGTATTCGGGAGCTACACTGATTTTTGATCCAATGGCGGCCAGGCTTCTGAAGGAACATGAAGGCTTTCAAACGCCGCTCGACGTCGGCCGATGGATCTCGGAAAACATCAAGATGCCGGCAAAGCAATTTTGGGATAACGACATGATCGATATGCTGGTGACTCCGCTGGCGCTTAGCGGAGTGCAACCATATGCCGCCTGGAAACAGCTGCCAGGAGAGGCGATGATCGCGCCGTATCACAGGCCGGATAAGATCAATATTCTTGTAGTAGGAGGAGAAACGAGTCCGCTGTGGAAGGTTTCCGACTTCGACTATACGACCACCGCATCCATCGACAAATGGCGAACCAAAGCTTCGGCCGGATCGCGGGACATCGATGACGGGGGAACGGAAGAAAGCCGCGGCGCATACGAAGCTTCCAAGAACTGATCTTGATTTGGAGTGCGGCAGTTTGGAGGTTATCTCAAAGCCCGACAACGGATTTTAAAGCTGTAGCGGCGATGACGCAATCCACAAATCCAAACTACCACGGGCACATAAACAAAAGCATTATGTGGGTCGCGGCTTCAGCCGCGACGCGCCATTAATTCTCTGTGTGAGAAATACTTATGCCTGATGTTCTCTTTTCATGGACCTGTCGCGGCTGAAGCCGCGACCCACATGATTCAGTTCATGCATATCCTGAAGCGACATGTTTTAGGAAGTTGCTTCGATTCCAGATTTGGACAAGCCTGAGAGTCGGACCCGCACACGGCTTGTTATGAGGTTTTTTCGTTATTTCTTTTCAGGTGCCGGTAAACATACAGCCCGACGATGGCCAGAAGGAATATCACCACCACGATATCGATGATGTGGCTGTATTTCATCACTTCATCCCAATTGCTTTTAAGCACATAACCGACATACGTCAGAAAAGCGTTCCACAATCCTGCGCCGATGATTGTGAAAATCGAAAACCGGACAACATTCATCTTGCCCGTGCCGGCAGGAATGGAAATAAGATGGCGCACAACCGGGATGAAACGGCAGATAAAAATGGTCATTTCGCCGCGCTTTTTAAAATACCTTTCAGTGGCTTCCAGCTCTTTAACATCAAGAAGTGCGTACTTGCCGAATCTCTTTACAAACGGCATCCCGCCGAAATAGCCGGTGTAATAGGAAAGGAGAGAACCGACGATGCTGCCGAGCGTACTGACAAGAATGACTCCCCACCAGGTAAAAGTCTTTTGCTCGATCAAAAAACCCGCAAACGGCATAACGGCTTCGCTTGGCACCGGAAAAACCATGCTTTCCATGGTCATGAGGATGAAAACACTTATATAGCCGGTCTTTTCTATTAATTGAGTTGCATACGCCGCGATGAATTCAGTAATACCCATACAGGTTGTTGATCCCTTTCCTCATAATGATTAGAGATGAACTCCGACAGCGATAAAGTATAGGACCTTACGCAAAAAAGGAAGGATTTTACCCCAGAATCAGACTCCTACAAATACGCTTGCACATTTTGTTATAGTCAGTTTTCACAGGCGCGGAGGCTGCCATGGTCACGAACGATGATCTTCTTAATCTCAAGGCAATTGTCGGTGAGAAATTCGTCTCCACCGGCGAATCGGTTCTCAATCTGCATTCCCACGACGAATCCTACCATCCGCCGGTTCTTCCCGACGTCGTTCTCTGGCCTCACAGCACGGACGAGGTAAGCAGGGTTGCCCGCTATGCATTTGAGCGGAAGATCCCCGTTACGGGCTGGGGCGTCGGAACAAGTCTTGAAGGCAATCCCATTCCTGTGAACCATGGGATTGTGGTCGACTTCCAGGAGATGCAGAAGATACTTTCGATCCGGCCCGAAGACTTCCAGGTCGATGTGGAAGCGGGTGTCGTGTACAAAGAACTAAACAAGACGCTGAGCCGCAACGGCCTCTTTTTCCCGCCTGATCCTGGAGCTGCGGCCACCATTGGAGGAATGATCGGGAATAATGCGAGCGGCATCAGGACCGTCAAATACGGGGCAACAAAAGATTACGTCATGCGGCTCATTGTCGTTCTTCCGGGGGGCCAGGTGCTCCGAATCGGGAACCGCGCACGGAAGAGCTCGTCGGGCTACGACCTCCTGCACCTTTTTGTAGGAGCGGAAGGAACGCTCGGCCTCATCACCGAGGCAACGCTGAAGCTTGCCGGTCTTCCGGCAAATTTCATGGCACTGCGCGTCACCTTCCCCGAAGTCAGGAAAGCGACCGACACGGTATTCCAGGTCATGAATTCAGGGCTGTCTCCGGCCGCGATGGAATTTATGGACAGCAACGTGATCGGGGTGCTTAATCGGGACAGAAATCTTGCCATGGAAGAGAGTCCAACGTTGCTCATGGAATTCAATGGATTCAGCGACGAAGGATTAAAAGCCGAGATGACCTTCATTGAAGAGATCTGCAGAGAAAACGGCTGCACTTTCATTGACAAAGGGATCGGGAAGGAAGAAAGAGATCGTCTCTGGGAGATGCGATACCTGACGTTTGAGTCCATCAAAAGGCAACACCCCGGACTGCTGCCTCTTATTATGGATATCGCTGTACCGCTTTCCCATTACAGCAACATGGCTGCCTTCATCAAGCAGGAGGTTGGAGATCTCCTGGCCTACGTTTTCGGACATGCAGGCGACGGCAATATTCATGTCATCGTCATGGATTTGCCGTCTGATAGGAGCCGATGGTCGAGGGTGGAGGAAGCAAACCGCCGTATCGTCGAAAAAGCGTTGGCATTCGAGGGAACGTGCACCGGTGAACATGGAGTAGGAATCGGAAAGCGCTGCTTCCTGCCTGATGAACACCGCGAAAGCCTGGAACTGATGAAACAGATCAAGAATCTAATCGATCCCGAAGGAATTTTTAATCCGGGCAAGCTTTTTATCTGATTCGCAGAGCGATCGCATGCAGAGATTGCTCCGGAAATCAGACGGAGCTACGCCGTCTGTGTGGAATTCGGTATTACTATTGGCGGAGGCGGCGCCTTGGCTACGGCAGGCAAAGGAGCCTTGGGCATAACGATCCACGCCACAAAGTAACCGATGAAGGCCGGAACGAAGGGAATGGGCATCAGGACTACCAGCACCCAGACCAGGCGGACGATGGACGAATCCATATCGAAATATTCAGCTATGCCTCCGCATACACCCGCAATCTTACAGTCTGTTACCGACCGCATCAGCCGTTTGGGAGCCGGCGCCCCGCTGACCGGCGCAACGTTTTGCCGTGCGCCGCAGTAATTACAAAAAGTGGAATTATCGGCTATGTTGCTATGGCAGTTTTCGCAGATCATTTTTATTGCCCCCCACAGTGCTTATGTCTGTCTGCTTCTGATAATTCAATACGAGCTCATTGGTGAAAAAGTTCATGCGGCTTAACATGCTCACAGTTTTTCATCATCAATGCCCGGTCCCTGAATTTTACACAGTGGGAAATGGTTCCTGACATATCAAATGGTCCGCTCATGAAGAGGGCAGCCGAGTCAGGAATCTCCGGTAAAACCGTAGACCTGAATTGGGAGCTTTTCTTAGAGCCTCAGAGCCCTGGAGTCTTTGAGTTGAGAAATATCACTCCGGCAGAGTACGCAAAAACTCCGAATTCCATTGTCCCAACCTGAGCAATAATCATACAGTGTTGCATGATATACGGCCCTATCGGGACCAGGGATTTGCTTTTTATCGAGGAGAACTGCATGAGATATGCACCGGCTGCTTTATGGGCAGCCATCCTGTTTGCATTCGGATGTGGCGGGACAGCACCCGATTTTTCGCGGGAAAAGATCCTGCTCGAACAATGGCAGTTCTGCCCGGATTCGACGCCGGAGGGGAAAAGCCCCATCCTTCCAGAGCAGGCTTCATGGACATCGGTGACCGTTCCGCACGCCTTCAGGCTGTCGGGCCTGCATGAAGAATCCGCCGGCTGGTATCGAAATTCCTTTCATGCCGCAGGCGGCGAAACGGATCGCCGCTTCTTCCTGCTTCTCGAAGGCGCCGGTTCGGTGGCTGATGTATACGTCAACGGAAAGCCCGTGGGACGGCACCGCGGGGCGTTCACCGCCGCCGCGTTCGATCTGACGCCTGCGCTCCTGTTCGGACGGGACAACGAACTGCTGGTCCGCGTAGCCAACCGCCCGGATGAAGCGGTCGACTGCCTGTCACAATCCAATCTCTACTACACCAACGGCGGGCTGTATCGGCCGATATGGCTTATCAAGACCGGCGCCGTGCACATCTATCCTGACATGGGATCGACGGGAGTTTATCTGACGCCGAAAAACATCCGTGCGGAAAAGGCCGATCTGGAGGTACGCACCGTGCTGCACAACGGCAGCGATCAGGCCGTGGAGGCAGAGGTCCGGCATACAATCACAGGGCCGGACGGCACGCGGTGCGCGAGTGTCACCGCCTCGGCTTCGCTTCCGGCCGGAACGATCCGGACGATAACGGCCGTGGAATCCATCACCGGCCCGAAGCTCTGGGATATCGGCGCGCCCAATCTCTACACCGTGAAGACGGAAATTTATGCCGGCGGCAGGCGGACGGATGTCCTGATCGAGCGCACGGGCTTTCGCACCGTAGTCATGGACGGTGAGCGCTTCATGCTCAACGGCAGAGAACTGCATGTCCGCGGCGTCTGCAAGCATCATCAGAGTGAAGCCGCCTGGAACGCCATGAGCGACAAAGAGCTGCGGGCCGAATGGGACGGTATGACAGATCTGGGCGCCAATACAGTCCGGCTGGCGCATTACCCACACAGGAGATATGAATACAACCTGGCCGACGAAAGGGGGATCGCAATCTGGGCCGAAAACGGACTGGCCGGGCAGAAGTGGGACAAAGGAGTCAAGCACGAGACCCGTCCGAATATCGACGGCGAACGCATCACCCGCGAGATGGTTCGCCAGAACTGGAACCATCCGAGCATCCTTTTCTGGAGCAGCGGCAATGAGACCTACCAGGAGGTTGCCTCGCACTATGCCGACATCATCCGGCAGGAAGACCGAACGCGGCTGACGACCTATGCCTCGGCGGGCGAAAAGCCATCCAATGTCGATTTCGTAGCCGGCAATACCTATCAGGGCTGGTACAACGGGCATTATTCGGATTTCGCCCGGCTGCCCGAAAACGCCTACACCTCCGAAACCGGCGCCGGGAGCTGGCCGACCCATCACGTTCCTTACGGCACGATCCGCTGGGAGGTGGACAGGTTTGAGCCGGAAGAGTACTGCGAGCTCTTTGCGGAGTTTCGCTTCCAGACCGTCTTCCGCAACAATCCGTCAGGGCACAAGATGTTCCTGTGGTGGAATTTCCGCGAGTTCTACAACAAAAAGTTCAAGGGCAACCGCAACACCAAGGGCATCTGGACGCTGGCGGGCATGCCCAAGGATTACTACTACCTGTTCCGCTCCTTCCTGCGGCCGGAGGAACTCGTCCTGCATTTGTGCGGCAGGCACCATTTCTACCGCCGGTTCGCACCGGACGACGGGATCAAGGCTTATTCCAATGCCGACCGGGTCGAGCTTTTCGTCAACGGCAGATCTTTCGGCGTGAAGAAAAACGGCGATTACGCGCAGCCGGATTCGACGAAAACGGAGAACAAACAGGCGGCGCCGACGGCGGGCACCGTCATCAACAATGTCTTCTTCTGGAAGCCGTCCCTTTCTCCCGGCAGGAATGCGATCGAAGTGCGGGACAGCCGCGGCCTGTCGCAGTCAATGATCCTTTATCAGAAAGCCCCGGAAGGCGGATCGATGCCGGAAGAGGCCGATTCGATCGTAGCCGGTCTCAAAAGCTCCAATGCGGACAATCCTGCGATCTTCATCGACCGGCCCGCCGAAAGCCAGGGGCCTTTCTATTATGAGGTCGACGGGCAGTCCGACAATACGTTTGACGCCATTCCGGATATTGCAGCCGGAGCAGCCTGGATCGCCACGAAGCGCCTCAGCCTGGAAGAAAACAGGACAGACCTGTCTTTCCGGGTGACCGCGCCTGCGGACGTTTTCGTGCTTTATTCGACGGGAACCTTCCCTCTCCACACACTCAAACAGCCGGACCGGAAGACGGCCGACGCGGCCGAAGCCCTGCGGAAAGACCTTGCGGCAACCGGATTTGCCGATACCGGCGCCCGGGGCGTCTGGCGCGCTCACGACCTGTGGCTTGCCGATTGCGGCATGCTACAGCGCACCGCCAGTGAGGGGGAGAAGATTGCTATTCCCGGCAGCACCCTGGATTATGTGGTCCTTGTAAAACCGAGGCAAGCGGGCCGATAGCTTTCACTGGAACCGAAGGCTTGCCGTCAGTCCGAACGAGTGGTAGCATCACTACCGGTACAGCATATGATTGTCCTCTAGTTACAGCGCATCGATGAGTGCTCATCCATCTGTTTGGCGGATGCGTGTGCGCACTCCTGATCTCCACCAGCACAGACTGCCTTTACCATAACTCCATAGCCGCGGCCGGAATCCGGTCCTGCGCTTTTGCACCGCAGTCTGCGCACATTGCCGGAGGATACTGCATTGAATTTAGAGGATATAGGTTGGAACTCCTTTTTCAGCGACCATTATTCGAAACATAAGAACGAAAGCCTCATTCCGGCCCGCGTGTCGTTCCAGAGCAGAGAAATCTATCGCCTGATCTCGGAAGAAGGCGAACTGCCGGCGCGGATCGCGGGATCGCTGCGCTATGATTCGACGGATTCGGACGGGATGCCCGTCTGCGGGGACTGGGTGCTGGCCGATCGTCCGCAAAACGGTCTCACCACCCTGATACGGCTGCTTCTTCCGCGCAAAACTTCGTTTTACAGGAAGCAAGCCGGGACTGCCATCGGCAGGCAGGTGATCGCATCCAATATCGATACCGTCTGCCTGGTAAGCGGCCTGGATGCCGATTTCAATCCGCGCAGGATCGAAAGATATCTTGCGGTTGCCTGGGAAAGCGGCGCCGATCCGGCAATCATCCTGAACAAAGCGGATACGTGCACGGTTATTGCAGCCCGCCTTCAGCAGGCGAGATCCCTGGCTCCCGGGATCCCGGTCCATGCCGTAAGCGCAGTGGAAGGCTACGGTATGGAATGCTTCTCAGACTATGCCGGAAAAGGGCGGACGATTGCATTGCTTGGCTCTTCCGGAGTGGGCAAGTCCTCCATCATAAACCGTCTGCTTGGGAGGAAGGCTCAGGACGTCCGGGAAACGGATGTGGACACCGGACGGGGAAAGCACACCACTTCGGCCCGGCATCTTTTCTTCCTTCCTTCCGGCGGCCTGATCATGGATACGCCCGGAATGAGGGAGCTCCAGGTCTGGTCGCTCGATACGGGCCTCGACTCCACTTTCGAGGATATCCAATCTCTGGCAGAACAGTGCCAATTCCGGGACTGCAGCCACCGCACAGAACCCGGCTGCCGGGTCCGTGATGCGATTGCCCGGGGAGAACTGGATCCCGGGAGACTGGCCGGCTATTTCAAGCTTTCCAGGGAGGCGCGATATTCCGAACTGAAAAGCAGCCACAGCGCAAGCTGGGTGGAAAAGGAGCGCTGGAAAAAAGTCACGGGAAGAAGCGCAAAGAAGAATCTCAAAGATCGCCGGTTCCGGGACTGACCGGCTCTGGCAGGATCGTTCACCGGCATTCCTTCGCCGTAAAAGACTCGTATCCCGGCGATAAAGGCGAAGGGGCAAAGAATTCCGAATTCCATTTTCCCAACCTGAGGAACAATTATGGTGTGTTCCAGACTATACGGCCTTAACAGAACCCGGAGAGGTTGCATAAGTCGCAATCATCAGGAATTGCAAACGTCTGTTTCAAAAAGATGCGGCCTATTTTTCCTATACGCCGGCAAGAAAAATAAACCTGGGGCGGATAATAATGCGAAAGCATATCCGGCCATATTTTGGATAATTCCGAAAGCCGGGCTCCCCTATCATAATCGTCAGCAGGTATTCACGATTACTTTCGTTTTAAGATGAAGAATGCTGCAATTGTGAGGCCGATGAGCATGGTTAAGAAAGTGATCCCTGCACCCGCATAGAAAGATTTCGGTGCAAAGATGAATTCCAGTTTGTGAGTGCCCCGAGCAACCTCAACTGCCCGAAAAGCATAATTAGCCCTTTGGACTTCAACTTCGCGTCCGTCAACATAAGCCTTCCAGCCCGGATACCAGCTGTCCAGCAATACTACATGGCCGGGAGTATCAGTTCTAACCTGGCATACTACTCGTGAATTCTCATACCGGCTGATGTTTACGGAGGCTGAATCTATAGATGAAGTCACTGCAGGATCTTTCTGCTGAGATTCAAGAATTACCTTGTTTGAAAGCAATGATTTGGATTCGATCAGCCGGTTTAAAGCCTCCTCCTGAGAAGATACTGAAATCGTTTCGGTCGCAAAATAGGCGCGGGGAAGAATGTTGTTGATCCGATAAAGCCGAAAATCAAGATCACTGTGCGTATCGATTGTCCCAAGCTCCGTCAGGTCCGGTTCTGGAAGAGCGCCTACTGCTGGAACCAGCGATGTGTTCAAGTTTGCCAGCAACATCAGCTTATCCGATTGCGACAGGTTGCTGCTGCGTCGCATAAGCGTGTCGGATTCCCGGCTGTTCAGGTTATCCACGGGATCGAAAAGGGAGTATTGAACCCCATTTTTGATTCCGTCGAAACTTAAACCGCTGCGTTTGTTGTACAGTACCTGCCAGGCCACTGAGCGATTAGGCGCTTTCAAGGTCATATGTTCAGGCAGAGTCGCTATGTAATTGGGTGTGACTGCGCGGAAGAGCTGATTGGAATTTGCCGGTACGGATTGACGCGCCAGATCCGGAACATATTCCACATCGGCGTCGGAAATATAAGGCGCCAGTCCCATATTGGGCGCTGCAAGCTCAATCACAACAATCAGGAGCACTACAAGTTCAATCAGTTTTCCATAATTCTTCAGTCTCGGCCATTTAAGAATTATCAGTGCTCCCAGTATCAGAAACGCGCCGGTTGAAGCCATAGATCGGGCAAGGCCGGCGGCTATGGCGTGGAAATCCTTAGCTGCCGCTGCTGAAGAGGGTGTTGCATCCCTGATCAGAGATTCCAGCCACTGCACATTCCAAATCCAGACTAATCCGAAGCACAGGATCACGAAACCTGTAATCAAGCCTGCTGTAAGGATCCTCTGCATGCCTCGACGCTCCTTTTGGGCGACCTTCTCAACAGCCGTTTCCAGACCAAGCGCTGCAAGCATGCAAATGAAGAGCGTCGTTATAAGAAAGTATTTTGAAGGATATCGCCCCAGATTGAACAGCGGCAGATGCTGAAAGAGAAAGGCATAAAGCAATCCGAATTTCCCCAGAGCAAGAATCAACGTAATCGCCGAAAAAGCAAAAAGGATGCTGCGCAATCGTTTCCGCGCGGAAAAGAAAGCCAGTGCACCCAGAAGAAGAGTAAAAGAACCGATAAAGAAAGAAACCAGATAGGGCTCCCGGAATTCGTGATAATTTTCTCCCCACGAAGTTGCCGAACCCAGCGTGAAAAAGAAACCATAGAAATTCGGTATGATTGTGTTCAGCAAATCCATTGGGTGCATGGACCACTTCAGTGCCATGGATTCCTGAAGACCTGATCCTCGTGCGGAAAGCGGAAGGAGTTCAAAGGTTGGAACCATCTGTATTGCCGCGATACCGAAAGCGAACAACACTGCCCACAGAATCACAAATGCCGGAATCTTCAGCTGCTGCTTCCAATCTTTTTTGTCAGACAGATAAAAGATTAAAAGTGCCAGTATCAGAAAAGCGCAGCATTGAAGCAGAATGGGTTCGAAAACAAGGATCAGCAATGCCGCCAAAAATCCGAGCAACAGAACACGCCGAACTCTATGCCCATTAAGTGCTCCCTGGAATGCCCAGCCAATCCAGGGGATCAAAGCAGTGGCGGGCACCAGGTTGTATAGATTCAAAAACGCCAGAACAGTGCCGGAAAACTGGTAAGAAACTGCTCCGGCCAAAGCGGAAAACGGTTTGAGATCGAGGCGCCGCAAAAGAAAGTAGGTCCCCAGTCCGCCCAGAATAGGATGAAGGAGGAAATGGAGCTTGAATGCGTAATTAAACGGGATGAGCAGGTGAAGCAGGTTGCTTGGGTAGAAAGCAAGATAATTGGGATTGGCCAGCATCGGCTGCCCGAGATAAACAAAGGGATTCCACAGGGGCAATTCTCCCCCGGAATAGGAATCGATCAGAATCTTATGGAGGGGGAAATGAAAATTCAGGATGTCCCGGTAATAAAAGTTTTTGGATGTAAAAAGCACATCGGCAAAGAATATTACTCCGAGAGCGATCAACAGCAGTGAAGCAAGGACGTCCGTTTTAATCCTGTTTGACTGAGTTTTTGTCTTTGCGGGCGTGGTCTTCAAAGAGGGTCTCCAATAGGATTTTGAACTGCAAAAACCATGTCACTTGTGTTATCGCCGGCTTCCCGAATATAGTCTTGCCTGGCCGGATTTGATGGCTTCTTCTCCCATCTACCTCAATGTATCTCCAACCATGTTTGTGGGTCTGCCGGGACTGAACGTCGGTTCATTTTCCACTGAGGCCGCCATGATCTCATAGCCATTGCGATGGAACAACTCCATCCCACAATTGGAAAAAGCCGGTTCATGGCCGGCGTCCTTTCACTGTTCCATAAAGACCTTTAATGCTCACAATCTTGAGTAATTCTATGTCCTTTAACAAAGGCCAAGAAAAATGAACAGGTGGAAGCATGAACACGCATTATTCATGAAGGTTTGTCGCGAGGCGATGCAGACGGTCGTGGCTGCAAGGCGCGCGACGGGAGGATTTCGATCGCGTACTCGACAGTACGTCGAGGAATCCGACCGAGCGCAACGTAGACTTGTCCGAATACGCCGCAGCAGCAGAAGCTTCATGAATAAAGCGGGCTAGAATCTTCTAAAGAACTTCAGCATGAGATCTCTGCGCTTATCGAGAGTCATCCTCCCTCAAAGCTATCAATCATTTTTCTTTATTCGATCATGAAATAGCGGCGACTCATATGTTCTTCCGCCAGTCTCAGTGTAATTTACTTCCATTGGGCCTATATTCAGTGCACATAACGGTTGAGATAAGTTATGAGAATCACACAACAATCTCCACGTCAGTGTCGTTGCTGATTGTTCAAACAGATTTATGAGCGCATCTCGTGCCGTCGATCCCTCTGTTCCCCAAGAAAATTCTGTCTGCATCATTTCTTCATCGCTAGGCATACGCGAAAGGGGCACCTGAGAAAAGTATCCATCCACATAAGGGGTAAAGCTATGAAGCTTAATACCTGCAACCATAGAATGGTTAATTGCCTCGCATATTGCCTCGAAATGCCCTGATGGTGTGCGGTTTTCTACAGGGACGGAAATGGATCTGTCGAGGAAAGTAATCGCTTTTGTATATTGTCCCTGATCATTTCGTACCTGATCTGGAATAATGTGCAATCCCCATCGAGAGCTTTCAATTTTAAAACGAGGACCATCGGTCTGTTCATGATATGCGTCCACAATCCTTTGTAGGAGCTCAACACTGATCGTGGGCGTTTTAAGTCGATTTGCTTCACCAGGCATTTCAAAGCTTCTCCGCTTTTTGATTTTAATAATCTCCCCCCTTGAATTTTGAATCTGTTGAAAGTCATCGATCCAACTCATTATTGGATCTTCGTAGGTTACCGGCCTTAAATACACTTGCTCCATCATCCGAGCAACATATTCCATTGGGGTGTGCTCATCAGCAATTTTTTTAGGAATATCAGGAATTGCAGCTTGCTTGGTTTGGGCTTGAACGACCACTTGGTCCATGTATCCGTAGAGCAAGATCATTGTTAAGAATGGCATAATTCTTACGACAACAGCCATCATTTGACTATTCCTCCTCATAGAGTGTCTCTGCTTGTCACATATTATAGGCACATTATTAATCTTCTGGGAATTCTGCAGAACTGCCAATATTATCTCGGCGCGCAGCATAGGCACGTTGCAGATGGACGTCGTTAAAGTGGATTTCAGGATTTTTGTCGGGCAGCTTTATTCGGAAAGTCAGGAAAGGACGATCCGGATGCCGTGTCCTTCGGTTGCCTCGCCGATAATCCAGAAGGGATGCCCGGATTCTGCAAAGAGCCTCTTCGTCAGCTCGACTTTATCCGGTGGAACAGCTGCGAGCAAACCGCCGGAGGTTTCGGGCGTGAAAAGCAATTGCCGCATCTCCGCCGGCAAGTCAGGATCGAATTTTACATAGCGTTCATAGAACTGCTGGTTCCGGCATGCCCCGCCGGGGAAGAGCCACTCGCCTGCGTATTGCTTCGCTCCTTCCAGAAAAGGAATCCGGTTCATATCGAAGCGAATCTGTATGCTGCTTTTTTCCGCCATTTCCCACGCATGTCCCAGAAGCGCAAATCCGGTGATATCGGTACAGGCATGTATGCCCGCCTGTTGAATAAGAGCTGCCGCCTGCCTGTTCAGCTTTTTCATGCTTTCAACGGCAGCCGCGACATGAGCCGGCTCAGCCGCATCACCTTTAGCCGCAGTAGCGATAATTCCCACTCCAAGTGGTTTGGTCAACGCCAGGATGTCGCCGGGCTTTACTCCGGCTTTTGTTAAAATGCGACCCGGATGGACTATGCCCATTACGGCCAGACCATATTTGGGTTCATTGTCGTCTATCGTATGTCCGCCGGCCAGAACGCCGCCGGCCTCAAGTACTTTTTCCGCACCGCCACTCAATATCCGGCTGATAATTTCTGCGGGCAGGCTGGGAGGGAAACCGCAGATGTTCAGCGCCAGTGTCACCTGACCGCCCATGGCATAAACGTCGCTCATCGCATTTGCGGCGGCAATGGCGCCAAAATCATAGGCATCGTCCACTATGGGCGTGAAGAAATCGAGCGTCTGAATAACAGCCACTTCATCGCTGATTTTATAGACTGCTGCATCGTCCGATATCTCCAGTCCTACAAGCAGGGACGGATAATCCTGAGCTCGAAATAGATTTTGCAGCGGGCGCAGCACCTGCGCCAGGGTTTCGGGACCCATTTTGGCCGCTCAACCTGCTGCACTGGTTAGCGCTGTAAGACGGATTCGTTCTTCTGTCATAGACTGACTGCCTTCCTTCCCAAAACCGCCTATTTCAAGGCATGGATCGATCCTATTTCCACGCGGGCGGATTCCAATAATTCGCGCACACGTGTTTCTTCCTGCCAGCTGAATCGCAAAGAAACACCGCAATCGCTCGAAAATTCGCGCGGAGTGGGAATCATTTTGATCGAAAATCCATTCTTGATAAGAACCTTTTCCGCTCGAAGAGCCGCCGAACTGGTATGAAATAAAACGACTCCGTATGCAATCGGGATCGACATAATTTAATGCCCTGAAATCTCCTTCACCGCGTTGATTGCCTCCGATACCTCTTCGCTCTTTGTCTGCACTCCGGGTGCGAACCTCACGGTACCTTCAGGGAAGGAACCGATTGTGCGATGTGCCGCGGGTGCGCAATGAAGCCCGACGCGGCTCATAATCCCATACTCTTCATCCAGGCGCAAACCGATCTCCGATACGCGATGTCCCGCAACCGTGAAGGATACTATCGATACGCGGTCTTTGATATTCCGGGAACCATAGACGGTGATTCCCTGAATATCTTCAAGGCCATTCATCAGCAGTTGTGCCAATGCCATCTCACGGCTCCGAATGGATGCGATTCCCTCTTTCAGGACCCATCGCACACCGGCGCCCAGACCCGCAATCCCCGCACCGTTGAGTGTGCCGCTTTCAAACTTGTCGGGACAATCTTCCGGCTGGATTTCAAATTCCGAGCGGCTGCCGGTGCCTCCACGCACCAGCGGCTGCATTTCCTCCGTGCGTACGCGCTCTCCAATCACCAGGCCTCCGGTCCCCGGAGGGCCCTGCAATCCTTTATGGCCTGTGAACGCCAGCAAGTCAATGCCCATCGATTGGACATCTATAGGCAGGACTCCCGCCGTTTGCGCTGCATCCACCAGCATCCAGGCCCCCGCCCGATGAGCAATCTCAGCAATTTCAGCAATCGGCAGAATGATCCCCATGACATTACTGGCATGGGTGACGGCCACCATGCGCGTCGACCGATGGACTGCCCGTTCAATATCCTTGAGATCGATGGAGCCATCCCGGGCACAAGGAACTACCGTTAAGCGTACGCCCTTAGCTTCTAATCCCCGCAGCGGGCGCATGACGGCGTTGTGTTCAATGCCGCTGGTAACAACGTGATCGCCCGGGCGCAGTAACCCATACAAGCCCAGGTTGACGGCGTACGTGCCGTTTGCCGTAAAAATCACCCGCAGGGGATCCGTTGCATTGAATAACTCTGCCAGAGCTTCGCGCGCATCATAGACAATGCGTCCGGCGTCAACCGATAGCCGATGCCCGGAGCGGCCGGGGTTTCCCCCGGCCTGCTGCAGGAAATCGGTCATAGCCTGGAGAACTTCCGGCTGTTTCGGCCAGGAAGTCGCTGCATGATCGAGATATATCATGATGTCAATAATCCCTGATTCCGTTGCTGGACACAAATCCCATTCTATTCTGACTCAGATGCGTCGTGCTGTTGGGAATGGACGCAGCAAACATGATCAATCCCTGGAAATGCTGATGCGATAGCCGGACCCTTCCGGTTCCACGCCCTTCAGCGTCCATCCTTTTGAGATTGCCGCGCGGGTGACATTCTCTTTGGAAGTATCAGTGTCCACGAGGACGACAATCTCACCCTTCTGGACCTTCCTGATTTCATTCACGGTCATTAAAACAGGCTGCGGGCATGAAAGCCCTCTTGCATCGACAATGGAACTCATACGACACCTCCTTTGCTCAAGCCGATTGTTTTCTCATAGTGAAACCGATAAAAAGGCAAACCAGCAGCCCGATAATCACTGCGGGAATCCCATAAGGCCCTACTCCCTCCGGAGAACTTGCCAGACCGAAGTTGTGTGCAATGCCGGCGCCCGTGATCATTCCCAAAACAAAAACAGCCGCGTCTCCGTCCCCTTCGCCTGCAAGAAAGAGCTGTCGTCCAGGGCAACCGCCGGCCAGTGCAAAGGCCAATCCCGCCAGGACCATGCCGCCGAAATTCCATAAGCCCATGGTATGCGCGACCGGTTGTTTCATGAAACCGGGATGGAACTGCCCTAATACCAGATTGGCAAGAAACGCGACTATAACAAGCGTTAGAAATCCTGAGAGAAGGTGCGTTTGCCGGAAAAGTATGAAATCCCGGATGGCGCCCATGGTGCAGAACCTGCTTCTCTGCGCCAGGAAACCGATCAGGAGGCCGACTCCCAAAGACACCAGAATCGGCGCATGCATCGAGCCGGGACCTTTAAGGCTGAAAAACAGAACACCATTCTTATCCTGTCCTGCCACTTGCGGGAAAACAAACAGAAGCACAAGAAATCCCAGCATGGTTAAAGGCAACAGCCAGCCGACAGAAGCGTAGGTGGCGCTGGAACGTCCCAGATCGTAGCCGCTCTTAAGAAATAGCGTCCCAATCCATATGCCTCCTATCAAACCGAGAATGCCGAAAATCGCATTCCAATCGCCGCCTGCAAGACGAAGCACTGCCCGCCAGGGGCACCCTAGGAAAACCAGAGCTCCGATCATGGCAAAAATGCCCAGCATGAAACGCACAATGGGCGCCGAACCTGCGCGGGCTCTGAACTCCCTAAATATATAGGCTGCAATCATGGAGCCGATTACAAAGCCGATAATTTCAGGCCGCATATACTGAACAACAGCAGCCCTGTGAAGCCCCAGAGCCCCTGCGATATCCCGCTCAAAACAGGCAACGCAGATTCCCATGTTTGCAGGATTTCCCCACTTTTGCAGAAGCTGGGCAAAGATCCCGATGATCGCTCCGACCAGGATGATTCCCCATCGAGTAGCAAAGAACTGAACGAATCTATTCATAGGCTTTTCTCATAAGGTTTAAGAAATCTGTTTTATGGAAGTAACATTCTTCAATGACACATCTCCGCCCGTACAGCGTGTCCCGCTTTTGAGAGCTGCGTCTGCGCGGGGGAAGGAAAGAGGACCTGGCCGCGACTGCATTCTGAAATCTCCGTTGGCTAAATAGCCCAATGATGCGCATGTTGACATGGGGCTGCCTCTTTCCACTGAATAAAGATCAAATGCCTACCTGCATTTGAATGGTAAAGATCGACTTGGATCGTTCCGAAGATCCGGATTCCGGCAGGACCTTGTCGAATTCAAAAGTGAGTTTTGCGTCATGCTGTCTGAAAAACAGGTTGATGCCGCCACCCGCATATTTTGTGTCCGCTGCCGTATTTCTATAAACAGATTCGTATTTCGCATACGGCTGCAGCCGGAATTTATCGGCAAACTTAGGCAACAGCCATCCCCCCTGCAGATACCAGGTTTTGGCGTCTCCATAATCCTGGGAGTTTTTAATTCCCGTGTAGGCCCATTCGACGATGGCAGCACCTGATTTTACCGGGTGATCAAAAAAGACATCCGTTGTCCATGCGGAATAATCAGAGGTTGGACGGCCGGCACCCCATTTCAAATCTGCCTGCCGATCGAATCCTACTCCGAAAGAGAGCACCTTCTTTGTTCCGAGATAATTCCCTTTATTGTAGAAGCTGCCTTCGCTTTCGAGCGGATTAATGGAAATTCTGGCTGCGGTGCGCGGACTTTTCTGTGTATTCTGAGTTCCCTGCTGGCCATCGAATACGCCGACTCGATATTGAACGATCCCTTTAGCCAGGTTCCCCCACACAGTAACTCCATCGTCTCTTCCCACATTGCATGGGAAAAATCCTTTTGCCCGGACGCCTCCCTGAGTGAACGGCAGATCCAAGGTAAGCAGAGCGAACGTGCTTTCCGTCCCGAATGATCGGGTGAAAGGCACATACATTCTGCCCGCCTGTATCTTCAGTTCGTCATACGGCGAAAAGGCAATCCAGCCGTCCCGCAGGCTGACACCCGTCCCCAGTCCGGAACCGGGACTATCGACGCCTTCCTGTCCGAGCCGGTCGCCCGCGATATGAGCAAAAAATGTCAGTTTGGGCGCCACCTGCCCCTGCAGATAGAGGTACGCTCTTCGTACCATGAAATCATTCAGGTGGTCGGCATCTTCTTCGCTGACGGACTGATACCACCCCTGAACTCTGGCGCCGATTTCGAACCATTTTTCATCGTCGATTTTTGTTTTCACCCCGCAGAGGGCCGGTAGAGCACAAAGATGAATCAGACATATCGCTGTCAGAAATGCCGGCGGTCGCCGCCGGTCTCCGCTTGTTTTTTCACTTTCTCCATAGCACATCATGCACATATCCCTTTCGCAAAAATAATTTATGGATCGCCTTCTGCGCCATCTGTTGCGTAAATGAACGCCATCACACGCCTAACCGATGTCGCAGCGGCAAATATTCAGCGGAGTTTGTGAAAGGGAGATAAAGGCGGGATTAAAGCAGAGGATTCATCCAGTCGGATGTGCGCCTTGATTCCCCTTTGCGACAAACCGCCGCTGGAAAATCCGGCCTCCCGCACGGGGAGCCGCACAGCTCACATCACAGTCAATAAAGGAATGCAAAATTCATTGCATTCAACTCCTTTCATCAGGAAACGACTCCTATAATGCGGCATACTTTTCGCATGTCAAGAAGTAAATATCACTCCTGCCGAACCGGAGGCTTTAAATTATGAGCCGCTCAAAGCGGTTGGCACTGCATTCCTAAAGGAAAGAAACATTGGGATCTTTTCTTGGAGCCTCCGAGCCTTGGAGTCTTAGAGTTGAATCAACTCCAAGCCGGCAGAAAATCAACTCCCTGCGGAACCGAGAAAAGGAGTATCTTTCTTTTGTCCTCGCTGCAGTCGAATGCCTGGATGCGCGGCGCTTTTCATTCAGCCGGAAGCTTATTCACCGCTCCGCGGCGAGGCCTGCCTATATAAAGGAGGGATCATGAGCCTGAAAATTGAATCAATTCGAGCAATTGAAATTCTGGACTCGCGCGGCAATCCGACCTTGCGCGCGTTCGTAACACTGAACAATGGAATAACGGCAAGCGCTTCGGTGCCGTCCGGCGCTTCCACCGGAGAAAATGAGGCTTGCGAGCTTCGTGATAATGATAATAAGCGCTACGACGGCAAGGGTGTCCTGAAGGCTGTGTCTAATGTTAACAAGATAATCGCCCCCAGAATCATCGGGATGGATCCCGGCCGCCAGGTAGAAATTGACCGAACCATGATCGATTTGGATGGGACTCCCAATAAAACCAAGCTGGGTGCAAATGCCATTCTCGGAGTCTCGATGGCGGCGGCGCGCACTGCATCCATTGCCGCCAATCTTCCCCTATATGCGTATCTCGGAGGACCCGGCGCGGTTCGAATTCCCGTGCCGATGATGAACATACTCAATGGCGGCAAGCATGCAGACAACAGCGTCGACCTGCAGGAATTTATGGTGATGCCCGTAGGCGCACCCAGCTTTGCCGAGGGGCTGCGATACTGCGCAGAAGTTTTCCATACTCTTAAAAAGATCCTTAAGAAGAAGGGATATGCCACCGCGGTCGGCGACGAAGGCGGATTCGCGCCTGATCTGAAGAGCAACGATGAAGCGTGTGAAGTGATCGTCGAAGCAATCCAAAAAGCAGGATATAAGCCGGGCAAGGATATAGGAATTGCTCTGGATCCGGCTGCCAGCTCCTTCTTCGAAAAGGGTGCCTACAATCTCTCGAAGTCCGGCCAGGGGAAGAAAACCAGCGTTGAGATGACGGCCCTTTACAAAACATGGATTGATAAATATCACGTTATTTCAATTGAAGATGGTTTGGCAGAAAACGATTGGGATGGTTTTCGCGAGCATACCGCAGCGCTGGGATCGCGCATTCAGATAGTCGGCGATGATCTTTATGTGACGAATACCAAGTTCATTGCGCGTGGCATCGCCGAAAAATCAACCAACGCCGTGCTTATTAAATTGAACCAGATCGGCAGTGTAACGGAGACGGTTGAAGCGATTCACCTCTGCAGGAAGGCCGGCTGGGGCTTTGTGATTTCGCATCGCTCCGGAGAAACGGAAGACGCTTTCATGGCTGACTTTGCAGTAGCGATGGGCGGCGGGCAAATTAAGAGCGGTTCTGCGTGCAGAAGCGAACGCATCGCGAAATACAACCGGCTGCTGGAAATCGAGGCCGAACTTGGGAAAGCGGCTGTGTTTGAATCCCCGATCCGACAGTGATTGCATAACCGCAAGGGTGACTCTGACTGTCTCGCCCTTGCAGGGTCGCCGACAGTAGAATCCCATTTACCCAGGGCTCACGAGACCGTCTCAAAACTCAACAATGGGGTTGAAAACCGTAGTGGCGAAGACGCAATCTGCATAAGCAAAGATTTCCATGTGGGTCGCGGCTTCAGCCGCGACCCACATGAAAGATGCGTAATCGCGCATTCCCATATCGGTCATGCCTGACGCTTTTCCTTAATAATCCGGGATAAATTGAATTCAGTAGAGTGCCTTGAATTATGGGGCAGTTGTGGTTTATCACTTATTCAGATGTACCTTTGAAAAAGCCTCTTTTCGGGCTATAAAAAGGACTAATGAGGGTGTGGGAAAATACGTTAAACGCAAATAAGGGAGGTTTTGCATGTTTGTACAGCAGTTTTTTGTAAAGGGCTTAGCACACAGTTCGTATTTGCTCGGCGGCGAAACCACATGCGCCATCATAGATCCGAGTAGAGACATCAGCATGTACATCGAGGCCGCGGAAGATATGGGGATGGAAATCACCCATATTCTTGAGACGCATCTTCATGCAGATTTCATCTCCGGGCATCTGGATCTCGCTGAGGCGACAGGCGCCGTTATCTATGCCCCAAAATCGGCCAAGTGCCAATTCAAACATAAAGCCGTAGCAGAGGGGGATACCTTTAAGATTGAAAACATGCGTATCAAGGTAATAGAGACTCCCGGACACACTCCGGAGCACATCAGCTACATCGTAACCGATACCAGCCGCGGAAGCGAACCGGCAGCCGTTTTCTGCGGAGACACTCTTTTTGTGGGAGACGTCGGACGCCCCGATCTCTTCCCGGGGATAGCGGAGAGTCTTGCCTCCAAGCTCTATGACAGCCTGCATAAAAAGCTGATGAAGTTGCCCGATTTCTGCGAGGTCTGTCCCGCTCATGGAGCCGGATCGCTCTGCGGCCGGGCTATGGGGGCTAAACGCACAAGCACAATAGGATATGAGCGGAGATACAACAGCGCTTTGCTGATTAGCGATCGGGATGAATTCATCAAATCGCTGACAACCAATATGCCGGCAGCTCCCGATCATTTCAGCCGCTGCAGCGCCATCAATGGTAAAGGCCCCGCTTTGGTGCGGGAGTTGCCGCAGATAATACCCATGGCTCCCAGTGAGTTTAAAAAGGCTGCCGAGAGAAAGAGCACTTTCATTCTGGATATTCGAAGCTATGAAGCATTCGGCGGCCAGCATATCCCGGGATCCTATAATATTGATATCAGTGGAAACTTCGCCACCTTTGCCGGATGGATTCTGCCGCCCGACCAGAATATTCTGATTGTGAGCAATTCTCTGATGGAAGCCCGCGAAGCCGGGATCCTGTTGAAGCGCGTCGGACTGGACAAGGCCATCGGTTACCTTGATGGAGGAATGTTTGAATGGGCAAGGGCAGGCCTCCCAGCCAACCACGTCGCTCAAATTTCGGCGGTTGAGCTCAGCCGGATTATGAAAAAAGGCGATGAGCTTACCCTGGTTGATGTGAGAGCTGCCGGCGAATTTGAAGCGCAACATATTGAAGGCGCCATTAATATCCCGGCGCCTGATCTGCGATCCCGCTATAAAATTCTGAAAAAGTCCAAACCGATAGCATTGATTTGCAGCACCGGGCACAGGTCGAGTCTCTCTACTGCGCTGCTGAAACAGAGAGGCTTTGAAAATGTCATCAACGTAGCAGGCGGCATGACAGGATACAGCGCAGCAGGTTACAGCCAGACTTGCCCGATCTGCATAGCGCCGCACGTCCCAAGAATAGATCTGCAACAGACCTACAATCTGGCCCGATCATAGGAATTTCTTGTTCGTTTTGGGATAAGGAGGAACACATGGAATGGCTGGCAATGGAACGATGGTCGCCCTATGCAGTCGGCATCGGAATCGGAATTCTAAGCTGGCTGGCATTTTTGCTGTCAGATAAGCCCATCGGTTGCTCCACCGCCTTTGCACGGACCAGCGGCATGATAGAGAAACTCTTCCGAGGGCAAAAGGTAAAGGAGAAACCCTATTATCAACAATTTGCTCCGACGATCGATTGGGAATGGATGGTTGTGATAGGCATTGTAGTGGGAGCATTCGTCTCCTCAATCCTATCCGGGCAGTTCTCGTTCGAATGGATCCCGCCCATGTGGCAGGCTGAAGCCGGCAGTCATATCCCGGCGCGATGGGCTGTTGCTTTGTTGGGGGGCATCATTATGGGCTTTGGCGCCCGTTGGGCCGGAGGTTGCACCAGCGGCCACGGCATCAGCGGGACGCTGCAACTGGCGGTCAGCAGCTGGCTGGCCGCCGTCTGTTTTTTCGCCGGCGGGATCGCTACGGCCATGTTTATCTACAAAGTGCTGCTCTAAGCCGAAAGGAGGCGCAATGCTGAAATCCATTCATGCAAATAACAAAATTCAGCTGATCCTGGGCCTCCTGCTCGGGATCTGCTTCGGCTTCCTGCTCCAAAAAGGAGGAGTTACCACATACGATGTCATAATCAACCAGCTGCTTCTCAATGATTTCACCGTTGTGAAGATCATGCTTAGCGCAGTGCTTACCGGCATGATCGGAGTGCATCTGCTCCGGAGCATGGGATTGGCCCGGCTTCATCCAAAACCGGGATCGGTTGGATCGAGCGTCATCGGGGGTTTGATCTTTGGAATCGGTTTCGGCACGTTGGGATATTGCCCCGGCACGGCCGCCGGCGCCATCGGTCAGGGATGTCTGGATGCGCTTCTCGGCGGTGTGGTCGGCATTTTGATCGGTGCGGGACTATTCGCGTCAATCTACCATAAGATTCACAAACCTGTTTTAAGCAAAGGCAACTTCGGCGAAATGACGCTGCCGGAGCTGTTGAAAGTCAATCACTGGATTATTGTGGCCGCAGTGGCCATCATGATTATTGCCTTGTTGCATTTCATCGAAAAATCGGGGACATAGCTATGTCGAAAGCCACTGCTTTGCCGCTCGAGTGGCTTATTCGGTATAAGAAATCCGATTTACCGGCAGATATTTCGGCAGGACTGACGATAGCCGTCATGCTTGTTCCACAAGGCATGGCGTATGCGATGCTGGCAGGATTGTCGCCTGTAATCGGGCTCTATGCTTCCGTTCTTCCTTTGATCGCATACGCCCTCCTGGGATCATCCCGCCACCTCGCCGTCGGACCGGTGGCAATGATTTCGCTTCTGGTTTTTGCCTCCTGTTCGGCAATCGCTCAACCCGGATCGGCAGAATATTTATCAATAGTCCTACTTTTAAGCTTCATGGTCGGCGTGATCCAGCTGGTGGCGGGAATGGTTCGGCTCGGATTTCTGATCAACTTTTTCTCCCATGCCGTCATCAGCGGCTTTACATCCGCTGCAGCAATAATCATTGCCCTCAGCCAGATGAAGCATCTGCTGGGCATTTCCCTGGGGAATGAACAATCCGTATTCGTGCTTCTGGGAGACATTATCCGGCATGCCGGCAAAACAAATATCCCGACATTGGCTGTCGGTATTGTCTGCATTGCCGGCCTCTGTTTTTTCAGGATAAAGCATCCGCATTTCCCTTCCGCGATGCTTTTTGTTGTTGCCGGAACACTGGCCGCCTATTTCGGCCTTTCCGAGTTCGGTCTTAAGACCGTGGGACATGTACCCCGGGGTCTGCCTCCTTTTTCCATGCCCGAGTACAATCTCGCGTCGGTGCGGGCGCTCATTCCCAATGCACTGGTCATCGTTTTTGTGGGCTATATGGAATCGATTTCGGTAGCGAAATATATCGCAGCCAAATCCGGCTACAAAGTGGACCCGGACCGCGAATTGACAGGTTTGGGCGCCGCCAACCTGGTCAGCGCCTTTTTCTCAGGCTACCCGGTCACAGGAGGACTCTCGAGAACAGCGGTGAATCATCAGGCCGGAGCCCGCACTCAACTTGCTGCCGTCATCACAGCCGTAACCATACTGCTGATTCTTGTGGCGCTGACCCCCCTATTTTACTATCTGCCCAATGCAGTTCTTGGAGCGATTATCGTGGCAGCCGTCAGCGGCCTTGTGGATTATAGAGAGGCAATTCATCTCTTCAGGTTGAAGAAAGCCGATGGATGGATGTTTCTGGTCACATTTATCTGCACCTTGACCATCGGCCTGGAGCAGGGATTGTTGATCGGCATGGTCTTTTCGCTGATCCTTTTTATCTGGAAAAGCGCCTATCCTCATACCGCCGAACTGGGTTATCTGGAATCCGAAGGAGTCTTCAGAAATATCAAGCGCTATCCGCAGGTTAAGATATTTCCGGAAATCTTGATTCTTCGCGTAGATGCTTCTCTTTATTTTGCAAATATGAAATTTCTGGAAGATCGAATTGCGAAGGACCTGGCAGGCCGTCCTCAAATCAAAGAGATTATCATGGACCTGTCCGGCGTGAACGATATCGATGCCGTTTCCATTGATGAGCTGGAAAATCTCATGGAGGCTTATGGACACCAGGGGATACGCTTTTCCTTTGCATCCATGAAGGGACCTGTGCGAGACCTGGTAACCCATGCAGGGTGGGAACAGAAATACGGCAATCGCATCAATTACCTTTCCATTCAACACGCCCTGCGGGGGATAGGGCAAACCGGCTTTTAGCGGCGATGCAAGAAAGAAAGTCCTATAGATCTGTCCGTCAATAGTGGGCATACTCCGAAGATACGTCTACTTTTCCCTTAAAAACCCTATAGACCCAGATTGTATAGCCCACGACCAGGGGTAGGAACAGCACCGCAATTACCAGCATAGCCAACAGCGTGCTGTCCGAAGAAGCGCCATTGGCTATATTAATGCTTCGCTCAGGCATTCCCAACGCCGGCACAAGGTTGGGGTACAGACCGGCTCCCACCATGAGCCACATCAGAGCGATCGATGCGCTCGAAGCTATGAATGAGCTCCTGCAGCGGCCGCGGCGATGCTGAGCAGTGGAGAATACGATCATGCAAATGGTGATTATGGGGAGCGCCCACAAAGCCGGGAAACGTCCGTAGTTGCGCAGGAGATGGGGCTGAAAAAACGCTGTAAAAACGGATGCAATAACAAACAAAATCAGGTAAGCCATACCGGCCGTGCCGGCCCATCCGCGAGCCCGGTTTTCCAGCTCGCCCGGCGCTTTCATGACGATATAAAGCGCGCCGTGATAGGCGAACATTGCCAGTGAAAGCACGCCGATGAGCAGCGCATACGGATTCAGCAGCGCGAGAAAGCCGGCCGTATAAAGAGCATTTTTGTCCAGAGGAACGCCCCGCAGAATATTTCCCAATGCAACGCCGAACAGAATGGTGGCGACAATGCTCGAAAGCGAAAACACGATGTCCCAGGTATTTCGCCATCGCGGCGATTCGTGTTTGCTGCGAAACTCGAACGCAATAGCCCGCAGCATCAGCACGAGCAGAATAAGCATCAGTGCCAAGTAAAAGCCGCTGAACACCGTGGCGTAGACGGACGGGAAAGCCCCGAACAGCACACCGCCGGCCGAGATCAGCCAGACCTCGTTCCCGTCCCAGACCGGGCCGATGGAGTTCAGCATGGTCCGGCGTTCCTCATCGCGCCTGCCGCGCAGATGCCAGACGCCGACTCCCAGATCGAAACCGTCGAGGATGGAGTAACCGATGAATAGCACTCCCAACAGGAAAAACCAGATTATGCCCAGTATCGTCATGGCGCCACCTCCTCCCCAAGCCCGCCTTCCATGGCTTGCATCCCGGCCCTTTCCTCGAAGGGCCCTTTTCGAATAGTCCTGCCGAGCAGAAAGATCCAGAGAAGAAACATCAATAGATAGAGCAGAGAGAACATGACCAGCGAGAAAAGGATCTCTCCGGCCGAGACAGTCGGAGAAGCGACGAGGGCTGTTCTCATGGAGTTCAAACCATATACAACCCATGGCTGACGCCCCACTTCTGCCGCAATCCACCCCAGTTCGTTGGCGATGAAAGGCACGGGAATGGAAAGCAAAGCGAGGCGAAGAAACAACCGGTTCTGGTGCAGTTTCCGGCGCCATAGAAGATAAATTCCCAGAATCGTCAATCCAATCGAATAAAAACCAAGCAAGCTCATAAGATGGAAAGGATAAAACGTCAGCGCAAGAGGCGGCCAGTCCTCTTCGGGGAATTCATTCAATCCCTGGATGACGGTATCCGGATTGAAGTCAAGGAAGATGGACAGGAAATTGGGGACACCGATCGGAAGATGGACCGTGCGCCCTTCTTTGTCTATGAAACCGAATGCCAGCAACATTGGATTGGCTTCGCTCTCAAACAGTCCCTCGTATGCCGCCATCTTGATGGGTTGAGTTTGCCATACTTGATGCCCATGCCAGTGTCCCGTGAGCGGTTGCGCAATGGAAGCAACAAGCGCGACCAGAAGCGACACCTTCAGCGAGCGCTTGGCAAAGCTCATGTAGCGGCCTTTCAACAGGTAGTACGCGCTGACACCCATAATAAAGAAGGCGCCCGTAGCCAAAGCTCCGACGATGGTATGAACAAAACGCGGCATGGTCGATGGGTTGAAGAATGCCGCCCAGAAATCGGTCATGACGGCGCGTTGAGTCTGGGGATCTACCTCGAAACCCGCCGGCGTTTGCATCCAGGAATTGACAACTATAATCATGAGACCTGAAGCCGTCGCTCCGAATGCAACCAGGAATGCGGCCAGGGTCAGGACTCGTTTCGATAATTTGCCCCAGCCGAATAGCAGCACGCCCGTGAAGGTTGATTCCATGAAGAAAGCCAGTATGCCCTCGGCCGCCAGCGCGACTCCGAACATGCTGCCTGCGAAGCGCGAAAATTCCGACCAGTTGGTGCCCGACTGAAATTCCATCGTAATGCCGGTTGCCACGCCCACCACAAAGGAAATGGCAAACAGCTTCGTCCAAAACCGGGCGTGCTGAGCATATTGCTCATCGCCCGTTTTCCGGTATCGATTCATGAAATGGAAAATGATCCAGCTCATGCCGATGGTCAGCGGTGGGAAAATATAGTGAAATCCTACAGTGAACGCGAATTGGATTCGCGCAAGAAGTACAGAGTCCATTTTGAATTCTCCCGGCCTTAGTTCAAAAATAACTGCCCTCAGCGTTCCGATCGCTGGGATGAGTTGCGCATGCACGGAATTCAGGGGGGATCTTTCGCCATATCACCCAGGCTATTCCTATTATGCGGATCTGATTCCTGCAGACAAGCGCATTTTTTGGGGGATGGAGTCAAATGATCCGTTCAGCAAAAGAGAAACAGCCATTTGCCATATCAGCGAGACAGTTATGGGATGCAGAAGCCGCAAGTAATCAACCACCTCTCGAAGGAGTGGCTTTGGCTTGCCCCGCACGACGGGGCGACTTTTTTATCTCGGGGGTCGGGGTCGGAGTCGGTATCGGGGTTGGCTTTTAACCATGAATCATATCAATTGTGTTCGTACCTAATATCATTTCTGTTCGACCCCGATACCGATAGCGACCCCGACCCCGAAAATAATCTTCGCTTTGTAATATATCTTCCCATTTCAACAGCTCGACGGAACGGCTTAGCCTATCAGGGTCGCACGGCCAAAGGCCGTGGGTTCGGCCGGTCACTGCATTCGGTTAATGGAGTCCGCAGCATAAATGCTTTGCCTTGGTGTGCAATCCTTAAGATATGCTCTGCCGGTTATCTGATATTATCAATCAGCGGAAGATTACGTAGTTTGAAACTAGTATGGCCAGATACTCCATTTTGGGGGAGATTGACACTATGCTGCGTTACATTGTAATAGCTTGGTTTCTTCTGACAACCTGCTATGCGCAGGATGCAGCGCGCATGGATCAGGTCGTCCAGTCCTATGTTTCCAAAGGGCAATTTATGGGATCCGTGCTTGTGGCCCGAGGAAACGATGTCTTGTTTACCAAAGGCTATGGATCGGCCAATCTCGAGTGGAATATTCCAAACACTCCCCGGACCAGGTTCCGACTCGGCTCCATCACCAAGCAATTTACAGCCGCTGCCGTATTGCTTTTGGAAGAAAGGGGCAAGCTGAACATCGAGGATCCCATTGGCAAATATTTGCCGGATGCCCCGGCTGCATGGGACAAGGTCACGATCTTCCATGTGTTAACCCACACATCCGGCATCCCCAGCTTTACTAATTATCCGGAATACCCCAGGCTGAAGCCCTTCCCCGCTACTCCCGAACAACTTGTCGCATTGTTTCGCGACAGGCCTCTCGAATTTGCTTCGGGCGAAAAAATGCAATACAGCAATTCCGGCTATGTTCTGCTCGGATACCTGATAGAAAAAGTCAGTGGAGAGACCTACCAGGATTTCATCCACAAAAACATATTCCAGCCCCTGGACATGAAGGACACAGGCTATGATTCGAACTCCGGCATTATCGCACACCGTGCATCCGGCTACGCGCCCGGCCCGGACGGGCCTCTGAATGCCGGTTTTATTCACATGAGCGTTCCGTTTTCTGCCGGCGCTTTATACTCCACAACCGAAGACCTGTTGTGCTGGGAACTGGGCCTTCTCAACGGCAAACTGATCTCGGCTAAGTCGTTGACAAAAATGACGACACCGTTCAAGGACAATTATGCTTTTGGCCTTGCAGTGCACATAGTCAACGGGCGAAAGGTGATTGAGCACGGCGGAGGTATCGAAGGCTTCAATACATATCTGGCCTATATCCCTGATGACAAGTTGACGGTGGTGGTCCTTGGAAACCTGCAAGGATCCGCTCCCGAGCAGATCAGCAGGAATCTGGTTTCGCTGGCGCGCGGTGAGACAGTTGTGCTTCCTTCAGAGCGGAAAGAGGTCGCCGTTCTGCCCGAAATATTGAGACGATATGTCGGGACCTACGAGCTGGCGCCGAAAGTCAATATGATGATAACGCTGGAAGGAGACCAGCTGATGGCGCAGGTGTCCGGACAAGGCAAAGCGCCGGTGTTCCCCCACACGGAAACCGGTTTTTTCTACAAAGTCGTCAACGCCGAAATTGAATTTACCAGGGGCCCGGAAGATACGATCGTTAGCTTGATTCTGCATCAGAACGGACGGGATACGAAGGCTCCCAGAATCAGCGACCATGTTGCCGTGCGAAAAGAAATTGCCGTTCCTCCCCGAATCCTGGCGCAATATGTCGGCGCCTACGAGCTTCAACCGGGATTTGATCTGGTTATTACACTGGAGGGTGATCAGTTGATTTCGCAGGCAACGGGACAGCCGAAGATTCCCATCTTTGCCGAGACGGAAACGAAATTCTTTCCCAAATTGATGGAGGCCGAAATCGAATTCCTTAAGGATGATAACGGAACAGTGACTCATCTCATGCTGCACCAGGGCGGCGTCGAAATAAAGGCGCCACGAAAATAGCGTCTATAAATTATTCAACTATTTCTCGCGGGAAACGGTTACGCGACATAACCGGCCAAGTGACTGTAAGGGAGTAGCTTCCCATTTGGCCGGGGACTTGGGATTTCTTGTTCCCGGTTTCGAGAAAAGCCGGACTAACGGGTAAAGTATTTTTTGCACACTAGCGCATCGACTTCCAGGCAATGTCATACGGCGCAGACGGGGATTTTAGATTGGGCTCTGCACCCCGATTATCCTGCAGGTCGCTGCCTACGCTGTAAAGAAGAAATCCCTCGCCTTCCTTCCGGTACAGAAGGTCATTGCCGCTGCAGGGATCCTTCGGAAGCTTACCCGGGAACGCAGGCTCCAGGTAGGTCAATGCGTCCGGATAAACTCCATGAGCCATCTTATATCGTTTCAGGGCTAATCCCACCCGAGTCACCTGCAGTATGGCTTCGTATCGGGCTTTAGTATTTAGGACCGGCTCTAATGCTCGAAGCCCTATGCCGCTGATAGGACAGAATACTGGAATCTGCTTCTCCATAGGGTTTTGGCGCAGTGACACAAGGACCTTGTCCGAAGGCATCCTGCATTTGTCCTGAATGCCAGCCTGCAATGTTAGCAAGACAGCCATGTCGCGATGCAGCAACCCGGACATGCGGTAAAGCAAAATAATCGGAGGCGGTATCCCTTTGTCATTGATTACCATCTGGATTTCACGATACGTGCCATTTAGCAGAATCTGATACCCTGCCAGGGCTGTAATTACGCGGCTTTCATCCATCGCGCGCACAAACGCCGTGTCATCAAGGTGGCCTTCGAGTTCCGTTTCGAGCGACTGAAGGGTATCGGCAGGCAAATCCAAATTATTGGTTATCCGACATAGGCTATTGATCATGATTCGGTCAGATGCCACGGACAAGAGTAATTGGATCATGAGCGGTTCCTGCTTCAAGAGATAGGACAGCCGGAAGCCATCAAGCAGTGCTTGTCCGGCATCTTTGCTTTTCCCTGCATAGGCTGCTGCCTCAGCCTTAAGGGACAGGATTTCTATGAGTTGCCGCGTCGCGAGAAAATTGGGTGTCCGGAATGCAGGCGCCTTTTCATATTCCAGCTGGGCATTATAGTTGGGCTTTTCTGCAGCCTGTCTTAAAATCGCAAGCAACGCTTTGTTTTCCGGTTCCTCGATAAGGCGCATCAGCATGTTTCTCTTATTCTCCGAAAAATCCCGAGGGCCAAGAGTGAAATTTTCGTGTGCCAGTCTAGATAGCTCTTGAATAGCGGTCGATACGGGCTTGTTTGTAAGCAATAATACCGCTTTCCCAAACAGCGGCGCTGCATTCCGGTCCACAGGAATCGGGGCGGGTTTAAACTCAGCAATAGTCACGGGACGGCCTTCTACCTGAAGCCTCGCGAGGGTTTTCCGGAATTGATGGGCGAAGACGATGTTGGATATTAGTGCAGCGAGGAAGGCCAGAACAAGGAAAATTCCCATTCCCATTGCACACCACTTTGCGATCTTCATGTTCCTTCCTCTAGCGATAAAAAAACTCTGAACTCTGTAGTACCTGTGTCTGCTGGCGAAGCGCATCGGCGAAAGCCTGTACCGCAGTGATATTGGAGATGTCATCTCTCGAAGTGTTCACTCCAAATTGAGTATGAAACGAGTTTCGATTGAAAGAGTCGACTCCGATGTTAAGCAGAAAGAGCAATGTGGCCGCTATCGCCAGCCAACCGCTTAATGTCCAAGAGATTTGAAATCGACATGCCCGCTGCATTGGAGCGGACCGGCTCCAGGCTGCCTGGCTGTTGGTCAGAACGCGCTCGCGCAACCCTTCGCGCGGACCCTTAAGGGGATGTTGGGCTAGCGCCCGTTCTAATTCGTCATCTTGTATTGGTTTCATGTGATTTCACCCGACGTCGCAGCTTATTCAACGCATATCGATGGCGACTTGCAGCTGTGTTAATTGAAATACCCAAGCATCTGGCAATGGCATCAAAGGACATGGCCTCGAGGCACTTCATGGTAATGATTTCCCTCTGAGCTATCGGCAGAGCCAGCAGAGCCTTCAACAACGATCCATCATTGTGCACCGGACCCTGTGCGGTCGCTTCGTATTCCAGAACCTTTGGATATTCATCCATGCTGATCATATTTCGCGGACGCCGCCGGGTCGCATCCCGGGCTAAATTGCGTGCCATAGCAAAGATATAGGCCTCCAGATTGCCGGCATTCAGGAGGCTTCGACGCTTAAGGGCCAAACGGATAAAGAGGTCCTGGATGATATCCTCCGCGTCCGCCTCAGATCCGACCAAACCCAGAACGTGACCGTATAACCGGTTGCCCATTGCATCGTAGATCAGGTTCAATGCGTCCGGATCATTCCTTCTAATGAACTCCTTTATCCGTTCGCGTTGAGACTCATCCATGTTTCGATTCCGCCTTTGATAGTAATGACTGGCAACCAAAGGTTTTTTGTCTAAATAATTTCACATTAAATTCAAACAGAAAAGGATTTCATGGGACGATTCGTGAAAGCCGAATTCTTAGCCCGGATGCACAGCAAGTAATATGAATTTCCCAAAGCGCCACTATGTGCGGTTCATGGATGGCATCTGACCTGCATTGTTGACCGGCTATGTCATGTTGAGACGTAACAAACCTCAGTGCCTGATAAACGCACATCCCATCAATGTGCCTTGGCAGAAATCCAGTTTCCGGATTCGCTTTATCGGCCAAGCGAAACCGTCAACAAGAAAATCAAAGCCGTTGTTGGCATCCGGGACAGGTAACTCCTTATGAACCGTATATGCGGCGGTGCTGATTCTGCGAATTTCTTGCTTGTTCTAAAAATTCTCCCCGGCGAAACAACAGATAATTGATACGGCTATGCCCTGCTGCGTTTCGTCGCTGGATCAGCATGGGAAGATGCCTCTCTGCTTAGGGCCGCTGAATGGGAAAACAGGGTAACTGGAGAATTGTTATGTCCCGGAGGTTGGAAAGATTTCCATGCCAAAGACACGTGATGCGAAAACATGCAGGCTCGATCAGCTTCCCCTCCCGGAAGAACTGATTGGACACCGCATTTTGACTATTCGTGGTCATAGAGTCATGTTGGATCGTGATCTGGCAATGCTTTATGAAGTGAAGGCGATTGCATTGCGCCAACAGGTCAAGCGGAATGTAGATCGATTTCCGGAAGATTTCATGCTCCAGCTATCGGATCAGGAGACGAATGCTCTGCTATCACAAAATGTGATACCTTCTCCGCAAAGCCTGGGCGGATCTTTTCCCTATGCTTTTACAGAGCAAGGTGTTGCCATGCTTTCCAGCGTGCTGACCAGCAAACGCGCGGTGCAAGTCAACATCGCCATAATGCGAACGTTTGTGCGCTTGAGAGAAATGCTGGCATCTCACAAAGACTTAGCCCACAGGCTGGACGAAATGGAGAAGAAGTATGATCACCAGTTTAAAGTGGTCTTTGAAGCGATTCGAGATCTCATGTCCCCGGCATCCTCTACACATAGGCGGCGTATCGGTTTTTCTCCTCCTATCAACGGAACCCGAGGAAGCGGCGACGCGATTGTCAGTCTCAAGAAGGGTATAGTCCTTCCCTCCAGTAATCCATCCTGCTGCTTTTGACGCTAATACTTATGAGTGCAGCAAATCTCAGTGGCCGATAAACGCGTATCGGGATCATTACCCTTTTTTCAACCATCTCACAATTCGTAACTACTGTAGAATCAGTTGATCACAGCAACTATTCCAGCGTATGCTGGATTGACTTATCGGTATTTCGAACGGTGTCTGCAGCGGCGAAAAATGAACACAACAAAAATCTCACCGTCATTTATACGCACGACAGTTGCTGTCCTGGCTGTAACCTGTGCGATGGCTGCATTGCTATGGTCATCGACATTACCATCGAGTCCAAGATCGAGAGAGGTCATCAATCGCGTTAGTCCATCATTGCGTAACTCTCTCAATCAAAAACGTTTGAAACTTGGAGCCCCGATCTTTATTCGGATCTTCAAGCAATCCCGATATCTCGAAGTATGGCTCTGTGATGGTAGGGAGTTCGTCCTATTCAAAAGCTACCCCATCTGTACCTATTCCGGCCAACTGGGGCCCAAGATACGGGCCGGAGATGGACAGAGTCCGGAAGGATTTTATTTTGTTACTCCGCAGCGGATGAATCCGTCGAGTCAGTTCCACCTGTCATTCGATATCGGTTTTCCGAATGCCTATGATCGGGCTCACGGCCGGACTGGCAGCTATCTTATGGTTCATGGTGACTGCGTATCGATCGGCTGCTATGCGATGACTGATGCAGGCATCGAAGAAATTTACACGTTGGCGGACGCAGCATTTCGTAATGGCCAGTCAGATTTTAAAGTGCATATCTTCCCGTTCCGCATGACGGTGGAAAACCTCAATGTCCATAGGGATTCCAAATGGTTTGAGTTCTGGAAGAATCTCAAGGAAGGTTACGATTGGTTTGAACGAGAGAGGCGTCCTCCGAGCATCGATGTAGCCAAATTCCGGTATGTATTTAAGTGACAAATCGCTGGATCCCCTATCGCGGGGGCGTTATGTCATAGAAGCGCGCTTATTGGGCCTTAGACTCTGAAAATGACAGTATGTTGATACCAATCAAATACTTATGAATAGTTTATTTTCCAATCAGAAGAAAAAAAGTCCATTGCTTTCTTAGCCTTATTTCACCGGAATCGCCACTACCACAGCTGTTGGAACCGGCTTGCCCTTGTGTGTCCCTGGTGTAAGCACGGTGGCTTGGCTTAATGCGGTTATCACTGCTTCATTCTTTACGCCGCTATATTCAACGCCCAGGATGCTGCCCTTGTCATCGACAAACATCGTGAAGAAATAAATGGCTCCGTGTTTATAACGGGAATCGTTGAGAAGACTGGCCAAACTATTGAAGTCGAGGGAGAATTCAGGCGTCTGTACATCCGAATCAACACCGGCCAACTGAATAAGCTGGGAGCCATTGCTGGTGAGGAGTGTTGAATAATACAACCGAACTACCCCCGGCTTGTAATGCTCAATCGTGGGATGATTTTTGGGGAAAAAATATCGAGAACTGGCCAACCTGTAAAGTGTATGGGGTTCCGGTGATTTCATCTTTGATTCGATCACTGAAAAAGGAACGTCAGGTTCAGGGATCAATGTGTATTGTTTACCTGTCTGCTCTCCGCATGCCTCCTTTAGAGACATACTTTTGACTTCCCCGGAAACAGCATCCCGCGTTGCTATTGATCGAAAATCCTGCTCTTCCTTCAATTGGCCATTATGCGTAAGCGTCGCAGGAAAGACACACCAGTTACCAGGAGCCAATTTTAGATAAGATGCTCTTACTCCCAAATCGATTGTGTAAGGATTGTAGCCCAGCGAGAAGACTGCAACTAGGGTGGCAGTCACTGGAACAGCCCTGCCATTAACGATGGTGGGAGCGAATATCCACTGTTTCACGGCAGCTTTGACACTTTCGAGAACTGAAGCGTCGTAGCTCCTTTCCTCGATGCTAGTCACCAAGCCCTGCTCATTGATTAGAATATCAAGGACTACTGGGTCGTTCCCCATAAACCAGTGCTTAATCAAATCGGGATACTCAAATTCCACCTCTTTGATGATCCTAGGCTCAGGAACGTCAATGCCAGCTCGAAGAGCTTCTTGCGCCGGCGACTGGACCAAGGCGAATGCAAAAGCCAGGATGACTAAAATCCAGATAGATTTGCTCATCATATATTCCTGAGAAGACATTTGTAATCAGGATGCCAGCTCGCATGCTGATGTTCAAACAATCTTAGACCAGTACGCCGGCCCGAAACAAGGTTTGCACTCCATCATTCATTTGCTGAACGGGTGTTACAGTATTCTCAGCCATGCCGTGAGTTCCACGTTAATGGCGAGTCTTATTGAGTTGCCGACTTTATTGCGAGTTTTTTCATTCTCTCACGAAGTCCCGTTCGAGGAAACATGCCCGCCGCCGCTTATTCATGACAAGTCACACCCTATAATCTCTCGAATCGCCTTGAGTTAAATCACATTCTTGAGCCATCATCTTCGGGAAAGAGCGTGCGAAATCCAGTGTCTGAATTTAAGATTATAGTTGAGTGACTCCAGTCGACCTGTCCACACATTCTTTGCGGCAGACTCCGGAGTTGCATCTAGTTGATATATCGCCCTGATCGTAACTGGGATGGGTGTTTTATTGACAATCGGAAGATCAGGATCTGCACCCCAATAATCGTCCAGGAGTATGCGGCAGATCATGGATTCTCCCGGGGGAATTAGGAAGATTGCGGGCCAATTTCGGGTCCAAACGAACTGCTTTTTGGATAGTTGTTTGGATATTGTGAACTTTCGACCATCTCCGGTTTCCATCTCAAAGGAGATTGCATAGTACCCCCAACTACACCATCCCTCAAAAGCAGACTGCGTTTCTTTTGAAATATTGGTGAGGATTACATAGAAAGAATCGTTAGTATCCGCTGCCATGGAAATTTCGAGTCCCCAAGGTTCCTCCTGGCTCCTCGCCGGAACCAAAAATATCGAGAAGGGTGACGATTCATTCCTTTGAGCCAAACCATTTGGAAGTGTGCTTGCCACAACCAGAGCAGTCAGCAGCGTAGTCCATCTGATAACATTCTTTTCGATGTGCATTTGATCTGATCCCTCCTGGCGGTTTGAATTACCCCTCACGCTGGCCATTGCCGTTCTCTTACAACCAATATGCGGATTTCGTACGCGCCGACATCCTTGCATGATCGCATGATCTCAAGCACAAATCCAAACGAGCAGGCTTCGTCAGCTTTGATGTAAACCCTTTTGCCGCCGAGCCGCCATTTCTCCCTGACCAGCTGTCGTAATTCACCCAGAGTTATCTGTCGACGATCAATATAAAGCTTGTGGTTTCTGTCGATGCCGATCAAGATCGAGCCATGATCCGAATAGGCTTTGCTCGCTCTGGCAGCCCTGGCCACCGGATTACGGATCTTAGGATACCAGAGATCCCAGTTCGGCCCGACCAATCCGCTGATAATGAGCGTAACCAGTATGATTCCCATGTAGACCATGCTGAAGGTCATCATGTGGTTTTCAAGCACATCTCGCAGAGATGCTATCTGGTAACGTCGGTGCAAACTCATTTTTGCAAATTGTAAACTCTTGCCGTCACGAGTGCTGTATTTATCAACTCGTCATCGCAGGCTGTTGCTGCTCCTCTCCGCTTGCCGATTCGCTTCCGGCAAAATTCTGATCCGACCCGATTCGGCCTTGCGCATCCGGCAGTTCCATGTGTTTCCACTTTTCGTTCTGATACAGCCGTATTGGACCGGCATTCCATGGAATGGACTTATCCACGTCCATACATTAGATGGTCGGCGGTCGCCTCACGCGCTTCTGTTAAACCGAATAGATTTAATATTTGCCGGGCAAATATCTGAAAGAGATTGTACGCTGAATTGTGAGGCTATTATAAGGTTACTATTTCCGCAATTTGTACTCTTCCAGAGCTTTTTCTCCTTTAGCGATCAGCAGCAGTCCTCGGGGAGAAATCCGTTGCCCATAAATGCGCGCAAACTGCAGATTCATCCGCTCTTCGATGCTTTCTTTATAGGATGCCCTATCCTTAATGGGACGATTGCCCGGAAGCGTAGTCCTAATGGAATAGCCAAGAAAGAAGAAGAAAACGGCCGCCGCTATCGCCGTAAGGCGCTTAATCCATGTATTTCGGAAACGCTTGCCGGATAGCCGCTTCAAGCGGGCTTCATAAATTTTATTTTCGATCCGAAGCTTCTCAACAAGAGACAATTCTTCTCCCGCGCCCGGCTTTAATGTGCGGACAGCCGATTGAATCTGTTCGAATTCAATGCGGCATGCACTGCAGGTGCGGATATGTTTCTGGAGTTCCATACTATCGGGAGAATCGGATTCTTCCAGGATACTGTCCAGAATTAATTCTTTGAACTTGTCGCAGTTCATGTACGCTCCTCCTGTCCTGCAGTCATCAGATTTCTAAGTTTCTGCAAAGCCCGCTTGAGGTGAATCCTGACTGTTGTTTCAGTTATATTTAGTGTCCGGGCAATCTCCGTCAGCTTCATCTCGCCGTAAAAACGGCAGATTACGGTTTCTCTTTGTTGAGGGCTCAAATCATTCAAATAGCAATGTATTATTTCCGCCTGTTCGGTTTTATTGAATTCGTCTTCAGGGCCCGGTGTGTGCGTTTGTTCTACGGAGCAATGATCCTGTTCTTTAAGTCGGTGCGCTCGCTCATTGCGTGCATAGTTCAGCGCGTGATTGTATGCGGTCTTTAAAATATATCCCTTAATATTATCGGCATTGTTAAGATAGGCCGGGTTTTCAAAAAGCTTGACGAATATTTCCTGAGTCAGATCCAGCGCCGTTTCTCTGTCGGAAACGATCTTCAGAATAAAGCGGAAGACCATATCGGAGTATTTCTCAACAAGCTGAGCAATATCCGGATTCATAGGGTAGGCTCTTTCGATTAATTTTCGACAACCGATACGGCATGAAGCACATATTCACAGTCATGGAGAGCACTTCCCCGAAATTCCCAGGAGACTGTCCCAAGTGATTCTTCGGAGAAGATTCCGTTGGTAACGACAATCTGCCCCGGCATTTTGAGCGTTATGTTGAATATGTGTTCATTTATGGCATCCGTTATTTTACGAGAGCGCCGTTCATTTTCCAGTATTTGAGTAAATTTCACCGACAAACGGGCCCTGTCCGGACGGATTTGATTTTTAAAAATCGATATGAATATCTGATCCATTTCCTTTGTGATTTCATCCATTTCATCGCCAACTTCATTTGATTTATTAACGCGGGCCAGCGTTGTTTCTAGTCTATTTTGTGGGAAAGCTTGACGCACTTTCTCCCCGGCACTTAAGAGCATCTGTCTCCTTGCATCTTGAGAGATATCATTCTGAAACACCATAATCCCGAGAACATCATAGATGATTCGCAATTGCGATGAATGAAAGGCCGGCGTTAATTGACGGAGATACGAATCCCGTTGCGTTGGTGAAACGCTGAAAATGCCTTTCTTGAAAACCTCTTCTTCAAGTTCTTTATCTACTGTCTCATAGTAGATTTCATAGGGAAGGTATTTTCTCGGCTGGTAACGACGGGTGAACTCATAAAAAGTCCGGGCGCCCTTTTGATATCTTTTGACTGTGCTGGGGAATCTTAATCCCCGGTTGGAATGGTCATTCAAATCGTAGCGGTCCGGCAGATTCCTGCCATAGGGAATGTTCATTTCCGCACTGGCTTCCAGACCCTTCTTCCCTTTTTTATCGAATTCACTTTTTATATTCTTCCAGGCGCCGCCGTTTGGCAGATCGAAAACAGGGGGATACTGATCGATATCGCCTGAGAATGATGTGTGTATGGAGACATTCCCGCGCTCATCGATGGTGAGTTCCTCTTTGCGCTCGATACACCCGCTCAGAAACAAAGAAATGGCGCAAATCATAGCCGCGCATAAGTACTTGAGGTTCATAAAACCCTCCTTCACTTAAATTGTCTAAATAAAGGACACCCGGCCGAGATAAAAAGGAGACAGGCCGGTATGAAATATTTTGGAGTTTGAAGAGACCGGGCGGCGGAAAAGTCACCTGAGGTTCCACACAGCCGGAAAATTTGATCAGGTCTTTCCAAGCCACGCACTCTGTTTGCCCTCACCCTTGTTGTGCTCGAGAATTCCCTTATCTCAATACCTATCGCTGGCTCCTGAAATCGGGATACGTTTGAAGACTATACTTACCTGCTGAGATATTCACCAGCTTCAATGCTTGCCCAACGTTTCTGACAGTCTCATTCAGGATATCTGCTCTGAAGAGAGCATCTGCTTTTTCCTAAAATCCTATGCTTAATAGCGCTTGACATTCAGGTGCCTACTGTTATATATGTGTAGTCACTATGAGGATATGAAATGCGAATTCGCATAGAAACATCTTCCGGAATGCCCATCACGCGGCAAATAGCGGCCCAAATCCGGGCCCAGTGCGCCAGCAAAGCGCTCAGGCCGGGAGACCGGCTCCCATCCGTTCGGGCTTTGGCTGCAGAACTGACTGTCAATCAGAATACGATCCTTCGCGTCTACGAGCGGTTGACGGCCGAAGGCCTGCTCGAACGCCGTCACGGAGACGGCACTTACGTCGCTGATCGCATCCCCTCAGGCCAGATGAATGCCCAGAGGCAAGTGCTCTATCAACAGATTGCCCAGGCTGCCGAATTAGCGAAAACATTAGGCATGGATGTAAAGGAAGTGCATCGCTTATTGGATGAAATGTGGGAATAAAAACAGGAATGGGGCGGCAATGGTACCGACTGCCCTATATAAGGAATATCAATCATGAATGAACCGACCATCGAGCTTCGCGGAATCGTCAAATCCTATGGAGAAAAAGCAGTGCTGAAAGGACTGGACCTGTCGGTCGAGAGAGGTTCTGTTCTGGGTCTGCTCGGAATCAACGGCTCGGGCAAAACAACACTCATCAAATGCGCCCTGGGTTTGATCCGGCCGCAAAGCGGTGAGGCGCAACTTCTGGGAGAACCGGCCTGGACGTTGAGCGCCGAGGCTAAAAGCCGGATCGGCTACGTCCCCCAGGTTATCAACCTGTACCCGTGGATGAGAGTCTATCAGTTGATCGAATACACGGCCGCATTTTATCCCAACTGGAATCATGATTTGGCCGCCCAACTGATCAAGGAATTCGATATCCCAGCCAAGGATCGCATTGGACCACTTTCGGTGGGCCAGCTTCAAAAAGTGGCCCTTCTGCTGGCACTGGGACATGAACCGGATCTGCTCATTCTGGACGAACCGGCGGCAAGCCTCGACCCGCTGGCGCGGCGGCAATTTTTGCAGATGATCATCGACCTGGCGGAACCGAACAAACGAACCGTCCTGTTTTCAACTCACATCACATCCGATCTTGAGCGCGTAGCCGATCAGGTGGCTATCCTGAAATCGGGCCGTATCGCCTGGCATGGATTTCTTGAAGATTTGAAGGAGCAGACACACATCAGCCTCGAAGATAGTTTTTTGGAGATGCATCATGCCTAATCCCTATATTCAAGCCGCCCTCACCTGCTTCCGACAGCCGTTCGCCTCCGCGCGGCAATCCTTGATCATCCTGATCGTCTTGTTTTTCCTTGTCCTCTTTTTCTTCGTTGGTGGTGGGCGCAGAGAAAACCATCATGTGTTTGAACTGAGACACTTGTTCTTATTCATAGTCTTATTCGCCTACTGGGCAATTCATCTGAAGGAGCAGTTCGCCGACTCCCGGGCATCCCTGATGCCCGGCTTCCGAACGGTTCATGGGGTCGTGGCAGTGATGGTGGCTATAGTTTTCGGCGTTCTTTTGCCGGGCGGGATGGCTCCACTGATCGGATGGCAATCGTTCGGCTTTGTCTCCATCACAACGCTTCTTTTCGGAGCAATACTCTGGCTCATACTGCATCCGGGAGGTGCATTCGCCTTTCTCATCATGGCCGGATGCATCTCCATTCTTGCAGAGCCGATCCGGAGCGGCATCGAGCAGATTGTTTGGGGACACCGGCCGGTTCAAGCATTCATTTGCATAGGCATCGGCGCGGCGTTCGGCATTGCAGGTATGATCCGATTGCTTTTGCTCAACGAAGAAATGCCTGAGTATCACCTAAAAATTCAAGCTTCCAGAAAAGGGCGGACTCAGCTGTCGGATCTGCAGTGGCGGAGAGTCGAGAAGTGGTATTCTCGAGGGTGGAGGAACCGGCTTGCCGACAAGCCCATAGTAAACTTGATTTATCATGCCCAACACGCAGCCGACTCAAGCTGGTCAAGGATACGCCGCTGGAACGTCTCCAATATTACCATCTGGTCTGCCGGCCTTGTCGCCATTGCCTTTTATCTCACATTTATATTATTAGGCTATTTCACCAAGGTGAGAATGAGAATGTCATTGTTGGTCTGGATGGCCATATACATTTCGGTAAGTACTGTTTTCGGGTCATTGGGCGGGAAAAACCGTTCTCTTTCTCATGAACTCATGATGCCCATCAGCAGGGATGACTATTTGACGCAGCTGGGCATGTCTGCCGCCATCAGCCAATTAACGATGTATGGCGCGTTTATGGCCACCTTCATTCTATGGATGTTCACCGCGCCTGCGAAACCGGATCTTGAATTGCTTGCCTATATAATTGCGTACTCCGCGTTGATACAAATATGGACGTTTGGTTTGGCGGTCTGGCTCCTCAGCTTTTGCTCCATTATAAGGATGACCATTATCATTTTCCTTGCGCTTATACCGACAGCTGTTCCCATAACGGCACTCGATGCACAGATGCCGCTGCAGTGGCGGCCTCTCATTCCCTTATTCGGAGGTCTTCTCGCAGGCATTGGCCTGTTATTGATACGGCGGGCCTATCGCCGCTGGTTGGTCGCAGATTTTGATTGAGAGCGATAATCTGCGACACAAGCATCGTCTCATTGCTGCCGAAAACTCTTTCCGAACTTTCTATTTGAATCAACTTGCCTGGAGCGCTGCCGGGATAACACTGTGTATATCCTTGGACTGGCTTCAAGCAGGAATGCATAGGAATAGGCACCGCAATTGATCAACCTCAACACCGGATTCAACGCCAAAGATGTTGCAGCGAAGAGCCGCTTGACTCCATATATCATGTGCGTGCGGCCTGATTGGCCCTAAGCTCGGATTGGTATTGGCAGAGCAGTTTCCTTAAGAATCCTTCAAAATAATCGCTGCCCTATTTTGAGGACCAGGAGCTTTCTTTGAGTGACCGACGCGAATGAGCTTGGACGCAACCTGCTTTAACAGTGCTCGCAGCCAGATACTTCCGGGATCCTGGTCCTGATAACGATGCCATTGCAGACAATGTGTAACCGTTGGGATGGCAAATGGAGGAGGGATTAATCTAATCGGGAGATGCTCTGCACACAACCTTGCCATCCGGCTCATAACCGTAGCAATTCTGTTTGTCCCCACGACAAGGCGGCATGCAACTTCGAAATCCTGTGCAACAACCTCAATTTTTCTTATCTCTCCATAGCGCGTTGAAAACCAATCCTCAAAGATTGCCGAAGCGTGTCCAAAATGGACCGAGACGTGACCCAGACTCAGAAACTGTTTCCGGCTGAGGCTCTTCCCGATCAGCGAATTTTTGCTCCACACCACACATGTGTGATTATCCTCAAAAAGCGGTTCCTTCGGGTGCATTGACAACGCGTGAACCATAGGCCGGATAACAAAATCGATTTCGCCTTTTTCCAGTCTCTGTTCGATGGTCTCATCCAATCGAGCCAACTCAAATGTGATGCCCGGAGCCTGTCGTGCAATTTCCTGAAGGGCCTGTGATATCAGGACGGCCGTCACATAGTCGGAGACCGCCAGGCAAAATCTCCGGTTGGAGATAGAGGGGTTAAATTCCGCCTTGGAAGCGACTGTGTGCTGGATCTGCAGCAAACAATTGCGTACCGGCTGTACAAGGCTTTCGGCCAGAGGGGTCAACACCATCCTGCGTCCCGTAGACACCAGCAAATCGTTGCCGAAGTAGCGTCGCAGACGTGCAAGAATGATGCTGGTGGCCGGTTGGCTCAGATGGAGCCGCTCGCCGGCACGCGTCACACTCTTCTCTGAGAGCAGTGCATCCAGCGCTATAAGCAGGCCAACATCAAAATTGCGAAAATCCATCGTTGCTCATCCATTAAATATTTAAATCAGGATATATATAAAAGATTCATTTTACAAATAGCAAAACCCCCTGTACTTTCCAAGAATGGATTTATCGGGTGCTTCGGCGATTACGGACTACGAAATCACTTGAGTGTGGAGGCGGTGTGAGTGCCGACATTGAAATCAATCTTGAAGAATGCACCGGCTGTAAAACCTGCATCGAGGCATGTTTTGTGGATGTGCTGCGATGGGATGATACGGAAGAGAAGCCGATGATCGCCTATAAGCAGGACTGCGTCTGGTGCTTCACCTGCGAGATCAACTGTCCTGTTCAATGCATCAAGGTCATACCGCACATGCATGGACGGCAGGTCAGCCCGTACTGAATTATCCCTGCCGGGGAATATTAAAGGAGCAGAGCATGGCCGAAACAGCGAAAGATCCAGAGACTGCTTTGAATGCCGATGTCCTTATTATCGGTGGCGGCTTTGGAGGGCTCGCCGCCGCAATCAGAATCAAAGAGCTGTCTCCGGACGCAAGCGTGCTGCTCGTGGACAAGCAGACGATCGGCTGGGGCGGAAAAGCAAACAAAGGGGCCGGAGTGCTGTGGCTTCTCACGCCTGAAGACAACCTCGAAGCCTTTGTCGATTTTCATGTGAAAAATATCGGCATTTATCTGAACGACCAGGATCTGCTGCGTTCGATGGCCCAAGAATCCTACGGAGCGGTGATGAAACTGGCGGACTGGGGCGTCAAGGTCCTGAAGACTCCTTCCGGAGAACCGGACGTCAGCCGCCTCCCGCTCGGCTGGTCTCTGGCCGCTGTGGACCTGGACATGATGCAGCCGCTGCGGACAAAGGCTGCAAAGCTCGGTGTGAAACTTGTGGATAAAACACACGTGATCGAGCTGATGAAACAGGATGAGCGTGTTACCGGCGCCGTCGGATTCAATCTTCTTAATGGCCGCCCGGCGGTCTTCAATGCGAAAGCAACCATTCTTGCAAATGGCGATTGCGATTTCGGCGTCATGCGGATGTGGGCCAATGCCACCGGGGACGGCATTGCGGCTGCCTATAATGCCGGGGCCGAAATGCGGAATGCGGAGTTCGGCAATTTTTATGATGTCATCAATAAAGCCACGGGCATCCCGGTCGTTTTCGGTTTCAATAATCTCTACAACGCACAAGGCGAACACATAAGCTCCAGATACATGCAAGGCCCCCAGCCGGATATCCCCATTTCCATCATCCTCGGAATGGAAAAAGAAGTTATTGAAGGGCGTGGACCTGTTTACATCGACATGGCCGAGTATGCGAGCTCAATGGGGAATGGAGGAATATTCAAATGGGACCGGCCCCATTTAAATGCCTTGTTTGAGCGCGAATTTGCCAAAGCGCAGCAGTATGGTCCGCCGCCTTCAAAAAGGATAGAAGCCTCTCTTGGTTTTACCGGAGAGCTTTCCCCTGTAAAAGTCGATCATGATATGGAAACAACGATTCCGGGTCTTTGGGCAATCGGCGATACGAGCTATGCCGGCTCGGCATGGGCAGGTGCGACCGAGGCTCCGCCCGGGAGGCTCAGAGGCTCCGGATTAATGAACGCCCTGCTCAGTGCATTGATGGCCGGCCCTTCGGTGTCACGTTACATAGCAGAGACAACTCTTCCTTCTGCAAATTCGACTGACCTGGCACGCCTGAAAGAATCCATCTATGCTCCATTGAACCGGGAAACCGGCTACCAGGCATCCGCTGCCATACGGAGCATTCAGGAAGCAGTGATTCCGGTGAAGTACAGCATGCGAAGAAACCGGGAAAGGCTTGAAGAAGCCCTGACTAAAATAGCAGCCGTTCAGGTCAGGCTGCCTGAGCTTAGCGCAAAGGATCCACACGAACTGGGCAGGTGTCATGAAGCACGCTGCATTGCGCTGTGCGCCGAGATTGAATTCAAAGCCGCTCTGGCGCGTACTGAAAGCAGAGGCTGGCATTATCGGGAGGATTACCCCCAGCAGGATGATGAAAACTGGCTCAAGTGGGTCATTGTTAAAAAAGTGGAGGACAAAATGGTCGTTAAAACGGAAGCTATTCCCATTGAGCGCTTCAAACTCAAACCCGGCATGACTACAGCTGTACCTGATGCAGTCGTTGATCACGACGAGCTTGTGGGTGTAACGCCCGAAATGATCGACTGGTGGTGGGTCAATATGGAAAAGGGATACCCTCTGTGGGAACCGAACGACCACAAGTCATTCGTATGGGAAGTGCCGCCGCCTGTGGGCGGCTATCTGGGCGCAATCCAGATAGCGGAGGAAAGGATGGGACCAATGCCGCCGATGAAGATCCGGATTCGATGGGATGATCCCGACAACTGTCCCATCCCGCGCAGCTACGAACATGCAATTGTTGCATCGGGAATTGATCCCGAGGGAAACGTGGGCGCCATGATTCTCCATGAATGGGAGAAGAGCCCTTGCGGGACCAGAATGCGATCCACAATGCGTTTCCTCGGTCCCGTTCCTCCCGCCCTGCCTGAAATTTGGAAAACACATGACCGGGCGGAAGTATCGACGTTCCCAAAATTCCTGCCCGATCTTTACAGATTGTGGCAGGTCGTCAAAGACCCAACAATCAACAGGCAATGCTCATTCGCAAAAACAGGAAAGCGCAGTTGAAGTGCGCCCGCAGGGCGCCTTGGAGTGCGGCAGCAAGCTTGCACACTCCAAAGGTTATACGAAAAGTGATATTTGATTCTTTTTAACTAAAAGGAGAATACGTGATGCGATGCAAAAGGATTCTGCTTGCTGTGTCCGTTGTACTGCTCTGCCTGGTTCCGGCTCTTGCCGCCGATATATCCGGCAAATGGACAACTACTATCAAGACTCCGATTGGAGACATGAACTACACCTTCGATCTTAAGGTGGAAGGAGAAAAGCTCACAGGGAAAGCGGTGATGTCCATGGGAAGCGAGTCCAGCGAATCCGCCCTGACGGAAGGCACCGTGAAGGGTGATGAAATTTCGTTTGTCGAAACGCTGCAGATGCAAGGTCAGGAACTCAGATGCGAATATAAAGGCAAGATTTCCGGAGATGAGATCCGCGGTTCCCGAGCAGTCGGCAGCTATGGGACCGAGGAGTTTGTTGCATCAAGAGCAAAGTAATCCGTTTCCGAGAAGAGGTGTACAGTCAAAAAACCGGCAAACAAGCCGGGAGCTGGAAGAAGAATAAAGACATCTTCATTTCGAGGCGCTTGCCATAGTGAAATCCGGGAACCGGCAACTCTGAACTGGGAACTCAAAAGCAAGGGAATCGCGATGACTGAAGACAAAACCAAGCCTGAATGGAAAGCCCAGAAGACTTATGCTCAGAACCGGATCGACAGCAAGGTCAAGGCTACGCTTCCCCCGCTCACGCCCGAAGAAGAGGCTCGTCCTTTCGCCAAGTATTACTACGAGAAGATAAAGCCTTACGATCCCGCCCACTATGCCGGGATGGACCAGCCCATTGATCCTGCCCGGGCCTTCGGTCCTGAAGAAATCAATCGGCTGCTGGACGTGAAGAGGCTGGAAACCGAAGAAGTGGAGATCGGTTGGTGTAATCTGACGAATGGGGCCGGTTTCATTGCGAACAAGATTTTTTACCCCGGGGTGACTGCCGATATGATCGACTGGTGGTTTGCCTGGCACCCGCTTGAAGACTTGCGCTACCGCATCTGGTACCCGCCTCAGCACGCCGGCATCATGCTCAGCGCCACCGACCGGGCTCGCATCCTGGATCCCGGCATCCCCAACCGGGAGAAGAACTGGGGTGTTACGCACTATGTGACGGAAAACTGCGACTGCGGCATGGAGAATGTCGACATCCGCTTCCGTTCGCCGGCAGACATGGGCTTCGACATGGAGCGCTTTAATAAGGTTATTACAGCCTTTGCCGGAGGAGAGGGTTGGGCGGTCGCGGTTGACAAAGAGGACAGTTCTATTGCTGCGCCCTCCATTATGTGCCATGTATTCTACAACGCTCCCGGCGGTCTTATACATCGCACGCGCTTTTGGATGGGTTACCGCTTTACTGAGGAGGGCAAGCCCAAATTGTGCCTCCCCCCGGGAGTATCAGTGCCGGTCGCGTCTGTTCAAGGCTTGGCTCGCCACAATGTCAAGGAGTTCACACGCTTAGGAGACTTCCTTCCTCGGATCTACAAAGAACTGGGCCATAGCATGTATTGCTGAAGCGGTCAGGCTTCAATCTCCTCGGGCGCTTCCAAAAACGAATGCATGAGCAGTGTGGCTGCTTTCGACAGATACCTATCCTTGCTCCAGGCTAATCCTGCCTCGAGCAATAGCGGTTTGGACAAAGGCCTTCCGACAACGTCGGGATATTTCGTGACGATCGTATCGAGCAAAAAGGATATTCCGACTCCATGCCCGACCATCCCCATTACGGTCTCGATCTGGCTCGAGGAAAATACAATACGAGGAGTGAATTTGTTTCGGGCACACTCATCCAGAATCATTTTCCGGCTGTATGTATCTTCGCGAAACAAAATGAAGGATTGATCCCGAAGCTTGGCAAAGGGTATTTTTTCAAGTCTGTTTAAAGGGTTGTGGCGTGAGAAACAGGCGAGCAGCTGTCCTTTGGCTACAGGTACGGTTTCGAGGTGTGATGATGTCTTGGAGATAATCATCATCGTGAGATCAAGCTCTCCGCGTGCAAGCCTTTTCCTGAGGGATAGCGATCCCTCCTCAAAAACAGTCACCTTGACGCGCGGGTGAGCCTTTTGGAACCGGGCAAGAGCCGCAGGAAAGAAATAGGCGCCGATAACCGGCGTGATGCCGATCTTGATGATTCCCTTCTCCGCGAGGCGGTAATCATTCATCTCTGAGATGAGATCCCTTATGCGTGCAAGAATGTCATCCGTTCGCTTCAGACATGCCTGACCTTCGGGCGTTAGCGAAATCTGCTTTTTCAGGCTCCGATCAAAGAGAGGCACACCGAGCTCCTCTTCGAGTTTCCGAATCGCAATCGTAACAGAAGGTTGAGAGACATGCAGTTCAGCGGCAGCCTTGGTGATGCTCCTCATTCGCCCTGCTCTTTGAAAATATTCCATTTGACGAAGTTCCAACGCTTCACTCCCTATCATAGATATTGGCTATAACTACATAGGCAACTTATATTTTACATTAATATAAATGCGGAATACATTTCCAATGGGAGAAAGTATTTCTTGCGTGATGTGGATCGAAAGTTATCATAATCGGCGCTATTTCGATGCCTTAGCCGCCGAGAATTGCGCAACGAAGCATTCACTTTCGCGGAGTGCTTTCCGGGATGATGGAAGAGCGGAAAGCCATGACGGACAGCAACGAACGCTGCTTCCGGCAAACTGCTGTTGTTCGATGGCTCTGAGTGGACCCTGTCTCCGCTATGCACCGGGCGCAGGCCGGATTGTCCTGTATACGGAAACGTGACGAATGGACGGTAATTAAGAATTTAAGTAAATGGCATATCTGTTCGTAATGCTTGTCAGTAAAGCCGGAATTATTTTGGTAGGAGAAATAGGTGTATGGCAACGATAGTCAGAGTAAACATGGAGACCAAAGAGATCACCCAGGAGGAGGCCGGAAAATATAACAGTTACGGCTCCCGGGGCTTTATCGCCCGTTTTATGACCGACGAGGTCGACCCGACCTGCGAACCTCTTGGCATCAAGAACAAGCTCATCATCTGTACAGGTCTGCTGGGCGGCACCATGGTTTCCAGCTCGGGCAGGCTTTCCGTTGGCGGCAAGAGCCCGCTCACCAACGGCATTAAGGAAGCCAGTTCCGGCGGCACAGCCGCCAACGACATGGCGAGACACGGCATCCGCGCCATCATCTTCGAAAAGCTGCCTGCGGCCGGCGACAAAAACACCTATGTCCTCGTGATTTCTGAGGAGAGCATAAAGCTCGAGGTCATGAACGAGCTGTTACACATGGGCGCGCGGAATACTATCAAAACACTGCGCCAGAAATTCAGCGAGAAGGCCGGCATCATATGCACCGGCCCCTCCGGTGAATATATGATGAAGGGTGCCGGAGTCGTATGCGCGGCTCCCAAGGGAGAAATGCGTTTCGCGGCCCGTGGCGGCATGGGCGCGGTCATGGGCAGCAAGCGGATCAAGGCTATTGTGATTATTCCGGCCGTTACTTCGAAGATGAAATACTTCGACAAGGCTGTTTTTGACGAAGCTGCAAAGGAATATCACAAGATGCTCATCGACGCCATGCCTACCATTAAGAAGACCAACCAGCTCTATGGCACCACGGGCATGTTTAAAATTGTCAACGAGCTGGGATTATGTCCCACCCGCAATTTCACGCTGGGCGCTTTCGACCAACACAAGGAAATCGGCGGCGAGAAAATGGTCGAGCTCATCCAGGCTCGCGGCGGCGAGGGCAAGACCGGCCAGTCCTGCATGAACGGATGCATGATCAAGTGCATGTCCACTTTCCCTGACGAAAACGGAAAATCCATCTGCTCCACCGTCCAGTATGAAAATTTGTCCCTGTTGGGCTCTAACCTTTGCCTGGCCAGCTTGGACAGCATCGCCCGCCTGAACGACAAGGTTAACGATCTGGGTTTGGACGCCATCGAGACCGGCGCCGCTCTGGGCATTGCTGTGGAGGCAGGGATAGCCGAGTTCGGCAACGAGGAAAGCTTCATGAAGCTGCTGAACGAAATTGAGGCTGCAACGCCACTTGGCCGCGTGATCGGCAGCGGCGTCAAGACCACAGGCGAGGTGTTCGGAATAAACGATCTGCCCATGTCAAAAGGCCAAGCCTTCCCGGGCTACGATCCCCGTGCGCTGAAGGGCAACGGTGTTACCTTCGCCATGACCTCACAGGGCGGCGACCATACCACGGGCAACCTGTACGGCGCCCGCGCCACGATGCCGCCTCTGGCCTGCGAAGGCCAGGGCGATCTGTCCCGCAAAACCCAGCTGCAGATGGCCGGCCTGGAGAATATGGGCTTCTGCATCTTTTCCCGGAGCTACCTGTTCAAGAAACCGGAGCTTTTTACCAAGTTTGCATACGGTATCTGCGGCGATAAGATGACGGTGGAAGAGTTCTGGGAACAAGGCCACGAGACCGCGCGCCTGGAGTATGAATACAACGTCAAATCCGGTATCTCGCCGGCTCAGGACAAGCTGCCGGAGTATATGTATAGAGTTCCACTGCCTCCCCATGATTCTGTCTTCGACCTCTCCGATGAAGAAATGCAGAAAGGCCGCCTGAACTGAACCGGGGCTTTAGAGGAACTGTATGATCGAGATTGAGTTCGGTTTGAATCTTGCTGAGCTGATGGGCACAAAACGCCAGACGCTGGATATCGGTGAGTCTCTCAGCCTCACGCAGCTCGAGGCCAGACTCGGGCTTGCGGAAAACGACGTGGGTATGGTGCTGATAAACGAGGCTTGGGCGCCGTTGGACTGCGTCATAAAGGACGGCGATTTCGTCCAGCTCTATCCTTTTTTAGAGGGAGGATAACCGGAAGATCCTGCGCACCAACACAGGAAGCCCACCGCAGGCATGCTCTGCGGTGGGCTTCCTGCTGTAAAGCGGATACTCAACTGCGAAGTAACAGCCGGGAAGCGGTGATCGCCATGGGCGGCAGGATGAAGTAGAAATGGAATCAGATGAAACACACAGAATTAGATGCAACCGAAGAAAACCCAATTCCGGCCCAATCCGTCGATCCACTTACAAAGATTTATGTGGAGCCGACCAACCGCTGCAACCTTAGCTGCGTTACCTGTATTCGCCATTCCTGGGATGAGCCGTTTGAGGATATGGCATGGCCCGTTTATCAGGCTTTGATGGAAGGACTGGCGAATTTTTCAGATGCAAAGACGATTGCCTTCGCCGGATTCGGCGAACCTCTATTGCATCCGCGTTTTCCCGAGATGGTCCGGCTTGCCCATGAAAACGGATTGCGGACGGAGATGACGAGCAATGCCATGCTTCTCACCTCACCGCTGGCGGAGCGGCTGATCGATGCCGGTCTTGATCAGTTCACCGTCTCTATCGACGGAACGTCCGACGAATCTCACGGCGCCGTCCGGCCCGGCGCATCACTGAAAGAGATAATAAACAGTGTACGGACTCTCTATTGGTGGAGCGCGACAAAATGCTCGACTCAGCTCGATATTGAAACATCTTTGCATGAGGATTTCTTGAGAAAGATTAAGGATACGGGCGGCTCGGAGCTTGGATTCCTCGGTACGGCTGATTTCCAATTTCCTATTAAAGACGGGCTTGATCTGATGCCTTCGGCTCCGCTGAAAATCGGGATCGAGTTTGTGGCCATGAAGAGCAACATCCACGAATTGCCTGCGCTCCAGAAAATCGCCGAGAATATCCGGGCATCTTTCATCCTGGTTTCGAACGTGCTGCCATATACCGCCGAGCTTCAGAATGAGATTCTTTACAGCCTGGAGCCGACCAGCCACGAGGGTCAAGGAAGTGATCGCAATCCGAACTGGATCCTTCCCAAGATGGATTGGAGCTTGGATACCCTGAAATCGATATCAACCATTTCGAGTCAGCAGGCCAATTTGAGTTATCTCGATATCGACCTGAATCAGCGGAACAACTACTGCCCCTTCATAAGGCCGGGGAGCCTGGCACTGTCCTGCCACGGCACTGTGAGCCCCTGCCCGCCGTTGATGCATTCGTACTCCTGTTATATAAGGGACCGGAAGAAATTTTTCCGCCGTTGTGAATATGGGAATCTGATGGAACAATCCCTGGAATCGATTTGGCTGCAACCTGATTATGCAGGCTTTCGTGAGCGGGTGAGAAAATTTGAATTTTCCCCCTGCACGGATTGCTCCGGCTGTGAATTCGCCGATGGAAACGAAATAGATTGCCAGGGTAATCCTTTCCCGGTCTGTGGCGACTGCCTGTGGGCCAGAGGCATCCTTCGCTGCGCGTAGGAATATGTGATCGATCCTGGCGTTCGACATTCCTCTCCAGCCTTTGCAGCATTGATCCGCAATAAGGGCACTCCTATTCTCGTGGCGACTCCTCTGCTTTGACCAATTCTTCAATCGTTTGCGGAGTGAAATCCCACACATCCACGCCCACATTGATGATGTTACCAAGCCGCAGCCATTTCTCATGAATATGCCCGCAGAGAAGCTTTCGGCTCGTTTTCATCGGTCTATGCTGAAGAAGCCATCCGTTCCATTCAAGCCTTTCATGAACCTCTACGAACCCTGCTTCAAGCATTTGCTTCGGCCTTCGGTCGTGTCCTCCCCTAATGCGAATTATTCTGGAGCCATTGAGTTGCTTAAGAATCGCGGGGATTGCTAAAAAGGCTTGGATCCGGGCTCGGTGGAAAAGATCGGGGCAATTATTACCAGGTGCTGATACCGGAAGATGCTTCTTCAAACATGGAACCGAGGAAGACGCCACTGTCATCTATTTGTCAATAATGGACCTAATTTTGATTTCATTTGCAGTTAGAACTGTACTGAAAGGAATTTGAGGACCAAATTGGCCGAATGGCGCCTGCAATCGATGAGACGATTGACATATGCCAGTATGATGCCATAGTATGACAGGATTATGTCAGACTCAAAAAGGATGGCTTCAGTAGCGAGGCGTCGTATTGCATGCGGCTGGTCTCAAGCGGAATTGGCACTCCGCGCCGGGATTCCCAGAACGACGATCAGTGCAATTGAAGGCGAAAGGCTTACTCCTTCCGTAACAACGGCCATAGCACTGGCCCATGCATTAAATTGCACCGTGGAAGAGCTTTTCGGCACAGGCTCGACGAAATCCGTCGCCGACAACCCCAATTGGGCATGGTCGCCGCATGGCGATCCATGCCGATATTGGGAAGCTGAGGTTGGCGGCCGGCGTTGGCTATATCCTGTGGAAAACCTTTCAATGAATGACACTCCACACGACGGTGTCTGGCAAAGAGGCACTGCGCATGATTCGAGCGTGGCGATGGCGGAGGAAACGCTGGTCCTGGCTTGCTGCGATCCGGCAGCGGGTCTTCTCGCCACGGAATACGAAAGAGATACCGGATTTCGTCTGCTTGTGATTGAGCGTGGCGGCGGTGCAGCTATTGAATTGCTGAAACGAGGCTTGGTACACCTGGCAGGATTGCATCGCTCAACTTCTAAACAGCCCGACAGAAATCTCGAAACAGTCCGGAAACGGCTTGGCGGCAATTATCGCCTGCTTCGTGCTGCAAAATGGCAGGAAGGTTTGGCAATACCGGCAAGGGATCGCTCGCATACTCCGTCGACCATCGTGCGGCAGTGCCGGCGGTGGGCCCTCCGCGAGCAGGGTTCCGCTGCAAGGGAATGCCTTGATGAATTGCTTGGCGGTCAGACGGCTTCCGGCAAGCCTGCCCATGGTCACAGCGCAGTGGCAGAAGCGGTACGGGCGGGCTGGGCTTCTGCTGGTGTCTGTGTGCAGCTGACAGCGGAGAACGCCGGATTGCATTTTGTTCCCGTGCGGACAGAGATGGCAGACATCTGCTACTCCGAAACGCAGGCACATGATCCGCGAATATTAGCGTTGATCCGATTGCTGCAAAGCCGGTCACATCGTCGGTTGATTAGTGAACTTCCCGGCTATGATGCGAGCGAGACCGGTGAGATCATAAGAGTGCAAGCTGTATGAAATGTATTGTGTCAGTCCTTCTGCTTGTCAGGGCCTGCGTTAGAGCATCAGCAAGAAGCTATAAGTATTCTATTCCATATCTGAAAGGCTATGCATGCGTAATCGGACAATAATTGCAAGTGTTGCCGCAGTATTTCTTTTCGTCCTGTCCAATGAAGCAAAAGCCGGTACATCGGAATCAAAGCCGGTGCGGGTTGCCGTTATCGGGGGCATGACAATGACGCCCCTTTGGGGTGAAATACAGAAAAGATTTGAAGCGGAAAGCGGCATTAAGGTTGAAGTAGTGGTAACCGGCGAGAAACCGGTCCTTGCGCGCGCCATGAAGGAAGGCAAGGTGGATTTCCTCACAATGCATTCCAGCGATGCGACGAGCAACCTGGTTGCCGACGGATGGGCTCGCGATCTGCGTCCCTGGGCGAAAAATGATCTGGTCATTGTCGGTCCTGTCGGCGATCCCGCAGGCATATCGGGCATGAAGGACGGTGCCGCTGCTGTCCGCAAAATCGCCGAAGCGAAAGCGAACTGGCTCGACTTCCAATCCAACGGTCCAAGAGAAACCGCGCATACGCTTTTCGCCAATGCCGGAACCCGAATGGTTGGGCCTTGGGTGCTTAAATATGAAAATGCCGATACAAACGCAATCCTGCATTACGTGGCCGGCAAAAATGCATACATGATTGTCGGTAGAATGCCCATTTTATTTAAAAAGATGGAACCGGATCCGGGAGTGAAGATCATGGTTCAGGGCGATCCCGTCATGAGACGACCCTACATGGTTATGGTTGCCAATCCGGATAGATTTCCAGACGCCAATATTGATGGCGCAAGCAAGTTGGCCGATTTCCTGCTATCCGACAAGATTCAAAAATTCCTTGCCGCCTATGACGGAGGCATCGGAGACGGCGTCCCGATTTTTATTCCCATTCGTGCATCGCATTAAATTCATCTACATTTGAATGAGGCATCGCTCCATGCATCCCAACTCGATTCTTCGATATTTACTTATAGGCTTCTATTTACTGGCCTTCTCGACATGCCTGCTATTTCCCCAAGCCCAAACAAAACAGCTCCAGACATTGCTTGATGATCTTGAATATCTCGCCACTCCCACGGTCGGCCTTGAAGAGCAGCGCGCCGGAGTTGCCCAGATCCTTTCAAGGATTGAGTTCTGGCAGAAGCTCTATCCCGGAGCCAGTGTCTCTTTACCTTCAGTGCCACCACAGCCGTGGAGCGCCGGACAAACACGGGATTTGATTTCAGCCTTGAAAGATACGGTTCGATGGATGCTCAAGCAGAACCCTGGCCGTCGTTTTGAAATAGGCGCGCTGGAAATCAGTGTTACGGCAGAGACTTCGCCGCTATCTCCGGTGGTATCCGGCATCAGCCATTCGGAAATCAGGAACCTGCATATGGTTGATATCGCACAATCCATCCCCTATCTTCCCGGCATCGGAGTAGATCACAATTCTTCCAGCGGCCGGTCGGGCATCATGATCCGCGGTTTTGACACACGCCAGGTGGGCTTCTATCTGGACGGCATCCCGCTATATGTTCCCTATGACGGCTTTGTCGATATCAGCCGCTTTCTTACCAGCGATATCAGTGAAATCGAGGTTGCCAAAGGCTATTCATCCCCCTTGCTGGGACCCAACGGTTTGGGAGGAGCCGTCAACCTGGTCACACGCCGACCTGAAAAAAAATTGCACGCGGAAGCGGCTATCGGCACCGGCTCTGGAAATATGCTGGAATCATGGCTGCATCTTGGTTCTGCGTGGCGCGACTTTTATATCCAGGGTGGCCTCGACTGGCTGCAGACCGATCATTTCCCCATCTCGGGCAAGTTTGTGCCGACCTCAATGCAGCCGGAATCTGACCGCATCAATTCGGACCGCCGGGATGCCAGATATAACGGAAGACTGGCATGGACACCGAGAAAGCAAAACCAATACGTATTGTCCTATATCAATCAAAAGTCCGATTACGGAGTTCCACCCTATTCTGGAATCGATACGCAGAACAACAAGCCAAAATTCTGGCGGTGGCCTTATTGGAACCGGGAAATGTACTATCTCAATTCCAATACCGCGCTGGGAGATGCGGATTCCTTCAAGTTCCGCGCTTTTTACGATCGCTATCGCAACAACATGACCGGGTTTACCAACGCAACCTATTCCAGCATTTCCAGCCTTGCCCCGATCGATGACCATTCGATCGGGACTTCCGCGGAGTATTCGATGCGGAGATTTTCCCGTCACTCACTGGGGATATCATTCTTTCTGAAAGACGACATTCACAAGGAAAGCGCTGTTTCCTATACGGGGAGCTCGGAGCTCGTCCAACCCTGGAGAAAGCATCACGACAGATTAATTTCCGTAGGGATTCAGGATGTCATCACTATTACATCCAGGATGAGAGGTACCGTGGGATTCAGCGCGGACCAGCTGGATGCCATCGATGCTCAGGATCTCAAAACAACCGTGACGGGAAGCGGGAAAAATGCCGTAACAACCTATTCAGTCGGGTCCTTCGACTGTCAGGATTCCGACTGTTTGAATCGGGTCTGGGCTTACAATCCTCTCGCCTCGCTTTCCTATTCGGTGTCGGAAAAGGGGTCTCTGTTTTTTGCTTTCACGCAGAAAAGCCATTTCCCGACGCTTAAAGACCGGTATTCCTACCGGTACGGCAGGGCAATCCCCAATCCTGCGCTTCAACCTGAGCACACGAGAAATTGGAGTCTGGGATATTCACACGCGTTTGTACGAAGCACGGTTCTGCAGGCAGATATATTTCGCAATGACGTTTATGATGCCATCCAAAATGCCATCGTGCCGGCCGAATTTGAAAACCAATGCCCGTCTATGGCAGCCGGCATGTGCCAGAAGGCGGTGAACATAGGGAAAGAAATGCACCAGGGGGTGGAGCTTGCGGTCCGCAGCAATCCCGTTTCCCGGCTGGCCGTGAATGCCAATTACAGTTATCTAAACTGGACCATTTCCGGCCCCCCAAATATGCTGGGCGTGCACCCGGTGCGCGCGCCGAAACATAAGATCGTCGGCATTGCCAATCTTGATCTGCCGAGAGAAATTCATCTTTTAGCAGCCGTGCGCTATGAAAGCGGCACCATAACAGTGAACGATTCAGGCGCAATCGTTCCCGCTTCAAAATTTGCCACCGCAGACCTTGGATTGATTGTTCCTCTGTGGAAAGGATCGCGCCTTCAGACCGGCATTAATAACCTCTTTGACCGTAACTATTATTATCAGGAGGGGTTTCCTGAACCCGGCCGCAACTGGCATTTCAGTGTGCACTATCACTTTTAAGCTCCGCTGAATTGGGAACCGGCTTGATTTCACAGGATTCAATATGAATTCAACAATAATTGCGTCTCTCCTGGTACTGGCTCTATACGGCGGGCTGACTGTTTGGCTTTGCTGGTTTTTGAAGCTGCCGGTGCTGTGCGATGCGGCTCATCCGCCCAAGCCTGATGAGCACCTGTTGACCGGGCAGATTCGGCTTCTTGATTTCAGAGGAAGATGACTCATCCAATTTCATCATGAATCGTCGCCGCTTGTGCTTGAGCTCCATGCAGCTCAGCGAACGGTTGAAGCTTTTGGCCTGGCGAACGGTCAGACCGGAGTTACAGTCGGACTCCCGGAAAGCTCACTATTTTGGATGCCCCATGATTAGTGAATTGACGACTTCTGAGGTTGCCCAATGAAAGCAATTCTTGTGCGTGGAAGCGGTGACGTCGGGTCTGCCGTTGCGCATACGCTGTTTGGAGCCGGATATGCGGTTTTCATTCATGATTCCCCGCAACCGACAGCAACTCGACGCAAAATGGCATTTTGCGATGCGATATTCGATGGCGTTGCCGTGCTGGAGGGAGTGAACGGCAAGCATATGATCAATCTCTCCGAAATCACTGCACACCTGGCGTTGCATGATTTGATACCGATAACTTCGATCGATTTAGCAATTCTGATTTCTTCTTTTAGGCCTGATGTATTAGTGGATGCCAGGATGAAAAAGCATGAACAGCCCGAGATACAGATTGCTCTGGCGCCATTCACCGTGGGGCTGGGACCCAATTTTATTGCCGGAGAAACAGTGCATGCTGCCGTGGAAACCGGATGGAATGAGGCGATGGGAAAGGTTCTATGGCAGGGAGCAACCCGGCCATTAGAAGGTGAACCGCAGAAAATAGCAGGCCACGCCCGGGATCGCTATGTTTATGCGCCAGTCGCCGGCGTATTTCAGACGACATGCCGGATCGGCGATAGGGTAACAGCGGGACAGAAGGTTGCCAAAATTGGAGACTCCAGTTTGCATGCCCCAATCAGTGGAATAATTCGCGGGCTTACGCACGACGGAGTGCCGGTGGCACTAAAAGCCAAAGTCATCGAAGTGGATCCTCGCGGCGAACCATCGAAGATTACTGGCATCGCAGAGCGGCCGAGGCGAATTGCACTTGGAGTACTGGAGGCAATCAGGCAAAAGAGCCCTCTATAAAGCAGTTTAGCTTGAGCCTCCCGCGGAAAAACTGAACGGGGATGAATTCAAGAGGAAATAAATGGATCTGCAAATGAGCTTTCCGGTATCAGGTGTGACCACCTGGGTTTTCCTTCCACCTCTCGTTGCTTTTGTAGTTTCCTTCTTTGCCTCGATGGGAGGAGTTTCCGGAGCCTTTCTCCTGTTGCCATTTCAGATCAGTTATCTGCATTTCGTTACTCCATCCGTCAGCGCCACCAATTTTGTCTATAACATTGTGGCCATTCCGAGCGGCGTCTATCGCTACATCCGTGAAGGACGGATGGCTTGGCATCTTGCCTGGCTCCTGGCTTTATCCACTCTGCCGGGGATATTCCTGGGCTACTATTTGCGTGTTTTCTATCTCCCGGATCCTCGATCATTCCGATTGTTTGTCGCCTGCGTTCTTTTATATGTGGGAGTGCGCCTTGCGCTGGATGCCATGACAAAGGCCAAAAATGGTCGTAACAATGGGTTAAACGGAGTTCCAAACATAAATCAGATGATTGGCATCCCCGTCAATATCCGAACCATCTCCTTTTCGGCAAAAAAAACAGAATATGAATTCTGCGGGAACAGCTTTCCCTTCGCCACTCCCAAAATGCTGGCTATGGCATTTCTTGTGGGCATCATCGGAGGCGCATACGGAATTGGAGGAGGCTCGATAATCGCGCCCTTCTGCGTGGCTTTCCTGGGCCTTCCGGTTTACATGATTGCCGGCGCAGCGCTCTTCGGAACTTTTCTGACCTCAATCGCCGGCGTCCTCTTTTACACCTTCGTGCCGCTGAAACCAGGCATCCCCACCTCTCCCGACTGGCTGCTTGGAATTCTTTTCGGCCTGGGCGGCATGGTGGGGATGTATTGCGGAGCCCGCCTTCAGAAATACATGCCGCAGAAGCTGATCAAAATGATGTTGGGATTGATGCTTTTGTTTCTTGCCGCATCCTATATCAAACAGTTCTTTGGCGGTTCGTTTTCCGGCTGAATATTCTCAATTATAATAGGCAACCAGAAATATGCAGACCAACCGGGCGGATTTCTTCCATTCCTTTATCAGCGATTCTCCTCGAGGAAAGCGGTGATGCGATGATACAGCTCATCGCGCACTTTTCTGAATGCCGACAGCGTCTCTTCTTGAGAGCCAGCAACGGCGGCAGGATCCGGCAGTCCCCAATGCAACCGTACCGCCTGGCCAAGAAAAACCGGACACTCTTCTTCCCCACAAAGCGTGATTACCGTATCGACTTCGGATGCAGGAATCTCGGCCACCGATTTTGAACGATAACCCGAAATATCAATCCCGATCTCCTTAAGCGCGGCGACGGCCTCAAAACGCACACTTGTGGGGCGAGAACCGGCCGACCAGATTTTTATCTCCGCCGGCGCGAGCGACCGAGTGATTCCTTCCGCCATCTGACTGCGCGCTGAATTCGCTACGCATAAAAAGAGGATGCCCTTTCGCATTGAAAATCCTCCATCCGATGCGCTCCTGCCCGGCTTGCAAAAGGTTTTTTTCGGGACCATCAGCACCTGCTGACAGAGACGCCTGAAACATTCGCAAAATACTTGCGCCCGAGCCATAGCGAAACATTGACCAGGCCGATCAGTACAGGCACCTCGACGAGAGGACCAATAACGGCGGCAAAGGCGGCGCCGTGCTGGATTCCGAAAGTGGCGACTGCAACCGCAATCGCCAGCTCAAAGTTGTTGGAAGCGGCCGTGAAGGACAGCGTCGCCGACTGGCCATAAACGGCTCCCACCTTTTTGCTCATGAAGAATGAAATAAAAAACATGAGCACAAAGTAGATGAGCAGCGGGATTGCGATACGAACGACATCGAATGGCAGCTGCACGATAGTTTCGCCTTTGAGCGAGAACATCATCACGATCGTAAATAAAAGCGCGATGAGTGTAATCGGGCTGATCTTCGGGATAAATTTGTCGTGGTACCATTGTTTATTTTTTGCCTTGATAAGAGCAAATCGCGTGATCATACCCGCAATGAACGGAATCCCAAGATAAATAAAAACGCTCTTGCCAATCTCGCCGATCGTTATATCTACCGCGACGCCCTTTAAGCCAAACCAGGTCGGAAGAACCGTGATGAAGACATAGGCGTAAACGGAATACAGAAATACCTGGAAGATCGAATTGAAGGCTACCAGGCCCGCGCAGTACTCCGTATCTCCTTTTGCCAGATCATTCCATACAATGACCATCGCAATACAGCGCGCCAGCCCGATCATAATCAATCCGACCATGTATTCCGGCTTGTCGCGAAGGAATAGCACGGCAAGAACAAACATCAGAATTGGCCCGACAACCCAGTTTTGCACCAGGGAGAGTCCCAGAACCTTTGCATTCCGGAATACCGGCCCCATCTCCTCATAGCGTACCTTGGCAAGAGGAGGATACATCATCAGAATGAGGCCTATTGCGATTGGTATGGATGTCGTTCCCACGTTAAATTTGTTAAGAAATGGAACGATGCCCGGGAAAAGATAACCGGATCCGACGCCTACGATCATGGCGAGGAAAATCCAAAGAGTTAGAAAGCGGTCCAGAAACGACAACCTCTTTGTAATGCCCGCGCCATGGGCTGCAGAGGATTTGCTGCTCATCGGCTTCTTCCAGGAAGGTATGTTGGTACGAAGCCGCTTTTTGCGTTCTTTACGGGGCGGGCGAAATGGTCGCTTTTTTGACAGGAATCACCGCTCTGCTTCGCCTTTAACCAGGAACTAAGCTTTGCGAGCAGCTGCTTTGAATCTGCGCGTTTTGAAAGACTTGCCTTCAGAAGCTTCATGAATGCTTCCGCAACCTCATCCTTGACCGGGCAGAGCGAGTAATACGACCAAAGGCCTTCCCTCCGGTCGGTCGCCAAGCCGGCATTGCGTAGAGCGGCAAGATGTCGCGAAGCTTTGGACTGGGTGATTTCCAGGACTTCCATTATGTCGCAGACGCAAAGCTCCCTATTGTTGAAAAGAAGCCAGAGCATTTGAAGCCGCGCCTCATCGGCAAGGACTTTGAAAAATCGAGCTGTTTCTTTCAATTGAATCTCCTTTACTTGCATTCATATATCCGGTTTAACGAATGTAGTCAAGGGCAATTTTGGTAAATGCTGCAGGCTCAATTAACACAATATCTTAGGTTTAGCAGAAAGGATCCTGTCCGCTGCGCAGGGGACTAAATTTCCCGTGTTATTCTCTTTCCGGCCGTAAATAGCCGTGAGTACTTATGAAACCGGATTCGCTGGATTAGTTATTCAAAGCGGTTTCAAGCCCTACACGGCTCAGTCTCCTCGCCATGTTTAGTTTTTGGCCGAAGAAGAGAAGCAAATGGAGGAAATCAATGATGATCCACAAGCCCTTTTTGAACTGTATATTGATTATTGGGCTGGCTGCGGCTGTTGCCTATCCGGCTTTGACGGCGTCGGCTCAACCATCTGCAATGTCAAAACCAGGTACACATAAAGTGATTGCTTATTATTTCCACACTAATACCAGGTGCAGCACCTGCATGAAGATTGAGGCTTATTCCAAGGAAGCGATCGAGAAGGGATTCGCCGAAGAGTTGAGAAACGGAACACTGGAAATGCGGATCATCAACTATGAAAAGCCGGAGCACCGGCATTTCATGAAGGATTACAAACTCGTTTCCAAATCGCTTGTTCTGGTGAACACCGTCAACGGCAAACAAACAGAGTGGACGAATCTGAAAATGGTATGGCAACTGACCGGGCGCAAGGACGCTTTCCTTAATTACGTGCGCAGAGAAGTCCGGAATTATCTGGCCAAGGGGTAGAGAGGAAAAAGTAATGCAAAGTCTTTACCTTGATATCTTCTCCGCTTTTTGGCTTGGGATTCTGACCTCAATCAGCCCTTGTCCCCTGGCAACAAACATTGCCGCCGTGTCCTTTATTTCAAGGAATCTGGGATCCTCGAAGAAAGCACTATGGAGCGGATTGCTCTATGCAGTGGGTAGAATGCTAACCTATGTTGCGATCGCCGTTTTAGCCGTCGCCAGCCTGCTCTCCCTGCCGGAGGTTTCCTTTTTTCTCGAATCGAACATGCACAAAATCATAGGGCCGCTGCTGATAGTCGTAGGAATCCTCCTGTTGGATGTAATCCCTATTTCTTTCTCAGCGTCCTTCGTGAGCAAGTCAGTCCAAGAGAAGGCCGGCAAATGGGGGCTATGGGGATCGGGGCTCCTTGGCATTATCTTTGCGCTTACCTTTTGCCCGCTTTCCGCCGCTCTCTTTTTTGGAAGTCTGATCCCGCTGGCGATTGATGGAAAATCCGCCGTCATGATGCCTTCGATCTACGGTTTGGGCACGGCGATTCCTGTGGTTGCTTTTGCGCTTGTGATGGTTTTTAGCATGAAATCAATCGGCAAAATATTCGACAAATTGACACAAATCGAAAAATGGGTGCGGAAGATAACCGCAGTCGTTTTTATCGGCGCCGGAATTTATCTCCTGCTGAAAAACCTTTTGGACTTCTAACTCGACCATCGATGGATCAAGCAAAGCATTTGAAAGAGTTTGAGAATGACCAAAGATTTTGTGACCGATATTAATAAGGATGGATGTCTTATTTTGCCGCCGGAACTTGCCAGGCAATTTGGTCTTGTTCCGGGCGCAAGGATCCGCATTGAAAGCAATACCAACAAGCTGACGCTTCTCCGGCCCGTAACGCAGCTGGCCAAGGTTTATATTGAACCAACCAACCGCTGTAATCTTGATTGCGTAACATGCGTTCGTCACGGTTGGGATGAACCGCTTGGATCAATGAGCTCCGAGACCTTTTCCCGGATTATTGAGGGATTACGCTCGATAGATCCACCACCCGATATCTTTTTCGGCGGACTGGGAGAGCCGCTTTCTCATCCCAATATTTTGGATATGGTACGGGAGGCTAAAGCGCTCGGTTCCAAAGTAGAATTGATTTCAAACGGCACTCTGCTCAGCAAAGCCGTTTCGACAGAACTGGTTGCCGTGGGACTGGACAAAATCTGGGTTTCACTGGATGGCGCCACGCCCGAAAGCTATGCAGATGTGCGTCTGGGAGCTGCATTGCCGGAGGTTCTTAAAAATCTCTATGACCTTCGCCACACCCGCTGGCTCCGGTATCGGCCGGAAAATTTCGACCTGCTTCTGAAGCCGCAGATCGGGATTGTATTCGTTGCCATGAAGCGCAATATTGCTGATCTGCCGGGCGTCCTCAGCCTCGCCACTCGCTTGGGTTCGCTTCATTTTATGGTGACCAATGTTCTTCCCTACACTCCCGAAATGCAGGAGGAGATTCTATACTCCCGTGCTGTAACCGATTCCATTTACATTTCCTCGCCTTTGTTGCGCTTCCTCGATTTCCCCAAGATGGATGTCAGTCCGGCAACGCGTGAAGCGCTCTATCAGGCAATGCGGGGCGACCATTATCTCAGCATTTCCGGGGCCGGCTTTGGAGAAAGAAACAACCGATGCCCCTTTATCGACAAAGGATCGATGGCAATTCGGTGGGACGGAGAGGTAAGCCCCTGCCTGGCGTTGATGCACGATCACAAGATGTATGTCTATAAATACGAGAGATCCATTAAGCGCCATGCGGTTGGCAATGTGCTGAATCAAAGTATCGATCAGATATGGAACAAGCCGGAATATCTCAACCTGCGCAACCGCCTGCTGGAATTCAATTTCTCTCCCTGCCTCATGTGTGGAGGATGCGAATTTTTTGAATCAAACCAGGAAGACTGCATCGGAAGCCCTGCCCCGGCCTGCGGAGGCTGCTTATGGGCCCAGGGCGTGGTCCAGTGTCCCTAGTCTGCGGAAGAAAGATTTCGCTCGTGCGTCAAAGAAAGGAAAGGGTGATTATGCAAAAGCCGTTTCGCATGCATGGATTTCTTTTTCTGGGAACATTTATCCTTCTGTTGGCCGGTCTTCAGCACCTTACCAGAGAAAGGCAATTGCTTCCTTGCTCGCCTTTCTGCAGAACATTCTCAGAGAAAAGTTTTACCCGCACCGCGTATGCGGCAAATTCCGAAACTCAGCATAAGGATCCCTCCGCAACAATGGAAAGGTTTGATACGGCGACATCGCCAAAGCCGATAGTTCATCCCGAGGTGCCTCGAATACCCGCAAATGAAGTGAAGGAAATGCTTGCGAAAAAGGCCGATCTTGTTATCGTGGATACGAATCCAAAAGATTTCTTCGAATTGTGGCACATCCCGACTGCAGTCAACATGCCCTATATCACGCTAATGGATAACCCCGACAAAAGACGACATGCTCGGAACGCTCCCGAAGGATAAATTGATTGTGCTCTACTGCCTGTGTGAGGAGGGCGCCGATAGCTCGGAGGTTGCTCTAATGCTTTGGAAAATGGATTATCGCCGGGACAGAGTCAAAGTGCTGGAGGGTGGGCTTGTACAATGGGATGCAAAGAACTATCCAATGATTAAAACCGAGATCCCGGAATAGAATGGAGCGGTTGTGAACTGTAAAACACAATGCACCAGAATCCTTACAGCTCTGATGTTGCTTGTTATGCCTGCAGGCGCCTGGAATTTCTTTGCCTATTCCACCGAAAAAGCTCCTGCAAATGCGAAGCTGACGCATCCTGAGGTGCCGAGAATGCCGGCTGCAGAGCTTTCCCAACTTCTCGAAAAGAAGGCCGACATCGTTCTCGTCGATACGCAATCGCCGGACGGCTATGAGATGTGGCACATCCCTTCGGCTATAAATATCCCCTATGTATCCACGGAGGACCTGACCAACAGGCAGCTCATGCTCATGGGTTTGCCCATGGAAAAACTGATTGTGATTTATTGTCTCTGCGAAGAGGGCGACGACAGCGCCAGGATGGCTCTAGAATTGCTGCAGCTGGGATATGGCCCGGAAAACATTAAAGTGCTGGAGGGCGGCCTGATCCAGTGGGATGAAAATGGGCGCCCGATGATAAAACAGGAGATGCCCAATTGAGCCTTCGTTAACCATATGGGAATGGCGAAAAAGAAGTAGCGCAGCGATAAATTTGTTTGAAATCGGCGCGGAAGAAGCATCCAATACCTTCCTCAGTGTTTAATGAAAATCTGTTGCCGACCGCAAGGAGTCTCATGCCGGCCCAAAAAATGATATAAACATATTTCCATTATTGGCTATTTGGCCAAATAGTGATAGGATTATTTTCATGATGGATGAAAAAACTCAAGCCGGGTTGCTGACCCGAGCAAAAATTTTTAAAGCTCTAGCGCACCCTTCACGCCTCTTCATACTTGAACAGCTGGCAGAGGGCGAGCGCTGTGTGTGCGACTTGACCGATATGATCGGAGCGGATATTTCCACAATATCCAAACACCTGTCCGTGCTCAGGAGTGCCGGAGTTATTCACGCCGAGAAGCGCGGGCTTCAGGTCTTTTATCGCCTGAAAATGCCCTGCATCCTGCGTTTTTTTGAATGTGTAGGAGAAGTCGTTCAAGCAAACGCAAAAGAGCAATGGGATATCATGAAGATTAACGAGCGACAAGCTGCAAAAGGTCTTCGGGCAAGAAAAGGCTATGCAATCGGCTAGATACCGGCTTTGAGCAGAGATTCCTCAGAGGCAGCAACCCTTGAATATGGATGAAGTCTACCGCCTCTGGGACCGGTATTAATATGCCGAAACGAACTTAAGGATGAAATATTGTGAATTTGAAATCTGAATGGAAACCGATGGCATGGATGGTGGGTGTTTTTCTGCTTTTCTTCTGGCTCCCGCTCACCCAGGATCGTTTCATCCAAAGCATCCTTGAATCCCTGCACTTGAGCCGCTGGTATGCACGCGAACATGTGCTCCTGTGCCTGGTCCCCGCATTCTTTATCGCCGGCGCCATCGGCGTTTTTGTCAGTCAGGCCGCCGTTATGAAGTACCTCGGAGCCCGCGCCGCGCGCGTCGGAGCCTACGGCGTGGCGTCGGTCTCAGGCTCTGTCCTGGCTGTCTGCTCCTGCACGGTTCTCCCCCTGTTTGCCGGCATCTGGCGCATGGGTGCGGGCCTGGGTCCCGCATGCGCGTTTCTATATTCCGGCCCGGCCATCAACGTGCTGGCGATCATCCTGACCGCCCGTATTCTCGGCTTGGAACTGGGAATCGCCCGCGCGGTCGGCGCCATCGGTTTCAGCGTTATCATCGGCTTGATCATGCACTTCGTGTTCCGCAAGGAGGAAGATGCCAAGGCCATCGCCCAGGCCGGCATGCCCGAACCGGAGGTCGCGCGGCCGTTATGGCAGAATGCACTTTTCTTCGCGGTGATGCTTGCCGTCCTGATTTTTGCCAATTGGGGCACTCCGAACGACTTTCATTTTTCCCTGATCGATGGGCAGAAGCTGGAGGCCGCCATTATTCAGGCGCCCGAGGAGCCATCCGCTGCCGATGCGGGTTATACGCTCAAGGTTCTGTCCGGCTCCAGAGCAGGCGAAGAAATCAGGATCGCGGCACGGGAGATAGCGTCCCAGACACCGGCTCCGGGTGTCTGGACATCGATCTGGCAGAATAAATGGCTGGTCACGTCTCTGTTTGGAATCCTCTTAGGGATTATTCTCGTTCTTTGGTTCCACATTTCCTGGTGGAAAGTCGTTCTGGCGGCAATCCCTCCAATCGTCCTGGCGTTCCTGCTGCCCGCCGGGGGAATATGGGTGCTGCTCCCATTTTCCGCCGCTGTGGTGGGATTGTCGGTGATTACGATCAAGCAGGAAGGCGAAGCTTCCGAATGGTTTGATGCGACCTGGGGATTTGCCAAACAGATTATGCCCCTGCTGCTCTTCGGCGTCCTGATCGCGGGCTTTCTCCTGGGCCGGCCCGGGCACGAAGGCATGATTCCGGGCAAATATGTCGAGATGCTCGTCGGAGACAAACCGGATGCATTCTTTGCGATCACCGGATTGGGGGGCGGAGCTTTCGAAGCGTTTGCCCGTTCGGCCTGGCCGCTCTGGACAAATCTTTTTGCCAGTGTCTTCGGCGCTTTCATGTATTTTGCGACGCTTACCGAAGTACCCATTCTTCAAGGGCTTATCGGCGCGGGAATGGGCAAGGGTCCGGCTTTGGCGCTATTGCTGGCAGGGCCGGCGCTGTCATTGCCCAACATGCTTGTCATTCGAAGCGTGCTGGGTACAAAAAAAACAGCAGTCTTCTGTTCACTGGTCATCGCTATGGCAGCGATCAGCGGAATTATCTTCGGCAGCATATTTGGATAAACAAACTGAATAGTCCCCAAGCCGATGATCTGGGGGATAAAATTTCTTAAATACTACAGATGGAGAATTAATAAATGAAGATTCAGATTCTGGGCACGGGATGCCCGAAATGCAAGAAGCTGGCAGAGACGGCGGAAACTGCCGCCAAAGAACTGGGACTTGATTACGAACTTGAAAAGGTGACCGAAATCGACAAGATACTGGCCTACGGCGTGATGATGACGCCGGGGCTGGCCGTTGATGGCGAAGTGAAATCGGTCGGCAAAGTTCCTTCCCTGGATGAAGTCAAAAAGATGCTTGCCTGACCGCGAGGTAAACCATTTATCGGAATTGCCCTTAACAAAGGAGAGGAGAACACCATGTCTGAAGAAACGACCTGTGCCTGCAGCGCCGCCCCAAAACTGATTTTCGCCTGTTCCGGCGCTGCGGATGTCGGAGCACTTGCAGACCAGGTCGCCCGTAAACTGAGTCGTGAGGGCGCCGGAAATATGTTTTGCCTGGCGGGAATCGGGGGCCGTGTCAGCGGTATTGTAAAAAGCACTGAGGTTGCTGCAAAAATTCTGGCCATCGACGGATGCAGTCTCAGTTGCACCCGGGAATGTCTGAAAAACGCAGGATTCTCCAATTTTGAACACATCCAGCTGGCCGATCTGGAAATGAAGAAGGGATCCACGCCAATGACGGATGAGAACATCGCCAAGGTTTATAGCATTTCTCTGGATAAGCTTGCGCCTTCACTTTGATAGAAAGGTGGGGTTGAGTGATGTCACAGGCTCTCTTTGCAGGGCATTCATCGAACGCTGCGCGCCCCTCCGCGAACCAAAAATGCCGCTGGATGGGAAGCCGGTAGGAGTCATTGCCGTAGGCCAGCTCCGAAACAGCGGCCAGCAACTCTTCAGTGAGCAGGTTCAGATGGCCATGCTCTGCTTCGGGATGATTCCCGTCGGCGGACGCTCGCCGGCATTCCAGGGAGGCATTCTGCATTCGACGAAAGATGATATCAGCGGCGACGAACTTGGCCCGACTGGCGCGCGCAACACCGGCCTGCGCGTTGCAGAGATGGCGCTTCGCCTGGTGCCGTAATCAGGTTCTGTTTGCGAAGCATATTGCAGTGCGCATTCAATGCGCCGGCTAAACGTTCGTCATAAAACGATGACTGGTTGGTTGATGTAATAACGGTTAAATGAAATATAACCTGATCCCGCCGAATAATATCGTTTAATGAGATCATGAAGAACATCCGAACCTGTGGACTGATTACAGGTCATTTTCGCAGCAGCCTGTGATCAGCCGCCGCATTCCATACCAAGTCCAATCCAGCAATCAGTGCCTGCTTGAATTCCGGATCACGGAGGAGAGGGAGACGCATTCAAACCAAATCCGGGATACCCCTTATTCATGGGAGACGGTCCAATTTGCTTTGCCTTCTGCGGATTTCCCATAATGCCCTGGGGGTGTATTTCACAGCAGAATCCTGTTGCCATAAAATACATTGTCGTGTATATAAAACATCGCAATGTCAAGCAGAGGCAACGGATGGCAACTATAAAATACATAACTTATTGCACAGGAAGAGTCTGGCCGGCATGCATCCTTTTGTTTTTCTACGTCTGTGCGGCTCCAGCGCAAACCCTGCAAATTATCCATTGGCAGGAAAGCCTGCTCTATCTTCAGAAGGCGTCCAATGATGAATTGCTCCTGGAGACATCAACGGTTGAAAAGATCCGCGCCGGCGTGGAATTATGGCTGAGCCTGCACCCAAAATCCCTCATTAACCTGTCGCCGGCTCCCTTGAAGGCATGGAGCCCCGAAGAGATACGCGGGCAGATTGCTTTGCTCCTGAAAACCGTGCAAACCATATTAAGAGAGGATCCCGGCAGACCATTTGATCTGGGGACAATACTAGAGGAGAGAAACAATGAGATGCTGCGTTAAGTATTTCTTACTGGTCTTAATTTTAATGGGAAGCTCCTTTGCCAATGCGGGCGAAGGGAAGTTTTATATTGTAGGGATGGGCACCGCCAAGGATTTGATCACCGTGCGTGCTATGAAAGTTATCAAAAGCGCCGATATTGTTCTGGTCGAAACCGAAGAGGAAAGGACCTATTGGCAGGAATATATCCAGGATAAGGAAGTCTGGTTGCGTCCGGTCGCGCTGCGCGTGATGTATGGTGCCGATCCTCAGAAAATTGCGGATCCTAAAAAACGCACAATGGCTGAAAAGGGCATACAAGCCAGGAAATTGCTCGTCGATCATGTCACCGCGGCCGTTAGGGAAGGCAAAATTATTGCTGATCTGCAGGGCGGCGATCCGATGGTCTATGGTCTTACTTTTATGTTGGAGATGCTCCCGGCGGACATCCCCACCGAAGTAATCCCGGGAGTTGGAGCTTTTCAGGCGGCCAGCGCTGCGGTCAAGATGAGCCCTCCTTTCGGCTACGATACCAGCGCCGTCATCCTGACCATGGACGATTGGGAAGGACGCGTGGATGTGAATGAAAAGCTCATGGCGTGCGGCAGCACCTTGGTCGTATATACCATGCTGCTTGATTATCCGCGGCTGTTCTCCCAATTGAAAAAATATTATCCGGCGGATACACCGGTAGCCGAGGTCGTCGATGCGGGCGAACGGGTCAACCAGAAAGTGATCCGCAGCACGGTCGGAAGATTTATGGACGAAGTCGACTATAAAAACCTTCCTCAGGAAAGGCACATCCTGCTTGTCGGCAAGTTTTTAGAGGTCGGCCAGGCTCGAAAAGATTTCGTCCCCGAAATTTCTTCCGGCCATGCGCCCCTTCCATAATATGTTCCCGATGAATAATTTCTGAGGTCATTAGAAGTCGTAGGCCGTTTGCAGGAAAAGACCGGATGCCGCATTTGCCTGGCCGGAGGCTTTTACGAAGTTGCCTGGAATGAACCGGCCCCAGCCGGCCAGCACCTCGAAACCTCGGATCGGCACCCAGGAAAACCGCAGATTGATTTCGTGGCCCAGGGCTGTTCCCGAATTCCCGGCGAGATCCCGCCGCAGAACAGCCATGCCGGTCGTGTACCATGCGTCCCGGGCTTGATCCAATGTGAAGTAATGATGCTCGAACATCAGCTTCATGTTCCGCGCCGGCTGAAGGTGTAAGTCCCATTCGTAGTCTCGAAGATTAGCCCAGAAAAACAGGTTCAGATCGCCATAGAAATTGATGTCAGCGCCGCCGAATACACCGTCGAAGGTGCCGTGAATCCCGTCTGCGGGATTTGTATCTCCGGATCCCCACGTAAATTGGCCTGCAAGTCTGGGACGCCATTTCACAGGAAATGTCATGCCGACAGCCGCGTTGCTGCCAAAAGCGCGAAGGCTGTCCTTTCCATAGTGTCCTGTCTGGCTGATAAAGGCGGCCGTGAAATCCAGCCATTCGCGAGCCGGTTTCTGCAGCTGGAATCCGATGGAGTGAGACTTGAGATCGCCAGTTCCGGATTCGCCATTGGTGCGGGATTTGCCGTCATACTTCCCGGCATAAAAAACATCGAGCCTGAACGGAAGTTTTTTAACTGAACCATAAATAACGGCGGCCACAGGCGCATCAAATTCGCGATTGGGCCATACTTCAGGGCGATTCTTTACAGGCCTGCCAATCCAGGCATCAATTCCAATACGGGGTGTATCGATCTTCAGCATCGCAGCATCCCACGCGTAGCGCCCTGTGTTGCCCCAGAGGCCGGGGCCGAAAATCCGCTGATCGCCATAGCTGATCTGCTGCCTTCCAATGCGAGCGCCCAGGGGGCTTCCTCCGATATTGTTCCACTCAAAATAAAGCTGGCGAATGTCCCAGAGATCTTCAAAGGGGTTGCTTTTAATGAAATTTTCGCTTTTAAGACGGGTTCCAGGAGCATGAGCATCGCGAAACTGGACGAACAGCCGGCGATCCAAGTCAAACCGAAGGCTGAGATCGAGCATGATTCGCGTCAGCATGAATCGGTCTTTTGTATCAGGTTCGTATCTTCTCACATCGAATCCGGACTGATATTCGGCGCGCAACCGGATATTTGCAGCCAAATCCAGATGAAAAGGCCCAACGGGTATGTCCTTGAGCCTTTTCTTCGTATTCGCGGCCTGTTCCTTTTGTGGTTGAGTGTCATTCGCAATCGCCAGAAGAGCCGGGAAAAACAGCAGCAGGCAGAATATCGACAGAACTGAATTTCGTCTCCTTAACATCACATGCACGGGATTGCGCCTTTACAAAATCCAGCAGGTTGATTTTGCGAAATATCCGGAGCGATGGATCCATTTCACATCCGGGATCTTCTTACGTTCGCCTTGGTTCAAGTTCAGTCAGGATTATAGCGTGAGTGGAGAATATTCTATTGGCTAATTTGCCAAATAGTGATAGCTTTGGACATTATTGAAAAATCCCAGGGCAAAGGACTGTATATAGCCATTATGTCCGACATCACCCCTAAAAAGTGGTAAGGAGTGCGGATTATGAAGATACCGGGAGCAAATCTATCGATCCGAGCCGATGGGTTCGCATTAACAGCCGCGTTGACGGCAGGACTTTTCTGCGGCTGCGGGAGTCTTAAGCCATCCAACGTTCCGGTGGCATCGGCAGACACCACAAATCGCGCCGTTGGCGTGTGCCCGCCATTTCCCTTACGTGATGAAGCCGGAAATGTGATTGATCCCGTAAAGGGCGTGAACAATGCCGTACCGTACTCTCCCCGACAGACCTGCGGAGCGAAAGGTTGCCACGACTACGACAAAATAACCGAGGGGTTCCATTTTACACAGGGCAAAGGCGAGAATGTACCGCCGGCGATGGCAGAACGCTATGCTTGGGTAACCGCGCCGGGCAACTATGGCGGCAACTGGTGTTCTCCGGCGCCGCTGTATCGCCAACTTGCCCCAAAGCAGAACCCGAACGCCCGCAGCATCGATATGACCTCCTTCGAATTCATTAGCGCTTCGTGCGGCGCCTGCCACCCGGGTGGGGGGCCACTTGAATTCGATCGGGACGGCAAGCGTTATGACACCTGGATGAGCGATCCCGCATCCGGATTTACAGCAGGCGGGGATAACAATCTTGACGGAGATTACTACAAGGCGCGATGGTCTGAAACTGGTGTTATCGAGGCGGACTGCCTTCTTTGCCACATGCCTGAATATAATTTTAAGATGCGCAGCGCCGAGCTCACCAGCCTCAACTTCCGCTGGGCGGCAACCTCCGGCGCAGGTTTCGGTGCTGTCAAAGGATCTGTGAGCGCCGGTGAAAAACCGATCGTTACCTACGACACAAGCCGCTTTAGCGCGGACGGCAATGCCATTGTCCATATTGTTCCCGAACCGCGCAACAGCACGTGCCTCAATTGTCACTCCAAGCCGGGGTGGAAGAAGCGCGGAGCTGACTTCACTGAACGAAATGATGTGCACCTGGCTTCGGGGATGCGTTGCGTAGACTGTCACGAATCCGGCAGTCGAGCCTCGGATCCGCGTATACGCGGCCGCGAGGTCCATCAGTTTGGTAAAGGGGATGATCCGTCCGGATGGGTGCGTAACGACCTCGACAATACGGTCCGCTCCTGTGAGAGTTGCCATCTGGAGGGTGGGCGTAACGCCCCGTGTGCCGATCACACATGGTTGCCTCCGTTGCACCTGGAAGAGATCTCATGCCAGGCGTGCCATATCCCGAGCCGCTCGGTGAAGAGCGCACTCGTGCAAGCTAGCGACGTTTATAATCCTGCGCCCCGGATCACTCCTCCCGGCAAACATATCTGGGCATTTTATGATCAGGATATGGCCTTCTGGAACCATTATGGCGATTTGGACCTGTTCACGAACCAAGATAAGCCCACTGATTTGACCCGCCCAACACTGTTCCGCTATAAGGGGAAAATTTATCCTGGCAACCGAGTTCACAGCGCTTTCGTAGGATTTGAGGAGCAGGGAAAGCCTGGGCTGAATCAACTCTTTATGAAAGACTTCTACCAGCTATGGGTCCGGCACCTGGCTGATCCGAAGAACAAATACCCGGAATTGGCCAAAATCACCGACGACAATCAGGACGGCGTCATTGAGGTGAACCGGCCCGACGAAATTGATGCTCTGCTTGCTGCAACCCGCGCATACCTCGCCGCGACCAAATTTCCCCTTGAGGGGCGGCGCCTGGTGTGGGTTGCGGACAGCAAAGCCTACTACTCGGCAACGGAATCCAGAACCTTGCCCCACGAGGAGTGGGAGGCGACGGCCTATGCCTCGGTCTACAAGTTCTCGCACGATGTAACCCCAGCCAAGGCTGCTCTGGGCTCAAGCGGTTGCACCGATTGCCACTCGGCCAACAGCCCTTTCTTTTTCGGAGCGGTTCTCGACAAGCCGTTCGGTCCTGACGGGAAACCCGTTTGGATGTTGCAGTCCGGGATCCTGGGATACGATGGACGCTCTCCGAGCTACACAGGATTCGCCGGCGCTATCGCGGCCTTTTTCAAGTGGCTCACCATCGTTGTGATGGTTCTACTTATCGGCCATATCCTGCTGGATGCCTGGGCGCGAATGCGCGCGCGAAAAACGAAGGGACCGCACACTTCAACAGTTTGGATCCAGCGATTCAATAACCATTTTCGCGCCCAGCACCTGCTGCTCTTGGTATCGGTTGGAGCTCTTTTCCTGTCCGGGCTATTTGTTTTTGGCGCTCGATATCCTGGAGTATATTGGGCTGCGGCTCTGACTGGGGGTCTCGGCGGACTGGATTTCTGGCGCATCATACACAGGCTGGGTGGCGCGCTGCTCATCGTTACGGCTTGTTACCACCTCGCGTATTCGCTGATTCACGAAGAGGGTCGCAAAGATTTCAGCCTGATGCTTCCCCGTCGGATGGATTTCAGACAACTCGGCCAAAACCTCAGATATTTCTTCGGTCGGTCCGAGAAGCCACCGGAGTTCGGCCGATTTACGTATTTCGAGAAGTTTGACTATTGGGCGGTGTTCTGGGGTTGTTTGACCATGATTGGGACGGGTCTCATTATGTGGTTCAACGACATCGCACGCATGATATTCCCGCACCTTACAGCTGAGGCCATGAACGCCTTCAAGGAAGCGCACGCCCATGAGGCCGTGCTCGCCTTTGCGGCAATCATCATCTGGCACATGTACAACATCCATTTCCGCTCCGGCCGTTTCCCGGGAACCCTCTTATGGATACACGGCCGAATGACCCGGGACGAACAAGAGAGAGAACATCCTGCCGATTGTTGATTCGAGATGGATCCCGATATCGGCCGGGATGCTCGCTGGTGTTGAATCGATCTTTAGGGTTCGCGCAAAAAGAACTTCACATATTGGTGCGAGCCCTTGGTGCGCTCCTCGCCGCATTCTTTCTCCTGGTGATCCGATTCCTGATTATGAGCGCCGGGGGGGACATCTTGCAGGACATGCTCATGAGGGCTCCAAGACAGGAAGCGCGCTAATTATGCACTTCGAGCGTTTTATATCGGGGTCGCAGTCTGCGCACGCATTGCGTCGCACTGCGACCCCGATACTCTTGATAGTTCCATCCTTTTAAACATGCACTCGTCGGCAAACATCCTATGCCTCTTAATCGGTCTAAGCTTGCCTATCCCCTCGGAACCAAGGCCTTCATTGTAAAAGGAAGCAAAATTCTTATTACCCAGGAAACACGATGCGCTCTTTAGAAAATCTTGGCATCGTTTAGGTACCCTGAATCGCAGACACACGGAGCAATGAATATTTTCCATTGCCGAATATTGCTGCCGAATCCGGCCTGCTTCATCATCCGTTGGCTTTCGCGGACGTATACCAATAAGCGCCGACAGGAAATTCAATCCTGAATAAGTACCGGTGTGTTCATAAAAAAAAGCTCTAAACAGCTTCCCCGTTTCTATGGAAAACCTGTTCAATTGGTACACCTCTTATCCGCAACAGCAATCCGGTCCACAGCATGGAACAGCCGGTTTTTGAGCGCGAACAAAAGCGCTGGCAAACTTGCCATCTACCTGAGCAATTATGGACTTCGCGTCCAGATTAGTCCCGGAGAGAAGATCCCTGACATCCTGCCCCTGATAAATGCGAGTTGGCTCGACATCCATTTTTTCAAAGCCTGCTTTTGCAAGCTTCGAACGATACTCATCCTGATGCAATGCACCGGCAACGCAGCCGGTCCAAAGCTCAACATTCTTCCTTATATCTGCGGGGATATCTCCCAGTACAACAACATCAGAGACAGCGAAACGGCCGCCCGGCTTCAGGACTCGGAATGCCTCACGCAGGACGCTATCCTTATTCGCAGAAAGGTTGATCACGCAATTGGAAATGATTACATCCACGGAGTTGTCGGGCAGGGGAATATTTTCGATTTCTCCCTTCAGAAATTCGACGTTCTTGACGCCGGACTGGCGCTGGTTTTCACGCGCTAACGAGAGCATTTCGTCCGTCATATCGAGACCATAGGCCTTGCCATTCGGCCCCACACGCCTGGAAGACAAGAGAACATCAATGCCGCCTCCTGAACCAAGATCAAGGACTGTCTCGCCAGGCTTTAGCTCTGCCAAGGCCGTGGGATTGCCGCATCCGAGAGAGGCCAGAACAGCCTTTTCTGGAAGCTCCGCCATCTCGTCCGATGAGTATAGATCTTTTATAATAGGGTCTACGGAACTGCAGCAGCTCGAAGATCCGCAGCAGCTGCGCTCGCCGGATTTTGCCTGAGCAGCAGCCTGTCCATACTTCTCTTTAACGATCTGTTTTACTTCTGTGGAATTCATTTACAGTTACCTCTTAAAAATTATTGCCGAATCTAAACAACCAAACCTCAAACACGAGTTCTATCTTTGGCGGCAGGCTTCTTTGCGGAGCATTGCCCTTGGCAACAACCGGCGAGAAGCTCCGCAACAATCGATACCGATTCAATAAGTTGCGCATGTTTCTCTCGCGGAATGCCTTTGAACATATCTCGGCAGATTTGGTTCCAGGTGGCATTGATACGATCGCGGGCCGCACGGCCTTTATCGTTGAGCCGAATGATTGTGGCTCTCCTGTCCTCTTTGCTTGGCGTCCTGTCCGCGAGTCCGTCCTGAACGAGACTCTCGACAGTTCGGCTTAGCGTGCTGTTATCCAAGCCCAGCCGGGCTGACAAATCTTTCAGGTTCAGCTCGCCCGCTTCTCCAATCTCCATGATCGCATGGCACTGCGCCATAGTGACACCGCAGCAAATGGCTTGGCTTTTTGTCTGGATCCAGACGGCCCGCTCAATTTCACGAAGCTTTGCCCGGAACTGCTCGATTGCCCTATTTTGCACCTGGCCTCTCTCCTATTCATTTACTTGCATTTTTAAACTATTGTATCGGCCAAGCTATTTGTCAAATGAAATTCTTACCCTTGCCAGAAAAGAAAGATTCTTAAAAGGTGTCTTTATGCTCTTTCCCGGTCTCCGGCGAGACTGATGATTTGAAGCAAAAAGGAGAGGAACTGGATCCGAAACCGTCGCTAATATAATTTTCGTAAATCACTATAACATATTTCCTATGCGCATATATCCGTTTGGCGAAAAAACTCAGCCGATATGTAAGTGGCTGAAATAATGATCCTTACAGAAGCCCCCGCAACTCCCTTTTCTCACACTTGACATAGATTCTTCCATAAAGGATGCTGCCGTCTTTTACAGCTCATCGTGAGAAATATGAAAACATTTCTAAAATCCTGGCAGCTGTTGCTCCTGATCCTGGCTGGTTGGATAAACCATCGCCAGCAGGATGTAGTTGAGTATCTTCGCGCCGAGAACCGTGTGCTCCGAGAAAAGCTCGGCAAAAAACGCATTTTGCTCAACGATGATCAACGCCGGCGTCTGGCCGTGAAAGGCAAGATACTCGGGCGGAGGTCGCTCGAACAGCTGGCTACTATCGTAAGTCCAGATACGATTCTGCGATGGCATCGGGAATTGGTAACCGCAAAGTGGACTGTTGCGATATTATGACCGAGATGCAGCATGAGATTTTCAACCCGCCATAGCAATCTCTAAAAATTGGGTCGTCATTCCCGGAACAAGTTGCCGAATCAGCGAGAAATGGAAATTTCTCGTCCTCAGCCTCTCGGATTCCGAGCTCGCTCCATCTGAAATTATCCGAAACTAAGCCGCAATTCCAGCCCAAATCTGCGCAAAGGTGTGCAGTTGATTGACGTCTGAGAAATTTCACAATACGGCCGGACTTCCTGAAACTGAGCACAGAGGTTGAATTCCATGTCAGATCTGACATATAATGTAGATGTCATGGCATCGAACGATAAGCCTCTTGTCTGGCTGAGCGTGGTTGTTAAATCGCCTCCGTTCTCCAAGGATGCAAGACTTGAAGCTGGATTTCTGCTGAGAAAGCTTCAAAAAGGCCAAATGCTCGAAATGCCGCATTCACGGCCCATGCCCGTTGTAGGAGAACGATGCCATGAATTGAGAGTGATCGATGTCGATAAGACGTGGCGAATTATTTATCGCATTGATTCCGATGCAATCGTGATTCTCGACGTCTTTGGCAAGAAGACCCGAACCACTCCACAATCGGTGATTGACCGATCAAGAAAGAGATTGCGGGAGTATGACGATGCATAGCAATAAGAGAAAACGTCTCAAAGCGAAAGGCTGGAAGATTGGAGATGCCAAAGAGTTTCTTGGACTCTCCCCGGAAGAGGAAGCCTATGTAGAAATCAAACTCAGGCTTTCTGAAAGCTTTCGTGCCCACAGATTGCGACGAAAAATGACGCAATCGGATGCCGCTAAACTGCTGAAATCGAGCCAATCCCGGGTTGCAAAAATGGAAGCAGGTGACCGCACCGTTTCTCTGGATCTGCTTGTTCGCTCGATTCTCACTCTTGGAGTATCCGGGAAAGGATTAATTCAGAGTCTTTCAACACGAAAACCCTCCCGTGCTGCCTAATGCTATGCCCGGGATCCTGATTGCCTGTGGCTGCTAACGGAACAGCATCGGCGCCGTGAAATACAGGTGGTTGCGCCAGACGCTGAAGACATTTCCGCCGGGATAATCGGCCCAGGCGGCGTTGATGCCCTTCTCTTTGAAAAGCTTAACCAAACGCTTTCCGGGCGGGAGCATTGACGTCTCCTGTTGGCCGGCCCCTAAAAGCAGAGACCGCAGGTTCTTCTTTGTCTGCTCTGGATTTGCCAGCAACTCCTTCCACGGGAACTGCTCCTCGATCTCGCCCGGCGTCGCCGGCCCGATGCCGCCAAATCCGCCGCTGTATGACAGTACATAATGAAATAATTCCGGGTGAGCAATCCCGATTTGGACACTCTGAAATGCGCCCATCGACAGACCGCCAATGGGTCTGTGGCCCGCATCCTTATAGACGCTGAAGTTGTAGAATCAGATCTCCGGGGGCAGTGGGCCGATTGTAACGCTCCAGATGCATTCGCTGTCTTTCGTCATTGGCCGGGGAGATTTTCCCTGAAGGATTTCACCCACAAGATCCACAGCTGTTGCTTGAGGCGCTCGCAGCCGGAAAGTAACTGTCCGGCTCTGATGTACTTCAGGAGATCGTGGCGGTTGAGTGAATAATCTCGAGGAACTGCAACGGATTGAGCGGACGTGCTGACTTTCGGGCTCGGCGTTTGCGCGTCCAGAGTGGATACGAACAGAGCTATCAAAACAGTAAGTGCTGAAGCAGTGTTAAGTCTCATTGGCGCAGCCCTCCTTTAACCAGTTCGCAAAAGCTGATGCATCTTTAAATATTAGCCCACGGATTTCACGAATGCTTAAGAGTGAAATCCGTGGTGCTTTCTCTCACCTTATCTGGCTTTGCACTCAAAATTTGCCGCATCGTCCATGCTTCCCGAACCCTTGTATTTGGCAATCTGCGGATAAGGGCAAATTGGGCGAGATATCGGTTTTTGATTGGGAGGATTGGTGGCAATGATGCGCTCCGGAGCTTTCCCTGTTTCTACCCACTGGTCGATCACAGACAACATATCAACAACCGATGGGGCATCGCCGCCACCGCAATGACCCATGCCCGGAAACATAAAGAGTCGCGCTGAATCGGCGCTTTTCGGATCCATCTTCGCGATCATCGATTTGTAGAATGCCACAGTGCCGCTTGCCGGGATCAAACCGTCCGACCAGCCGTGCGAAAGCAGGAGTTTGCCGCCACTCTTAAAGAATTTCGAAAGCCCATCGCTTGGCACATCGAGGATTTCGCTCCCTGCTTTGTAGGCAGCAGCAAGATCCTTGTCATAGTCAAAAGATTTGTAGTCCCATTGCGGATCGTTGAATACAACATCGCGGAAATAGGAGGATGCAGCCGGAAACGGCTCCTTCCCTCCAATCAGAGCCATTAGTTGCTGTTCACTTCCGGGCTGAAAACCCGCCAGAATTTGTTCGCCGGTGCGTGGATTCTTCGCCCCAGCATAGATCTGGCGCATCGCTTCAACCTGCGGAGCCGTCAGACAGTCATTGCCGTCTCCTTCCTTGCACTGGATGATCACAGGATCAAAGCTGCAGTGTTCCGGATCGTTGACGATACCATCTTTCAACCCATCCTTCTCGTCGCAGTGATTAATGAAGGCCGAGTGCACGGCGTTGATTTTAGCCATCGTGACTCTTCGAGTTTCATCTTTTAGCGTAACATAGCCGGACCATAGAGAACCTGTCATCAGTCGTGACCAGGGATTGGCAGGCGCCATTGAGGATATGCCGTCATAGTCTTCAGGATAACGATAAGCTTCCATGAGTCCCTGTCGCCCTCCCGTGGAGCAACTGACCCAAAGCGACCGGTTTTCTTTTCGCCCATAGTAAGCCTCGATAAACGCTTTGGCTTTCACGGTCATTTCATGAATGGCGCGATATCCATTATCGATGAGCTTTTCTATGTGACCGACTGCCCATTTTGCATCCATGCCGGTGCCGACATGGCCAGTATCGGTTGCGGCCGTGGCATAGCCTTTCGCCAGAGGCTCGGCCAGTGCGGCATAACTGATGCTGCCGGCCCATACGCCATTCCCGGTGCCAACAAGCTTGCCGTTCCAGTTTTCCGTCGGCATCCAGACCTCGATCTTGATATCGGAATCGGGAGTGGGAGTGAGAGTGGCGGTGACGCGGCAGAAGGCGGGCGCCGATTTGAAAACCGCAAGGCTGCCGGGCCCGCCCATCATCATTCCCCCCATGGGCGGCGCGAACGCGCCGGCTGCCACGAGAGTAGCAGAAGTGACCTTCCCATCGGGTAGTGAAAGCGATGCAAGCCCTTCACAGGAATCTGCCATCACCGGTGCTGCCAGAGTAATGCTGATGGCCGCTATTAAGACTAACCGTACAAAATTATTTGACATATTTTCCTCCTGCTGAAAACAAAAACCGATCACCTTTCAGTCTGCTCCTACTTCTTGATTTTGGCCGATTCCCTTTGTTTTGCTTAATAGTCATCAAAGGCATTGAGCTTCTCCAGGTTCGGATGCATCCTTGCGCTCGGTGTTTTATCAAAGAACATGGTTTGCTGCGCCTTCTCATCGAAGACAGGCCAAGCTGGCAGTCCAGAACCATTGAGATCACCCTTTTGGGCGAAATTTGCCCAATAAGAGTGCATCAACTCGGAGATGGATTTATCTTCCGGTCCACTGGATCCGCCAAATCCTCCCAGATTGACGAATACATAGGAAATTTCAGAGGCATGATCGGCGCCATCGGGCATCGTCGGTGTGCGGTGATCGAAGTAATAAACAAATACCTTGTTTTTGCCAGTTCTTGACTGCAGTCTGGCCCAAGCCCAGCTTGGCCTTGCCACGGTTTCACAGGTTGCGGAGAGCGCCAGCGCAGATCGCCAACGGGCGGCGCGGCGAAAGGGATGCCTTTGAATGACACAATGCCGTCCTTCATAACGCCCTCAACAACTCCCCCGGTAACTTTGGCGCTGGATATCCGGCCAAGAGCAGGAATTGCTGCACAGAAAATGATAGCCAGCAACGCAAATAGCTTCCTCGCACCGTTTTGATCCATACTTGCCCTTCCGATTAATGCCTCAGGATCACTCAATTTGGGATGCTCTGCTCCATCACTCACTGCCCGGCACATGGAGCAGCGAGACTTGCATTAATGTGTTGTCGGTTTGGAGTGTTTGGCAAAAAAGGAATACACGCTCGGCAACGCCTGCTCTATGACAGGCCCGTGGCTAACGCCCGGCATTTCGTTATATTCGTAAGTCATGTTCAATTCTTTGAGCTTGTCAATCCACTTCCGGGTGTTGGCGACAGGAACCATCTCGTCGGCATCGCCGTGGACAAAGATGACCGGCATGCTGGGAATCTTCTCCAGGGTATTGGGATCAAGACCGAAGGCGGCAGGCGCGATCGGCCCCAACGCTGCCCAAATTGAAGAATACTTAACTCCGAGATAAAGCGTTCCGGCACCGCCCATGGAATGCCCCATCAGGTAAATCCGATTATTATCGACATTGAACTCTTTGCGCACCATGTCGAGCACATTCATCACATCTTTTTCGCTCAGTTCGCGGAGATTTGGCGGATCATTGGGATTGAAGAAAAGAGAGGCTTTCGGTTTGGGTGCCGGATTGGCGTCAACCGATGGAGCGGTTGAATTTGCGGTTTTAGGTGGAATGCCGCGTCCCGCGCCCATCGGGCCCATTGGCATACCGTACCAGCCACGCTCGTTAAAACCCATGGGACCGACTAAGATATAGCCGCCTTCGTCAGCTAATTCCAAAGCCTTTTTGCCAAACATAATGGCCGGACCTGCACCCAGGCCATGCAATGTAATAATGAGGGGGGCTTTCTTGTCCTTGCTTACCTTGGAGGAAACGAACACGGCATACTCGAGTTTTTGACTGATATCGCCATCCTTAAAGAGGTAAGACCGCATTTGAACCCGGGGGTCGACCGGAATCTGCATGAAGCCGCCGCGTTTTGCTGCCGGCGAAGGCTCAGGTCTGGGTTGTGGCGTGGGGTCCTGTGCCAACGTGAACTGAGTTAGGATCAAGCCGATTTGTAAGCACAATGCGGCCAGGGAAATTCTGATCTTCGTTCTGCATTCAAATCTCATCGATACATCTCCAATACTGTTTGCGGTTCATTGATTTGCATAGAAATGGATGTTGTGGCGGATAGATATAGTACGCTCGCTGAAGACAGGTCAAGAAATAAAAGATCATCCTATAATAGATTATATTGTTAAATTGAGCGGGTTCTGTATTAATGTGTGCTTTACAGCCTTGCCTGACAGAGCTGGCCATTGTGCTTACACGATTTTTTGAAGTACAGTGGAATGCGATCGTTTTCTCAAGGAATAGAATTCAGGAAAGACCCCATGCCAATATCTCTGCAAAAAATTGAGCCTATATCGAAGAAAACTCGCATAGTGGACTCATTGCGTGAGGCCATCATTTCAGGTGAGATCCGGAGTGGAGAACAGATCGTTGAGGGTAAACTTGCCCAGCAGCTTGGGGTTGGGCAAGGAGTCATTCGCGAAGCACTGATCGAGCTCGAACATAACGGTTTTGTGCAGAGAATGCCTTTCTCCGGCACGCAGGTAACGGAGTTGACGCTTCGGGATGCTCAGCAAATCTACGATATCCGGATTGAACTGGAGCCGCTGGCATTTTTCCTGGCCGGGCCGAACGCGAATGAGCAGCACATCTCCGAATTGAAGGAAATCGCAAACAAATCCAAGATGGCGTCCAATGCCGGAGATCTTGATGCCTTTTTCGCAAGCGTTCTGGCCTTCAGGAAAAAAGTCTGGGCGCTATCGGGCAACCGGCATCTTCAACAGATTCTTGAACGCATGGTGATTCCCTTATATGCGCTTTATGTGATTCGTCAGCAGAGCAAACTTGATGGAATCCTACAGACCACCATTGATTTCATCTGCCATCAGGACAGAATCCTCATTGCATACGAGCAGAACAATTTTGAAGAAGCACGTGAAACAGCGCGCTCGTTTCTGAGAAGGATGAAGGGAACGCTGGGGACGCAGCTTCCGACAGCATAGCTCTTCACGGCCGAGGCAGCGATCTTGCAGGAGTGAGAATGTTGCGAATCCCAATCGCTATGACAAAAGAATCAAGATCAATCTGAATGAAGGAATAGTGACCATGAAATTTTTCCACAAAATAAGTCCAATGCTCCGCTCGCTGAGTCTCTTTCTTTTATCACTCACGATTTTGGCTACCGCCCAATTCGCCCCAGCCCAGGCGCCGGAGGCGATCCAGAGTCCACAGCCGAAGATGCCGCTTCAGATCAAACCGGATCCTCGCGTGCAGCAGCGCAGTTACCACTTCCAGGAAGCCGATAAAGACATCGCCTACGTATTGTATGTATCTTCCAAAGTCTCCAAAGACAAAAAAAATCCGTTGATCGTAGCACTGCATGGTATGGGCGGCGACGGCAATTTCCTGGTCCGCGACCGCCTGGTGGATCTGGCGGAAGAGGGCGGCTACATCGTCGCAGGCCCCATGGGCTACAACGTGACTGGCTGGTATGGATCGCCGGTAGTCCAGTTCCCGAAAAGCAAGGGAAGCCGCGAACTGGCTCCCATCGAACCGCCCAATCTGCGTGAACTGAGTGAGAAGGACATAATGACCGTATTGGAAATGATGCGGAAAGAGTTCAACGTTGATAATGACCGGACTTTTTTAATGGGCCACTCCATGGGTGGAGCCGGCACTCTGTTTTTGGGCAGCAAATATGCATCCAACTGGGCTGCCCTTGCAGGCATTGCCCCCGCCGCTTTCATGATGTTGAAGGACCGCAAAGAATATTTGAGCAAAATAAATAGTGCCGATATCCCTATCATGATCATCCAGGGTGATAAGGATACGGCCGTTCCTGTTACATACACACGTCAGTGGATCGACACGATGAAGGAAATCGGAATGCAATACAAGTACATCGAGCTCCCCGGCGGCGATCACGGAACGGTGATCAACGATGGCATGCCGGATATCTTCAAGTTCTTTGCAGAGCATCCCAAGACCAGCGTCCAATAATTGAGTTCAGCAGGTGAACATGCGCGGAATGACCAGGCGCCTTGTTGCGGAGGATTCGCGCCGGGTTAAGTAATGGTATCCTATGCGGCTGGAGCCAGCTGAACGCTCATTTGCAGTGAATGTCGACCTGAGAAGGACTGAATCCTGCCGATTGCATTTTTACTGCAATATTTCCCGGCAGGCCTGCTTTCGACCAGACAATTGCCGGCGCCATACTGTTAAACGCCTCTCGAGATCGTGAGGGGAACGCCGTCATATCCATCGGGTTGCCGTTATCGATGGCCACGATTTCTCCGGGACCTTCGATGTGGAACGTAATCCGATTGCCGGCACGGGGCACGATCCATCCCTGCTTGTCCGCAACCCGCCATAGAAATCACTAAAAATTGGATTGTAATTCCCGGAACAGTTGCCGAATCAAGCGAGAAAAGGAAATTTCTCG
>JAFGIY010000192.1 GCA_016929335.1 Acidobacteriota bacterium | reverse complement strand
TCCATTCGTCTCATATCACTCCATGTCAACGGGACGCCGGAACGGCTTAGCCTGTCAGGGTCGCACGGCCCGAGGCCGTGGGTTTAGAGGTACTAAGAACTCCAACAGCTCTCCGGATAACGGGAGATTGCGTTAAATGCAAAATAACCCCACCTTAAAATGGATCTAAGGCCCTTTTTATGCATGAAAAACTGGGCTATCTATTTTTGCCTGAAAGCATTATCTGGGTCCGACCCCCAAAATTGTTTTCTGTGGGTTTTGTTTCGTAGTATGATGCCTCACCAGATTAAACATTTTGGGAATTCTTTAGATTAATCGGTGGGCTCCGGAGCGGCCTCGCCATGAATCGAAAGGTTGTCTGCAGCTCCTGTCAATTATAGGTCCGGTACGGAATTTATTCTCTTTAAGGAGATTAGTAAATGAATGAGCCAATGCATAGATTTAAATACACAAAACTCACCAAAGAACAGGTTGACCAAAAGCTGAAGTCGGCGGCCGCCGGCCCTAAGTGCGCGTCGGAGCTATCGGACGCTCTTGCCGGAAAGTCGCTGAAAATAGTGACAGACAACGGTCCTGTTCTGAATTACGTCTTTAAAGACAAGCGTAAGCTTACACTGGCTGAAGGCGGCGGATCTCCAGTTGAATCGGGATATGGAGCCTTGACGCTGAAGCAGATGGTTTTCTTCTCTCACATGATCCCCGGGACCCAGAGAGGCTTTAATGTTTTCGTCGATATGAATACGCATCTTGCCACGGTCTTTGAAGTGTGGCTTTGCAGCGGCAAAAAAGAAGTAACGATGTCCAAAAAGGAACTCATTATCGACGACAGAGAGGTCCAGCGTGAGATCTACTTCGGCTATGTGGAAGCCCCGGGCAAAGAGGCGCCGAAAAAGCGGCATCACACGACAAACAGGCTCGAAGGCACGGGCATGTACTGGAAGCAGGACACGGGGATAGAAACCCTGGAATTATATGCTTCGGTGGCCTCCACGAACTTCATCGAGCTTACGCGGCTTGCCGACGATCTCAGCTACTGCAGCCCGTCGGACTACATAATGGTCGATGACAACATATTTATCTATCAAAGAACGGAATGCGAATTTTCCGGCATTATGACCATGTATGCTATGGACTTGTTCACAGAAACTCAGGTGGGCATGCGCCTCGGCTTCAATGAAAAAGACGAGCTGGAATACTACGTATTTCGCGGAACGGGAAAATATGTCGGCACGCTAACCTCACTTGCGCCCTTCGACGAGCATGGCGAAAAGATGAATCTCGGAATGACCTACGCGCCCAAACCGAACCAGGAGACGCCCAAACCTCCTAAAGGCCAGAGAATCGTATACCGTCCGGGAAGAGATTTCAGGAACATGACCGAAGAGGAAGTTCATCGGGCTGCCGAAAAAAGCACCAGGACTTTCACCAGTGATCCGAATGCGCCTCAGGAGCAGGCTGGAATGATGGGAGGAAATCTTCTGCCGTTCAGCGACCTGCTGGTCGGCAAGGAGTTCACTCTCCGCTACGACAATGACGGCCCAGCCTGGGATTACAAGGTTCTCGACTTGTTCAATCTGCAGTGGCGGAAACACGGAGATACTCAATGGCAAAAAGAAACCTACCGGGCCTTTGAAGCCGATGAAAAGCTGTTGTTTTTCGCTCATATTGTCAGTGGAAGCAGGCCCCGGAGCTGCAGAAGAATCGCCCTGGACCTGACCAACGGTTTGACCACCTGTATTCTCTCCAGGATGGGCACGAAGTATTACGGGAATGAGGTTTCCTATTACGCCGTTTTCGGTGCAGCCGAAATGGCAGGAGTGGAATCTCTGCAGTACGTGCGGCATGAATATACAGACGAGCTGGCTGGCCGCGCGTTCACAAGGTCCTATTCCGACCAGATGACGTCCCTGCATCTATACACAACGCCCCATTCCTCTTCGTGGACCATTTACACGGCAAATCAGACCCTCGGCATGCAGTGGTGTGCTCCGGCCCTTTATGTAAAGCTCCGCCCCGGAGTCTATATCTTTGATCTGGTGGAGGAAGCCTGCAACGGCGCCGAGACCTGTATCATAGAAAATGAAAAAACGAAGCGTGCCTGCGGCTTCGGTTTCTCCGGCGGCGAGTCGGGAGTGGGGCTCAACACCATTGGAGCTATTGCGCGCGATATCGGAAAGTACGATATAGGACAATACTTCGGACCGAAGGCGCGAGTGAAAGGAGCATAAAATGGCCATCTCAAGATTGAAAACAGGATCCAGCAACAGTCCGAAGCAGCCGAACAGCGGGCGTCGATCCTTTATATGGAAAACCGGCGCCGCCATGTCTGCCGTAATCGCCTCTGCGGCGGCGGGCATTTCAAAGTTCAGTCCGGATCATGATTCGGGATTGAAGGGCGATGTGGACAGGCTGTCCAATCAAATCGGACGCCTCGAAGATGCCAATGCAATCCGCAGGCTGCACCAAACGTATGAATCCTATCTCGACAAAGGGATGTACGATGAAGTGGTCGACATGTTTGCCGGCGATGCGGAAGCAGTCTTCAACGGTGGAGTTTTTTCCGGCAAAGACAAGGGCGTCCGCCGCTTGTATTGCGATCATTTCAGCCAAGGTCGGACCGGAAGGAAGATCGAACCGGCGCCCGGCTTCGAACCGGATCCCGCGCGGCTTCTGGATGTCGTGGAAGTTGCACCGGACCGCAAGTCCGCCAAAGCGCAATTCCCCTATTCGATGCAGGTGGGAACTCCATTGACCGGTGATCTACCGCTGCTGGAAATGGCGCGCCTGCAGGGCCAGGGGATTCGGCAATGGTGGGAAGGCGGAATCCATGAGGTATCGTATGTAAAAGAAGGCGATGCCTGGAAAATTAAGAGACTTGAGTATCAGGTGATGTCAAAGGCTGATTACAAACCCGGACGGTCTTACGCCAAGCCCATTTCCGTCCCGCAATTCTCCGGAATATATCCGGAGAATCCAAATGGGCCGGACAAACTCATTGCGGCGAAGTCGAAGGGCCGCCAGGCATAGTCCTGAAGACAAAACGACGCAATACGGGGGGCGGGGAAGCCCGACAGGGCGCCCCGCCCTTTTTGCTTGTCATATTATATTCCCGGCTTGAGCTGTGCAGCTTTAGGGTTGCATGGAAATATCAAAATCTGTTGCTTATAATTTGAGTGTGGACTCTTTATATAGGACCTTTCTGCGTTTTGCACGGCGGTTTTGTTTTGCGAAACAGCTGAGATCGAACGCAACAGGCAAAGAAGCTGAGTGCGGGCAGCCGATGGCTGCAGCTCGCGGCTTCAATTGGTCTTGAAAATTCGGCTGCGGCCTTGGCCGTGCCAGGAGGAATACCTGTGGATAACAAATACACTAGACGTGAAGCTCTGGAACTGGGATTGGGGGCAGTAGCCCTGGCAGCATCGGGTACGGCGATTGCGACCGCACAAACGGCAAATAAGGCTGTCCCGGGTGGGGGGAATCCCGCGCCTGCATTGAGCGAGTTCAATAAATACGGGGAGGATCTGGAAACAGCGCTGCTTTTAAGGACATCGCCTATCGCCGTTAAAATGCTGGAGAAGGAAGCCGACATCCCGAAAGAGGCTTTTCGTCCGAAAAGAGACGGAGGATATCACATTGCCCAGTGCCAGGCTTTTGGCATGTCGCGGCGGGAGGGAAAAACCGTCGCCATGCTGAAGGAGGATCATTGGTGCCCGACGGCTCTCATGTCATACGGAATGGTAGAAACGCCGGCTTCCATGTCAAAGCTGGGTGAATCCTTTATGCGCTTTGAGGTTGGGAAATATATCGGCATTCTTACGGCGCCTCTGAAGAAAGCCTCCTTTACGCCGGATGTCGTCCTCGTTTATTTAAATCCAGCGCAGTTAAGAGGATTAACGATGCCGTTGATGTACAGTGGTGCATCGGAAATCAGCACGCATCTCTTCCTCCCATCCTGCGCCCATTGCGTCGTGAATCCCATGAAGACGGGGAAATACGCCGTCGTGCTTCCGGATCCCGGGGAGTATCAGAGAGCTCTGACTCAGGAAGAAGAAGTAATATTTGCAGCGCCGCAGGGAAAGATGGCCGGACTGATGGCAGGCCTGAGAGGCGGAGGCAGGATGTATTCCCATCGGGATCAATACATGTCGATGCTGCCGGATTTTGAACAGCCACAGTTTTATAAGGATCTATTTAAAGGCTGGGGACTGGATTCAAAATAGAGATCGCTCGAAGTCATCCGCGAACACATGGGAATGCGCGTTTACCCGGCCTTAATGCGGGATGCCCCGAAGGGCGTCCCGCACCCCAGGCTCAAATACTGAGATTCCGGGCTTTGGCAGAGTCGCGCGCTGTCAGCCTTCAGGTTTCAGCAGTCGGCTCTCCCTCTGGCGGGTTCCATAGCGCTCGTTTTTTTGATGAGTTTTCCGGAAATAACCCGGCTACCAGTGCGGCTGGTTTCCCATTCTTCGTCCCATGACCTCCTGTGTGTCCATCACCACCACGAAGGCATTGGGATCGATGCTTGAGATCATCCTTTTGAGAACCGGCAGATCCTGCAAAGCGATGACGCTGTAAAGGACGTGCTGGGCTTCCCCGCTGTACGCCCCCTTCGCTTCCAGTATAGTGACTCCGAGCCTGTCTTTTTTCAGGATCTCCTGGGAGATCCGGCGCCAGGCATCGGAAACGATCAGCACGGTTTTTCTCTTGCTGAGCCCCATAACGACCAGGTTCATTATCTGTGCACTCACGTAGATAAAGATCAGCGTGTAAAGCGCCGCGTCCAGAGAGAAAATCAACACGGCGGCCACCAGCAGAACGGCGTTAAACAGCAGAGAAGTGGTCCCTACCTTTACTGAAAACTTCTTGCTGAGAATCACCGAAAGGATGTCCAATCCGCCGGCGGAACCGAGAGACCTGAGAATGATCCCGCTGCCGCAGCCGTTTATAATGCCCGCGAGCATACCGGCCAGCATCTTGTCTTCGACCGGTATCAGTATGTATACGAGCTGGAACGCAGCGGATAGAACGATCATTCCCAGGATGCTATAAACGAAAAAGCGCCGGCCGACGAACCTCCACCCGATAAAGAAAAGAGGCACGTTGATGAGAAAGTAGATGAGCCCAGTGGGAAGGACGGGATACAGAAGATGGATGATGAGCGTCACCCCGGTAAATCCGGCGCTGAGAAATCCCTGTGGAATCAGGATTCCGTTTACGGCCACGGCGCACAGAATGCTGCCCACAATCATCAGGACGATATTCCAGACTATGGTTTTCACAGCAGTATTGCTCTCCATTTTTTCACAATCCGTTCTGCAATATTGCGGAAGATCCGCCTGCCCGGCTAAGGGTTTCAAAACCGAAGCCGCATGTCAATGAAATGCGAAGAAGCTGTCGGCTTTCAGCCATCGGCTGTCTGCTTCCGCGCTAATGGTGTCTGGTTTAAGCCATTTTGCTCATTCCGGTTTCAGCAGATTCGGGCGGTTCTCTGCGGCAAGCGGTGCTATACTCGTACGCGTCGGCGAAAAGATATTTTCTATTTTTGGCGGCGTTCCCAGTCTGCAAGTCATTGTAATTATAGGCGTATCGCATGACGATATAAAACCTGATCCGGCGGCGCCTGATTCACATTTGGTGACCGCGTGAAGGCGGCAAATCCTATGATCATTGGCAGATTCGGCGGTATCTCTCAACACATCTTAACATCCCCTCTTCCGGTGAATATTGCCCGGGTTCTGGCAATACTTATCGTTTTCAGTTTTGCTTTTGAAAGCTCTATTGCGGAAACATCAACGCAGCTGACGCGTCCTCCGGAAAAGCAGGTCAATAGTCAGGGAATGGCCGATGGGGCCAAGGGCGAACCGGGTTTCAATGCTCAACCGCAAAGCCGTTCAGATTCCCGCGTTGTCCGGGTCGGTCTATACGAAAACAAGCCGAAAATATTTTCAAACGAAAAGGGAGCGGCCTCGGGCATTTTTGCAGTCATCCTTGATGAAATTGCACGACGAGAAGGATGGCAATTAACCTACGTACCCTGCGACTGGGCTGCATGCCTCGAAGCCCTTGATAAGGGCGCCATTCACCTCATGCCGGATGTCGCCTATTCGGAGGAACGGGACGCACAATTTGACTTCCACAAGGAAATGGTCATCAACAGTTGGTCCGCTGCATATGCCAAAAGCAAATACGGGATAGGCACTCTATCCGACTTGAATGGGCGGCGGGTTGCCGTGCTTAAGGACTCCATTCAGAAAAGCATTCTGGAAAATATGGCGAAAGGATTCGGCCTCGATATTGCTTTTATTGAGGCGGAAACACTTGATGATGTTTTCTCGGCTGCGGGCCGCGATCAGGCTGAAGCAGCAATTTCCAATTACCTGTTTGGCGACTATTTCTACAGTGACTACGGGCTTGAAAAAACGCACATTGTCTTCAACCCTGTGTCTCTATTTTTTGCAACAACCTCCGGAGCCAATTCGGACCTGCTTGAGGCCATTGACACCGAGTTGTGCGCCCTGAAGTCTGAACCCGGTTCTGCCTATTACAGAGCTTTGGGGCGCTGGATGCAAAAACCTTCAAAAGCCATTATTCCTCGATACGCAATCTGGATCATCGCCGGCACAAGCGGCCTGCTTCTGCTGAGTTTTGCATTCATTTTGCTGCTTCGCCGGCAAGTGGCGCTCCGCACTCGGGACCTGGACCATTCCAATCAATTGCTGCGTGAAAGCGAAGAAAAATTCCGCAATCTTTTCTATAAACATGCAGCCGTCAAGCTGCTCATCAATCCCGACAACGGCCGCATCGTTGAAGCCAATGAAGCGGCTGAAAAATTTTACGGCTGGTCCGGAGAACAGCTGCATCAAATGCAGATTCAGGATATCAATATGCTGCCGCCCGAACAGGTCGACATGGAGATGAAAAAAGCCCGGAATCTGGAGCGCACACATTTCATATTCCGGCATCGGCTCGCCGACGGATCGATCCGGGATGTGGCCGTTTTCAGCAGCAGGATTAATGCAAAAAATGAAATTCTGCTGCATTCCATCATCCATGACATCACCGAGCAAAAGCAGGCCGAAAATGCGCAACAGATTAGCGAACAGGCATTGCGCGATAGCGAACTCAAGTATCGCATGCTGTTTGAAACTGCAGGAGACGCCATCATGCTGATGCGCGACGACCAGTTCATCGATTGCAACGCCGTAACACTGGCCACGTTCGAGTGCGCGCGAGACCAATTCATCGGCGCCGCACCCTATGAATTTTCTCCGCCGACACAACCGGACGGAAAGCCCTCGAAAGAGAAGGCTATTGCTATGATTAATCTGGCTTTGTCGACGGGGCCGCAGAGATTTGAATGGACGCACTGCCGCAGAGACGGGACACCCTTCCCTGCCGAAGTGAGTCTGAATCGTCTCGAACTGAACGGGGAAACAATTCTGCAGGCCATTGTGCGCGATATCACGGAACGTAAACGGGCCGAAGCAGAGCAGGCAAAGCTTCAAGCCCAGTTCATCCAGGCTCAGAAGATGGAGTCGCTGGGCAGACTGGCGGGAGGCGTAGCCCATGACTACAACAACATACTCAGCATTATCCTGGGTTACTCCGAACTGGCACTGGAAAAAACAGCGCCGCAGGATCCGTTGTACAACAATCTTAAGGAAATACAGAGTGCGGCCGAACGATCCATAGGCATTACCAAACAGCTTCTGGCCTATGCCCGTAAGGAAACCATCGCTCCTGAATTGATTGATCTGAACGCAAGTATAGAAAGCATGCTGAATATGCTGAGGCGCCTGATCGGAGAAGATATCGATCTGGAATGGATTCCGGGAAAAGATATGATGCCCGTCCTTATGGACCCGGCCCAACTCGATCAGATACTGGCAAACCTCTGCGTTAATGCCCGGGATGCCATTTCGAACGTAGGAAGGATTGCCATCGTAACAGGTAACGCCACCTTTGACGAAGCTTACTGCTCCGGACATGAAGGATTTATGCCGGGTGATTTTGCGATGATTTCCGTAAGCGATGACGGCTGCGGAATGGACCGCGAAACGCTCGACGTGATATTCGAGCCGTTCTTTACAACCAAAAGCGTCGGATGCGGAACCGGGCTCGGACTGGCTACCGTATATGGAATCGTTAAGCAGAACAATGGTTTCATTAATGTATACAGCGAACCGGAGGAGGGCACCACCTTCCGGATTTATCTTCCAGCGCGCGAAGGCAAAGTCAAAGAAGCGGTTCAGAAGGATATTGCGGAAACACCGCAGGGCAATGGCGAAACAATATTAGTGGTTGAAGATGAAGCTTCGATTCTTGAGCTGATCGAGAAGATAATCACAAGGCTCAATTATATTGTAATAAAGGCCCATTCTCCTTCCGAAGCCCTGCAGGCAGCCAAAGCATTCTCCGGCAAAATAGACCTCTTGATTACCGACGTAATTCTGCCTGAGATGAACGGTCGTCAATTTGCTGAACAGATGAAAGCTTTTCTCCCGGAAATCAAATGCCTGTTTATTTCCGGATATACGGCCGATGTTATTGTCCACAGGGGAATACTGGATTCAGGGCTGAACTTCATCCAGAAGCCGTTTTCAAACAGAGACCTGGCAATCAAGATTCGGGAAGCACTGGAAAGATCTTAGCGCACAGAATCCGGACGCAGGCTGGATTTTCCCGGAAACCGGAGCCTGTCCTTTTTAAATTAAATGGCATTGAATAGGATGGGAAATATGTTGGGGGGTGAATTCAGTCGTCCCTACGGGACTCAGTTGTTTTTTTTCGGCGGTCCCGGGATCCCGGCACTAAAAGTGCCGGTCTAAAATCATTCCGTCCCTGACGGGACGTGCATCTCCCCAAAATATGTATAAACTCCAGGTCGCGGCTTAAGCCGCGACCCTCAAGTTTATTCATTTGAGATTGGAATAATGATGGCGGTCCCGGCGAACAACCGCGAAGCGGCTGCGAAACAGAGCCCAGGGGTGGCTGCGCTTTTTGCAGCCAACCCTGGGCTCTGGTACGAAGCCCTTCAGGGCTTCTGCGGCGCGGACACCAGACTTATCCATCAGACGGATCATGAAAAGCGCGGCGTTAATGCAGGATCCTGCTGAATTAAGCTTGCATATGGTGAGGAAAATGTAGTAACTCGAGAGGTCGCGGCATTCCTGTGCTCATTTCCACTCGCCCTGCAGCACAAAGGCCGCCCAATAATATGGGGATTGCCACCGCTTTTGTTTCCGTATGTCCAATTGAGCCATGCGCAACGCCGTGACAGGCGGCAAGCCTTCCTGCAGCATTTTCTGATAAAACAGCTTCATCAATGCCGCTGTCGCATCATCTTCAACCTTCCACAGGCTGGCCAAAACCCTTGCGGCGCCGGCATACATAAATCCTCTCACTATTCCCACCAGGCCCTCTCCACGGACATCTTTTCCCAACGCACTGCTGCAGGCGCTCAGGACGACCAGTTCCACAGGCAATCTCAAGTTATAGATATCGTGCAACCGCAGGTAACCGTCCTGCGGGCGTCCTTGCTCGTCGAAAAGCGACAGAACCAGGGCTGACAGTTCAGGATGCTTGCTGTCAATAAATCCGTGAGTCGCGAAGTGCACGATACGGTACCGGCCGAGTTCCGGCCCCATTGCCAGGGACTTGTTTGCATCGAACCCAAGAATCTTCAGACCGGCGCCCTCGGGAACCAGAGCCATAATCGCATCGGCTTCTTCCCGGGTCGCCAGCAGTCTGGATGCGACGAGTCTTTGATCAGAAATATCTATCTCTCTCAAAGCCCGGGGCGATTCCGTGGAAGACTTAGCCTTATTCCTGGCAGACAGAGCAGCGGCAGGCTTCGCAGACAATCCTTGATGCTGCACTCGGGGATCATCCGCTTCAAAAACCGGATCGGCCAGCACCACGAGGGTTTTGGGAGGCAAGGGACGCCGACTTGTTTCCTGCCGTATTACCGCCAGGACGGAAGCCGACGGCAGATGAACAATTTCATGATCTTCGATCAACAGAGCCGACGGCTGCAATTCTGCCTTCTTTCCATTCCCCTGCCTGCCCGGTTTGGGCAATGCTCCGAATGGCAGGTATTGCAGAGCTCCATCCGATACAATCAGTAGCCGCTGAGATTCCAGGCGCTCCGCAACCGGCCCCAGCAGCATCCGGCCTAAAGCTTCTGCCTCAGCCTGGTATTCCCCGTCCGCTCTTCTTATTCGCTGCTGATACGATGCAGCCGCCTCTCTCGCCCTTCTCTGGCGCGCCAGCATGAATTCGCGAACCCGGTTCGCGCGAGCCTCGATCTCGGCTCGCCTGGGAAGCTCATAGCCCTGGATTGTTGTGGGAGTGACGGCCCAAAGCCAGCTCTGCTCTTCACCCAACGAGTATTCCAGCAGCAGTGTTTCATCGTCCATCACCATCTGCTGGATTCCGGGGAGGTCCAGCGGCTGGGGTTGGGTCAGAGCGGCATAGTGAGGGCTCCTGCTTCTGATCTGCGCCTGGACTCTCTCATACTCCTCGGTTATGGCGCTGATTTCCTCGGCTATGGCCGCCTCTTCCTGAACGCTATGCTCTCTGCCGAGAAGCTGCATCTTACGTTCCGCTTTGGCATTCAACGATTTCTGCAACGAGCGCTCCTGTTCAAGCAAAACCGGGTCTGCTCCCTGGCGGATATCGGCCCGGGCTTCGACCAGGCTTTCCAGAAGCGATCGAGCCCGCGCCATTTCGCTGGTCTGCAGAGCCCTGGCAATGGATTGCTCAGACGAGCGCAGTCCGTGCAGTCGCATAAGCGAATCGATCATGAATTCATACTGCTGATGCACGGAAGCAAGGTATGCTCCGCGCAATTCATGACTAGCCACCTTGCCGCGCAATGATTCGGCGATCTTCAATCCCTGATCGGCATATTGAATGGCGTTATCCAGATTACCCGCCTCCCGTTCCGCGCGTGCAAGATTGTAAAGGGTTGCCGGCATTCGAACGGAATCTTTCGAGTTCTGCTGCAGCGAGAGAGCCTGTCTGTAGCAATCGATCGCCTCTTGCAGCCGGCCCGATCCGAAATGCAGCTGCCCAAGGCCATTAAACAAAAGTCCCTCCAGGAATCGATCGCTGCCCTTCCGGGACAGCTCGAGCGCCTGTTCATAATTCTTCATGGCGTCTTCCTGTTTCCCGAGCGCTACAAGAGCTTTACCGAGGGTTTCAAGCGCATACGCCTCCCCAAGGGTGGACGGCATAGACCTGTTAACCAGGACCGACTGCTGAGAGTATCGCAGCGCATTTCTAAAATCTCCGAGATCCATATAAATTGCGCTGATGAAGTTGAGATCACTGGCCTCCTCGGCAAGATCCTTGGCCAGTCTGGCCAGATCGAGAGCCTTGAGATAGTAGTGGAGCGCCTTTTCTTTTTCTCCGAGTCCGGCGTATAAGTAGGCGATTCCTCCGAGCACATTGTAACGCCCGGACAAATCCCCTATGGTCTGGAGCATCTGCAGCGACCGGTCGTAATATTCCAGAGCCCGCTGTCTTTCCCCCGAGAGATTAGAAAGATGTCCCAGTGCTGTAAGTGCCAGGGCGATTCCTCGAGGGTTCTCCGCTGCCTGCCATAGGTGAAGCGATTGTCTGTAATACTGCTCTGCCGATGAGAGTTCTTTGCCGGCATGGCGAGCATAGCCAAGATACAAAAGAGTATCCGCCTGTCCCTCCGTATCCTGGATGCGCTCCCGAAGTTTCAGGGCGCTATTGAGAAAGTCTTCCGCCTTTACCCATTCGCTCATTCCATAATAAGCCGCCCCGGTATTGTGAAGGATTTGGGCCTTTTCCCACGGATCTTCAATCGCCATTTGTTCCGGCGTATAGATCTCCAGCACTTTTTGATACTGCCCCTGATTGATCAGCAGGGCGCTGATCGCATTAGCAATTTTGGTGGTCCCGGAATGATCTTTCAACCGGTCGTAAATCACCTGCGCCTCTTTATAGCAGGTGAAAGCCTTTTGCCATCCGGAGAGAATTTCCCAGACATTCCCTGCGTTCTCAAGTGTGGCAGCTTCCTGTGCCCGATCGCCCACCGCTTCCCAGATACGCACCGCTTTTTCATACTCATCAATTGCGTTTTTCAGCGACGCTTCCGTCCATTGCCGGAGAAATTGAGTCGCATTTGAAAGCCGTTTGCAGGCAACGACCTGCTTTTTATCTTGAGGTGCAGCCGGCCGCAGTGCATTGATTCCCATCCGATAGACTCCGGAATTCGTTATCCTCTCTGAACTCCGAACGGTGAGCTGGTATGTTCCCTGCACGTCAGCGACAAATGAAATCGGGGCAGTGACTCGTTTGGGGATGCTCCATTCCAGAGATCTTTTGCTGCCGGGCCAGGCCATTGAAACGAACAGGTCAAGTTTGTAGGAATAGAAATCGATTCGGAAGAATTTCCCGGGCGAAAGCTCAAATGGATAAGAGTGCAGTTGGCCTGCGGAAAGATCTCTTTCCGTCGACTCACCAACCACGGCAATGAAGTCTTTGGCTGTCTGAGGTGCAGGCGCAGGAACTCCCGATGCTTCCGGCTGCAAAGCAGCGAAGAGCATCAACCACAGAAGGCAATATTCGGCAATTTGAAGCTTTGCAGTCAATGCCCCCTCCTCGATTGATCCGCTACCATAGACTTGCCTCTATATGCGGGGAAAATCAAGGCGCGCCCGGTCATTCGAAAAAACCTTCAAGAGGAGGTAAAATTAAAAAAAATCCCTTCTCTCAGAAATCACGAATCAGGTTGCGATATGTCCGAAGAAAGATATCCCATCGCGTATCTTTAATAAACTCCAGTTGCTTGTACCTTGCAATGACGTCCTGCTCTTTCCATTCGCCCCAGGGGAAAAAGATCGAAACGCCATTTGAATTTTTTACATCATTGCCGAACCTGCCCGGCTTTCTGCACATAGCCCTAATTGCAGTCATAACAGCTCTACAGGCCTGCTTTATGGATCCATCGGAACAAAAACGCCGCAGAGCGCGGCAAAAATCGTATAGATCCGTGAAGTCTCTGTTGAAATACGACTGGCTGACGGCATGCGCCGCCAGGACGGCAGGGAAAATACTGGCTCTGAAACGAGGCTTTCCTGCACCAAGGAGCAGATCCACCAAATCCCGCATCCTATTCGTAACGTTCTCAGTGCATGCCAGTTTGCAGACGGAAAGATCAATCCCTCCGCCTATCGAATCCTCCTGTGAACCCAGATCCACATTCGGCTTTTTATATCCCAGATCCACATTCGGCTTTTTAAAACCTAAATCCACGTTCGGCTTTTTAAAACCCAAATCCACGTTCGGCTTTTTAAAACCCAAATCCGGGATCACCTTGTATTGACCCCAGTTCATATCCAGGTTCGCACCTAAACACCTGGCTTTGCGTTCAATCTTCTGGAGCTCTTCGGCCGTCTCTACCGATTTTTTGTAGTAAGCAATGTATTCTTTGGCAATGTTATTCGCGAATTTTTCAGGCGTCCAACGCGGGTGCTTGTCAAGATCTCCAAGTATGAGGTCATAGGGCCAGCTGGTTTTCGGAGTAAAACCCTCTGATGCGATACCGACTCCGACAAGATCTCGCAGCTGGTGGTAAACCTCAATCGTTCCCAATGAGCACGAATTGAATCCGACGATATCAACACCGCTTCTATACTCGGGCAGCTCCGGCGGCTCCCAGACCGCCTCGGCTGCTTCCTGCGGTACAATGCCTGCCGCCCGTCCAGCCCGCTCATTCTGCCTGAAATGTTCTTCTTCTTCCTTAAGAAAGGCCTTTTGCTCCTTTCGAAACGCCGTTTCCACTTTTTCAAATGCCTTTCTCAATTCCTTTACGGTGAGAGCATCTGCCGGACGTACAAATGGCGAAGAGGGATAATCCCAGGCAACAGAAAGACCGCTGCCATGCCCCCATAGAATTACCATATGGTGATCTGCGGGATATCGGACCTTCGCCCAACGAACAAAATCAACCAGGACTTTCGGGTCTCCGGCATTTGTGTCTCCCACATTGCCGCTGGGGCGCGGGTAGATATCTTCATCCAGTATGCAATTTAGAATAAAGCTGTTGAATCGATCCGGCGAATATTTCAACAACTCGATAATATCTTTTGTCTGCATGAAGTCCATTCGTTTCCTATGCTTTTCAGACAAGGTTTCCTTCAGGCGCCGGCAGTAGTTCATCCCGGCTGTGGAATTATAGGGTTCGGAAACACCGGAGACCTCAACACGAGCCCCTCTCAAAAGGGACTCAATCCCTATGGCATCTGTAAATGGGCTGAGATAATAGCGTTTGGTGAAGGTTCCTTCACTTCCGGAATCGAATTGAGCAATAAGGTGGATGTTTTCCGTTGACCCAACCAGTTTCATCCGCAGCAGGCTTTCGCGGGCTTCATCACTGACGTCCGCTCCTCCTGCAAGATAGACCATAATGGACCACCTTTTGGTTTTACCAAGGCATTTCTCAGCAAGTTTTTCTTCAGCCATGTTTTTCCCCTTTCTCCTGGATAGGTTCCTCTCAAAAGAAATGCATTCCCCCCAGATAAGCGTCCAAATCTATAAACAGGAAATCCAGCCCGGCGCAATCGCGGGCAGCTTGAGGCTGTTCGGTTTCACCCGGAGCGGCTCCGGTATCTTTCGAAAGGCGGATATTGCCTTCCCTGAAAACCGAAAGATGAGCAACAGAAACAGGGATTCAGCACTAAGCCGCAATCCCATTGCATCCGTATCGATAGAATCCTGAATACTTGTCCGATCGTTGATCGGCATCTACTTTGGAATTACTCTAAAGTAGTAGGTATTGATATCTTCAAAATCCCCGTCGGCGGTTTTGCCGCGGAGTTTCACAATATAATCTCCGCGTCTTAACTCTTTTGCAGATACATCCAGCCGCAGGAAAGGATCTTGTGCACCGGATCTGCTTTTTGCAAATGTATGGGTCCAGATTGTGCCCCCATCTTCCGCGCGACGCAGCGTCGCCTGGTATTCAGGATAGTTTTGGTATTCTATTTCCAGGTCCAATCGAAGAAAGTCCGTTCCTTCGGGAATTTTATCCGTTGGGCTCCCGCCAAGATCTCTCTGCCGCCCGGGAGCAAGGGCTAAAGCAACGAGCGTAGCCGACAGCTGTCCGGCAGGAAGGGAGGAAGAAGCATGGCTGTCCGCGCTCCTCAAATTGGCGACCTCTTGTTCCAGCTGTCTGGACCTGGCTTGTTCACTCTGCAGCTCCGTTTCTAATGCCGTATTCCGGGTTTGCATAGCCAACCTGTTTTGTGATTCCCGGGAACTTGTCTCCTCAATGGTATTCCGTAGCGCCGCAATCCGCAGTACCGACCACGAACCGACAATCATTATTAGAAGCAGAGAGACGGCCGGAGCCCATCGAAGGACTGGACTCGGGATGCGCCGGAAGGCCTGAAAGGAATTCCACAAAACAGACAAGCGGCTTTGCTTTGGCCTGTGTGCCGCAGCATAGCGCTTCAAATTCCTGGCAAAACTTAATTTCCTTTGCCGTTCCGGCGCCGCCAGAAAGCAACTCTCGAATTTCTCTTTCTCGCGGAGTGAGAGGGCTCCTTCGAGGTAGTCATCAATAAGCTCATCCTCGACCCAGCCCACCTCTTCAAAAGCGGATGCATCGATCATCAGGCGTTGTTCAATGCGGTGCTGCTCCTCCGGATTCAGATCGCCCAGCAGATATGGCTTCAAGGGAAGGTCTTTCTCGAGATCCATACTCATGAGGTTCCGTCTCCTTTTCAGGTTTTTCTTGCCGCTCATTTATTAATGCAGGAAAAGCAAAACTATTTCATGCCGCCCTCTTTTGAAGGCATTCCAGCACGCATGCATGCAGATTCATTCGAATGCGGCAAGCCCGGATCCTCAAGGCACTCAATGGGATGCCAAGCTGCAGAGCCAGCTGCCGCCTGAGCTCGATCTTTTCGCGCCTGTCTTCCTGATAATATTGCAGCACCAGGTCTCTGCTGCGGCGCGGAAGACCTTCCATACATTGTTCCAGGCATTCATATTCCGCGTCACTTCTTTGCTGTTCCTCTGATTGGAGAGGCGGCCGGCAGGCTGGTTTTCTTCGCAAAAATTCGTGGTGAACTCGGTGGGCTACACCGTAAAAATAAAGGGCAGGGTCTCCCACATAGGTTTCCTCGATTTCCCGGACCTTGCGGATGACTCGATTGATCGTCTCATCTCCGAGTTCTTCAGGACAATTGCATCCGCGACAAGTGAATATTTTGATTAATTTACGCCGGATATCCTCATATTTTTTCCCGGCCTGATCCCGGTTCGGATCAATCCAGGCAAGGAATCTTTCAAAAGCTTCCGGTGTTATCTCCCACTCTTTCTTTGGCTGGATGGGTGTGTCCATTATGCTCTCCACGAGCGAGGCCATTTGAAGGCCGGCTCTTCCGGTTTTTGATCGTTCTGCTCACGCAACCATAGCCAAACAGAAATCCGTCACAAGGGAACCTTTAGCATCTCCTGCAACAATTTTATCTGCAATTTCTGCCGCCCGAGAAGCGGGGAAGAAAAATGCAGTCCCGCTCAATTCATTTAATATCAATATATAGCGAACAACGATTGATTTAAGATATCATACTCCCGAATGCCCGCCGGAAAAAGATTTTGTGCGGCAACAACCGCTCCCCGCACTCCATAAATCAAGAATCAATGATCGAGCAACGGAATCGCGAACAATCCTCTCCGTGAAATGTTTAATCGACTTTTCACATAGAGGATTGAGGAGCAAAGCAGAATCAAGCGCCAATTGAAATGCGGCGGAATATGCAGCAATTCCGAAGGGGAGGCAGGCATACGGCGTAGCCGGATGGTCAAATGGAATTCAGCTAAGAGCTTTGCTTCGATTCGAAAGGCGGTCTAATTAAGGGAGGTACAAAATGAAAGGGCATAATCCCATTCCTCTCCTGGACGACCTTCGGAAGGAATTGGCTATTGCACATCAGCTCCAGCAGTCTCTCCTTCCGCAACCATTTAAAAACTTGTCCTACGTATGCGCCTGCAGCCAGACCATCCCCTGCTATGAGGTGGGCGGAGACTATTTCGATTATTTCGATTTGGAGGGAGGCCGGTTCTGCTTCGCGTTGGGAGACGTTGCCGGGAAAGGAGTATCCGCAGCTTTGCTGGCTTCCAAGGTTCAAGGCATCCTATCGGCGCAATCGTTCGTTGATTTTCCGCTGCCAACGATCATTTCAAACCTGAACCGAAATCTCGTAAAGCGGGGAACTGGCAACCGCTTCGTCACATTCTTCTTCGGCATCCTGGATGACGAAGGCACATGCAATTATGTCAATGCAGGACATAATCCGCCGCTGCTTGTGCATCCGGACGGCTCTATTATAGAACTGACTGTTGGCGGAGTGGTCCTCGGCCTTTTCGAGGAGGCGCGGTACCAGAGTGAAACGGTCAAGCTGCTACCCAATGATCATCTGGTGCTATTCACGGATGGCGTTGTGGAAGCGCTCAACACCGCGGGAGAGGAATTCGGGCAGGAGAGGCTGTGTGCCCTGCTGCGCGAAAAGGCTCACACAACCGCTTCGGAGCTCCTTGCTTTACTGCGCGAAGCTGTAATGCTGTTTTCCAAAAACACGCCCCAGCACGATGACATTACCATGATGATCCTGGGTTTTCGCGAATCTCAGAAGACCTTCACTATTAAGTCTGAGCTCAAGACCTCGCCTTCCCGGGCGCCTTTTTCACCGGCTTTAGATGAAGGATGCGCATCCTAGCGTTTTGGATGCTTCAAAGGATTTGAGATAGCATTGCTTCTTAGCGTACTTAGTCATGCGCGTCGCGGCTGAAGCCGCTGTCTCACGGTTATCAAATTTCCATAAAGGGGCCTCCGATTTGAGACTGGGATGATAATGGGGAACGCAGGGAGCAGCCGCGAAGCGGCTGCGAAACAGAGCCCGGGGTTGGCGGCAAAAAGCGCAGCCAACCCTGCGCTCTGATTCGATTCCGCAGAGTAGACAGCAAGACCTATCCATCAGACAGATCATTAAAAGCGAAGCATTAAGGCAGAATCCTTCTGAATTCAATTTACATAGGTTGAGAAAAATGTGGAAGCTCCAGGCCCAGGTCGTGAGAGGCTGTCCAACGATTGTCCCACGATTGAATTCCGGGAGCGCCGGCGCCGTCTCAAAACCTGTAATGGATCGGGCTTTCAGCCCTTGTTCTCAATTCCGGTTCATTATCCTGGGGCGTTGCCCCAGACTGATATGGCTTCGCGCCATTGGCGCTTAAACTGCTGCAATCATAGGCGCGAGATCATACCAGCCTGGGCCGAAGCCCCAGGAAGGAAGTTGCATTAACGACGAGGGCTGAAAGCCCGATCCATTCAGGGTTTTGAGACGCTCCCTCCGGCGCTCCAGGTCCAGCCCCTCCCTCCATTTGGCAACCGTTGGACAGCCTCAGAAGGCCGGACCCGATCGTACGCGATTGTGGCAGAAACTCCTTAAGGACGCAGTACACAATGAAACAACCTGATTTCAGTTCTGGCTGCTGCCTGTCCAAGTTCAATGAAATCAATGCAGCGTTGCATATTCACCGGCTAATTGGGACAGGTTCCGGGAGACAACAAAATCGTTAAATATTCAGGAGCGTTTTTGAGAGATCGTAACCGCAGCCGATTCCATAATGATGTCCGGTTCATTCCATCCCTTGAGATCCATCAGTTTCTTAAAAGCCCGCCGGTAGAGAAGGACAGCATCGATTCGTACATCCCCCGAATCCGGAGCAAGGAACAGGAATTCGCCGAGATCGGTTTCGAACGCTCCGAGCCGGGTGTCCATCACAATCCGGGTCGGATTCCAATATGCGCCGGTTGGTGTAACTCCAGTCCATATTTCTTCGAGCTGTTTTACGTACACCTTGCCGGGAATCCCGGCGAAGCAGCCGTCTGCCGGATCTCCCGAACCACACCACTCCGGAAGGACAGGTCCTGCTTTGAGAGATAATTTGGTATCGTTGCTATCGTAAGCCCGGACTACAAGTATCAAATGTCGCATCGGTGAGTCGGTAGGGACATGGTGACCGGTGCGATCGTTTACAATCTTCGTTCTGACCCGGATTCCTTCCGCGGTTTTTTCTGCCTCAAGGCTCAAAGAAACCGCGTTCTGAAGAAGGTCGAGGTCTCTGGCTCCAGGCATCCTGTGGCTGACAAGAGTCTTGGGATCACGTCTAAGGCCGCCCTTTTCCGGGTGGGCAAAGAGCTCCGCCCCGGTGCTCGGCATATGACAATCCTGGCATGTCTTCCCTTCCCCTTCCCGGCTGTAAGGGCTTCGCAGCCACTCTCCGAACGAATCGTAAACGACCGTATCGCAAAAGACTCCGAAATGGCATGGGGCGCAGAACTGGCTCTTCTTCTGAATTTTGGAATAGGTGTCCTCGCCCGGCGCGATGTCGTCCAGAGGCCCGGCAAAGAACTGATGCCCCTTGAAAGGTCTGCGGAATTCGTAGGAAAGCACTCCGGATCTTTCGGGGAACGGAAGCCCTGTAGCGGGATCGAGGATGACATCCCAGACTTTGTGGCAGAAGTCGCAGTTGACGCCTTCCGCGCCGACTCCCTGGATAAAGGCAGGATTGGTATTGAGCGGATCATTGATCGCGGCAACCGGAGCATGGCAGGCAGCACAATCTCCCGTATGATTCGGTTGGTCCAGTTTATAGCCCGGTCCGTAATAGGGCTCTCCAGGATCCGGGGGAAGAGGAACCAGCTTGAGGTCGCTTAAAAGCCTGTAGCGGGTTGCCGGACTCCGGCGATCCGACGTGTCTGTACCGGCATGCATGGTAAGAAAAATCGGATTGACGGCAGATTGAGAGTGGGCGTCCTTGATCCACTCGTCAACAGGAAGAGGGGGTTCAGAAGCTTTCTCACCCCGAAAATGACACTCGGAGCACGCCTCCTTTTCATTGGAACCGGCCGCCGGCAAGGAAGGCAGCCACTCATATTCCCGATTGTCCCACCGGCTGTGCCGGTGCAGCGAAATCGTCACATCTTTTCCCCCGGGCAAGGCTTCAACCGGCCCGCCGATGAAATATCCTTTGGCCCAGGCGGTGAGTTTGACGGGACCGCTGAAAGACTCAGGCACGGCCAGTTCGAACTCTCCTTTGGAACCGGTTACTGCGCTGTGTTCTGTCGTCTGGATTCGAACTACGGCTTTGGGAAGAAAGCCTTCATCATCACGGACGGAGCCTCTGATAATCCTTTCAGATGTCGCTCCCTTCGCCGCAGCCTGGAGCCACGGGAAAAGCACTATTGCGGCTAAAACGAAAATGCCCAGAACCGCGATCCATTTTGAGCCTCTTAATGCCGGAATCTTCGCGAAAGTGAGACAGCGCTTTGGGTATAAAGGAATTTTGATCATTTTCCCCTGCCTGCCGCTCTTGAGCGGAACTTGGAATAGGCTTCCAAATCAGGAATCACTTGCTGCCACGGCTGATAGGGCAAGTTTAGCATTGATTGATCGCATTCGGGCAAGGCTTTTCACCTTTAGCCTCCTCATTCCGGATGGGAGTGAATCTCTTCTTTTCGCAGTCTTGGCAGAGATTCGCCGAAAGCCTCAATAAAGGGGATAGCATCGCCACACCGACCAAAGCGGTCACCAGCTCGGGGGAATCAGGGGAGGGGTATTCGGCCTCACAGCTTGCACACAGAAATACATTGTCCTATAGTTGGCGGCCGGATGCTCTTCACATGATATGGATCCGGGAGAGCATCAGGCGCTTTTGTACTCTTGAGTAATGGAAGGAAAGCATTGCGTTGACACTCTTTCAGACCACAGCTTTGCTTTTGACACTTGCGGCTCTGGCCGCGTACTGCAACTATAAATTCCTTCGGCTCCCTCGCACCATCGGGCTCATGGCTATCACGCTGGCATTCTCGCTCGTATTTGTCGTTCTCGGTTATCTGGGCGTTATGCGGCTCAAAGAGGCTGCCGCTGTTTTCGTTCAATCCATGGATTTCAGTGAAACACTTCTGCACGGCATGCTGGCATTTCTACTTTTCGCCGGGGCGCTGCATGTCGATTTGAATGATCTTAAAAGCCAGGCACTGCCGATTGCCATTCTCTCCACTGTCGGTGTTGTGCTTTCGGCGGCTGTTATCGGACTGCTGCTTTGGATGGTTGCGCACTGGATAGGCATCGAGCTGTCCTGGACTTATGCTTTCCTGTTCGGCGCAATGATCTCACCCACAGATCCGATCGCCGTGCTCGGCATCCTTAAAAGCGTAGGAGCCCCCAGAAGTCTCGAGACAAAAATTACCGGAGAGTCTCTCTTCAATGATGGCGTCGGAATTGTCGTTTTCCTGACAATTCTGGATATGGCGCTTGGGCGCCATGAGCCGGAAATCGGGCAGATTGCGGTATTCCTGCTGAAGGAAGCCGCGGGTGGCGTCCTTCTTGGTTTCGCTCTCGGGTGGGTGGTCTATCGCTTGCTGAAATCGGTGGATATGTATCAGGTGGAGGTCTTGCTGACGCTGTCGCTTGCTGCAGGCGGGTATTCGCTGGCGGAAGCCATCCACGTTTCCGCTCCCATCACGATTGTTGTCGCCGGGCTGTTTATCGGCAATCATGGCCGCGCGTTCGCCATGTCCGAACAGACGAGGGAGAATCTCGACAAGTTCTGGGAACTGGTTGATGAGGTTTTAAACGCCATACTTTTTGTGCTCATTGGGCTCGAGGTTCTCGCAGTCGACCTGAAGGGCTCCTATTTATTAATTGCGCTGTCGGCGATTTTCATCGTTCTGATTGCCCGGTATGCAAGCGTCGCAATCCTGGTTGCCGCCATGCGGATTGGCCGGAAATTCAGTAAAGGCGTAATCGGGATCCTGACATGGGGAGGGCTTCGGGGAGGCATTTCCATTGCACTTGCCCTATCGCTGCCCGCGGTTCCGGAGCGTCAGGTTATCCTTACCATAACCTATATTGTTGTTGTCTTCTCTGTTCTAGGCCAGGGATTGAGCATCGGCAAGGTAGTATCATTACTAAAAAAAGCATAGCAGTGAAGCAGGCAATTACCGGCATCTGTCGCTGTCAACAACAAGCCGACGTCTCTTCCGGCCTCGGAAGGAGCCGCCGGAATACCTATGGCCGGCTTGGTTATGCTGGTAGTGGTTTTGCAGGCAGTCGGACTTCGGCTCGAAGGCATCGGCACTATCATTGTTGTCGACCGAATTCTGGATATGATGCGGACCACAACCAATGTGTAGAGCGATCTTGTGGAAACCGCCATCGTCCATCGGTTTGAAGAGAACGAGCGCACCGGCAGGCGTTCGTCCTAGTGCTGTGTTTCTTGCCTGCTGCATACTACTCTGGATGAGCGCGATCAAATAATGAGTAAGAGATTGCGCATCCGTCCGAGTAAATATCACTCCGGGAGAGCCGGAGGCTTGAGGTTGTGAGCCGCTCAAAGCGGCAGGCTCTGAAAGGGCCGGACAGCAAAGCCCAGGGCGCAAGAGACTGTATCAAAATTCAACAATGGGATTGAAAACCGTGGCGGCGATGACGCAATCTGCATAAGCAAAGATTTCCATGTGGGTAGAGGCTTCAGCCGCGACGCGCAATAAATCCCATGTGTAAGAGATATCTTTGCCTGATCTTCTGTTTGCACCAACATGTCGCGACTGAAGCCGCGACCCACATGGCTCAAGGCATGCCTAATTGATTCGAATTTTGGGACAGTCTCGCAAGCCCTGGGCTTCGCTGCCGCGCTCCTTTCGGCGCTCGCTCCTTATTATCTGCCTATACTGCATTCATTCCCGGAATTGTCAAACCGTACAAGTCCTCCGGCAGAGCCCTGACTGTTGTCCACACTTGATACTAAGGCCATTGCAGGATACTTCTGTGCCATCCATTGCACCCTGCCCCGACGTTTAGGCAGTGCCTGCAGTCTCTACATTTGAG
>JAFGIY010000191.1 GCA_016929335.1 Acidobacteriota bacterium | reverse complement strand
CTGCCTTGGAAACTTCACTCCGCGAAACGGAAACACGTTTTGCACAGAAGAGCGACGAGCTCAATTCCGAACGCGCTCGTCTGGATTCCCTCCGAGCGGAGTTCGAGCAGAAAATCCAGGATGCTGAAAAAGCCAGAGCCGCTTCAGAAGCTTCCCTGCATGAAGCTCAGGCTCGCCTCGCCCAGCAGACCGAAGAACTCAACACCGAACGATCCCAGCGCGACGCCCTTCGAGCCGAACTCGAACAGAAAGCTCAGCACGCAGAACAACTCCGCACTGCCTTGGAAACTTCACTCCGCGAAACGGAAACACGTTTTGCACAGAAGAGCGACGAGCTCAATTCCGAACGCGCTCGTCTTGATTCCCTCCGAGCGGAGTTCGAGCAGAAAATCCAGGATGCTGAAAAAGCCAGAGCCGCTTCAGAAACCGCCCTGCAGGAAATCCGGGCGCGCCTTGCCCAACAGACCGAAGAGCTTAATGCCCTCCTTTCACAACGGGGCGCTTCTCAATCGGAACTGGAGCAAAAAATCAGCCGCTCTGAAGAACAGAGAGCCTTTTTCCAGGCAGCTTTGCAGGAAGCCGAGGCTCTCCTGTCAAAGAGAACCGATGAACACAATGCCGAACGTACGCAGTGGGATAAAATAAGGCTGGAATCGGAGCAAAGACAAAAAGCCGCCGAGGAACAGAGGGCTTCTCTGCAGATTGCACTCGATGAGGTAGAGACTTACCTTTCAAAACAGGTTGAAAATTTTAACGCCGAACGATCTCAATGGAATATTGCCCGCCTGGATTTGGAGCAGAAGTGTCTCCGAAGCGAAGAAGACCGGCTTGCCTTGCAGAAAGCGCTTCAGGAGGCGGAATCTGCTCTCGCAAACAGGATTGAAGATCAAAATTCAGAGATTGCGCAATGGAAATCGCTCCAATCCGAGCTGGAACTGAAATGTCAGGCTGCAGATGTGCAACAGGCAGCGCTGAGATCCGCGCTTCAGGAAGCAGAAGGCCGCTGTGCCCGCATGTCTGAAGAAATTCAGAACAAGTCTGCGAGCCTGGATGAGGCACTGGGGCAAATGGAGCAGCTCCAGGCCGAGCTGAAGCAGCTCCGCGACGAGTTGGCAGACCTTCATCTCCGCTATCAATCACTCTCCCAGCTAAGCTCGGCCGGAGTGGTGCTGGCTACGATGCAGGGCCGGGTATTGCGCTGCAACGACGCCGCGGCTCGAATGTTCGGCTATGCCGGCATGTCTGAGGCTCAGGAGCAGATCGGCGAAAATCAATTCCATCTCTATTCTTTTGAGGATGCGCTGAAAAGCCGCCTTCTTCGAGATGGAAAGCTGGAAAACATCGAGTGGTGTTCGCTGACCCGAGACGGCCGCCTGATTCGAATCCAGGAAAGCTCGAAGCTGGTGGTTGCCCCTTCCGGAGAGGAACCGCATGTTGAGAGAATTTTGACCGATATATCCAAAATTCATCGGCTTGGGGAAGAAATCCGGCGGGCGCGCCGAATGGAATCTACAACCGACCTTGCAACGGCGACGATAAAAAGCCTTCAGGATCTATGCGAGTCCCTGGCAAACCGCGGAGAGCGATTGCTGGAGTCGGCGGACGATGACCGCATCGTGCGCAGTCTTACAGAAGATTTGCTGAAGGACGCAAAACGCGGCATGAAGCACGCGCACCAGTTCTTCTCCGCCATACAGAAGTCTGATCGTGTTCCCGAGTTGCTCAAACTGAATGAGGTGCTGGCATCCAATGACGTGCTCCTGCATAACCTTCTTGGAGAAGACATCGACCTGCAGACCAAGCTGTCGTCACGGGCGGGACTCGTATCGGCTAATCGCAAAGATTTAGTGCAACTGATCTCCAATCTGATGGCCAGTTCAAGAGAAGCTCTTCCTTTAGGGGGCTCTGTAATTATCGAGACGTCGAATATCGAGATTGAACCGGGATCCTCCGTCTGCCCGCCCAATATGCAGCCGGGAACCTATGTATTAATGACGATTGCCGCTGACGGCTGCTCGGTTTATGCCGAAAGGCGCATCGGCTCCATCCAGGCTATTGTCGAGAGGATGGGCGGATGGCTGGAAACTGCCAATAACACACAAGCCGGCAATATCTACAAAATCTATCTGCCGCGCGTGGAAACATTCTCCGGACTTCCCGCACCCTTTTCAAAACCTGCAGATAACTGATCCACCTGCCCCGTGACCAGCCCATACGCGAAAGCCTGTAATCAGAGGTTTTCCTTTGCCCTGTTGATTCGTTCGAAGATGATGCGCTGTTCTTTCTGAAAATCCTGCTCAATCCTGCTCTGGTTATCGAATATCATCATGGTCCGTTTGCCGGAGTCATACGGATCCCACCGGGCGAGTCCGCTCTTCTTCGTGTTCGGATTCCTTGTCCCGGCAAAAGAGATCCAGACTTCGCTCATTTTTGCGGCAAGTTTTCCGGCTTCAATGCCTCCGCCTGTCAACGCTTCTCCGCCGTTTTCCACGTTATCAAAGACCAGGGGCATTTCCAGTCCATGGGGAGATATCAGCTTACCGCCCATCACGGGCGTTTCCCAGTCAAGACGATACAGATAGGCAGGCGCCCGACCGAGAGCTGCTTTCCTTTCGGCGATCGTTACGGAGCCGTATCCCATCATGGAATAGCTCGATATATGGAAGAAGATCGTCGAAGGCGACATTTTAGGATATTCGCTCCGATACATATTTATGAGCGCTTCGGCTTCGGAACCGGCCAAGGCTTCTACCCTTTTTCTCAGCCCGGCTTCATCCAGCGAAAATGCTTCTTTATCGGCAAGCATGAAGGCCGTCGATTCGGTTTTATTCCAGCCTATCATTACCGGAACATCCTCGGAAATGCGCGTTGCCGCAGGATGAAACGGATGAGCCGGCAATACAACGGGATCGAGAACCGGACTGAAACTGCCGCCGCCCAACCCGCCGCCGGACCTTCCCTGCTTGGCCAGGGTTGCCGTCGCGGCGTAATAGCCGGCCTGTATCTTTTCCGTGCTCAGCTTCTGCAGTTCCGGCAGCCGTTTCGGATCCAGTCCCAACTCAGCAAGAAATATTTCTGCCACTCTGGTTGCCGCCGCTCTCTCGCTCATTCTGATGCCCGGTCCGCTCTCAATGACGGCTGAATGGAATAAACCTTTGGCGGGAGGACTGGCCAGCAGCATGGATACTTTCCCTCCGCCGCCGGATTCGCCGAAAATCATCACGCGTCCGGGATCGCCGCCGAAGCGCTCGATATTGTCCCGAACCCATTCCAGGGCAGCAATAATATCCTTCTGGCCTGCGTTGCCGGAATCAGCGTATTCCGGCATGCCGAAATCTCCCAGATGTGTATAGCCAAAAACATTGAGGCGATGGTTGACGCCAACCATCACGATATCGCCGCGGCGCGCCAGGTTGGTTCCGTCATATAACAGGCTGGAAGCGGATCCGGATGAATACCCGCCGCCGTGCAGCCAAACCATCACCGGGCGCTTTCGCGCAGTGCCGATCCCCGGGGTCCAGACATTCAGGAACAGGCAGTCTTCGCTCTCAGCAGGCGGCACACGATATCCGTCCGAAGCCGCGAGTATCCGCCCGATTTCACTCTCCGGCAGATCCACTCCGCGCGCAGCCGGATTGGTTTGCGGGGCACTGTAGCCGTAGCTGGTTGCATCCCGTATTTCCGCCCATGGCTCAGGTTTCCTGGGCGACATGAACCGGTTCTTCCCTGCCGTCGATGCTCCATATCGGATCCCGCGAAATGTGCAAATGCCGTCATTCAGAAAACCGCGGACTTTTCCGTAAATGGTCTCAACCACGGGTGCGGCAGGAACCGAGGCAGCCACGCTGGACAGGCCCGAGATTGAATAGGCCGCGGCCAGTCCTCCGGCGGCAATTGCGGCATCGCGCAAAAACATACGTCGGCTTTCCATTCGCTTTGCTTCGGGACCAAGAATATTTTTCTCGTTGTACGGCATGAGATCAGTCCTCCTTCTGAAATTGCGGTCTGCAGTTTATCGCACGAGACTACATCGTTTATAGCTGTCAATCAACTGTGTAGACATGCCGAAGCATCATGGAAATTCCGATATTGCCGATGATACGTCGCTATCCCGGCAATGACGTAATCCACGTAAGCAAAATTTCCCATGTAAGTCTCGGCTTCAGAGGTTGTCCCACGGTTGTTCTGCTGAAATCCCTCGCAGCCGGCTCCGAAAGGGCCGGGCAGCAAAGCCCAGGGCTTGAGAGGCTGTATCAAAACTCGATTCACTTAGGCATGCCTTGAACCATGTGGGTCGCGGCTTCAGCCGCGACATGTTGGTGCAAACAGAAGATCAGGCATAAACATCTCTTACACATGGAATTTATTACGCGTCGCGGCTGAAGCCGCGACCCACATGGAAATCTTTGCTTATGCAGATTGCGTCATCGCCACCGCGGTTTTAAACCCCATTGTTGAGTTTTGGGACAGTTATTCCATCCGGGACGGGCCGCATCTCAAAGCGCCCGCAATACCGTGATCAGGTAACCGCCCTTCCTGTCGCTCCGGTCCCCGGTCTGTTGGTAAACCATTCCTATACCTTTCTCTCATCCCGGTTTCCGAATCTCAGCCTGCCGGCGTTATACTCTGCAGTTGGAATTTCCCTATGCTAACAGACATTCTGAAAGATGAGGCAGTCCATATGAAACAATCCGCAAATCTTGTTCTGTTTGCCGTAATCGGAATGGCGACATTATTGATCGGAGCAATCCTGGCGGGTAATATCGGGACGTCATGTGCCGCGCAGGAAAGAACAGTGGAAAGCCGGTTGCAGGAACTGGAAGACCGCGAAGAAATCCGCCAATTGCTGAAAGATTACGGGCGGTTCCTGGATCAGAGAGACTTTGCATCCTTTTCTCAGCTTTTTGCAGAGAAAGAAGGAGAATGGATCGGAGGCATGGGCCAAGCCAAGAGACCTAAGGCCATCCAGAAACTCATGGAGGATACCATCGGAAAAAACACCGAGGGAATCAGCATGCCGAACTTCCATCTGTTTACAAACGAAATCATTCATTTGAGAGGAAATCAGGCCGACGCCACAACCAAATGGATCTTTGTGGTGCAGGGAGAAAAAGGCTCGCCGCAATGGGTGTATCTCGGTCATTACGAAGATTCGCTCCTGCGCGAAAACGGCCGGTGGAAATTTCTCAAGCGCGTCGTACATGCGGATATACCCTCCGACAAAACGCTTTCAAAAAAGTAATCCGGCAGATGCGAGAGACGGACAGGATTCCCGAGGTCTCTCCCCGCATAAGCAAAAATTCCCATGTGGCTCACAGCTACAGCCGCGACATGTTGGTTTAAACACAAGATCAGGCACAAATATCTCTTACACATCGGATTTATTGCGCGTCGCGGCTGAAGCCGCGACCCAAATGACGCAACGCACTCGCTTCAATTTGTTTGTCGAGTTTTGAAACAGTTACCTTGCAGCCGCACTCCAAGGTCAGGAATGGCAGCTATGGATTCTGCAGACCGGCTACATACTGCTCGTAGGTGCCCTTATTCCCTGCCGGAGTCTGGTCGTAGGAACGGCGCGCATACTGATGCCCGGCATCGGAATCGCCAACGCTGAAGTAAAGCGAGGAAAGCCGTCGGAGCGACGCCAGATCCCGTGGTGCCCGGCTCAATGCCTTCAAATACATTTGGATTGCTTCTTCTTTTCTGTTGAGAACCGTTAAAAGAAATCCGAGATTTCTCATGGCATCCGGATTCCCTCTATCCAGTTTGTATGCCAGCGCGAAATCCTTGTACGCCCGCTCCACGTCTTTCTGTCGATAATGCATCTCGCCCAAAAACATATGCGTTCGCGCATGATAGCGATTGATTTGCAGCGACTGTGCATAAAGACTCGCGGCTTTTTGGTGATCGCCAAGCAGAAAGTAACAGCGCCCGAGGTCACAATAGGCATCGGGATAATTGGGCGCCAGATGCGCCGCGCGTTGATACAGCGAAATCGCCTTCTGCAGCTGCCTGTTGCGGGTCTCAGGATCCGCAGATCGTTCGGCATCCTGCATTAATATGGCCGCGAGCGTGCGATTGGCCGCCGGATCGAGAGGATTCAGATCCACCGCATTTTGAAGGGAGCGCAACGATTCCTGCATCCGGGCGGGATCCGCCGCGGCAGCAGAAGCCTGCGCGATTCCCATCGATATCCAATAGCGCGCCGTGCCGGGCGTCAGCCTTGTTGCGCGGTCATATAACCCGATCGCGGCCGACAAATCGCCCGCTCCTTCATAGGCGCGCGCCATGCGATAAGCGACATCGGCCCTCGCAGGCCGCAGCACCCATTGATGGATGGCGATCAAAGCGAATAGAACAACAAACGCTCCGGCCAAGGCTGATCGCGCATTCATCGAGCGGGCCGACGAGCGCATGTCATCCGATGAAGTCAATCGCCAGGCTGCGGCTGCGACCAGCAGCCATAATGCGACGAAGAAAAACAGAACGCGTGCTTCCGCATCCATGGATGTCTTGAGAGGCGAAGCACCCGGAGAAGCCGTCCAGAACGCAGCTGAAAGAACAGCCATTACAAACCATACGGCGAGCATAATAGCCAGCGCCCGCAACACCGTTCCGGAGAAGGGAAATGCTTTTGTCTGCAGGCCGGCCTTCTCTCCATACATCCATCCGATGCTTCCGCCCAGAATCAGCAGCAACAGGATCAAGGATTCCGGCACAGACAATCCGGGCTTCACGCCGGGAAAGCCTGTAAACCAGGCCTGCAAAAACAGCATCCATGTACTGTTCTCATTTGAACTGTTGATGATGAAACACCAGCATAGCATCACTACGATAAATGAGGACAGCGCTGCAAAAAACAATCGAGGATTCTTCCAGCGGCCTGCATGCTTTGATGTACGCTTTTTCGCCGGTTCCTCGTCCCGGTTCAGATCCCTTATCGAAAACACAGATAAGAGCGCCAGCAATATAAAGATATAGGTCCGTGTCGAAGTCACCGGGATGCCCACACTCGTTTCCACAAGATAGGCAATGATTGCTCCCAAGATGCAGAGTGCGAACAACTGCCCGTCATCCGGGACAAAGCCGGACGGACGATTGCGATAGCGGCTCCATACCGCAAATGCAGCCACTCCGGCAAGCAGGCCCGCAATCACGCCGACTCCCATCAAATAAGGATGGCCGGCAGCCCAGGGCCATAAGACGCCCGCGATCCCACCGATTACGGGCAGAAAGATGCAAGGATCTCTCCATCCTCCTCCGGCAGGAAATCCACTAAGCTTCAGCGCATAATAAAAGGAGGCGACGATGATCCCCAACCATAGAATTCCGCCGGCAAATCCAAGAGTAATCAGATTGTCATACGTCTCATTGTGCATCCGGTCGACAGTCTCAGCCGTGTGCAGTCTCACCAGTTCGGAGCTCGCGTATCTGTTTGCAGGATACCAGACGTTCTCCGGCCCGTATCCGATGATCCGGCGGAAATGCCGGAACGGATCTCCGCTATCACCCGGCATCGCAGGCGGCGAGCCGGATTTAATTGTCTGAAAACCGGCTTGCCACAGGTACCGTCTCACCTCGACGCTAGCACCCGATAGCCGCGCCAGGCGATCCAGGGCTGTAGATCCAATGGTCTTCTCAATCGTGCTGATTGGAACGGCAGAAAAAATCAACAGCAATACAACCGTTTGAGCAAGCCAGGTCACCCACAGCCAATTCTTTCCCCAGGCTTTGCGCCAGATCAGCCAATAGACCAGGCCGAGGCAAACAACTGCAGCGACGGAACCGATCGTGCCGGCCCTGGATCCAAATCCTGATGCCACGCGCATTGCCGCGATCACAAAAACAGGAGCCAGGATACCCAAACCGGCAGCAAGTGCCGGAAATAGGAAGCGGTCTTTCGCAGAGGCCCTGTGCAAAATCAGGAAAAGAAACAGACACAGATAGCCCGACACAACCAATCCGATCACAGGGCCGCGACTCTGGGTATAAAAGAGCGCAAGTCCCTGCAGCACCAGCGCAAGACCGCAGATACAAGCACGGACCAGGCCCGGCTTGCGATTGGAATCGCCGCGCAGCATTCGGATTGCCTGCGCAAAACAACCGAATGTCAATGGAATCACAATTGCAAGATAGGCGCCGAGAAAAATAGGATTCCCCATAGTCCCTGTGGACCGGCCCGGCATAGCATTGATCCACGGCAGAGAGTCCAGACTAAAGTGCTGAAGGATTCCATATCCCGCCACAGGCAGGCTGGTCAGGACGAACGCATACTGCAGCCGCCTCAACTGGGCTGAATTTCGAAGCTCGGTGAAGATTATCAGAAACAGAATCGCATAGGAGTAGAAGGTAACAGCCCCTTGAGCCCGGCTATATAGACCAAGCCAGCTGATTGCCGGCAGAATTGAAAAAACCGAGCTCAACGTGTAGATGACGATAAGGGCAAGAAGCAGTTTGGCCAGCGGATGCCGCAGGAGAGAACCTGAAGAAGTCTTGCCTGACGTCGTAGGTTTGAGCGGGCGATCCAGAATCAGTCGTTTCAACAGCCATGCGGCGCCGGCAATGATCGCAAGAAACCTGAGCACAAACACTTTGTCGGGCTCAAAGCTCTGAGCAGATGAGGCATTAAAGAAAAACGGAATCGTGATCGCAGCCGCGAGCCATACAACCTCCATTATTGCTTCGCACCAGATCTGCAGTTTCGAAAACATCGCGTTACTTTAGTCGTCAGTTGTTAGTCGTTAGTCGTTAGTCGTTATTGCCTATGATGGAATAAATCGATAAAGCTGCAGATATCAACACCGCCAACTGACGACTAACGACTAAAACAGTGCCTTACGGAACAGAATCTTCCTCATCGCGGGATATCGAATCATTGCCGCAATCAATTTGCGATGATGGTTGAACGCTACTGTTTTTCTGATCAACGGCATCAGCCCATCCGTAAGCCACAAATCAAATATGCTTTCCACCTCATCATCCGTCAGCCTCTGCATCAGCAACCGCAGGGTCAGCTGGGCTTCGATTTCCTCCATGAGCCGTTCTTTCCAGAGATGCTGATAAATGGATAATTCAGTTTCTGCCAGCCGGTCGCGGCGGAGCGCTTCCGCCAGCACTTTTGCCGCGATGTCCGCACTGATCATTCCATAAAAAACGCCTCCTCCCGTTGTGGGCTTCACAAATCCGGCGGCGTCGCCGGCGATGAGAAGGCGTTCTCCATAGGTTTTTTTAATAGGCGCAAGCGGCAGCATGCGCTGCCTCGGCCGCATGCTCGTGTCCGCGTGAAGCCGCCATCCTTCCAGGCGGGAAAGGAATCCGGCAAAATAGCCGGCAGCATCCCCTTCACACATCAATCCAACACGGGCAAATGCGCCTTCGGCTCTTTGTACCGGCGCAGCCCATGCAAAACCTTTCGGCGCGATTTCGCTGCCCAGAAATATTTCGACATCCCCGGGACTGTCCGCAGGAAGCTCGACCTGGGCGCAATTGAGATACAAAGGAGGAAATCCTATTTTCAGATCCCGATGCAGGGCATAGGCAGATCCTGTTGCCAGAATACAGGCCCGCGCCCGATATTCGCTGCCGTCCGCACAGCGAACGAACGCACCGTTCGTCCGGATCTCAATCTTCACAGCCCTGGAGCCGTGATGCATTCGGGCGCCACAATCGCAGGCCATTGTCTTCAGATTGCCGTCAAAGGAGCGCCGGTCGACCATGACGGCTTCTACCGTTTCCGTCTCGAAATGGACGACGCTGCCTCTGGGCGAATGAAAACGGACTTTGCGCAATTCGTTCAGAGTAACGTCCGCAGGAACGGAAAATTCCCTGAAAACTTCCGGCGCGAGAATGCCTGTACAATGCACAGGCTCGCCGGCGCTCCAATGCTCCTCGAGGACGTCGACCTCAAATCCATCGCGCGCCAGGCATCGGGCCGCGTGCAGTCCGACCGGTCCGCCTCCGATTATGATTACATCATTCAATGAGCGCTCCAGAATTTCAGTAGGCAGTCGGCAGTGCTGATATCGGCACCCCTTATTATTCAACACCAAATCTGTACTGCCGACTGCCTACTGCTTACTGCCGACTGCTTACTGCCGACTGCCTACTGCCTTTCAAACTTGTCGCCGCGCACCTCCCACCGGCCGCGGAAACTGATGTAGAAAGACAAAAAGATCAACCGCATATCCAGCCAGAAGCTCTGACGTCGTATATATAAAAGATCATAGCGAAACTTGCGGGCACGCGTCGTATCCCGATCTGCATAGATCTGGGCAATTCCGGTCAATCCGGGCCGAACGGCCAGTCGTTCGCTAAATCCCGGGATTGCTTCATCGGGGACATCATTATTACTCTCAGAAGATTGAATTTCGTTGATCGGCAAAGCTCGCGGGCCCACAAAACTCATGTCGCCCACAAAAATATTCCACAGTTGCGGGAGTTCATCCATCGCGCATGCGCGCAAAAAACGACCCACCCGCGTAATCCTGGGATCTTCCTGTCCCGCCTGAACAGAGCGTTCCTTTTCCGATCCCTTCCGCATGGACCGGAATTTCAGAGCTGAAAATGTTCTTCCTCCTTTGCCCCATCTGCTTTGCCTGAAAAAAACAGGCAATCCATCCTCCGCAGCTATGGCAGCCATAGCCATCAGCCAGACCGGGGATGAAAGAATCAGGCCCGAGCCGGCCAGCAGGATATCAAATCCTCTTTTGAGCGCATCCTGAGTTCTTGACTGCTCTCCTCTCCGATTATCGAAGGACTTCACGGTAAACCTCTAATGTTTTCGACACCATTTGATCGGCGCCGAATTCCTGCTCAACCCGGCGGCGTCCGGCTTCGCCGAATTCGGTTCTGAGGCGAGTGCTTGAAAGCAGATTATTCAAAGCGTCCGCCAGCGCACCAGGCTCACCGGGAGGAACTACTAAACCGGTTATCCCGTGCCGATTTACGCATCGCACCCCTGTAGGGAGATCTGTCGATACGACAGGCTTGGAACAAGCCATTGCCTCAAGTTGGCCGATTCCGAATGTCTCACAGCGATCAATTGAAGGCAATACAAAAACATCCGCTGCATGCAGCAGAATCCGCAGCCGGGACTGGGTTATTTCGCCAAAGAACTGCACGCGATCCTGCACTCCCAAAGCGGCAGCCGTCTTCTTAAGAGAAGCATCCTGAGTCCCCCTCCCTGCTATGACAAGCCGCCCGTCCACCTTTATCATCGCCTGCAAAAGCACATCCAGCCCCTTATAATATCTCGCCGCGCCGACAAATACAGCAGTCGGTCTCCTCCATTGATCGCGAAGTTCTTTGACTTCGGCTTCCTCCTGATCCTGAAGCTGGAATTCCTCGATTTCAACCCCGAAGGGAATCACAACACATTTGTCCCGATAACTATTGGCGAGAGAGGAAGATATATTTTCGCGAGCGCTGAAGATGACTTTGCGTACTTTCTTAAACAGGAGATTTAAAATCGGCCGATAAACGGGAAGGAAGAACTTCTGCTTGATAATATCTGCATGATAGGTCAGCACAAACGGAATATTGTGCCCTCCGAGCAGTTGCGTGATATCGCCCATCGGATTCGGGAAGTGGAGATGAACCAGGTCGGGTCGAAGGCGGTGGAGTTCGAAAGGGGCCGAAGGACAGACGGGCGTCGATGCATAGCGGCCATATTCCGGCACCCGGATAATTTGAACGCCCTCCAAACGCTCTTCTCTTCTGCGGATGGAACTGCTCGGCGCCAGAATCGCAACGTCAATTGATTGAGCCAACCGGCGGCAGAGCACATGCATATGCTGCTCGATCCCCCCTGTGGTTGGAGGATAGCAATCCTTAAAGATGTGAACGACCTTCATAAAGCGCATCCTTGCCCTGCCGATTTCAAAAGCAGCTGTTGAGGATAAAGGATTCCTCCCTGTCAGTTCAATCGTTTTGGCATCGGTTTCCTAATCGGGATCCCTTCTGCAAAATCCCGGTCTGACAGACTGATCCATTGTATAATCTGCCGCGCCGTTGAATATGGACAGGGTTTTTATTCATAGCTATTGAGAGCCGCGATCCAGAGATGTGTTGGAATGGGATCTGAGGCGCGTTAAGCTCTGCCTTGAACCGTATTTCTGGAGACCTCAAGGGGAAACATGCGGATAGCAATTGATGTCCGTACCATCTCCGATCATTTTCCCGGTATCGGCAGATACACCTATAGCCTGGTGTGTTTACTGGCGCGGCAAATAGACCGGGACGAACTGGTGCTTTTGGCAAATCCGGCTCCAGCCAATTCCCGCTTTAATATGCAGGCGGCCGCGGCCGGATCCAAAGTCAGCATTGTGCATACGGCGGCGAGGCCGTTTTCTTTGAGGGAACAGGTGCGGCTGCCCTTCGAGTTGAAGGCTCTTAAATCTGAGGTGACGCATTTCCCGTACTCGGTGTTCCCCTTTGCGGCACCGCATCCCATCGTCGTCAGCATCCACGATATCATTCCCCTCCGCCTCCCTCAGTATTTCAGTCTGCGGCATCGAATCCTGTATCGTGTATCGTTGTATCTGGCATTGCGGTCAGCCGGTTCCGTTATATGTCTGTCGAACGCCACGCTCTCTGATCTGAATTCGGTTTTTCGCGCGGATTCATCCCGGATTTATGTCGTGCCCGCGGGAATTGGGGAGCCGTTCCATCCCTGCTCGGACGATGAGGTGGAACGCGTGCGAGCTCAATACGGACTATCCGCTCCCTACATCTTATATGCAGGCAGCAACAAACCGCACAAGAACCTGGTCTCTCTGATCGATGCATATGCGCGATTGCGCAAAGCTCCGCTCCTTGCACTGGCCGGCGAGGAAGATCCCCGCTATACGGAAGTGCGGAGACGAGTTGAAGCGCTGGGGTTGACGGGGCGCGTGCGTTTCCTTGAAGCGGTTTCTGAACAGGATCTGCCGGGGCTGTACAGCGGTGCTTTGATATTTATTTTTCCAAGCCTGTATGAGGGTTTTGGATTCCCGCCGCTGGAGGCGATGGCTTGCGGCCTGCCCGTGGCGTGCTCCGATATTCCGAGTTTGCGCGAGACATCCGGCGGAGCGGCGCTGCTGTTTGATCCGGAGAAGCCGGATTCCATTGCGGATGCGATCGAGCGATTGCTGGATGACGACCGGCTGCGCTCGGACTTGCGCAGTCGTGGTTTGCGCCGGTCTGCCGAGCTGTCCTGGGACCGGGCAGCTCAGCAGACCCTGGAAATCTATCGTCGTACAGCGCGGCGATGAAGTATCTGCCGGAGAGGATAGCGGAGCTTATTTCTTTTCCTTGAATCCTTCGGGAATAGAAACATCCGCATCGGATACGTCCGTCGACACTTTAAGAAGCTCGTGATTCATCGTGAGAATGGTCGATCGGTTTGCCGGCTTGTTTGGGTCCGGAGCGGCTTCCTTCTTGCGCCCCAGCCTTCTCCCCAGCATCCCGCCGAGCCCTCTGACCGATGAAATGCCCCCTTCGGAAGAATCCCCTTCCTGTTTCTCGGCTTGTGCCATTTGAGCCTTGCTCCGGACCGATTCCATTACCATTTCGGTAAGGATCTGGGCTCCTTCCATATTGACGTTTTCCGTCTGCATTTTTCCGATCATGTCCTTCATGCCCGGATACATTGCTGATGCCATGGCCATTTGCTCGCCCGAGCCACCCGGGTAGAAACCCTCTCCCAACGCCTTCGCATACCGCATGTTAAAATCCGAAATTTCCTTGATGCCGGGGATATCAGGGCCAATCCAGCTGTGAGCGGTCATCACCATGCCGCCGCTTTCATCGATGCTCTTTCCCTTTTCATGTCCCGTGATGGTCATAAGAACTTCACGGCAGTCGTATCCGTTAATCGTCCGTTTCTGGCCTGTTTCTTTCAAAGAGAAGTCAAACTCCATCTGTATTTCACCGGGCTGCCTTTCTTCGCCGCCTTCTTTCGCAGCTTTGGCCGCTTGCTCCTGAGCTTCCTTTAAACGGCGCCTCATTTCCTCAAATGTCATGACCTGATAGTTCTTCTTCTTGAAATCCACGTTGTATATTTTTTCTTCGCTGAGATCGACGAGTTCGCCGGTGTTTTCGGTAATCGTCATTCTGCGATTGCCTTTCACAGCAACCGTGTTTACCACTCCTTCCTTGGCGGCCTTTCCTCCAAACATGCCCATCATCCGGCCCATCATTCCTTCCATCTTGAACTGGCTCTTTTCTTCCGTTTTCACTTCGGCCCATAAAACCGCCGCGGAAGCTGACAGTCCGAACGTTAAAAGCAAAACCTTAATGAATTCCCGCCTCATATGCTTCCTCCCAATCATGTGATCCGTTACAATCCATTTATCAGTTCAGATATTTTACGCTTGCACGGGCACTGCTGTGAAGCAATTGCTTCAGTTCTTTGTCATATGAGACTAAACTTCCGGAATGGATAACAACATACTGCGAAGCGGAGGAGACGCAAAATGAAAGCCATTCGCGTGCGCGAAACAGGCGGGCCGGAAAAGCTGTCCTATGAAGATATGCCGCTGCCTTCTCCTGCGGCAGGTCAGGCGCGAATCCTGATCCAGTCGATCGGCCTGAATTTCATCGACGTTTATTTTCGAACGGGACTATATAAGGCGGCTCTTCCCTTCACTCCCGGGATGGAGGCTGCCGGGATTGTTGAAGCGGTTGGAGAAGGCGTAGATACGGTGAAAGTAGGTGACCGCGTCGCCTATGCCGGCACACTCGGCGCCTATGCCGAGTTCTCGCTTGTCAGCGCAGCCCACCTGGTCGTTTTGCCGGATGAAGTCGACTTTGAATCAGCCGCTGCCTTGATGCTGCAGGGAATAACCGCTCATTATCTGACCCACTCCACGTTTCCGTTAAGAAAAGGCGAAACGCTGCTGCTTCATGCCGCGGCCGGGGGAGTAGGGCTCCTGCTCATTCAGATAGCCGCGAAAATCGGAGCCAAAGTCATCGGGACGGTATCCACTGAAGACAAGGCCGCACTGGCGCGGGATGCGGGAGCGGATCACATAATTTTCTACACCCGGGACGATTTTGAGCAGGAAGTCAAAAGGATCACCGCGGGAGCCGGCGTCGATGTTGTCTATGATTCGGTCGGACGAACCACATTCGAGAAAAGCCTGAATTGTCTCAAGCGACGAGGGATGATGGTATTGTTCGGACAATCCAGCGGATCCGTTCCCGCCATCGAACCCGGCATCCTGAATGCAAAAGGTTCGCTGTACCTCACAAGGCCCGGGCTGGCCCACTACACGGCAACGCGCGAAGAATTGATGTGGAGAGCCGGCGATATTCTGAAGTGGGTTTCGCAGAAAAGTCTGAAGATTCATATCGCTCAAACCTTCCCGCTGAAGGAAGCATCGAAGGCGCATCAGGCTCTGGAGGGGAGAAAAACAGCCGGCAAAGTCCTGCTTCACCCATAAACCGGCCACGAATGATCACGAATTGCACTGATTCGTGATCATTCGTGGCTATGGCTATCGAATCCGAAAGATAACCGTCACACTCGCCAGCACCGGCACCGGTTCGCCGCCAATCAGAGTGGGCAGGTATTTCCATTGCTTCACGGCATTATATGCGGCTTCGTTAAGCAGAGGATGCCCTTCAACAATTTTCAGATCCGTAACAGATCCTTCCTCATCTATTACTGCCTCCAGTCTCACGCTTCCTGACACCCGGGCGATAAGGGCAAGTTTGGGATAAGGAGGATCCACTCTGTGGATGAGTTTCCCCTCCTGGATAACCCCGGAAACCCGAATCGGAGTTGGCCGGATCGGAGGCTTTGGGGGTTTCGTAATAACTGGCTCTTTCATCTTCAGGATCTCGCCGATCATGGCGCCTGGGGCCTCACCTTGAGGAAGGTTGGATATGCCGGCGATAACCGTGTCTAAGCCCGCTGTGTCGGGCGGTTCAAGCTCAGGATGGACTCCATCGGGTATCCGGCCGGGAGGTTCGCTAATTTTGCCCCTGAAAATCTCAGTCCCGTTACCGGAACGGTGTTTTGTAGGAGGAACCGGTGGCGGCGGCGCCTCTGGAACGGATGGAGGAGCGATCAGGATCGCGATGAGATCGTCCGCGTGCAGAACGTTGAGAAACATCATCGGCAAAACAATGAGCACACCCAAAACCGCTGTGTGTATTACAAGAGACACAAGCATGGATGTCAGATATCTCCCTGCATCCCTTTGGCCCTCTTTTCCCAGAGATTCGAACATAGACACCTCCCCGCATGCTGCTGCGCCTTATTTGTCCTGCATTCGATGCTTGAATCACAAATCCAACGATTGGTGAGCGCCCGAGATCTCGAGGGCTTTTTCTTCTGCTGCTGATTTAGACCCTCTACATCGAAATTTGTTCCCTTGTACAGGCCGCGATCGAATTGCGGGCTGGACCAGCATCTTCCCGTAACGTAGAATGCATGATCGTATGGATGTGCATCCGTTGGCAGTTCATGCTTGTATCGCTTTGAAAGGAGGATGCGGATGGAATGGAGTATCATTGCGCTCAACTTTGCTTATGCGGTGCTCGGTGTTGTTCTCATGTACATTTCCTATCGGGTGATTGATTGGCTCACGCCACAGGTTGATTTTGCACTTGAGCTGAAGAAAGGAAATATCGCTGTGGCGATTTTCATTGCGGCGATCTTTCTCTCCATTGCCGTCATTATCGGGGGGGCGCTCAATTGAGAGTCCGGGCCGCAAAACAGGCTTTGGTGTTTGGTTCCTTCTTCCTGGCCGCTGCCTGTGCATTCGCTCAGTCCGCCGTCACGGACCGGTACGATGACACATTCCGCAAATACACGAAACGCTTCTTCGGCCCGGGCTATGACTGGCGCCTGTTCAAAGCCCAGGGCATGACTGAAAGCAATCTGAATCCCGATGCGACCAGTTTTGCGGGGGCTCGCGGATTAATGCAGCTCATGCCGTCGACCTATGCCGAAATCCGCTCCAGGAATCCTGAAATCGGGGAGATCAACGATCCTGAATGGAATATTGCGGCCGGCATCTACTACAACCGGCGGCTCTGGCGGCAGTGGGCAGCGAAGGCTGTTGACCGCAAAGAATTTATGTTCGGCAGCTACAACGCAGGCCGGAATACCATCGTCCGCGCTCAGAAAATTGCCATCGGGAAATCGCTCGACGAACGGGTATGGCCAAGTATTCAGAATGTGGCCCCCGAAGTGCCGGGTTGGCGGCACAAGGAAACTCTTAATTACGTTCAACGAATTCAATCCAGCCTTGAACGGATGGACAGCAAGGGACGCATCATAAAAAAATAGCGCACACGGGGACACCCTTAATTTTTATAATTTTTTTTGCTCATTTCCACGGTTCGTCATTAGTTCATTTGAAGGGAGACGAATCATGGGATTGCCACGAAGCAGATATGTCAAAGAAGGAGAAGAAGGCGTTTATCACTGCTTCAGCCGATGCGTCCGCAGGGCATATCTGTGTGGATATGATGCTCTTACCGGCAGAGATTTCTCCCATCGCAAGAAGTGGATAGTAGATCGTTTGCGATTTCTTGCCTCCATCTTCGCAATCGATGTATGCGCATATGCCATTATGGAAAATCACCCCCATACCATCTTACGTACCCGCCCCGACATTCTGGCTTCCTGGTCCGATCACGAAACAGCGGCTCATTGGGTCGAGCTTTGCCCTCAGAAATCCCATATCAAGCGGAAAGCGATTCCCTCTCTCGAAGAGCAAATTTAGGCATTAGCAGACTGTCCAGAACGTCTCGACAGATGCTGGTTTAAAGGCTTGTCGACTGCTCGATCTGCGTTCACAATGCCATAGGCTGTGGTTTTAGCCGGCACTACGCCATGAGGGTTAAGAGGATTGCTTTCTGCGCATGCAAACGGTTCTCTGCCTGCTGAAAGACAATTGAATTCGGGGAATCGATGACCGAGTCCGTTACTTCCTCTCCACGGTGTGCCGGCAGGCAGTGCATAAAAATGTAGTCTTGCTTCGCACGGCTTGCCAAAGCATCATTCACCTGAAAAGACCGGAAGACCTTCTTCCTCTTCGCAGCTTCGGATTCCAGGCCCATACTCGCCCATACATCCGTGTAAAGCACGTCGGCATCCTCGGCAGCGGCGATGGCATCATTCAGGATTTCCAGTCTGCACCCTGTGGCAGCCGCATTTACCTCAACCCATTTGACGACATCAGGATTCGGCTCATATGCTTTTGGAGATGCGACTGCAAGATGCGCCCCTAAACGAACAGCACCGTAAATCAACGAGTGGGCGACGTTATTCCCATCGCCGATATAGGCGATTTTAATGTTCTTGAGACTTTTCTTCGCCTCAAGAATGGTCATGTAATCCGCCATTGCCTGGCAGGGGTGACTGAAATCGGTAAGGCCATTGATCACGGGAATGGATGCATATTCGGCCATCTTTTCCACATTTTCATGGCCGAATGTACGAATCATGATTCCCTGAACCATTCGTTCGAGGTTTTTGGCGACATCGCGGATGGATTCCCGCTTGCCGAGATGAATCTCGTCCTTGGTCAGACACATAGAGAATCCGCCCAGCTGGTGGATGCCGACATCGAAGCTCACCCGGGTTCTCAACGAAGGCTTTTCCAGAATCATGGCAAGAGCTTTGCCTTCGAGTTTCCGGCTGTATTTCAATGGATTTGCTTTGATGGCGCGGGCGTCGGCCAGCAGCCGGGTCAGTTCGTCCGTCGACCAGTCTTTAATAGAAACAAAATCCTTTTTTCTCATATATCCACCGGAAGAAACTTCATACTTTATCGAAAAAAAATCTTCGAGGCTACACTATAATGGCAACGAAAAACGGGTGTCCACAACAGTCCACTGCAGTCCACTGCAGAGAAGCTGAAGGAGATTCCTGATTTTGGGGAGCTGGTATGGATGAACAGACTTTTGAGACGCTGGAATTGCGAGATCTGATCGGGCTTGCAGCCCGGCATGTTCAGACTGTGCCGGGCCGGGGCCGCATGCAAAGCCTGCGCCCATCGACTTCGCGCGCCGAAATCCAAAGAGAACTGGAAATAACAGGTGAGTGCGTGGGTTTCCTGAATGCTCGCGGCAGATTTGGGCTTTCCGGCATTGAGGATCTCTCCCCTCTTGTAGCCCAGCTTCATATTGAAGGCATCAGCCTCGAACCGAAGCAAATCCTGGCGATCGAGCGGCTGCTTTTCATTGGAAAGGAAGTCAAAGAGCTGATTAAGGGTTCGGAAGCTTCCGGCCAATTCCCAAATTTGCTGCGTATTTCATCCGGCATCCCGGACTTAAGACCTTTGCTGTCCTCGATTCATGGGAAAATACTTCCAAACGGCGAAATCGACGATGACGCCAGTCCGGAACTCCGCATCATCCGGAAAGATGTGGCTGAACGCCGGCATCGCATACATCGAACACTGGAATCCATATTCCGCGGGCAGGAACATGCAGTGCAGGAGGAAATCATCACTTTCCGGAACGGCCGATTCGTGATACCGGTCCGAACGGATTCGCGCGGCCTTATTCCCGGCGTCGTGCATGGACTCTCCTCCAGCGGACAAACCACATTTGTTGAACCGATGAGTGTGATTGATCAGAACAACGATCTTGTCCGCCTGAAAGAACAGGAGTCGATCGAGATATCCAGAATCCTTCTCTCCATAACAGATGCTCTCCGGGAAAACGTCGAGTCGATCAAATCGGTTCTGGAAATTGTGACGCAATTGGATGTCGCCCAGGCAAAAGCTCTGTTCGCCAACGAATTCAAGTGCGTCTCGCCGCAGATCTCCGGAAACAAGGCCTACAGGCTTCGCGATGCGCGGCACCTTCTGCTTGAAAATTCGCTCCGGAGCACCGGCGAAAAGCCGGTGCCCATTTCTCTTCAACTCGAAGAAACGCACCAGGTTCTGATTATCAGCGGCCCCAACGCGGGCGGGAAGACGGTCGTTTTGAAAACGCTTGGCCTCCTATCGCTCATGGCCCAGATGGGATTTCACGTTCCTGCCGCCGAGGCGTTGCTGCCCGTGTTCGATCAGGTCTTCGCGGATATCGGAGATCATCAGTCCATCTCGGCGAACCTGTCTACCTTCACGGCGCATATGCGCAACATAGCCTCCACTGCGCAGCGGGTGCAACCGCCGGCACTCGTGCTTCTGGATGAAGTCGGCACCGGCACGGATCCCGATGAAGGAGGAGCTCTCGCGATCGCCATCATTGATTTCTTCCGGCACATGGGCGCGACCACCATCGCCTCCACACACTATCCCGCCTTGAAAATGTGGGCATCTCAGGCGGAGGGCGTGCAAAATGCCTCCGTCGAATTTGATGAGCGCACGCTTCGTCCCACCTACCGCTTGATCCTGGGCATTGCCGGCGCATCTTCCGGACTGGAGATTGCGCGACGGATGCAGGTGCCTGAAGAGATTCTTCACAATGCAAAAGGGCTTCTGGAACCCAGCCATGCCCTCGCAAGAGAATACCTGCGGCGGATGAAAGAAAGCCTGGATGAGCAGGAGAACCTGCGTGCTGCACTCGAAGAAGAACGAACGGCTGTTGCCGACAAATATTCCCGGCTTGAATCGGAGTTTGCCAAACGGGAAGAGTCGCGTAAGAAAGAGTTTGAATCCGGACTCGCCCGAGTACTCGACGATTTCAAGAAGGAAAGCAGCCGCGCCGTCCGCGTCATTAAGGACCATGTCGAAGCGGCTCGCATTAAAAGGCAAGCCGAAAAGCAAGCCATGGATCTCCGCCGCAAATCCGCCAAGCTGCAGGCAGCCTCCGACGGATCGCGGCGCCCAGGCGGTTCTACGCCGGCTGAAGCGCCGGACACAACCGAAGAAATCCGAGAGGGCGATCGGGTGCGAGTACAGTCATTGGACAGAGAGGGCACGGTGGAATCCATCCGGGACGGCACCTATCAAATCATGATAGGAGCTCTTCGCTATCGTGCCGATCGGCTCGATCTGGTCAGATTGGGCAGCGGCCATACTATTGCGGCTTCATCCACGCCGCGGAGTCCCATGGTCGATGCCTCCCCCGAAATCCTCACGGAGTTGAAGGTGATCGGATTGACTGCCGATGAAGCCCTGAGCCGCGTGGATAAGTTTCTCGATCAGGCATTCCTGTCAGGAGCGGAAACAGTCCGGATTATCCATGGCCATGGCAAGGGGATATTGAGAAACGCGATTGCAGAATTTCTTTCCAGCCACCCGCAGGTCGAAAACTTCGCCCTTGCGCCGCCCGAAAAAGGAGGCGGCGGAGCCACAATCGTGGAACTCCGGAAGTAACAATCCGGGCAATGCGGTCTGATGAAAATCCCGGATATCAAGCGGCCGTCAATTGAACGATTCGATCCGCCGGATAATCGAGCGCAAGCATCAACAACATGTAATCCTTAACGTGGCGTGTTATAAGAAAATTCTCCTTTACATGACGCCGCCCATTCTCGCCCAGCTTTTGACGCAAATCCGGATTTTGAAGCAATTCGACCGCACGATTGGCGGCCCCTTCGGGGGAATGAACCAGAAAGCCTGTAACGCCATTGATGATTTGCAGCTTGATCCCTCCCACGGCTCCGCCGATTACGGGTTTCCCTTTCCAGAGGGCCTCACTGACAGTAAGCCCGAATCCTTCCTTGATTGATTTCTGAAAAACTATCGTCGATCCCCGGACCAGAGCATTGATCTCCAGGTCGCTGAACGGCGGGAGAAGCAGAACATGGATATCTGCGTCATCAACCGCCGCTTCTTCAACCTCGCGCAAAACTTCTTTCCCTTCAGGATCATCATCCGCCGCCCCGCCTGCAAGTATGAGCTGGCAATCGCAGTGCCTCTTGATCAGCTGATACGCCCTGATCACCCCCAGAGGATCCTTTAATCTGTCAAAGCGCGAAATCTGAGTCAGGATGGGTCTCTCCGGATTCAACCCAAATCCATCCAATACCTTTTGAACACAAGCCTGATCCAGATCTTTATTCTTATCGCTCAGCGGATCAATGGATGGAGCAATCATGTACTGGGAAATGGGAAGCTGTTGTGCAAAATCCGGCATTGAAAAAATGGCGGCATCATATTGCTCAACATACGGCTTCAGGAAATTCCATGTGATCAAATCAGGCCTGGAAACGTCGATATGGCAACGCCAGATCCATTGCCGCCCGATTTCCGGCTTGCGCAGTATAAGACCGGCAGGCTGCGGGTCATGGATCATAACCACATCCCCTGTAAAATTCATGTCGCGCAGATTCGCGTCCGTGTTCTCACGATAGACCTCCAGCATCTTCTCGGAAATACTCTCATCATCTCCATGAAGCGCGTTGTGAAACGATTTTGTCACGTTGAAAAACGCTTCATCTCCTTTAATGACATCCCATGAGGCATCCACTCCAAGCTCACGCAAGAGCGGAATCATCCGCGTGAGGATTTCCGCCACGCCTCCGCCGACAGGCGTCGAGTTGATATTTTGCAGAGACTTATGGCGCACATGGCTTGCCACCGTACGGATCTCATCCATGACTTCCGAACCGACTACCTCTTCATAATCATGCAATGTGACAGCCATAAGCTTCCCTCACTTAATTTCCGAGCTTGATGATCTCTTCGCGAAGTTCTTCCATTGTCATCTTATACGGATTCAACCTGTCAATGGCCTGTGCCAGATCCGGAGCCCCTCTATAGGACAGCCAGCTCGAGAAATCGTTCGTCGGCCGTTCCAGCCGCAAACGCGCTTCGAAAAAATGGAAATACAGGGATGGGTTGGCAACCTTCGGCAGTTTTGCAAAAAACTCCGGGATATCCCGGGCCACCAGGCCGCTGGGCATTATAAAGCTTTTGGATTCGCAAAAATGAAACTCCTGACCCGGCAGGCAATTCTGTCGACGCCCGCCAATTGCATCAAGATACGATTCGATAGTTTTGATTATGGCTTCCCGAAGCTCGCGAATGGAACCGAAAGAAAGTATGTCAATTGCCGCCAGCTTTTCCGAAAGAGCCTCCTCAAGCAGAGCGAGAGAAGTCCAGCTGGAAAAATCGCTGTGAAATACCGGTTTCTCAAAATGATGCGAAAGGTACTGATGGTGCGTATGATAAAAGATCGAGGATCCGGAAACCTCGCGGATGTGATCCAGCAACTCGGTCAGGTTTCGAGCGCTCTTTCCCGTAAGCATAACCAGCCGGCGTTCGGTCTGAAAAACAAAGGGCTCCTGATTATCCATTCCGCCTCCGATTCCAATATCCGCCGGCTAATGCTCCTCATTCCGGCTCGCTTCCTGCATTGTTGTCTGCATTGCCAGATTGAACGGCTTGCTGGCCTCGCCGAAATAGACGCTGACATGCGGGAATGGGATCTCAATACCTCGCTTGTCGAATGTGTTTTTGATCCGCCGCCGCAGCTCCCGCCCTACTATCCATTGTTTCAAAGGCAATGTTTTTATGCGGATTTTAATGGTTACCTGAGAATCTCCAAGGTCGTCCACTCCGAGAATCTCGATAGGCTCCAGAACCAGCGAGCCGAAGCTTTCATCCTGTGCAAGATTCTCTCCGATCGATTTCAAAACTTCCATGACCTCGTCGACGTTTTCCTTGTAAGCAACGCCCACGCTAAGAACGCTGTAAGAAAATTCCTTCGTCAGGTTGGAAACCTGCGTAATTCCGCCGTTCGGGAAAATATGGACAACGCCCTCGAGATCGCGCAGGATTGTCGTCCGCAGCCGGATGGCTTCCACAACACCGCCCGTTCCATTTATCCTGGCAACATCGCCCACCCGTATCTGGTCCTCAAAAATCAGAAAAAATCCGCTGATGATATCACGCACCAGATTCTGCGCTCCCAATCCAATCCCCAGCCCGGCGATACTCGCCCCGGTGATGATCGGCATAATGTTCATTCCGAACTCGCTCAATATCATCATAAGGGCGATTCCGATCACAACGACAAAGGCAGTGCTGTTGATGATTTTCCCAAGGGTTCTTGCCCGCTTTTCGGCTTCCGACAAGCTCGTGGTATCTCCGTCCTCTACAAGGTGCTCCATATGCACAACCGCGAGGCTGATGATCTTCAGCAGCACATAGGCGCCGATAATGATGCCGACAATGCGGACAAGACGTATTCCTTCATTCGTAAGGCTGATATTTAAAGCCTTCAGCGAGAGCGCGACTCCCAACAATACAAAAAGCACGTTCGAAAGCATCCGCAACGGCTGTAGAAATCGCTGCCAGTTTTCCCTGAGCGTCTGCAAAACAACCAGAATCGAGGACACCAGTTTTGCGGAATAGAGAGATACCAGAAGGATGGCAATTACAATAAGCGCCTTCTGGATATACCGGATCCAATTGGCAGCAAGGGGAAGCCAGGCGCTGATGAAATAAAGGACGGAGATGAGCAGCAATGGCGTGACAAGATTATCCAAATAGTTAACGATTTTGTCGTCAATCTTGCCTGTGGTTTTCTTCGCCCAATTACGCAGATAGCGGTGGATGATAAATTTTGCGGTCCCGGCGATCACCAGTGCGATAACCGGGTAAACAACATACCGAGCATTAAACCCGAACAATTCCGTCAGCCTTTCCATGAGCACCTCTTGGTCCGAAAACGAAAACAACAAGATGGCTTCAGTCTATAGCCTGTCCTTGAAAGGGAGCGCATCGATGACTACGGAGGCCGCATTCTCAATGCTGAGATGTTCCGTATTCACGACAATGTCGTAATGCAGCGGATCCTCCATTTCAGCTTTGAAATATCGTTTGATAAATTCGTGGCGGCTGCCGTCGGAGTGCTCTACCTCTTTCTCTGCTTCTTCCCTGCTCTTCCCCATGTTTTGCATAACGCGTTTGACGCGGATTTCCAATGGAGAAACAATCAGCACATGAAGAGCTCCCGGATGATCCTTCAAGATGAATTGGCTGCCGCGCCCGCAAATCACAGCAGACTGGCTTCGTGCCAACGCTTTGATTACGGACTCCAGTCCTGCCAAATAGCGGGTATCATCCAAAGGGATTTGCCAGGCAGGAAGGTAGGCGCCGGAATACTGCAACATATATCCCGGCTCCATCGGATATGATCCTGCTATCGTATTGTCGAAACCGAGAGCCCGGGCAATGCGCCCCCAAAGACTTCCGGGCGGCATTTCTTTCGCTATCACCTCCTGCTTGCTTTCATTGAGCAATTCAGCTACCTGGGCAATAATCTGTCTGTCAATGTAATCCACCTGCAGCCTTTCGGCGATTTGCCTGCCGATTTCCGATGCGCTGCTTCCTAAATGACCTCGAATGGTTACAATAGGCATGGCTCTCCTCCTTTAGCTGTTCAGTAGTAATACCAGATGCTCGAATATTCGTCGGGATCCTCGCCTATTTCCTCCAGCCTTGAAAGGTATTGGAGAAGAGGAACATCGTGTCCCACATAGGACGCACGATCCACGATACCCTTTTCCCAGGGATGAAAGTCGTAAACACGGGATCCATCCGGCATGATTGCCAGCAGATCCCGGTGCTGGAAAGCCCTGAGGTAGTTCTTGCCCAGTCCCGGAACGTTATAGACCGCCTCGTCAGTCCGGCGCGATCCCGGCAGGAGACGCGCTTCCTCCTTTTGTTCCTGCAGCAAGCGCGCCAGCGGGACACGATACGCGTTGGTTTCTTCTTTGCCTTTTGTCATGAAGGTATAGTAGGGCTCAATGCCGGCCCGTCGAAGAAGCATGCGCAGCTTGCATACCTCAAACCGCCGCGATACGAAAAAGGAATATACCAGCTGATTAAATACCGAGATTCCCTGGCGTTTGAGCCGATCCACAGCAGTGACCAGATCGGGAGTGATTTCATAGGGATGCTCAATGTGTGTTACCACGCATATTTCGCGGCGCCCGGGCTCGCGCAGCCTTCCCAGAGCTTTTGCCAGCTTCGGCGTAATGCGCATTGGTATGGTTACCGGCGTACGGGTCCCGATCCGGATCACTTCTATATGTGGAATCGATGCAAGCTTGCGAAGAATATCGAGAATGGCATCATCGGGCAATCCCAGGGGATCTCCGCCCGTAACAAGTATCTCTCGCAGCGCCGGGCGCTGTGCGATGAAACGGATTGCATCATCTATCTTATCCTTACTCGCGAAGGCATCCGGCGACATGGCTTCATCAATCTCCCAATTGCGCTGGCAGTAAACACATATCTGCGGGCATGTGTTATACGGTTTGAGGATGGCTATTGCCGGATACCGGCGCGTTATCAAGTCGATTGGCGAAGTGTCCCGTTCAAGCATGAAGTCGAAGGCACACTCCCGGTTGTTTCGATTTACGAGCATACGCTCCACATACTCAAGCGGCGGAATGACCTGCGCGCGCAATGCGCGATCGCGCCCTGATTCAGGCTCATCATCCAACAGACTGGCATAATAAGGCGTGACTCCGAACGGAAGCCGGCCGTTCGCTGCCCGCTTTATGGCTTCTCTTTCCATAGGCAGCAGATTAACCATACGTTTCAGCTCTTCCGCATTTCGGGCAATATGTTTCACCTGCCAGCGCCAGTCAGCAAACTGCCTGTCCGTTGCATTCAGGTTTGCCTGAATCCTGGAGCGTCTTTTCAAGCGCCGCTGTTGAACGCTATCCATTAGGCCGTCATCGTAGCGGGACATTCTTGTTTCAACTCCTGCCCATAAATGATCCAGTTCATCCGAGCGGCGATTGGCGGCCACCCGCCCTGTAATTGAATTGTCCGTTTCGTTGATTTCGGTCTGCAAATGATCTGCTTCCCCTTCCAATCCAAGTGCAAGATGGATCATCTCAGCATAAAAGCCCGGTTGCAGATCCGTCCGCGGGATTCCGTGGCTCAGATCCCAAAGTGCCTGAATGTTGCTGAAGCCGGCCCTTTCATCGGAACGGACCGTCAGAAGACCGCGCCACGCACGAGCGGCATCTCGAGCGATGTGAAGCCTGGCGCCGAGCGAAATTGCGGTGGAACCGTACCGCTCATACTGTTCTTCAGAGACGTGCGAAAATAATGTCCGCCTTGCCTCTTCAACCGACGCACAGCCGCCTGCTATCGACAGAATCTTTTCGGCTTCCGAACGAAATCTTTCCATTGAATATTGATCCATCATCTTTTTTTTCATTTGCATCTGTTTCCTGACGCGGTCCGGGGCCGCAACAAAATATTCGTGAATGGTAGAGGTCCGCGCTGTCAGCTTTCAGCGGTCAGCCCTAATTCTGATTGCATTCTCTTTCGACAATTATACAAGCCATCGCCTTTATGCAAAACGCAAAGAAGCAAAAGATAAAGACTCCATGCGGTCATTCATCAGAATTTTATCTCATCCCACCAACGCCTGCGGATGCAATCAGACTTCGATATTCTCACGATCGCATCTCCCAGTTCTCTTAACACAGAGGCGATTCCGTTATCATTTTATCTTTGCATGGGTTATGGGTCTATCCGGTAAAAAGGTGATAAAGCCGCCAAAATCTCTGTAGATGAACCGATATGCATCGTTCATTGCCATGCTCGTGCATCTTTCCCGAACATGTTCATGCGGGCTAAGGACGCCGGCTGATGCCCATTTCATCGGGAGCGGCGGACATAGGCCGCAAAACAATGGTTATCACGCCGTCCTGTCCCTGATTTGAGGAGATCTCTGATCTGCTGGAATTTCTCAATGCGGGGGCCAGATCGAAAAGCGCAGTGCGGAGCTTATCCGCGTATTTTTCATCGGCTGTACCGGGCAGTTTTACATCCGCGCCCAATTGAGGGAACCGGGCCAGAAGACTCTGCACGCTTTGAAGCTGTGCTTCATCCTCAGCGGAAAGGACGCCTTTGCGATCCGGATCTAAGGAATATCGTGCGGGGACATGCACCAGACTCAGACTTCCTTTTGTCAGCTTCATCTGGTGCTCCAGAATATTTGCCAGAAGCTCCCCGGCATCTTCGTTCAACGGAACCTCTGCAAGGTATTCTATCCTGTAGTATGAAGATTGGCGTCCCAGATCCAGTTCGGCGCCGGCGCGGAGCAGCGCTATGGATTGAGGCAATGGAATAGTATTGAGGTTTTTTTCTATTTCCTCACGCAAATCGACCGCCATCTCGGGTATGGTCGTTATATATTTTACGGGGGCGGGAAGCTCCGGCCTGAGCATCCCGCGTATCTTTTCGCCCTCTCCGATATCACTGAGACTCTGCACGAGATCCAGATGCGTCGGCTTTCCTGTCCGATCCGAAATCCTTTCTTCAAAGTGCCGGATATCCGATGATGAGAAGAAAGAATTCGTGGCCACCTGTATTCGCACGGCAATCTCGTTCTCACCTATGCTTGATGCAGAATTTATGATCGCAGAGCGCCCCGGCGATTCGAACATCTTCTGCACCTCGGTGATCGCCTGGCGGGCGCGAAATTCCAGACTTAGCTGATTAAAGGCCATTTGAAGAGGAATAACGAGAGCGAGCAGAAAAACCGCAGCAACTACCAGACGCGAGCGAACACTGCCGGTCCTTCCCGCAAGGTTTTTGAGCCGCAGACCTTTAAAAATCAGTTCCACAACAGGCTGGGCTAACTCACGCTGCTTCCAATCGTGGATTCCCTTTAATCCGGCGACTGCCGGCATCCCTGCAACCGCATAAATCAAAGATGCGCCCAGAATTGCGGCAAAAAAGTTGGCGGCAAAAAGCACGGCACTTCCGCGGAAAATTTCAGCGTTGATGCCGTTCGCAAGACCATACCCCATAACTGCAAGCGGCGGCAACAACGTCACAGCAAGGACCGCACCCGGAAGAAACTGCAGCATCCTTCTTCTTGAAAACAACATCACAGCGCCTGCCATGCCGGCAAAAAATGCAACCATAAAATCCAGAATGGTCGGCTTGGTACGGGACGCGATTTCAGCCGTAATAGCGCTGAACGGAAGCAGCCCGCTGAAAGATGCCGCCAAGAAGGCCGTCAAAGCGGCCACCAGCGCAAGTTTGAAAAGCAGTTTTAAAAAGAGATAGATGTCTCCGACCGCCAGGGCCATGCCGGCAGCTATCACCGGCCAGGCAATCGGAACAATCAAGGCAGCGCCGATAATAATAGCACTCTGATTTATCACGAGCCCAAGTGCCGTCAGAACCGCCGCAAAGAATATCTGCGCCCAGAACCGGGGCTGCGCTAAGGAAGATGCTTTGATTGCCTCGATATACCTCCACTCGCGCTCCTCAGGAAGAATTTCGAAAAGCCGGGACATGTAGCCTGTAAAGGATAACGGCGCGGCCGGTGTTCTGGATTCTGCTGCAGCCGGAAGCGGACGTTTTCTTTCCGGAATCAAATCCGAAGCATCGAATTCTTCGGCCGGCAGTTTCATCTCCGGTTCCTGCACAACCGGCAGCGGAGGCTCTATTTCAGCAGCGCGAGATTCAGCGCTTGTTTCACGAGCCAGCCGTCTTTCCGCTGCAACAACGCCCGCAGTCATCAGGACATTTGTAAGCACGATTACCGTGAAGGCATAGACCGGCAGAAGCTCCGTTCCGGAAACATTATATTGAGCAGGGATAAAGGCCATTACGGCGGTAGCGAGCCCTCTCGGAATCATGGATAAAACAATCTGCATTTCTCCGATTGTAAAACGGCTCCGTCTTTTCATGCTGTGAACGGCAAGCCACCGGCTGCCCAGCAGCAGAAGCACTATCGCAATGCTGGAGACTGCAATCCAAAACGTTATGTCCCGGAAGCTTAGGATCAGTCCTAAATAAACGAAGAAAAAGGTACGAATAAGAAAAGAAAGCTCCGCGGTAATGTTCTTCATAAATTCGTGCAGAACGAACTGCTCGGCACGAATATCGAGGCCAAACAGGTATCGCGCCCGTTCGCTGATGCGGCCGGCCACAACATGCGTGTTTTCCAGCAGGATCCCGAATATGAGAACAGCCATTGCAGCGCTTCCGCCCAGTTCTTCCACGGAAAAATGCAGAAGGAAAACGAATCCCAGCGTAAGCATGTAGGCGAGAGGTTCTTTTCCAATCCAGCCGATAAGCCGCGACCACATCACACCTGCAATTGTCGCGACGATCAGCGCTACCGCGAATGAAGCAAAGAACCTGGAAATCATTTCCATGGAGCTATGGCTTCCCGTGGCATGGAAATCCAACATAATCAGGACCGTCACGATAAGCAGAACGTCTCCCAGCGTGGATTCCAGCTTGAGAAAAGTCTTGATTTCTTTCCTGATACTCAGACCGGATATTACAGGAAGACAGATGGCCGGGCTTCCCGCCCCGAAAATCGCCGCGGTCAGCAGTGAATGGAACAAGCTCATCTTGAGGGCAAAAAACGCAAAAAGCGCCACCGAGGCTACTGAAAATACAAATACAAGAATAGCGAGAAAGGCGGCCTTGGGCGCCTGCGTGATTACACTCTCAATATCAAGTTCCAGGCCTCCTTCGAAGAGAATAATCAGCAAGGCCAGGGTTCCAAAAAACGGCGCAATATCGATAAGAGATGCAGACGTAATCCAGCCGGTGATCGGGCCCAGGACAATGCCGATGCCAATCAACAGGAGGACGCTGGGTATTTTGGTCGCTCGAAAAAGCAGGTTGGCGAAAAAGCCTATCAGAATTACGGCGCCAAGGACTGCGAATGCAATTGTTACGGTCACGAGAATCCTCTCCTGAAATGGAATCCCCTGTTTTTAAAAGACCCGCAGATAATGGACCGTGTTCCTGCAAGCCGCTTGCATGTCTATTTATCACATGGGTATCACGAATGCCATATGGACTCATCTGCAATCTCATCCTGATTGGAGTGTATATTTCAGTTCTTCCAATAATCTGAACCCGGGCAATTCAGAGGCAGCGAGACGCTGTCACCCTTATATTGACAAATACTCCCATGAATAATCGACCACGCCTGGAATGCCAAGTAATATCATTTCGGGGTCGGGGTCGGGGTCGGGGTCGGTATCGGGGTCGGCTTTTTGTCATGGAGCATGCCAAAATATCGTCCAATTCATAATTGACATAGGAACTATAGTTCCGTTATTCCGATTTGTTCAAGCAGCTTCTGAGCTGCAATATGATATGCATACTTGATGATAACTAATGGGCTGTAACAGATGGATCCTTCTTGGGGCGCAAGAGACTGACTCAAAACTCAATAATGGGTTTGAAAACCGTGGTGCGATGACGCAATCTGCATAAGCAAAAATTTCCATGTGGGTCGCGGCTTCAGCCGCGACATGGAGTTTATACATTTTCCTTAAGCCGTGAAAGCTGAATTCAGAGGGATCCTGCATTAATGCCGCGCTTTGCCTGATCTTTCTAATGGCAAATCTGGCGTCTGCTCTGCAGAAGCCCTGAAAGGGTTGCGTATTCGCTCAACCCTTTCAGGATTGACTCCAATGGCACATCATCCCCAGGGTTGGCTGCAAAAAACGCAGCCAACCCTGGGCTTCGTTTCGCAGCCGCTTCGCGGCTGT
>JAFGIY010000190.1 GCA_016929335.1 Acidobacteriota bacterium | reverse complement strand
GATAAAGACTCTTCAATCCCATCTGAATTTGACACCGACATCTTTCGCCCACAATCGTCCGCGCTGATTTCGATTTTGCCTCCGGATGGCGACAATATTTCAACACCTTTACGATTTGTGGTCGACATAGTTTGCAGGGCTAGCGCCTCATTTTGATTAGGAATAATTTTCTGAATTCTGGTATTGTTTTCCATCTTGTCGTCGGTAAATGCCAGCTGACTTCCAACACCATCTTCAAAAGAAATTATCTGTCCCGTAATGTCATATTTTATTCGATGATAAACTTCACCTACGGTACTTACGGTCAAATTGCCACGAATCGTTAAAGATGGCCCATAATATGGGTCATGCTCAGACAAATTGCTGCGATCGACCAACGGCGTGCTATCGTATTGATTACGTCTCAGTTCGATCGTCTCGGTTTCATTACTTATCGATGTGGTCAGAAGGAGATTGCAGATGCCTTGCGAGATATATGATGGATCCATCATATATCTATTTCTGACAACCGCAATGGGCTTCGATAAAATATTAAAATCATACCTTTTGCTTTCCACCAGATTTCCGAATAGATCGCGATCAAATTCATTCTTGCTTATCGCTTCATCCGGCGTGTCAGGATCAAGACTGATAGAAATCGTGCCAATATATGGAACACCTGAAGATGTCATTTTCCAGAGATTTGTAGTGCGACGAAGCACTTTATTATATCGATCCAGCTCTTCGAGAGCGCTTAGCAGCCCATAGGTTGATGATTGTGGATCGCCATCAAAACTCCCTATTCGTTTTGCGAAATTGTGGGGCTCCGCTAACGTGGTCAGATATCGGCTTTTCTTTGGATTATTCGTGCTGATTTTATAGATAGCTTCTTGTTTTCCCTGAGACAATACAATTCCGCGCTGAATCACTCTGCGAACGCCATTCTGGCCGGATACATAATCCCATCGGTAACAAGCTCCATAGGGCATATGAACCTGCTGTAATTCACCAAATGAGTTGTAACTAAAACTTTGCGGTGGTGCGGTTTCCTTTTGGATGCATTTCAGGATATGAATAGGCCCATGGCCGTCATGACCTCCAAATGGTGAAGAAAGATTTTGGGCTTCATACGCGAATGACCAGATTTCGGCATTGCTTATGTGATTTATAATTGTGAGCAGATGTGGAACCTGTCCTGCGTCGTATATAAAGCTATAGGTTTTCCGACCAGATGCCGAATCAACTGCTTGGGAATCTTGAATTTCCTGAATGCGTGCACTTGAATTTATATCATTAGAGTCGCAACCCTTCATGTATCGGATTATGATCTGATTGCCATTTCTATCCTGGATTAATGTTGGATGCTTGGTCCCCGCATCTGCCTCTCCAGCCGATGACGCGCATCCCATGATCCAGAAAGTGCCGTCTGGGAACTGCAGCCTCTCCTTAGAGGGGTCATAACTGATATAAAGGCCTTGAAGAGATATCCACACTCCTTGAGAAAAAGAAAGTGGATATTCGGCTCCAGAATTGTTAATAAAAGTATATCCTACACATTCCTTTTCGGAAAGCTTTGGCACGATTGAGCCTATTTGGATGCGCCATCCGTATCCAAAGCCCACATCATTCGCATAAGCCAATGTCTTTTTGCTGTCATGTTCCCATATTTGAGAGTTATAGCTGCATAGAATTTTAAGATATTTTCCTCGTCCTCCGGCAGTAACAAGCGGCAAAGAATAATTCAAATTTCCGGATAACATATCTATTTGTTCATTGTTTCCACCCCAGTAGGATCCATTTACACGTATGCCCACGCGTCTAGAGCCAGCCCACTCTCTGGGTGACAAAATGGAATGGGCATCATCGCCTTCTCCGGAACCGAGCATGGCATGAACACTTCCGGAAAATACAGTCATACCTAACCCAATTTTGGAAAACTCTCTGCGTGTAATCATATTGTCCTTTCAGGTAAAAGTGATCGACCTCTGTCTATCATCTGATCAGTCGAAAGATGACGACGTGCTTGATATATAGGGCTACCTATTAGCATAAAATGCTTATCCTTTGGCCGCATTCATCGCGAAGCTTTACGACAACATTAGAAGCGGAACAAGCAATTATGCAATTTTATATAAATAGATAATACGATCCTAGAAAATTTAAATAATCATGTCAAGGAATTAATATCTTGGATATCCGGGGTGTAATTTCTTGAGGTGCTCCCCATAATTCGGACAGGTATTTAAGGTGCAAAATCATGGCCTCCGAGCAGGAGGAGCGATGAGGCCGATCAAGACGAAACAGAGACCAAATTACAGCGCAGAGTTCAAAGCACGAGTTGCATTAGAAGCCATCAAGGAACGACGCACTCTCCAGGGAATTGCGAGCAATTACAGCGTGCATCCTAATCAAGTAACCACATGGAAGCGTCAGGTCACTGAAGCCTTGCTCCAAATATTCATAGACCATCGACTTCGGGGCAATGAATCCGAGGAAGCATTGAAGTCGTCGCTGCACGAAAAAGTCGGAAAGCTGCAGGTACAATCGGACTTGCTCAAAAAGGTCGGGGCTGTCGGGCCAGAGAGAAAGCGGTCATGGATTAAACCCCATCTGAGCGTTATCGAGCACTGTGCATTGGCGGGGGTATCCCGTTCGGGGCTTTATTATGTGCATCGGGAAAAGACGGAAGAGAATTTTGAATTTATGCGTCTTACAGACGAACAATATACGCGAACGCCATTCTACGGTGTCCGAAAGATGCGCTGGTGGCTTGTCAAAAAGGAGTACAAATTCAATATCAAGCGGGTACGGCGGCTTTTGCATCAAATGGGGTTGGAAGCCATTTATGCCATGCCGCACTCATCCACTCCGGCACCGGGACCTCGAATGTATCCATATCGGCTGAGAAGATTGTCAATCGCATGCCCAAATCAAGTGTGGGGGGCGGACATCGCCTACATCCGAATGCAGCATGGTTTCGTATACCTGGCAGCTATTATGGATTGGTTCAGCCGGTACGCTATTTCCTGGGAGTTGTCGGTGACGCTGGACATAAACTTTTGCCCGGAAATTGTAACACGTTCATTCCGTGCGGAACCGGATGCGACTTGGCAGGTTATTCAGGCTATCCTTTCCCCTGTGTCTCCCCATCACAGGCTGGCTCTGAACTGCATCCGTGACTACAGCCTTTGCGCATGATGAAATCCCGCCAACGCCAATCAGCTCAGCATCCGGCATTTTGCCCGCATTTCTCCAGCTAAGGACCGGATGTGGAAACGGGTATGGATAGTTTCGGGGCAAGGTACTTCTCGAAGCTCAGAGGAGGTCTGGATCATTAGATATGCCGCTGGCTGATTATGTTCCTACGGGATTACCGGGCATGATTCCCGGTCTCGGTGTGACGGCGCCATGCATTAGACGGGCGCACATGACCCGCACCATCGTCAAACCACTCCCGCACCAGCGAGAGCGCGCCGGCTCCCGAATCATCACGAATGTGGCGGGCACGCCGCTTGAGATACTCGTCAAACACAGGTTGCACGCGGGCAGCCAGGATGCGGTCAGCGTTCGACCGTCCGGCCCCCTTCGGCACCACATAGCTATAGTAATGATCTCCCAGGAAGGTCGGCAGCGATACGAAGTCGCGCTCGACTCGCTCACCTGTCGCCTGCATATGCTTTTCGGCATCGACGAAAAATCCAACCGCATCCTCAGGATAGCCGAACAATAGCCCGTTGCATCGGTGCACCGTGGCCCTGTCTGCACGGTTCACATTCCTGACGACGTCGAGTGCAGAGGAGGAGGAGGAAACTTCGATGGCGGCAAACAGACTTGAGTGTTCGATTATGGTCTTTGCCATCCGAGGAATGTTGAAGACATAGATATCCATTTGCTGAGTACCGTCGTAGATCGATTTGAAACGATACAGGCTGCCAGAAATTTCGCCCCCACATGTCCACGTGCGCATGATCTGATCGAGCTCGTCGGCGTTGCGGGAGGCGATGACTGAAATCCTGAACAACCCGAGGGACAACATAACAATACCAGACGTTGTAACGATCACCGTCCGGTTGCTTCGCCAGACATTGCGCCACCTCAGGATTGCGGGGATAGTGATAATAATGAGCAAACCCAATATGTAGACGCCCGGCATGTCGTAGAAATGCGGTTCATCGATGGGATTGAAGCTGCTGCTCATCGGCTTGATGTCGGCTGCAATCGTGTATAGCGCCTGGCTATCGAGGGCGTTCAGCAGTAACCGCTCTGCGCGTTGGCGCAGAGGATCCGGAAGCGATTCGAATGGAAAGCAGTCTGCTGCTTGCATGCGTTCCTGCCCCGCACTTGAGGATTCGTGACCTGCCAGGACAGTTATGACGAACAAAACGCATATCCGCAGGCATCGAGAAAAAATGTTCATAGTGGTTCACCGATTGTTGATGGAAGGCAACGCCGAATTTTCTCCCTTTCGCTTCAAAGCTATGGCATTTGCCACTAACTAGCGTAATCTTTTTCTGTTGCTTTGCCCAGCTTCCGAATCGGCATTATAATATAAAATAGGGAGTTCGATGAAAGAGTTCTCCTCGAGTCGAATAGCATTTGAGCTTCTGGTTTCTGCTTCGGAGGCTGTCTAACACCCAGAATGGTTCGGGCTTTCAGCCATTCCATGAGAAGGTCGGTTGTCGTCAAGCAAAAAGCGGGTTTTGAATCGCTTTTAAAATATCGCGCTATTCACTCTCTCCTCCCGCTTCTGGTCAGGTAGCGAAAAAGCTCTTCATATAGACACGGGGCTTTTTCGCCGCCAAGTAAAATACAGACGATGGGCAAGAGTGCATTAATTGCCCACCTATCATCTCCGCCAGCAAATTCCTATTATTCCCTCTGACAAGGGAGGGATTCATGAGGGAAAATCCAGAATATAGAAATCATTGGCAGCGGCATATCGACGCTTTGAAAAAGATCGGCCAGACGCGAAAGAAATGTTGCGAAGCACATCAGATCAACTTGTCGACGCTGGATTATTAGTGTCGCAAGCTGAGTCCACGCCGGAAAAAGAAAAATATAAAGAAGGCGGCGGTCTGGGTTCCACTGCAAATCCGGGAAGACGGGTGCGCATCGGAGATCGATTTGCGGATCGGCCTTCTCAAAATGCCACATCATGGCTCTCGAACTGGCTTCCATCCGGACTTTAGTAAGCTTGTTACGAAAAGCCCTCATCCTACTATAGCGCTAGTAACACAATTTCACAGAGCTGGAACTAGACTACCCGATCTTGGAGTACTAAGAGTTATGCAAAGGCTTGGATATAACATATGGGTAGTAGGTGGGAATCAACGTTTGCAAAAAAAGGTGAGTCAACGGATGAATTCTGAAGGCTTTCACTCTTGCGGGATGTCGCGAATTGATATACGCGTGCACCCTGATGCAAGAGTACAAGTCAAACCCAGCGACTTTGATTTGCATTTCCCTCCACATCAGTAAATTTCCAATTCCGGTTCAACCAGATATTAAACCGGACATTCGAATGTGTGGACAATATCAGCAATATTTTCGCAGCATCTCTTGCTACTAAAGCTCAATGAACAAATCATTCATCTGCTAAGTTATCAATATTCTAAAATTGGATCATATCGACACCTGACGTTGCATGCGGTTCTCCCGGTCACGGATCTGCAGGATCACTGTTAATGATTCAATAGAAACGTTGATATCAATCACTCCATAGCTATTTTCATGGAATGGCTTTCCAATTAAATATTGATCCTTCTCCGGTGAGAATAAGGCTCTAAGGTGATAGAAGAAATCGACATGGTGGGTGAGGCCGCTGCTTGTGACATCATAAAGTGGATAAGAGAATCGCGGATCATTTAATCTGGACATCTCTGCGAGATGACGATCGCCGCTTAGGATAATGGTGAGTTTTAGTTTTGCAGCTGCTAGCAATTGAAGGAATCGTGCTCTCGATTTTGGATAATTGCCCCAATGCTCAAAGGGATGCTCGCACGAGAGAAGTTGCAGACTTGACCCGATAATAACAATGTCGTCTTTGCTGTCCTTAAGTTCCGCTTCAAGCCATTCCCATTGGGCATTTCCAAGAAGATCGCTGCCCGGGCCAGGCGCGTCAGCATCGTAATGCAGATCAAGAAGAATCACCTTGATACGTTTGCCTGGGTTTCCATATCGATAGGAAGCATAAATCCCTTCCTGTTTCCGGCGTGGGCTATCTTTCGGCTCATCGATAAAATCCAAAAACAGCTGCTGGCTTTCCGCTTTCTTTGGGTAATGCCTGGTGCCATTCTTCATTCCATAATCATTGTCGTCCCAGGTGCCAATGATCGGACATTTCTTCCGCAGCTCTGTATAATCGGGATTTTGCTTTTGTTTGTCATACTGGCTTCTCAGGTATGCCATATCCTCAGCCGCAGCATCGATACTGTCTCCAAGCCAAATCCAGAGGTCGGGTTTGCAGTTGATAATGGCCCGCCACATGTAATTGGGTTTCCATTGTTTGTTGCAGGAACCAAATGCAATTCGGAAAACGCCGGGCTTAGCCGGGTCTCGATCAATTTGATCGCCCACCGGCGGAACCGTCCGGGTGGAATAAAGCTGAGCACTCAAAATGGAAAGCACTATCAAAATGAACAATAAAGCCAGGATCCGAACAGTATGTTTTATTATCACCTTAATTCCCTTCCACCATCATTTTCCCAAGGTTCAACAAAGAGTGAATCTGAGCTTTCACCGATCATGAGCATTCCTGCCCAATGCCTCGGCAATGCATTGCCCTGGTACTCTTTTACAAAATCCAATTTTGCATGGCGGAGCGCGGATCCCTTATCCATTCCCTTCGCCAGGTATGAATAGAATCGGCTCATCAACTCGGCCGTAGAACGGTCCTCCATCGGCCAGATACTTGCGACAACGGTACGTGCCCCAGCCAGCAGAAATGCCTTCACAAGATTGGATACTCCTTCCTGCTCCAATACCTTACCCGTAGCAGTATCGCATGCCGACAAAACCACGAGATCGGTTTTAAGCCGAAGCCGGCTGATTTCCCAGGCTTGGAAGATCCCGTCATCCGTCGCATCGTGCTTTGTTCCAAACAGTAGTGCGGACCTGGCAGGAAAATCAGGATCCGATGTGCCATGAACGGCGAAATGAAGGATGTCGTAATCATCCAAATGGAGGGATTTGATTGCGGATTCACTGGCATTTGCTCCCAACAAAGTCACCGTTTCGGTAGCACTATTCAGTGCTTTGGAAATTGATGAAATCTCTTCAAGCGAACCCTCCAACCGGACCGATTTAGGCTGATTATTGAAATAGGCGGATCCGGATTCATCGGAATCGGGATACCGGACATCCCCCACTCCCAGGAACTTGCGCTTGCCGATCCGAATCACCGGATTTTTCCTGAGCAAATGGGTAATTGTGGCTGCCGGGCTATAATCAATAATGCGCGATTCCAGCAAGAGCCGGCCGGAGGGTGTTGGCAACGCCTCGAAGGGGAGCAGATGCAGCAACCCATCTGGAACTATGATAATCCGTAGTTTGGATTCCAAATCCGGGATTGGGGCGAGCAATAAGGTGTGGAGTTTTTGGGCGTATTGAGCACCATCCCTTCCTTGCAGAATCCCTTTACGATAGCCGGCGACGGCTTCCTCGATTACCCGTCTGGAAGCAAGCGTGATTCCGCGAACTCCGGATCGGCTGATCGCCAGACAGGTTGATGAAGGTTCCCGCAGCACATATTCAAGGATGATCTCAGCTGGATATAGGCTTTTTTGAACCTCTGATAAAGGGATCGGTGCAAATATCTGCGCCTCGATGTTATGCCGTCCGGCATCGCGGCTCGATCCAAGATGCTGCTCCATATCAAAAATTTCACTTTGGATTCGACGGTGCTCCTGCGGATCTCTCTTTACCCACAACTTCGCCTGCAGGCGTGAGAGGGATTCTTCATATTTTCCTGAATGATTCTGCCCATTTTCTATTACAGCTGAAGCGGAATCTGTCCTGCGTCCTCTAAGCGAATCAGAAATGCTTCTTCCGCGAGCCTGTTCCAGAATCATGAAGGCTTTTGCCGGATCGTTGAGTTTATGGAGGCAAAGCGAGAAGTAATCATTGTACAGGCTGCTCATCCTGGCAACGAGGAATGCGCGAGCATGTGCGCTCGTAAATTTTTGCAATAGCCCATTCAGAGATAGCAGAGCTTCGCTATAGAGGCGATCCGCTTCGATGAAACGGCCCTGGCCTGCCCGGATTGCCGCCTTATTCTGGAGATGGAGAATTGCTTCCATAGGATCGCCTGCCTTCAGGCTTGACTGCAAACCAACGTCAGCACAATCCAATGCTTTCCATAGATCATCTCGTGTTCTGTGTATTTGTGAAAGGTCCAAGGAAATCCTTGAAATGAGTCTGTGGTAACCAATTTCAGCAGCCAGGTTCAATGATCGTTTCAGCAGGAGTATGGATTCGTCAATCCGGCCATATCTATAGTAGAGGCTCCCCTGTAGATATACAGCCTGGGCGTTGTTGGCCGCGGAGCCGTTAATGCGAGCCTGGCTTACACAATGCTCAACCAGAGGCAGCGCATCCTGCAGTCTGTCGGATGCCATGAGGATTATCGCCTTTTCGAAAAAAACGGGGAAATAAGAGTGTGCCTGTTCCCGTTCTGCCAATTCAATGGCGCGATCCAGATGACCGAGGGCATCATGGCTTCTCCCTGCGCTGTTATAAAGATTGGCAATGGCTGTCCTGAATCGAAGTTCATTCATCGCATCGCCATTTTCAACCATTCGCCAAAGAATCGCGGATACTTCATCGGATCCTGCAGGGTCGCCATCCAAAACCTTCAACAGCCCAAGCTCTCCCTGGGCACGAGATTCCAAATGACTGTCGCCCAGCTTCTGAGACAAGGTGAGAATTGTTTGCCATTCGCGGCGGCGAGGTGATGTGCTGAATGTACCTGCGCAAAGCGCATCGACATCAGATTCAACATCCGCTTTCAGGAATAGAGCCCTGAGATACATTGCCGGATTGCTGTTACCCGGAGGATGCCCAATTTCTCTTTTCAATGCCTCATGCATCTGGTGCGGAGAATGCTCTTTGACAGAGGCTCGAATGCCTCCAAGCCGGGCAAGCCATGCCTGCTGAGTTTCACCAACACTTTGAAGCTCCTTCTCCGCTTCTCTATAAAGAGGCAATGCTTTCTCCCACTGATAGCGTTCGGCAAAGGAATCAGCCTGCCGGAGCAATTCAACAGGTGTTCCCAAAGGCCATGCAGATCGTGAACAGAAAACACCTATGAAAATAATGAACCAATAAATTGTCTTCATATTCAGCTGTTAAAATTGATATCTCAGGGAAAACTGAAGCTGAAATGGTGTCCCAGGATACAGGCCACTAATGTTTAGGGATCCATCCAGGAGATGCTTAGCCCGGAATGTCGGCAGCGGGGCCTGTCCCGGTCCCCATAATGAACCAATGGCTCCTACCGGCCCCTGTTCATTGGGATTGGCGGTATATAAAAAGTTCTTCGTATTCCACAAGTTGAAGAGCTCAGCGCTTAGGTGCAGGTTTGTGTCTTCTCCAACACAAATCCTTTTCAAGATCCGTAGATCGTGCTGGAAATGATTTGGCTGACGAAGACTATTCCTAAGAAGTGGAATTCCATTGATGATCGGGCGATCGGTAAGCTGCCCGTCTCCATTGCTGTCCCTACCGGTGAATGCGCTGAATGGTGTTCCTGTACGCCACTCAACTGTTGAGCTTGTCTTTAAGCCCCAAGGCAGATCCCATACACTATTCAAAACCCAGCGATGGCGAATATCGTTCCGGCTCCACCGGTACTCGGACTGGAGATCATATGCATTTTCATAGTTGATCCCGAGATAGTTGCGCTCATTTGAGTCGTCGTCTTTGTTGTAGGAAAGTACGTAGCTTGTCCGGAATTGAAGCCTGGAGAAGCGCCGTTCGAGACCAATGATGAATGCATCGTAGTTTGAGCGGGCGCTGCTTTCCTGTTGGCGAAGAATGCCGAATGCAGAATTAGGCCTGGCGCTGAGATCAAATCGTGGTCGCGCAACAGGTGGCGTGGAATTATCAAGCTCAATCACTGGTGGCGGTAAATTCACATCCCTGATTCTCTCCAGATGGACCGTGTGGCTGTGAACAAATGAAATATTCACAAGGAGGCTATTGGATAGCCGGCGCTCAATGGATACGCCATACTGGAAGGATCTCGGATTCCGGAAGTCGGGCGCGAAAAATGAGGCGTCGGGCTTGACGTTAAGCCCCAAGGATGTGAAATAGGAAGCATCCTGTGCATTGGCAGTCTCAGGAACGAATGGGAATACGAATTCCGGGTGGATTTTCTGGATCGCATTGATCTGTGGGGCTACCAGGTCAAAGGTAACTCCCACTTCAGGATTGCCGTTGGAGTTGAAAGCCTGGTTGACCAGCAAATAGGGCGTTCGCGCGTTAAAAAGGCCGGCACCGAGACGAATTACTGTCCGGTTATCGGATCCCGGACTCCAAGAAAGGCCCAGGCGAGGCTGCCACATATTCAGATCGCTGGGCATTTCGGCAGAATAGGGTAGAAGCGGATTGGGTTTTGGTGGCTGAGGCATGAGTGCGGCTTCATATCGGAGGCCCGCATAAAAGCTCAAATTGGAGCTTAGCCGAATTGAATCCTGCAGGTAGCCGGCGAAATCCCAGAATCCGGCTTGAAATCGTCCATTGCCGAAATAGATTCTCATGAAATCCGCAGGATAGGGTTGCCCTGTCGCCGGATTGGTCTGTCTTTCCGCTGCACGAATGTAGTTGTCCAAGCTGGTAAATAAATAGAGACCCCGCCAGTTCCCGCGAAACGTTTGAATCACCGATGTGTAGCTTACATCTACGCCCAGCTTTACATGATGTCTGCCTTTAATGAATGAGACGTTATCCGCGAACTGCCAGCGTCCATCGTGCTGGCTTGCGGGAAG